>JAIRZM010000020.1 GCA_031267235.1 Holosporaceae bacterium
GCTTTGATAGTTTGTTTGGAATTAATAAAAAATGCTTGCAATTCGTCAAGAAATTTGCAAACTAGCACGGATGGAAATGCCGAGGGTGGCGGACGGGGAAGTGGTGCATCTTCTGAGGAGGAGGAGCTTGGTCAGTCCGGTTTTCCTATCTTCAGCTCGATTGAATTCGAGAGCGCTAATATTAAGACGGAGAAGTCGCTCGAATTCGGTGTTTCTGAAGAACAGGAAGAAAAAAATGCAGAGAATCTTAAAAGCCTTGATGAGTTTAATGAAGTGCCTTAGAGAATTTTTCAACAAAGGATGGGAATATGACCGAAGTAATACGCACAAGCAAACACTTAGAACAACTGCATGGATCGTATAAAAATAAAGGAACCGAACTAGGACGTAGCATAGAACAGGCGCAAAAAAAGTTAAGCGTGGTCAATGCCAATGCGTTTGGCAAGGAACTGGTGCAGTTCGAGGTGGAAGCATTAGAAAGAGCCAAAGAAATGGCGACCAATGTTGCCGAGCAATTTGCCGATGCTTATCATCGTGTGTCTAACCTTGAGAAAGAGCTTGATAAAGCAAATAAAGAGATAAGTGATGGGAAGAAAAAATACGACAAATTACAAAATGAATTCGACCAAGCCATGGAAAAGGCGAGAAAGCTTGGGAACAGACTAAAAACCATACGAGAGAAAGTAGTGAGAATCGCAACCTCCTACGACATTAACGCAGACGGAAAGACAACGGAGGCGTTGCTAGACGAAATACCGGAAAAAGACATCGAGGAATTAAAAAAGCTCACTGAGGAGGTTGTCGACACTGGGAACGACAAAGAAGAAAACAACCCCGGTGGGGATGTTGCTACTGATGACGATAAAAACAATAGTCTCAAGCGTAAAAAACTTAAAATGGAACTAAAGAATAAAATCAACAAACTCAAAGAAAATAAAGATAGCGCGGATAAAGATGTCGAAAGCCTAAGGAGTGAACTGGAAGAGGCCAAGAAAGCGATCAGTGAAATGAATGCAAGTCTCACGGAGTCGAAACTTTCGTTTGGCGAGCTTTTCGAGAAAGTGAACGAACTCCATTTGGAAGCCAATATTAAGACGGAGAAGTCGCTCGAATTCGGTGTTTCTGAAGAACAGGAAGAAAAAAATGTAAAGAATCTTAAAAGCCTTGATGAGTTTGATCTACTTTAGCGGATTCTGATTTCGTTGGGGAAAGGGACAGGGAATATGTTTACTAGGTTGCAGGCCCTCCGTGGCCGTGCGTCGTCGGTTGGTGTGGCGATGCGTGGATCGGCGACGCGGAGCATTTCACCGGGGCGGTCCGCGATGGCACCCGTGCAATCGAGGATTTCTAATGGCACGGAATTGGATGCGAGAAAGGCTATCGATGGTGCGCTGGACGAAATTAAATGCGAACTTTTGCGCCGGAGATTGGAGCTTGGCAAGGCAAATAGTGAAATAAATGATGGGAAGAAAAAATACGACAAATTACAAAATGAATTCGACCAAGCCATGGAAAAGGCGAGAAAGCTTGGGAACAGACTAAAAACGGCGCAGGGCGAACTTGCAGGGGCGAAGAAGGCGAAGGAAGATGCGGAAAAAAATCTGGAAGTGTTGATCGCCACCGCGAAAGATCACAAAACAAGTTGGAAAGATAAGACCAATCTTAGGGAGGCAGTCAGTGTGGCCACCAATAAGATTATTGAAACGGCGAATGCCCTCGAAGCGAAGGAAAAGGAATGCGAAAAGCTGGAAGCCGATCTCGCCGTGGCGCGGACGAAAATCGAAGAGCTGGAAAAGGAACGGAATGATGCGCTTGGAAAGTTTTCGGCGACGGCGATGTCCATCGCGGGAAAGCTCGTAGCTGCCAACGTGGAAGGCGCGAAAGATCTCCAAAAAAAGGCCACAATCGGATCATTCGTGGAAATGCAAGCCTTCATCGAAGCCCTCGACAAGTGCCTCGAGGGCTACTCCGCCGCCCTCAAATCCGTGAATGAGGAAAACGCGAAGCTGAATGAGAAAATCAAAGTGAAAGACGAGGAAATCAAAGGCAAAGACGCGGAAATCAAAGCGAAGGACGAGGAGCATAAAAAGGCAATCGAAGAGAGGGATGCGGAATTGGCGGCGAATGAAACTGTCAAAAACGCGAAGAGGGAGGCGGAGGAAATTGTCAAAAACGCGAAGAAAGAAGCGGAGAAGGCGAAAGAAGACGCGGAGAAGATTAAGAAAGAGGCGGAGGAAACTGTCAAAAACGCGAATGAAGAGGCGGAGAAGGCGAAGAAAGAAGCGGAGAAGGCGAAGGAAGACGCGGAGAAGATTAAGAGGGAGGCGAAGAAAGAATTAGCCAATGAAGAACGGCGCATGAATGAGCTGAAGGGGCGCGTTGCTGAAGAAGAGATGGTGAAAAGTCTAGTGGACATGTATCTGGACCCTAAGACATACGAAACATCTTCTGCGAGCGCCATCTATCTGCTGAAAGATGAAAAGTATCCGAGTGAGACGTTTGCTGTACCGGCGGGTATGAGTGGAAAAAAAGACCGTCTCGGTAAAATTTTTGTCTCGATCAGTGGTGCGAATTTCAAGGCTGCGCTTTCAAATAAAGGCAACCAATATAGGTCGCGTATGGAAAAGCTGAAAGAACAGTGTGGGAGTAATCCGCAACTTAGGAGTGACGTATTTTCGTTGTACTCCGCATCCGATACTAGACCCCGTGAAGTCGTTGGTGATAAGGCCAAAAGTATCATCGAATCAGCCATTAGGTATGTGTCCGCTAAAGGTATGAATATTGGGAATGAGGAAGATGTGAATGTTAGGCTGCATGAAGTCCCTGGTATGGATAAATCAACAAAAACTGTTGCAAACATTATTAAATGGGCGGTACAAGAAACAGCAGTAGAAATGGTTAAAGATGGGGTAGAAGAGCTTCAAACTCAGAAAAAAGAAGTTCAAAAGCTGAAGGCGGAAAATCAAAGTCTGCAGGAGGAAGGTAAACGTAGGGCAACAGAGCTTCAAACTCAGAAAAAAGAAGTTCAAAATCTGAAGACGGAAAACAAAAATCTGCAGGAGAAAAATCAAAGTCTGCGTGCGGAATCGGTTAAAAACACCAGCCGTCCTACCACAGCCAACACACACCACAATCAAAAAAAATAAGTAAAATTGACGATATAAATTGCTAAGCAATCACACTGTTAAAAAGTCACGTTTGATGTCAGTGCGGAGGAGGGCAAAATTTCCAAAAAGTCACCAACGAAAGCAGCAAAAGAATAATTCTCGATAATTTAGAGCCCATAGGTTGCCATCGCTTCTGTTGGAGTAGGGGTTTTTTCTAAATTGCAAGCGCTTTATGGTATGAAGTAAAGCGGGTGCGGTTTGTGCGCGGAACTACGAAGTCGACCATCGAATCACGCGTAATGGCGGCAAATGTAAACCAAATCTAGCGATATATAAATTTTTCAAATATATGATAAAACACTTGACTTATTTTGGTAAATAGTGTTGTGTCATATGTATGAATCAGAATAATTTAGCCGTTGGGAATGGCCTGTTTGGCATGGGAGCAGTTGGACTCGTGCAGAACAATCTCCCGAATGCCTTCAGAGCCGTCAATTTTGCGGTGCCAAATCAGCCACAATTTGGTGTTCGGCAGCCACAATTTGTTCAGCAGCCACAGCAGTGGGTACCGCAGCAGCCACAACAGTTTAACAATGCACCATTGAATTTGCGCGCAATGGCAAATGTTGGCCAGCCACAATTTGTTCAGCAGCCACAGCGGTGGGTACCGCAGCAGCCACAATTTGTTCAGCAGCCACAGCAGTGGGTACCGCAGCAGCCACAGCAAATTGCCCAGCAGCAACAGCAAATGACAGTGAAATGGGTCCAAGCAATCACCGATTTGCGTTCAAAAATCGCAAATTCAAATAACGTTATCGCCAATGCCGGTTTTGCAGCTACCCTGCTCAAGAAAACTAGTAAGTATGTGCTGGATAATAACCTGTCGCAGCAGGAGCTCCGCGATTTGAGGGAGGCGATAAATAGCTTGTGCAATGACCCGATTTTGCGATTTTCAAACGGAATGTTTTCAATAAACGAGAATGATTCAATGGAGGCGTGCCTGGATATTGCACTCGAGGCAGAAGCTACGATAATCACATTGGACGCAAAGAAAAATGGAATGGTTAATCTCAGATCAGAGGGAGCTCTCGGTGCCGGATTTTTCAACACAGTTCACAAGTCAAAAGCAGCGGATGGGAGGAGAATTGCGCTGAAACCATGCGATGCTCAAAAAATATCGGGTGATAGACGTGGTTTTCTTTCAAAAGCCACCTCGATGCGTCCATTTACGGGAAATACTGCCGGAATGTACAGGCGCAATATGGCTACCATCGCCGTACAACAAATGATGAGCAAATTGGGATCGCCGAATGATGTCGTCGTAAATGCCTGCGCCGGAACAATGCAAGCGCCGAACGGTGGCCAGGCTGCGTGTCTCGTAATGGATCGTTTGAATGGTGAAACCGTGCGAGAAACCGCGTCTGATTTGGTCGTTCGCGGGCAGCATATTTCGTTGACTAATGAGTTTAAGAGGCGAGAAACGTGGCTGCAGATAGAAGACATCATAACCGGGCAAATTGACAGGCATGGTCAAAATGTTATGTATAACAGTGGTCATTCGATTGGCATAGACCACGACATGTCATTTCCGAGTACATGGGATCGTCCGCAGCTTGCCCGCGAAATTCCAGACAAAACGGTTGATAACGGATGGGAACGGTGGTCAGTTCCTGGCAAGCAGTTTAGAACATTCTGCATGCCACCGGTTATAGATAGTGATATGTATAATGCCATAATGTCGATGGATGTGAATGAATTATGGCGTAATCTGAGAGAATGCGGGTTGACACGGCCTGAAATCGATGGTGCTATTAAACGCACAAGACTGCTCAAAACGAGTGCTACCCGGCTCATGAACAATGGGATGGTGATCCAACCAAGTGCCTGGGCAACGTCGCAAAGAGTTGCAATTCACTGCAATCGTAATAACTTCTACGCCATCTCGCACATAGCTTAGAGTAGTGGAATGTGGTATTTGTGTTAACAAAAAGGTAGGCAAGTAAAATCATGGACGACAAGATTGTGAAATTTGTACAAAATAACGGCGGCAATATACTTGATTACTATTCTGATATGCCGAAGAGCGGCCCGGACGTACCGGATGAGTTAAAGTGGAAGCCAGATTTCAACTTTGAACAGGCCAGTGTGCAGACTCTGGCTGATTTTGCGGTTGAGCTCGGCATAGAGATTCCAAGTGAATTCACTCACTATGTAATGATGTACGACATGGGGTA
This sequence comes from Holosporaceae bacterium, assembly GCA_031267235.1. GTDB lineage: Bacteria > Pseudomonadota > Alphaproteobacteria > UBA3830 > UBA3830 > JAIRZM01. The sequence continues at coordinate 5,342 of JAIRZM010000020.1, forward strand.
TTTTTTCTCATCGGATAATACATTCATGCCACCGCTCACTAGCGATGGATTTGTTGATTTTGTGAAAAAAGATCAGCCAATCATTGCATTTGGGCAACGTGGCTACGGATTCAACAGCGGAACTTTCGATATATTCTACGTGAGTAGTAACTTTGGGTATTATTTCACAATTCAATTCGGCGGTGCCTTTACGAACAATGAAGATTCCGCGAGATATATCACGGGGGCATTTTCCGACCTCAGAAATTTTATAAATAAGGGCAGTTTGGCATTCGACCCGGCATACCGGACAGTTATCCTAGACATTTTTCCGATTGTAAAATTTATAAAAATTGATAGGGTATCCGGAGCTGAAAAAGAAGTAACTGATATTGTTTTTCGGCAGTAACCGTGCAGCTGCGTTCCGCCGCCGGCCATCACGGTCACAGCTCTCATAAACTTCCCCGCGGCACTCCGTACGGCTGAGAGGAAGTTTGGTGTTTGGGTTGCGAGTGGCAGAGCCCTGACGCACACTGGGTCACCGCTTGCCTTCAGCGGGCGAAGGTCTATGTGTGGAGGGTCGCTACTACATGGAACTAACCGGCCTCCAGGAATAACCGATTGTGCACAAATGGAGCCCAGTAACTACCCACACCACCAATATTGTTGTTGGTCAAAATATTTACATCCGTAGTATGTGGGAGTGCGTAGCTGGCTCTGTCCCGCCGGAGGCGTAAACCTTCATCATAAGAACTGACCACGGGAGCACCATGTACGAATGATTAGCTATTGTTACTGCATTGGCCGCGTTTCTCAGCGTTTTTTGCCTATACCGTTCGTCTATCTCGTCCTGTATCGCCTCTCCGAAGTAGTCGCAGCCAAACATATTTTGCCTGGCACTTTCCACTCGCGCTGCGTTGAGCTCGGTATCGCTATAGCTGCTCAATTTCCTAAGATCAATGTTTTTGGGGTCAAGGGCATTTCCAGTGCCGGATTTTTCCTCCGACGTATTCGGCGCCACCGGCTTAATATGGCTGCTTGCCGGGGCGTTACCAGCAGCTTTCTCAATACCTTGGTCAACTCTTCTGCTTCTTCGCTGTCTTAGCCGCTGCCTACCAGCTCTTCATGTCTTTTTCAAGTGTGTATATCATTTGCTTTGACTCTTCCTCCCAGTCATACTTCAGTGCTGATTCCCTAAGGTCTTCCACAATTTCCTTCGAGTGCTTTGATCTTACTGTGTTAAACATCTGTCGGAACTTATCTCTGCAGTCATGCGCACGCAGTACATGCTCGTTTCTATACATTTCCCCAAGTATTTTTCCGCAAACTGATCAAATTTCTTGTAAAATGCTTCAACTACCTGGTCCAATGTATAATTTGCACCGATTCGGGCCTTAATTGATCCGCATACACCCTCTACGCTATAGTCAAAATCTTCATCAAAAAAGTCCATCAGATGTTCCAGCACTTCTTGATCTTTGGTAGCGGCTAATTCTCCGAGATTGCGGTCAAATTCCAGGTGTTTTGGATAAAAATCCTCATCGGAAATGTTGTCATAATTTTCAAAAAAATCACGCATTATTGCTAGTTTTTTCTCATATTCTTCTTTCATTTTTTATCATCCTTTTTGTCCCATTCGGGATGCGCTTCTTTATGCTCATCCAAGCCTTTGATCAAATTCTCTCTCCAATGGTTTTCGTATATTCCATGCTCTTTTTCAACTTTGATCAAGTCCTTGACACCCTCAGCTGTTGCTTACCAGCTTTTCATGTCTTCTTCCAGGGCGTGCACACATATCTTGTTCATTTCGTCGATCTTGTGCAAACAAGAACCGGCAAACAAAAATGATTTCAACTCTTCTAAAAATTTCTCAGAATGTTGAGACTTTATTGTGTTGAACATTTCTCTAAATTTCCTAGACGTGGGATCGTTTTCGTCCCGGGAAAAAAAATTGACATATGCTATTCCAACGCACCTTTCCGGGTTTTTTTCCGCCAATACATCAAATTTTTTATAAAATACCTGCAAAACCTGGTCTTCGGAAAAATATCCAGACATGAAATCTTCTAAATTTTCGCAAATATCGTAGTCCTCTACCTTTTCCGAAAGAAAAAAGTCAAATAACTCGCATAGCACTTCCGTGTCCCCCGTTTTAATCAATTTTTCAATGGGATAGCACACCTCAACTATAGCTGCATTATAGGCTTTTCTATCATCCTCCCCACTATCAGTTGCCTCACTATCAAACGGAAACGCCACATGGTACCTTGCCAGTGCTTCCTTGGCTAGCCGCAAAAGTTTTTCGTATTTTTTCTTCATGGTTAGTACTCAATTTCTGTTACTGTGGCATCTACCGCCTTTGCACGTATTTGGGAACCGGAAAAAACTGCGTCGTTCAATAAGCTGCCAAGCGCTTTTTAGGAAATGGCTCTACACTAAAAATCTTTCCAACCGTAGTCTCCATATTTCGCCAGCTCATCTTCCATCATGTTGCGAAAGACGTCAGCCATTACAAATGCACCGTGCGATTTTGTGTCTGGGAAAACGAATATGGCAACGTTTCTCTTTATCAGTTTGTCTATGCGCTCGTCTAAAAATTTTTGTATTTGTACTTCCTTTAGAAATTTTCTTTCCACGCAATCTTCGAAGAAAACATCGGCATATTCCTTGAACGGCCATACGGGTATACATTCTCGCTCTTTTGCATCATACACAATAAGCAAGTCATCATCTTCATCGCACATCAGCCAAAAACATTCCATGGCAGCAACCTTGTGCACAAAATATCTCACGCGTGCATCTACGTCAGAGTTCAATACCGCTTGTATTTCTTTTTCGCTCAACTTACGACTCATTTTTGTCAAATTTGTGCTGCAGAGCATGATCTGCCTTTGTTTTGAGGTCAGAATGTTCATATCCGTATCCTTTAGCAGCTTCGAACCCTCTTCTGTGCGCCAATTCTTTTCCCGGTGGAACGCGCATTGTTTGTCGATTTCCTCTATCTACGATGTTTTTCTCCTGTTTCAGCCAGCCCTTGTCAGCTGAACCAAGGGTTTCATCATTCATAAGTTCTCTTAACCTCGCCTGTTGCCCCTGTCTACCAGTATTTTTGGCTTTTTCTTCCGCTATTGCTGTAATTTTGCTAGAACTTTCCGTTCGCAACGCTTGTTTTTGTGCGAACTTAGCCCGAGCGGTGGCGGGGATATCGACTTTTGTCGCCTGCAATTTGTTAGTTACGGCGACCTTGTCTTTGATAAGCGCAGTGACACCGATGATGGCTACCCCCATCCAGTGCCATTTCCACTGACCACAGCGCCGTCTTGGCGAACTCTTTTGCCTCCTGGTGGTGATGCCAGGTATAGCCATTGCTTTTTCATTCAAGTAATTTTCTCAAATCTTCCAGTATGTGTCTTCTTTTGTCAAATTGCCCATCTTTTTCCATGTGAGTTAATAATGCTAAAATTGCTTTCCTATCTGCTGTTCGAAGGTTTTTCTTCGCCTCACTTAAACAATTTTCATTATTTATGATTCTTGAAAATAACATCGATGCCCAGTATTTGGAATTTTCATATATGGACTTGATGTGATCCACAAAGCTTTTCACATAGTAGGAGTCAGGAAATCTTTCTATCGTATGAATTAGTGAAAACATTCCATCATCGTTGCCACAATCGTCATTGAAAACCAGAAATAATTTTGGCAACCAATCTGCGTCTGCCATCGAAACCTGCTCCAAAATGTTTTCAAAAGTTTCTAGATCGGTCCTCGATGATAATTTCGAGCTTGCTTTTAGTACCCTTAATTTCTCATCATTCATCATTTTTTACCTTTTTTAAACACATCTGGGAATGTTTCCTTATTTTGTTTTATCACATCTTGCAAGGATTCTCTGATAGCGGAATCATATAATCCATCCTCTTGATAAATTTTCTTCCTATCCCAAATGTCTGTCGCCAATTCGGAACGAGGAGAAAGTGTTGACTCCGCATTTTGAGTATTTCCATAGGTTCTTGAAACTCTATGCCTACCACCTTCTCCGGGGTGATAGTGCTCAATATTCATGCATATGCCATCTGTCCTTTTTTTTCCAAATTTTGACATAAATGCGGCGGAAGGCATGTGGTCCGGAGTGATGTTGTCTCCTTTATTTCCTCTATCTGACAGAGCTTTGTATGCACCAACTTCTCCCTCTCCTGGCAAAAGTTGACTTGATCTTGTTCCATTAGCCTGTACGGTTTCTTTGTTTTTTACTGGCCCAACTGGTTTAACATTTGGATGACTTTCCTTTGGCAAAGTGGTGCTTGTAATCTCGGATTCAGGATTATTGATATTCAGCATGCTTTCCGCGGTTCTTGGGGTATATGGAGCTTTATCGAGATGTGGTGCTTGTTTTGCCAACTCTTCACGAGTAAGTTGTTTATTGATTCTTGGTGTTTGCGGCCCATTTTTTTCGCCGGCAGTGCCACCAGGAGCTTTTCCACGCATGGCGAAAGCTTCCGTCTGCGCAAGCGATTCCTTAACAGGAACTCTCACTTTCACGCCTGTGCCGGCGAGCTCAACTTCGCGTACGGTGGCCGCAATCTTCCGAGTACTTTCCGCCTGCAATTGCTGTTTTTGTGAGAACTTTGTCCTTGCGGTAGCTGAAATGTTGACCTTTGTTGCTTGCAATTTGTTAGTTACGGCGACCTTGTCTTTGATAAGCGCAGTGACACCGATGATTGCTGCCCCATCCAGATTGAATGCCGTTGCCGATTGGCACCCCGGCCAGGCTGGCCAAAATATCCTGTTCGCCATGGGATACGAGAGAGAACAAGTAGGTCTTCTACAGCAATTTTCGCTTGGTACGCTGCCAAAGGCCATCCTGCAGTCACTGTTTACGCCGTGTAGGCAATTTAGTCTTCCGACTTGCAACATGCACGCCATCATCAACGGCGAAACTTCCGATCGCCCAGGAAGGTTGGCCGGAGTCTACGGGCAAATTTTAACTACTGGGACGAATCCACAAATAAAGCTACCAAGCGAAGTAACTATTCCAGCTGCCGCGGTTACTACCGATAACAACGAAGCGTTCATAAATATAATGCCCAAAAACCCGCAGGCAATCGATAACAAAACCTATCTCTTAGACTCAGAATCAGATTATGAAATAAAATATAGGAAATTGGATGGTATAGAAGACATAAAGAATGGTCCCAACATCATCGGCCTGCAACATCCGGTGAGGGATCTAAACGATGCCTTTCTTGCCGCCTTCGCAAACGCCGTGTATAACGCGACTCCAAATCAAGATGACGACGATAAAAATCGTCTTAGAGCGATCAGGACAATTATTGAACATGCAAATGGAGAGAATATCACGGCGAATAACGTTGATGAAGTATCCGCCGCTTCCGCGTTCATTTTCAGCAGGCGGATGTACTATGGTGTGGATGGGGACGAGGGATTTGTAAGCGGTGGCACTCCGATAAATGTACCGGCTCCCATGAACCTCGCACAGGCGAAGCAATTCGTACAAAATCTCAAGACTAGGACGGAGGGACACAGAAACAATGGCCTGCGCCGTGCGACATTTTTTTGATTGAAGCTAGGAAGAGGGTATGTATAGAATAGATATTTTTGGTCGGAAATGGTACACAGCTAAAGAGTTTGATAAACATATTTTATCCGATGAGTTCGAGAAAGAGAAGGTTGTTGGTCATCCAACTAACTGCATACCCTATATCGATTTTGGGAAATGGGACAGAGATACAAGGGCCTTCAATGAATTTGCTCTCCCAAGGGTGGTTGACTGGGTGAAGGAGGTAAGTCAAAAGCCTCGCTCAACGCCGCTTCACTGGAGAGATGTTGATTTGGCGGTAGCACACGAGCTTGATGAATTTTTAAAAGCATACCCGAAAAAGGACTACGAATTAGGCCCAAATACCTATGGGTTCAGAAAAAACGTGTTGTTGCCGAAGCTAATGAATGGACGTAGTGGAATTCCTGTGGATTCCATACCACTCGATTTGATTGGCATATTGTACATACCAAATGATTCACAGTGGGATAAGAGTA
>JAIRZM010000012.1 GCA_031267235.1 Holosporaceae bacterium
CAAAAACGCCCTCAACGCCATCGCCACCGACGTCAAATCCTGGGCCGGATATAAGAAAGCAAAAAATGCCGAAACTTACGAATTAGAATAGAAAAACGAAACCTCAAAGAAAAAAACAAATAGATAACGCAATCAATAATCCCATTGCAATAAGGCAAGACAGAACCTAGTCGGCGTAGTATTTTTTTAAATGATTCACGGGGTCTTGACACTGTTTTACGTCGACGTCCAGGACGATCTTTCCGTCTCGCAGCAGTACTATGCGATTGGATATTTTTGTTAAGAAATCAAGATCGTGGGAGGCGATTATCATGGTAACTCCGGTTTCGCAGGCGGATTTTAGAAGCAGCACCACGTCCATGGTGGTGGCCACATCAAGTCCGGACGTTGGTTCATCGCAGAGCAAAACATCCGGATCCACCATGAGGCTTCTAGCCAGAGCAACCCGCTGTTTCTGACCTCCAGACAGAGAATATGGATACATGGAAGCTTTTGCTTCTATGCCGAGATTTTTCAGCATGATCTTCGCCTGCATTTCGTTGCTTTGGCGACGGCGCGCGTTCTTTTCGCCAAGATTTAGCGCATAGAGAAGATTCTGCAACACCGTCAGGTGAGGAAAAAGTTGAAAATCCTGAAACATAAAGCCAATTTTACCGTCGCACTCCATCGATCCGCCGTCGAGAATCTCCAGCTGCTGTATGCAACGAAGCAGCGTTGATTTGCCGCTGCCGGATGGGCCAGCCAATCCTAACACGTCAGACTTTGCTACTTCCAGGCTGACGTTGTTTAGGACCTCCACTCCATTGAATGATTTGCTGGCATTATGAATTTTTAGCATAGGCCACTTTTCGTTCAATTTTTTCTCCTATGAATTCAATCAACATAGCTAGGCAATAGTAGTAGACTCCGGCAATACACAGCGGCATAAAATACTCGAACTGCTCAGCGGCAACGATCTGAGATCTGCGCATAATATCCATGCCGCCAATGATAGAAATCAGCGTAGTCTCCTTTAGCAAAGCAATAACCTCATTTACCAAAGTCGGCAGAATATTCATCGCCACCTGCGGGAGAATAATATCTCTCCACATGTAAAAAGTTGGAATTCCCAGCGTTCTGGCGGCTTCAAATTGCCCTTTTGGAAGACTCTCGATGCCGGATCTAAGTATCTCCGCTACGTAGGCGGAACTGTTTAATCCAAAGGCGATGATACCAGCGGACAATATGTTCATTCGAACGCCGATTAAATTAGGAATGGAAAAATATATGATGCTCAGCTGCAGGATAAGCGGCGTTCCCCTGATTATGGAGCTCCATCCTCTCACCAGTGAAACACATATGCGACAGTGGCGCAGCACGGATAGGAATACGCCAAGCGCCAGACCGACGGCTATGCTACCCATCGTTAGCTCCAGGGTAAAAATTAGCCCCTTTCCCAAATAAATGCAGTTGGAGATTACCGTATCCATAGGATTTTTTTCTTCCTCATAGATATTTTGCCATTATTTTTTTCAATTTTCCTTCAGACTCTAGCTTTTTTAAAGCTTCGTTCAGGCGAGTCCGCAGGGGCGATCCCTTCCGAAGCATTAGCGCATACCCCTCCTTGCTCTCGGCTACGAAGGAACAGGTCAGCTGATTATTTTTTTTGCAGAATTCCTTGGCTGGGATCTCATCCATAAGAATATAATCCACATGTCCGGCCTTCAGCGTCTCGATGGCAGAGTTCATTTTGTCCATAGCAATTGGTTCAACCAGAGGAGCTTTTTCCCGAAGGAGAGCAAGGTGACAGAGAGAGCCGTTCTGATAGGCGACTTTATTTCTCGTCAATTGCTCCAAAGACGTTGCTTTTGCATCTTTTTTGCGCACCAGAGCGTAGCCGGCTCTGCAATAGCTATCCGTAAAGTCACAGTTTTTTCTTTTTTCCTTGCTGGGTTCGATGGCTCCGATGGCGGCGTCCACAATGCCATCCTGAATTGAAACCAGGATCGCTCCAAACTGCATGTCCTCAAACACCACTGTTTTTCCAAGCTCTTGGGCCAGCAATTGGCATAGTTCGATGTCCAACCCCGCAAGATTTCCATCCCTATAGTAGGTGAACGGCGGATAATCAGCGCAGGTGGCAATTTTAATAATCACATTGCTGCTATTCTCGTTTTGGCGACCATCATCGCAGCCAAATAGCGCAAAAACGCTGATTATCAGAGCGTATGAGCGCTTCCTTAGGCAATTATTCATGAAACCATCCTTTGACATACACTTATCTATCTAATATTAAAAATGCGCAGAGAACTAGTCTATTTTTGCAGTAGTCGACGTACTTCCGCTTCTACGATTTTGCTTGCTATGGCTGGCAGGTTATCGTTTATCCATTTTTGAACCAACGGACGAATCATCCCTCTTATCAGATCCGCCAAAGTTTCATTTTTTCTCAGAAGATCTTGGCGATTCTGATTGTTTGGAGGCAAATTCTCGAAAGCTACGGAAGTCTTCTGTTTGTGCGCGAGCGGTTCGCCATTGCCGGATTCGTCGGATGGAACATTGTCTGCGCCCTCTTGTATCAGACGCAAAAACGAGCTCATGTCAGGATTTTTTCCCTCCGAATCGCTGCTTTTTTCGACTTTTACAACGGTTCCGTCCTGCGTAACCATGTCCGTAAGATCAAGAACTGGCGGTTCATCATCCATAACCATCTTTTTAATGGACGACAACACTTCATCCAGCGACATTTCTGCATTTGTATCAACCATAATTCCAACCTAACGAGTTTTGGGTAAATATTGTTTCTTTTTCAAAAAAGAATTCAAGTCAAGATTTCCAACCAATACCAAAAGTTTTACGGCTGTGACTATTTTTTGCTTTAGAGAGTTCGCCAAATCAATTCTAGATTCAAGCAACTGATTTTCCTTTACCAGGACGTCGGTATTTGACTTCATCCCCAAAGCGCTTTCCTCCATGTTGCTTACGGAGCTTAGTTCGGCGCTTTTTACTGCTGAACGGCTAGAATTTATCATGGCATTGATGGTGACGTATTTGTTCCAATTGACTACGCATTCCTTTCTGATTTCTTGACGAGCGTCTTCGGCAGAAAACTTCGCCTTCAGCGCTTCTTGATTGGCAATGGCAATGGCGGAATAGGTATTTCCTGAGGATGGAGAGTTATCAAAAATTGGAACATTTATCCTCAGAGAAGCTTCATAGTTATTGGACAAAGTTTTTTGCGAGTCTTCCTGTCGGCTATCGTTTTCTCTAGATATATTGCGGCCGCCTCTTAGAGTTAAGTCGCAGGACGGAGATAATCTGCCTTTAACGGCCTTCAATTCGTCGAGAGCAGCCAGTTCCGAAAATTTAGAGGATAAAATCGAATGGTTGGAGGTCATGGCTTGGACAATCATGTTATCCAAATCCTTCGGCAATTCCATGTTGAAATCAGGCAATTCCAACTCTTGATCAGCCTTTAATCCTGTAAATTTTTCAAATTCAGATTCCGCTGCGAATAATTCCGTTTGCGCGTTTTCTTTTTCGTAAATTGCTTTATGGTAATTGGCGCTAGCCGAAGAGACCTCCGATGGAGTTCCAACTCCTGCTTCCATTGTGCTCTCTTGAGAATCCAGAGTTTTCTTCAAATTTTCCTCTTTCTTTTTCAGAGCAACAACCTTTTGGCGACCAGCCCATATGCTCGTAAAGGCGTCGACTATCTTTATAATGAGATTTTGTTCTTCAAATTTCAGCCTATGCGCGGCTGCTTTGGCTGAATTATCGCTAGCATTCATGGAATTTACCGTGGAGAACCCATTGAACAAATTTTGCGCGATTGTCAGCTCCATGCCATCGGAGACGGTAGCACGCTCATACTTTCTTGAGTATGCTTCCCCATTAACTTTGGATCTGGATGTATGAAAACTAGCCTGAACGCTAGGTAGAAACGCCATTAGAGAGCGATCATAAATCTCGTCGGCTTTATTCTTTTCAGTCTGTTTAGCAAGCCATTCGGGATTGTTTTTGAAGGCCGCAAGGAGTGCATCCCGCAGCGTTATCGCCGATGACTCAAGGCAAAAAATCGTTAAAATCAAAAATAAATGATGCGCTTTCATTCTACCACCTTATAACTTTACATCACCAAATACCAACCCAGATTTTATGCGACGCAAACTTTCACATTTGCCAAATGCAACCAACATATCGAAAACACTGGGAGTAACTTTCCTGCCCGTGAGAATATTCCTCAAGGTAGAAGCTATTTTGCCGAAGGCTATATTTTTTTGAGAGGATATGTTCCTAAGCGCCAATTCAAGATTTTCTTCATTCCAATTTTTCTCCAACTCCATAGGAGAAACGATAATTTTTAGTATGTTTGCGCTCTCGTCGTCAATATTTGCCGGAACAAATTTTTCCAGATAAATATCGGCCATATGGCGCAATTCCAACATAGTCTTTGAGCGTTGCTTTAGGCCGGTCATGCCTCTCAAAAGGCGTTCCTTTATCTTTTCCGAAACATCTCCAATTGTGATCAGCAAATCACTCAGCAAGCGATTGTTATCCGCCTCTCTCATGTAATGCCCGTTTAGATTCAATAGCTTGGCAAAATCAAGTCGTGAGGCAGATTTTCCAAGATGATCAACGCTAAACCACTTTATCGCCTGTTCTCGTGATATAATTTCATCATCGCCATGGGACCAACCAAGGCGCAACAAACAATTGCACACAGCCTCCGGGCGGTATCCCTGGCTACGATAGGCGTCAATCCCCAGAGCTCCGTGGCGTTTAGATAGCTTTGCTCCGTCGGCGCCATGAATCAACGGAATGTGACCATACTGCGGGATATCCCATCCCAGCGCATTGTAAATTTGTATATGTCTGAACGTATTTGTAAGATGGTCATCTCCGCGTATTACGTGGGTGATTCCCATATCATGATCATCAACCACCACCGACAGCATAAACGTTGGAGTGCCATCGCTGCGAACCAGAATCATATCGTCCAATTGATCGCAGGCAACCACCACACTCCCTTGAACAAGATCTGAAAGGACCGTTTCTCCTTCTCGTGGAATTTTTAAACGGATGACCGGCTTAACGCCCTCCGGTGCATCTCTCGGATCACGATCTCTCCACATTCCATTGTATTTGGGAGATAATCCTCGAGCTTTTGCCTCCTCGCGCATCCTCTCAAGCTCTTCCGGAGAGCAGAAACAGTAGTAGGCTTTTCCTTCCGCCACCAACTTTTCGGCCAACTGCGCATGTCTTCTTACTTTGGAAGATTGAAAGACCGGCTCGTCATCCCAGTTTATTTCCAGCCATTTCAGTCCTGAGAAAATAGCTTCCACAGCTTCCGGCGTTGATCTTTCGCGATCAGTATCTTCTATCCGGAGTAGGAATTTTCCACCCCAATGACGCGCTAGCAACCAGTTGAAAAGCGCAGTCCTTGCTCCTCCAATATGCAGAAAACCCGTCGGCGAGGGGGCAAAGCGCGTAACCACCATTCGCGTTTACTCTTCCTAAAACAATCGAGCATATTCTATAGGCTTAAGTTCTGTGAGTAAATGCATATAGAAAAAATTAGAATTTTTTTCGATGATTTTTGCGAAGATGAAAAACATCGCCTACTAAATTTCGTTCCGGTTGGTATTGGAATTGGGATTTGCTTCTATTTTAGTTTAGATCAGGAGCCGGATTTTCGTCTGGGCATTATTCTGTCTTTTTTCTCTCTAGTAGCAAGCATTTTTATGAAAGCGCATCGCTGGAGTGCCTATATTCTATTAACCATTAGCGTTGGGTTTTTCTTGTCGCAATTAAGAACAATGACTGTGGATACTTTTATGTTCAACTCCAAGAGCAGCCGAGTGGTATCAGTGGTCGGAACCATCGAATCCTGCGAGAAAAGTGAGAAGGGACTGGTTTTTTTGATTAACGAAGTCAATGTACTTTCAAAGCAAAAAATAGATGGCCCCTTAAACAAACTATATCTCACCTGGCGAGGGAAAAAGGCTATGCAATCACAAAAAGATTACGCTCCCGGTTCCAGAGTTCTGTTCTTGACTATCCTGGCCCCCATGGATTCGCGCGCTTTTCCAGGCGCCTATGACTTTAAAAAACAATTGTATTTTAAGGGAATTAGCGCTCGCGGCTTCCTAATGAAAGCGCCCAAAATATTAGAAAACGAGAACCATGAGATTTCCATAGCTTTATCGCTGGAGAAACTACGTCATAAAATCAATAAAAAAATAGAAAAGTATCTGTCTTCGGATATCGCAGCGGTGTCAAAGGCTCTCATAACTGGAAACAAAACTGGAATCTCCAAAAAAGTAAGGGCCTTTTTCTCCAATTCTGGTACGGCGCACATTCTAGCGATCTCAGGCCTACACATGAGCATCATCGGATTTTTTATTTTTTGGATTTCACGCGCTTTAGCATGCTGCTTCAGCAGAATATCAATGTTTTACAATACCAAGAAGATTGCTGCAGTAATTTCCTGGATTGTGGTTCTGGTTTATCTAAACATTTCCGGAAATTCAGTGCCATCCTTAAGAGCGTTTATTATGCATTCACTTATTATGATTGCAATTTTGCTAAACCGAGTTGCCCTCACCATGCGCTCCGTTGCCATCGCCGCAACCGGCATTATGTTGCTTACTCCGGAGGCGATTCTGTTTCCAAGCTTTCAAATGTCCTTCGGCGCAGTGATCGCCATCGTCGCATTTTATGAACGTTCCTGGAATTTTTTAGGTTTTTGCAAAATACTAAGCGGAACGGTGGCCACGACCATAATAGCGGCCATTCCAACGTCTATATTTTCCATTCATACCTTTAATCAACTAACTCTGAACAGTATTCCCGCAAACGTTTTATCCATTCCGCTGATGAGTTTTTTCATCATGCCAATGGCGATAGTGTCATTGTTTTTTATGATTTTTGACTACGAATATCCCTTTGTTTTTCTGATGGGACAGGGGGTGAATTTGCTAATAAAAATTTCCCAATATATCTCGCAATTGCCGGGCTCTTTTTTCGTTATGCATACGCCGTCAGCTGAGATCATGGCAATATGGATTCTATCTGGATTATTGCTGACGTTGACACACCATAAAATTAGATTTTTAGGGATAGCTGGCTTGCTCGGCGGAGTAGTCTTGTATTCTCTTCAGCCGCTGCCGGATATTTTTGTTTCGCGCAATGCCAAGGTGATAGGCATTAGGACGAACGAAGCAGCCTGTTTCAGTCATCTTGGATATTTCAGATCAGCCACAAATGCTTGGGCTAAATCCATAGGATCCGAAAAGCGTCAAAAATTCAATTCCAAAACCTGCTGCAAATATATTTCTCAGATTGGAAGAAATTCCTATACCGCCAATGTAAATGGCGTCGAAGTAGCAATTGCGGATCGAGAAGATCAGGGAAAAAAGCCAGAAGCGTCAATGATGCTACACTTAAATGATGAAGATAACGCTTTTGCGGAATTGATTTATTTGCCGTCCAGAAATCGAATTTCCATAGAAGCCCAAAAACGCCCCTGGAGTTGATTGCTCCACCCAATTCCAATAGAATGTGGTCAATTTTTCGCATGAATAAAGAAATCATGACTTTTCCGCAGGCAATTTTTCTTGGAGCTATACAGGGGGTTACAGAGTTTTTGCCTATAAGTTCGTCGGCGCACCTGGTAATTTTGCCTCAGCTGTTTGATTTGCCGTATCAGGGTAAGGTTTTTGATATTTTTTTGAATATTGGCTCTCTATTGGCCATTTTAATTAGGTTCAGATCTCAAGTTTGGAAATTATTTGCAGGACTAAAAGACGTTCTTCTTAATAAAAAAACCGCCGACAAATATTTTTTTATAACCATGCTATTGTCGAGCTTGCCTGTCATTGTCGTGTTTGGAGTTGCGGATATAATCTTTTGCGTAGACATTAACTCTCTATTGATTCTATCCGCAATGCTGGTGACATTTGCCTTTGTTATGTACTTTTGTGATTTGAGAAGCGCCCATAAATCTAAAATATCCAGAAAAGACAGCATGGTGATTGGCGCTGCGCAGACGTTGTCGCTAATTCCTGGAGTTAGTCGTCTAGGAGCCTGTTTGTCCATGGCGAGATACTTAAACTATTCACGGGAAGAGAGCTTTAGGTATTCCCTGATGCTGTCCATCCCGCCAGTAACTGGAGCGTGCTTTTTGAAATCGTTAAAAATCTTCAGTGGAGAGATTCCAATGGGATATTGGCCCATCATGATTACAGGTACTGCGTCTGCATTTGTTTGCGGAATGATATCGCTGTATGCCGTAGAAAACTTCTTTAAAAAGCACACTTTTTTAGCGATCGTTATCTATAGAATTTTATTCGGCATAGGGATTTTTATTTTTTTAGGATTGAGAAGACATGGGATTTAACTGTGGCATTGTAGGCCTTCCAAACGTTGGGAAATCAACATTGTTTAACGCCATTACCCAAACGGCAGCGGCCGAAGCCATGAATTATCCATTTTGCACCCTAGAGCCCAATGTTGGCAGAGTTGAAGTTCCGGATCCGCGCTTGGCGCAATTGGCAAAAATCGCCTCCAGCAAAAAAACCGTTGCTACCCAGATAGAAATTGTGGATATAGCTGGATTGGTGAAAGGAGCTAGCAAAGGAGAAGGTCTTGGCAATCAATTTCTAGGCCACATTCGCAGCACAGATGCTATTCTGCACGTTGTCAGATGTTTTGAGAACGGCGACGTGACTCACGTGAGCGGAAACATTGATCCCCTTCGAGACGTTGATATTGTAGAGACTGAATTGATGCTTGCTGATTTAGAAAGCCTAAAAAAACGAGAAGCCGGTATTTGCAAAAAAAATAACGCGGACTTGGCCGCGGAAAAGGCTTTTTTGGGAAAAACCATCGATTGGCTAGAAAATGGAAGGATGCTGAATCAGCTCATACTAAATGATGAAGATAAAGTTTTTTCCGAAGCAATGCATTTAATTACGAGAAAGCCTGTTCTGTACGTCTGTAATGTCTCGGAAGACGAGTTAATTTCCGGAAACATTTTCACAAAAAAGATGGAAAGTTTTGCAAAGAATAGAAATTCCGCCCTGGTCATTGCGTCCGCAGCCATCGAGGCTGAAATTGCTATTATTCGCGATGAAAGTGAAAGGAAGTTGTACCTTCAATCTATGGGATTATCAGAATCAGGATTGGCCAGAATTATCCACGGCGGATACGGTCTCCTTAATCTAATAACCTTTTTTACAGCTGGCCCCTTAGAAGCTCACGCCTGGACAACTAAGAAAAATTCCAGAGCTCCCGCCGCTGCCGGCGTAATACATACGGATTTTGAGCGCGGCTTTATCTGCGCTGAAACAATCAGCTACAACGATTACGTGGCTTACAATGGAGAATCTGGAGCAAAAGCTGCTGGCAAAATGCGCTTAGAAGGCAAGGAATATCAAGTAAATGATGGAGATATTCTGCATTTTAGATTTAATGTCTAAGATGAAAGCAGCCTACGCACACATTTCGCCTTATGGGGATCGCTCATATGTTGATCTTTGCTCCTATTATGAACATGTTCCCTTGATTTTTGCCGGTGCTGGATATCCCGCAGGCTTTGCCGTAGGCTTGGGCTCTGGCACAGCTATTGCTTTTGATCTTGTCATACTCGGCATATAAGCTTGCGCTTCGGTGTAGAACATACTCTACTGCCAAGCTAAATACATCGGCGGTGGACTTTTCGTTGCTGGAAAATTTTACCTCAGACCGAAAATACCCTGCCGAAGCCGTTAGTCGATCATTGATGGCATAACTGACTCCCGCTGAGTACGTTTTGCCGGCGTCAGCCCCAGGTTTCAATCCAACTTCAGAATCAGTAAAATGGTAGTCTCTGTCCTCATCAAAGTTGCTAATGTCCGCTGTGGCATATCTTTTGGATCTAAGCGATTTGCAGTTGTCGGAATAGCCGAGCGCCAATTTTAAACTCTTGTAGCCTAAGACCGCGCCAACGTTGTAGGCGCGAATCTTGTCCACCTCCATGCCGGTTACGCTGGTTTTTCCCTTGCCAGCCCATCCACACAGAGCAATCTTTCCATTAAATGCCTCAGAATCTCCAAATTCATAGGCAACACCGCCGGTAACGATATTTTTGGAGTAGGCGGTGCGCATTCCGGGAAAGTTTGCTTTTTCTTCGCTGATTTCCGGATTGCGTGGCTTGGGATGCATGGTTTTAAATGGATTTGCGCTTCGACTATCTGGCGTGAAGGATACTCCCAGTGTAAATCCTGCTAAACTCGAAGACAGATAGGCTATTTTCGCCGCTTTGCCATCGTCAAAAGGAAAGCACTGGTCAACGAAAGATCCAGCAGATTCATTATAAAACAGCGAAAGATTCTGACTAGCAGCGCCACCATAGCCCACCAGAACGCTCCCTCCATTTATAGTCATGGAGTCGGCCATTGTTGGAGTGAATCCAACTTTTAGTATTCCGATTTTTGGGGATTCCGCGAACACATATGCAGTTCTTACTATGGGGCTGCCCTGTTTCATTATTCCGGAACTGGCCTTCACTCCAATCTCAAATCCCAAATTATATTGATCACATTCGTTGAGATTTTTTAAAAAAATATCGCCTTCCAACGCAAACAAACAACTATCGTTGTTATTTTTCACGTCCTGACTCACGAAAAGCGTGCTGAAATTTAAAGTCCCGCGAAAGCTTAGAGGACAGTCTATTCCTTCTTCTTTTAGCTTATCATTTACCATTTCGTTTAGTAATTTCCCTTCATCCTTAATGTTCGCTTCACCGGCATCTGTTGCTTCACAAATTTTCATTGAGAGAAGTAACGCTAAAAATACTATTGTCTTCATTTTATTATCTCCTACTACATCAATATGTAAGTACACTATATAGATACATTCATCCATAACAATAATAATTTTTATATTATGGCATTTTACCTCCATTTTTTTAACGCAATTACCGTTAGCACTATGGTTCCGGTGAAAAATTTTAGATCCGATGGAGCTAGGCCAAAAGATAGGGAGACGCCCTGTATCTGCTGGTACACAAGCGCTCCTAGCAATGGCGCCACCAACTGTCGGTTCAATGTGCCGTTGCCAACTATGGCCTCGCCGATCATCAGACTGGCAAGTCCATGAATCAAAATTCCAACGCCAATTCCCACATCCATGTAGCTTTGCAACTGAACAATGAGACTTCCGGCGAGTCCAAACATTGATCCGGCAATGAATAACCCGAAAATGGTGTATTTCTCTATGCTGATTCCCTGCAGTTTGGCGAGATTTGGGTTCAGTCCTACCGAGCGAAATCTCAAGCCAAAGTCCGTGCGTAGAAATACTCCAAACGGCGCCACGCAGCCAACCAAAAGCGCTGTGGTTATTAGCATATTAACCAGGATATTCTCGCCAAACAATACTCCACAATCGAATAGGGCGATGTTCGGCTTGCCCATGATGCGCAAATTCACGCTGTAGGCCATGGTGCTTAGGATGACTCCCGCTAGCATCGAATTTATTTGCAATCTCAGGTAAATGAACGCAGTGCAAATCCCCATAATACCGGCACATATCATGCTGATGGGAATTGCTGTAGCCGGATGTATCCCCGCAGACACGCAAACGGCACAAATTGTCCCGCCCAGAGGGTATGCTCCATCGGCGGTTAGGTCAGCAAAGTCCAAAAATCGAAATGGAACCATGATGCCGTAGGCTATTATTGCAAGAATAAGGCCCTGTTGCAAGCCATTCACAATCAGATCAGTGGACATTTTTCTCTCCATCGTGCACAAGACTTTGATCCTCAAATTTATGGAACATTTCCAGCAAAAATTGTATTTTTAGCGCGGATTTTTCGCGTCCTTTTATGTCGGCAACAATTTGGCCCCTGTGCATCATAATAAGGCGATCTCCATATTTCACGGCGTCCTCCATATTGTGGGTAATCATAAGTGTCGTGAGCCCTAACTCTCGGACGAATTTTGCCGTATATTCCATCAGCAGCAGCTGCATCTTTGGATCAAGAGCCGAGGTATGTTCGTCCAACAGCAAAATTTTGCAGCCAGACGTCAATGCCATTAGAGTTGCAATGGCCTGCCGCTGGCCTCCGGATAAAACACTCAGCGGTTGATCGACGAATTTTTCCAGGCCAATATTCAGAGATCTGATTCCATCCATGATCTCGTTTTTGTGCCGCTTATAGAAAGCGAAGCGCGGCTTTTTCATGCGACTTAGAGCAATATTTTCTAACATGGTCATGGAGGGAATCGTGCCGCGATTTACGTCCTGAACTACCTGGGATACATCGCCGTTTCGTCTGACTTCACCGGAATCTGCAAAATATTCTCCGCTGATGATTTTCAGCAGCGTTGATTTTCCAGATCCATTTGCTCCTATTAGGGTGCAAAATTCCCCCTCCTGCAGCAAGAAATTTATTTTCTTCAGAACAGGCTCGAAAAGTCCATTAAAAGTCTTCGTAACGTTGCTTATATTTAACATTACTGACTCACTCCACAACGACGGCGTTTTCCGGAATTCTGATTTTGAATTTTTCCGCCAATTTTTTATTTATGAAACATTTGTGGTCCTCAATTTTAGGGAAAAGCGGAGGCAAATCCTTCACGGTGGAGCCCTTCAGCAGCTTTACCACAAGTTTCCCGGCATTTCTTCCAACAGATTCGTAATTCACGCCGAAACTTGCCAGAGCGAGACCGTCTCGCACTGATTGTTCTTCTATATTGAAGACGGGGATGTTCATTTTCGCTGCTTCGCCGGAAATAACAGCCAATGCGGACTGCAGCCCGCTTGCGCCAACGTAAATGAGGTCCACCTTTCCATTTAGCTCCTGTATACGAACAGGGATATCTCGTATCTGGTCCACGGGAATGGCAAGCAAAGACATTCCGACTGCGTCCGCCTCACGGCGCATCATCTTTAGCAGGGCAACATCATTGCAATCGGAAGTTGCGTAGAGCATTCCAATCGTTTTTGCCTGCGGCAATATCGATTGAACAAACTTTAAAAGTGCGCTCAGACTCTGCATATCGGAACTACCGGTAATATTATTGACGGATTCCTTTGCGGAATTCACCAGTTTTGCGTCTACTGGATCAGTGATCGCAGCGTAGACCAACGGAATATTGTGGATTTTCCCTTTGGCGAACTGAGCAATCGGAGTTGAAATCACCACCATAACTTTTGGGCTGTGACTTTTGAGATTCATCACAGTCTGAGGTATTAACGTGTGATCGAAGGCTATGTCTGCAACTTCATAGCGGATATTTTTATTTTCGGTATATCCGCTTTCGGTCAACTCCTTTTTGATTCCGTCAACCGTAGTCAACAGCGGAGGTATTTGTCCGTAATTGACGATGGCGACAAGATAAGTTTCTTGTTTTTCATCGTTACATCCACCCAGAAGTACGGCAGCAGCAGTTACTGCAATAGATAAAACTTTTTTCATGTTCTTATTTTCCCATCTTTAACAATTTTCCAACTTCAACAAACACTTACCTCCTTCTGAAGAAGATACTGTTATTAAATTACTATGCTAAGAAAAATATATATTGGCCTAGTGGCCAAAAAAATGGGAGAAAAAGAAGTAAGGCCAAAAGGAAGATAACAAAACAGACAACGAGCTATTACTATTACTCATTCTTAAATTACCATCACTCTGCAGCATCTTCAATCCAATCAATATATTCTGATACGTTATAAAACCTAATATAGCAATTGTCAAGTTTTTTTCTAAAATTATTTCGCTCCACTGTATTAATTCACTGCGGCGCAATTCTTGTATCTATATTCTCTCCCATAAGCGGAAGCCATTGTATTTCGTGGTTCACATTATATATACTTAGCGTGAAGTTGTGTGTGGTAGGTGTAGTATGAAGTTTTCGTTTTCTGGTCGGCATATGGAAATTGGCGACGCTCTAATGGAGCGAGCAAAGGATGCCTGTTCTTCGCTCGCTGTTAAATATGGAACAACGTTCCTGGAAGCAAACATCGTGATGAAAAAAGAAAACTATTTGTTCTGCTGTGATATTTCCGTAAAAACGTCATTGGGTGAAGTCCATCATGCCGGAAGCGACGCGGATGATCCGCATGTAAGCTTCGATGGAGCATTACAGAAAATAGATCAACAAATACGCAGAAAAAAAAGAAACTGCCGCAGCTCCTGCAAAGTTGGCGTACCCAACCCGGAGTAATCATGTTCGTTATTTTATTGTGGTTGCGCCATTATCACCTAATCACTGGTTATTTTATTAGTGAGATATTTTTCCCAAAGATCCGGACGGCGCAGATGGGTTATTTGTTTGGATTGATTTTCTCGGAATTTGTTTATTTTTGCGTGATCGCCGGAAAGCAGAATCTCCGGCACAGATA
The DNA here is from genome assembly GCA_031267235.1 of Holosporaceae bacterium. GTDB lineage: Bacteria > Pseudomonadota > Alphaproteobacteria > UBA3830 > UBA3830 > JAIRZM01. The sequence continues at coordinate 14,365 of JAIRZM010000012.1, forward strand.
AGCCGTTGAAAATCTGTGGTTTTGTGTATTGATCATGTTCCAGCAGACAATTGGAGAACGAATCTTTCTCCAGAGATTCACCGTTGCCAACCACGTTTGGCAGAAGACGCACGCAGCCCTCAATAATGACCAGAGCAGCGACTTCCCCGCCTAGCAGCACAAAATCTCCAATGGAAATTTCTTCGAAGGAATAAAAATCCAGAATGCGCTGATCAACACCCTCGTAGCGACCGCAGAGGATAGTCAGGCCAGGAGAGTCAGCGATATTCTGCAAATCTGACTGCTTGAACTGCTTTCCGCGTGGCGAAAAATATACTTTCCGCAATTTTTGATCGCATTCCGCTAGAGAACTGAAGGCCTTTTCAAATGTAAGAGGAGAAAGAATCATGCCGGCTCCACCGCCATAGGGCGAATCGTCAATGCGATCCGATTTTACGGGAAACTGTTTTAGATCGATGAGATTTAAACTCCACTTCTGCTCCGACAGAGCCTTTCCCACAATGGATACGCCGAGATTTCCGGGAAAAGCTTCGGGAAAAATGGTAAAGACATTAGCTTGCCACATTAATTTTTGAATCCCTCAAAAGCTTTTCTGGTTATGAGTATTTCTCCTTTGGAATTCGGGAAATTTTCCTGCGCAAACGGCACGAAAAACGAACCTCCGTCATGGGATATCTCCAGCAAATCTCCGGCGCCAAAATTTTGTGCTCCCACTATTTTGCACTTTATGTCGGAATCCTCGACGATCACATCTTTTCCCACCAGATCGCAAATGTAGAACTCATTTTCGGCAATGGATGGAAGATCACATCTTTGCACGTAAAAGTATTCGTTCTTCAAAGATTCAGCGGCGGTTCGATCGGTAATTCCGTCCATTGAAATGATCGCCTTTGATTTCCCCATAAAGCGCAAAAGCCGAAATGGAAACTCTAGACTATTTTTGTCGTATATTTTTCTGTAGCTAGTTAGGTTATCGGATAACAGCGCCACCCGTAGGCAACCGCCTATGCCAAATGCTCCAACAACCCGCAGAACCTCTATCAATTCATTCGGCGGCTGCTGTTGCAGAGGTAGCTGCTGCGGCAGCTTCCTGCTGGATCTTCAGCCTTTCCTGAGCCTTTTTCTTGGGAGCTGATTTTTGCGGAGTCTCGGAAACAACCGGTTTGGCGCACAGGGCAAATTTACTCAGCAGTAGAGCAACGCGATTCGACGCCTTCGCTCCCACAGAAAACCAATATTTTATTCTTTCCGGATTGGCCACTACGCGATTAGGATTATCAGCCGATAGAAATGGATCATAGGACCCCACTCGCTCCAAAAATGCACCATCTCTTGGATTCCGAGAATCGGCCACCACCATTCTATAGAAAGGATGTTTTCTTACTCCACCGCGAGCCAATCGAATCTTTAAAGCCACAAAAACTCTCCCATTGTAGACGTAGTGTTTCTAACAATATAATCATCAAAAGTCCAGAGAAAAATAAAAATTATGAGGTGTGTCATCGCTACTGCATAGCCTTTATTATATTTTCCGTTGTTTTTTTTGCATCTCCCAGCAACATCATGGTATTCGATATATAGAACAGTTCATTGTCAACGCCGGCGTATCCGGTTCCCATGGACCTTTTTAGAAACAATATGATTTTTGCTTTTTCCGCATCTAGAATCGGCATACCGTATATGGGACATGATGGATCATTTTTTGCCGCTGGATTAACAACGTCGTTTGCTCCGATAACGTAGGCTACGTCGCAGAAGGCAAAATCTCGGTTGATTTCATCCAGCTCAAAAACTTCATCATAGGGAACGCCAGCTTCAGCCAACAGCACATTCATATGTCCCGGCATGCGGCCAGCCACCGGATGAATCGCATATTTCACGCCAATTCCTTCTTTTTTTAGGATATCGCCAAGTTCTTTCAGAGCATGTTGCGCTTTAGATGTGGCCATTCCATACCCCGGCACCACAACTACAGAATTTGCGTTTTTGAGAATGAAGGCCGCATCCTCCGGAGCTCCGCTTTTAAAGGTTCTTGGCTCGTCAAATGTTGATTTATTAACGGATTTTGCCGGTTCCGGCGTAAAAATCACGCTCCAGAGAGAGCGATTCATTCCCTTACACATTATGTAGCTGAGGATCGCTCCACTGGATCCCACCAGCGCTCCGGTAATAATCAGTAGATCGTTGGCTATGGTAAAACCAATGCCGGAGGTTGCCCATCCGGAATATGAGTTCAGCATTGATACAACAACCGGCATATCAGCGCCACCGATGGGCATTATGAGCGTCGCTCCGAATAACAAAGATACTAGCGTGAGAAGCAAAAAAGCCTCTTCGCTCTCCGTCAACATAAAACAAAGCAGAAGACAACAGATAGCAAAAGCGAAAAACGTGTTCAAAGACGTGGGAATAGAATGCCCCTTGTACATTCCCTGTAGCTTCAAAAACGCAATGATTGATCCGAGAAACGTAATGGCTCCAATGGATGATCCAAGTCCCATTTCCAACAAACTCAGAACTTTTATTCCGGATGAAGTGGAGATGCGAAATAATTCCGGAGCAAAACAAGCAGAAAAAGAGATCAGCACCGCCGCCAATCCTACCAGACTATGAAAGCCGGCAACCATCTGAGGAAGAGCTGTCATGGATACTGCTTTGGCAATGAAAACTCCGATTCCTCCACCACTGATAACCGCAATTAAAACGAACCAAAAATCTCCAGATCTTGTGGTCAAATATGCGGCAACGCAGGCCGTCGTCATGCCGAAAATTCCACACAGATTTCCTCGCTGCGCGCTTTCGGCTCTCGATAATCCGCTCAAAGCAAATATAAAGCAAACTGCGGCTATTAGGTAAAGCGTATCTGCGATCATAGCCAAATTATTTATTCCTGCGGAACATGTTTAGCATTCTATGAGTTATGGTAAATCCACCAAAAATATTTATGGCCGTCAACACTATGGCCACAAATCCAAAAATCCTAGCGTGACCATAAAAATGCTGAGCAGCCGCGAAAATAGCCCCCACTATGATTACACTGGAAATTGCGTTTGTTACCGAGATAAGAGGAGCATGCAACGCTGGCGTTACATTCCAAACCAAATAATAACCGATAAAACACGCCAAAATAAAAACCGTTACGGTGTGCATACCACCGCTGACTGAAGCTTGTCCTCCAGCGCCTAGATTCCAAAAGAAGCTATCAATAAGGCTCTGAAAACCACACTTCACCAATGTTTCCCCCAAGGGTTACAAAATTACTTGGAGTATATCAAAACTCCGCAGCATTGCAAATTTAGTGAAAGAACTCTTGCTATCAGACTAACGTCTAAGGAGAGACCCAAAGAATGAAAGAATCTTTTTCTCGCATATGCATCAAGGTTTGACATTTTCACTAGAGATGATAAAAAAAATCTACTTTTTTATTTTTAAATTTTAACCTTTTTTTAGTATTTTTTGGTCAAAATAACAAGAGATATTTGCAAAAGGGAAATAAAAATGTACCTCCTCTATAATAATGCTTCCTATTTAATGGAGCCGATTAGAAAACTCATGCAATCTCTAAGAACGGCCCTGCGTTCCAATCCTCAGACCTTAGAATTCGGCGCTCTGCGTCTTATGGAGGGGCTGGCTGACATGTATGAGCGCTCCACCAGAACTGTTGCTAAACCAGAATTTAACATCGACTCCGTGATGATAAATAAAGAAGATGTGCCAGTTTATCAAACAACTGTTGTGAAGCGTCCCTTCTGCAATTTAGTGCACTTCACGAAAGAAAATCAGAAAAAAGAGCCAAAAGTTCTAATAATAGCTCCAGTTTCCGGTCATTTTGCTACATTGTTGCGGGATACCGCCCGGAGAATGATTCCAGGCCATGACGTCTACATTACGGATTGGAAAAGCGCCCGGGATATTCCTCTAGAAGAAGGAGATTTCAAGCTAGACAAGTACTTGACATATCTAATTGATTTTCTGCATCACATTGGGCCCAATACCCACGTCATGGCAGTTTGTCAACCAGCCGTTCAGGTAATGGCTCTGGCGGCGATTATGGATGAGGGAAATGATCCTTGCATGCCGGCGTCCATTATTCCAATGGGAGGCCCCATCGATCCGCGCGTAAAAAAAACTCAGGTAAATGAGCTGGCGGAACGCTATCCACTGAAATGGTTTGAAAAAAATTTCCTAACATTTGTTCCGGAAGGATACGTGGGAGCTGGTAGGCGCGTCTACCCTGGATTCATTCAATTGACAGCATTCATCAACATGAATCCGGATGCTCATTACAAGGCGCACATTCAATTTCTGGAAGATAAGATACTGAACAATAAAGCCGGAGTCGAAAAGCATACCACATTCTATGATGAATATCTGTCGGTTCTTGACATGGACGACATTTATTATTTGGAAACTGTGGAAAAAGTCTTCCAAACCTATGAATTGCCGCGCGGCATAATGAAATACAAAGGATGCTCCATTGATTTGAAAGCCGTAAGACGCTGCGCTCTTTTAACCATTGAAGGAGAAAACGACGATATCTCCGCTCCGGGACAAAGTTTTGCGGCTCATGCTCTCTGTGAAAATTTGCCGAGGAAATTGCATGGACATCATTTGCAGGCGGGTGTTGGCCATTATGGCGTTTTTTCCGGAAGCAAGTGGAGATCGCAGATTGCGCCGAAAATAGAAGAATTTATAAAAAAGTTTGATAAAGACATTGGGAGTCACTATAAGTGTTAGATTCCACCGCCCAAAATCATGTTCGTTAATTGTGTTTTGCGATTTTCTGCTCCTCAAGCTCGAGGAGCTCCAAAAAGCACAAACTTATAAGCGAACACAGTTAAAGTATTTCTAATTCGCCACGCGACCTTCTGATACTATTTTCCCATTTTAAATTATCTAAACTGCTTTTGGAATGCTGTCTGTATCAGCCACCGCTAGAGTGGACAATGGATAATCTATGATGGGAAATGGAAATGGTATGATAGCGCTGTTAGTTATGACATTTCGCTTTTTGAGGCTCTTAGAACTTGAGCCTCAAAGAATAGTGAAATTCAACGCGGTTAATCATGATACTCATGTGGTCGGGGCGAGAGGATTTGAACCCCCGGCATCTTGCTCCCAAAGCAAGCGCGCTACCAGACTGCGCCACACCCCGACTTTATATTATCTACATTAATAACTATAATATTTCAATATTTATGATGTAGATATTGGCGCCGTAAATCTGTGCATATCCTAGGCCGATAACAGACTTCCTTCAAGAGTAAAAATAATATTTTGCCATAAACTTTCCCAAGAGGGATTATTGCGAAAGTTTCCGAAAAAAGGTTTGCGTAACAGAACCTAGTGTAGGCCAAATGCCACGAAGGAATAATTATTCCCTTTGGCTACGAGCGCACTTGCAATTGATGGTTATTCGTTTTTTGACTAAAGAATATTTTAATAATACGTTATATAATTATTATAAAATATTTTGCACCGATGCATAATTTTGTTAATGAATTGTTAATAAATTGGCTATGGAATTGCGCAATGGTGGACGTCTGTCCATATGTTCGCACTTATAAACAAATTATGAACAGTACCTTCGCCCCCCATGCGCAGCTCTTTATCAGACCCGTTTTGAAATTGTTTTTTTCTTTGAGGTTTCGTTTTTCTATTCTAATTCGTAAGTTTCGGCATTTTTTGCTTTCTTATATCCGGCCCAGGATTTGACGTCGGTGGCGATGGCGTTGAGGGCGTTTTTG
>JAIRZM010000018.1 GCA_031267235.1 Holosporaceae bacterium
TCACATATCTCTCCGTTGCGCGGAATGCTTCCAGGATCTGTTTCCTTTCTTTTTTCCCAGTTATTTTTTCCAGCGGGTCAGGCTTTCCTCTTTTCGCAAATCTATCCAGTTTGGGCATGTACTTGCTCCAAAAATGATGACTGAAAGCATTCAACAACTGCTTCAGCGTCCGAAACGTCACTTCTATCTTGAATCAATACCCGTACAGACGAATGATCTGCTCGGCAGTAAAATCCAGATTCGTGCACACCAAAATCAGTTTCCTGCCCCTACTTTTCACCAACACAAAACGCAATAGTTGGTAAATTCCTTTGCCACAAAGCAAATCCAGGCACAAATACTCTATCGCCTCTTCTTTACCATAGAGCGTGACTTGTGCTTTCGTGAATCTCTCACGCATCGAATCGAAATCTGAGTATCAGGTTGTCTCAGAATAATGATGCCGGGTTACCAAACAATAGCAGATAACAAGAGTCCGACCGGATATCAGACATTGCCCAGGGCAATAGCTGAGACAACCTGATACTCAGATTTTGTTTTTGGGTGAGTCGCTTCACTGTTTAAAGCTAAGGAAACTCATATCTATGTGTTTATAGCTCGCTTCATAAAGTTGACAATAGGTTTTGGTGTATTTTTTGCCCCCCACGTAATGAACCATCATGTTATAGTTAAATTGGTCGATCGGCATTAGTCCATTTTCGTCTTCAATTGTTGCATCGGCTCCGTTTTGGAGTAAAAGAGAAATGATCCTTTCAATATTAACAGCTTGTGCTATAGTAGCATGCTCATATTGTTCATTACAAATTTTCGCGGCTTGCATTAGCCAGAGATTTTTTGTTTTGGCGTTTACGCCCTTCCGAAGGATTTCATAAATCGTTTCAGGAGTTGTTCCGCAATCGATCTCGTCAGTAAAAGCGGTACGTTTCCAATAATGGGGCGCCGGGTCAAAATTACGGCAAATTTGGGCAGAGAGTGCGTCCTTCAGAATTTCAGGGGAGACTCCGTCCGTAGACGCTCCATGTTTGAGTAATTCAGAAATCACTTCGGGATCGACTTTTTTCTCTATTACCGACTGCAAAATAGTATGATCATTGTCAAAAGATTTCGCGTTTATGTTAGCGCCGTTTTCCAGTAGCAAACGAACTATATCGGATCTGTTGCCATAGACAGCATTTGCCAAAGGACTGCCCCATCTTGTGTCTATGTTCGCGCCGTTTTTAATCAATACGGAAACTATTTCTGGGTTCCGGTTACAATATGCCGCAGCGATAATGGCTGCATCGTTATCTTCGTGTATATCCGCCCCATATCTTAGCAATAGCGAAATCGCTTCTGGGTGGCTATTGTTTCTGGCGGCACATATAAAGCTACTGTCTATAGCAAAGTTAACTCCTTCACTTGTAATGTATCGCGCGTTCGGGTCAGCGCCTTCATTGATTGCCATCTCTATTTGCCAGGCGGTTCCGGGTGCAGACCATTTTCCGCTGCATAGTTCGTTAAAATCTTCAGGATCTGTCCATTTTATACGCCCTTTTTGACTGGCGTAACAATTTATAAGCGACTTGCAAAACTTCGACGAAAAATCCTCAAGTTTGCCTTTATCTTCCTCATTTACCAAAAGCCTTAAGGCGTCTTTTCTATAACCGTCAATTTCTGACCACGCTTCAGCTGCGTCAACATATCCATTTTCCCTCGCCAGTACGGGGAATGTGGACACTCTCATTAAATCGTACCAGACGGCGATATTTTGAGGTGTCGCTTGTAATATTGATTTATAAAGCCTTTTTATTTTATTGAACGGTCGAATGATATTTTTTATATAAAAATCGCCATCATATTTGCCACTATTCGCATATTCATCTTCTCGTTTTACGACAACTTCCAAGATTTTATGAGATTGTTCCAGCAATTCATTAATTACGCCAGCATCCAATTTTTCCGCCTCCTCCCCTGACATCATCATACCTTAAAAATTTCAATTTGTGGCCCCCTGTGGGTTGGAGCATACCACTACTGTCCTATAGTTCCACTGCTATTGTCACAAACATGGCGCTGATAGGAGTCGTCCTTTCGGTTTGGAAATATGATCGTCTTGAGTTCCCTCGTAACTGAGATTCTACGCCCCAGTTGAAGCCACCATGTCCAAATACAATCTGTAAAAATCCTTAATCTGCTTTGACGTCATGTAAAAACGCAGTGTCCATGCCCTTCCACCGCCTATGGAGCTGAACGCGAGCAGGTCGCCCTTGCTGAAATCATCCATCAGAGTCGGTCTGCTCGCAAGGAGCAGCGACGCGAGGCGCTGGACGAACGGCATGTGACCTACAGCCAATATCGTTTTCGTTTTGTTCGTTCTGCCGAAATCGGAGACTGCGCTCGCCAGGAATTCCTCCGGCGGCGAATCCTCCTCCATATCATCTCTATTCACAAGAATCCCCTCTGGGTTTGAGGTTCCAATTGAGATCGCTACGCATTGCGCGGTCATTTTGCTGCGCGATTGCGCGCTATGCATTACGACATCCGGAATTTCGCCAGCCATCCTCAGAAAAACTCTGGCCGCTGATGCCTCGAACTTCCCTTTTTCGGTGAGTGTCCTCTCCGCATAGGTAATAACTGGCTTGACCGCATCCCCATGACGCATTATGAATAACTTCATCCTACTACGGTATTCAACTTACAAATGTATAGAAAGCCCTAACGTTTGACCGAGTTCACGGCGACTGACTTAATGTCTGCCACCGGATTCTCGGCAAGAGCCTTTGGACAAGGATAAGATCCATTAAGAAAAACCCACGCTTCTGGATTGGTGAAACCTGGATTTTTCCCATTTGTCAGTTCTTCGGCGGTTTTAGGTTCTCCATTATCGTAGGTTGGTTGCGATTTTTCTTGATACCCAAAGAGTTTTGAAAAAAAGTTCCCATCAGGCTGT
>JAIRZM010000008.1 GCA_031267235.1 Holosporaceae bacterium
AAATCAAATTAGAGATTAACTTCTTTGCGTGACTTTCCCTACAGTTTTATCACATCCTATAGTTGAACCACTCTGCTGCTCTATTTCGATTCTTGATGCACTTCACTCTTGAATGGGCGCACCAAAATTTGGGTTACAACACCCCCTATGAAGTATATACTGACAATTGTAAATCTAGGAGCTTTGTTTATGCCAAATTGGGTTTCAACGAGCCTCTAAATCCACCTAAAGTGGTCCTAAAATCGGGGAACACCATACTCTGTCATTAATGTTTTCCGAATGCAAATTCGACTTAACTTCGCAATCAAATGACTACTGTAATTCTTATGATGGAAAGGAACTGAAAAAACGTCTATGGAATCCTGAAAATTCCGCCTATTCTGACATTTGCCAATTGCGTAATGCTAATAAAGATCAACCGCACACAAACCTATATTATTCAATTTTGCGACTATGTTTGGTCGGCGCTGATGGATCTGAGGAAAGAGATTTAATTAATCGTGGCTGCGGACTAAATATTATTTTTGCGATATTGTCGTTTTTCTTTTTATACAGATTACTAAAGAGTTTATGCAGCGATGATCGAACGGTTATGGCAACGCTTTTGGCGGCGCTCATTTGTGCGTCCTCTTTATCTAATCTTCTGTTTATCAGGCCGTATAAACTGCAAGAAACACTATTTATAGCCTTAACATACGTATTTGTAAAAATTTATCGCGCGATTGAAAGCGGAAACGTAAAAGACAAGCCTAGAGAAATATTGGTACTCGCGCTTTTGCTCGCACTTGTCCTGTTATCTGGATATTTTGCCATAGGGTACGTTGCATTACTTGGTGGAGTATTACTTCTACGCTGCATCCTGAAAAAACAACCGATGATACCATTGATGGTGGCGCTTACTTTGTCATTGTTTATGATATTGCTGATTTATCCGAAATATTTCGACGGATTTTCCTGTGGCAGAGCTGATGAAATATATGCAAGACTGTTCGAAGTCGATAGCTCAGGAGGAAACTTACTGAAAACTTGCGGCAAAGCCCTAGAGCAACTTTTTTCTAGTTTTCTGGCGCCGTTTTTTCTGATTGCTTTAATTTCATCGTTTAAAATTTCATTCAATAAACTGTCGACAAACGACAAAATTATTCTCATAGTATTGGCGTGCGCGATAATTTGGTCGATCGCGATTTTTTCTGTGGCTCCCTACAAAGATTATCGCTATATAATGGCGGTCTTTCCTGTATTTGCTTTAGTATTTCCGTTGGTTATCGAAAGAATAAAGAATGTCCGCTATAAGTCTGCAGTAATATATTTTACGGGAATAGTTTATCTGATTATGGCATTTATTCCGCCGACGCTAGACGAACATTTCACAAAATCTTTCGTAAAAAAGCTACTAAAACAGAGAATCAGATTCTTGTATAGAGATAAAGACCGCTTTCCAATTAGCAAAAAACCAGAGTTGCCGGTTTTTATTTGTAACGATGAATGCTGTTATTATTGGGTTAGCATAGCTATACTTTTTCCTAATGAGCAAAATTATTTTTTCATCGATCCCAAAAAACCGTTGCCAAAAAAATTATTGGAGTATAAACGTGCTTTCATAATTGCTTATGAAAAAGCTCAGTTAAGTACTTTTAGCTCTGATCTATTGAAAAATTATAAGATTATTTTACACTGTAGAAACAGTAATTTTGAATGGTGGAAAGTTTATGAAATTGAAAAAATTCCCAAGCAGTGAAGACGCCGGTCATGACCAAGTCGGCAGACATGCTGAAAAACAGAGTCATTTTATTCTTTGACGAGGAGGAAATACCTCTAATACCATTTCCAATTTTGAATTATCCAAACGGCCTCTGGAATGCGTTCTGTATCAGCCTCTACCAGACGGGCAATAGATGATTGATGATGGGAAATAATATAAGGCGTCCACTATGCCGCATCCAAAGCCGCTTCCAGCTCCTGTTTAGCGCGCTGTTCATCTATTTTAGCCACAGCAGCATACTCTTTCATGAGGCGACCCATTGCTTCTTGATATATTTGATGCTCACTATAGGAATGCTCCGGCTGATTGGCGCTCCTATGAAGATCTCGCACAACCTGCGCTATGGAAAGCGGATCTCCTGTATTGATTTTCATTTCGTATTCCTGAGCTCTGCGGCTCCACATCATTTTCTTTACGCGCGTTGGCGTACGCAGACGCTTGATGGCTTCCTGCATCTCTTCTTTGGAGCTTAATTTACGTACTTTTGAATTAATTGATTTATTCAGTGGCAATCGCAGAGTCATTTTATCCTTATCGAAGGAAATAACCACAAGCTTTATCTGAACTCCCCCAATACTCTGAGTTTCCACGCCATTTACCACTCCGACTCCGTGCGCAGGGTACACCACAAGTTCTCCTTTTTTAAAATTCAATTCACCCATGCTCACTCCTCCAATAACCAGGGAGTCCATGATATCATTTTTTTGTCCTTTTGAAAATAGATTATTAGAATGGTGAATTATCCACTGAATACATATGTTAAGAGAAGGATGTGGTTATGTGGCCAGTACGCACGTCCTAAAACTTCGATAGGGTAGGGGAGGGCTCATTCTCCCAGAGGCCATCGCGGCCGAGGAGCGAAATTCAGATCATGCGTTTGATTTAGCAGCAGTTTCTCCACGCCTAACCAGGCAATCATGGCTCCATTGTCTGTGCACAACTGTGGCGGAGGAGCTAAAAAGGATAATCCGTCGGAAGCAGAGACGCTGTGCAGTTCTTTGCGGACAGCTCCATTAGCAGCGACTCCTCCGGCAGCGATAACAGCTGTTATTTTTATGTTTTTTGCTCGGCAAATGTTAAGGGCTCTCTTTGTTTTGCGTCCAAGTATGTTGACTGCGGTTTTCTGAAAGCTTGCGCAGAGATTTGCTTTATCCTGTGGGCTGTTGCACCTTTGGGAAGCTATTAAAACTGCGGTTTTCAATCCCGAGAACGAAAAATCACAGGATTTTTCACGACACAGAGGAGATGGTAGAAAAAATGCTCCATCGTTCCCATGGACGGCCTCTTTTTCCAGTGCAGCTCCACCCGGATATCCAAATCCCAGAAGTTTTGCAACCTTGTCGAAGGCTTCTCCAACAGAATCATCAATTGTTTTTCCAAGAACTTCGAAGAGATCTATTCCGTGAACCACGCACAGTTGGCAATGCCCTCCGGAGACCAACAGCAACAAATAGGGAAATGATACATTCTCCGTTAATCTTACGGAAAGAGCGTGCGCTTCGATATGATTAGTGGCAACAAACGGAATACCCATGGCCATCGCAATGGTTTTGGCGAAGGTGGATCCCACAATCAAGCCGCCTATCAATCCAGGTCCGCAAGCTCCAGCCACAGCTGTAATTTCTGAAATGTCCAGATGCGCGTCCGCCAGCGCCTTTGCCACTACCAAATCAATTTTCTCCAGATGAGCTCGAGCCGCGATTTCTGGAACGATGCCCCCAAATATTTTGTGCTCATCAATCTGGGAATAAATAACATTGGAAAGAATTTCTTTTCGCTCTGTTACGATTGCTGCCGCGGTTTCATCACAGCTGGATTCTATGCCCAGTACATACATTAAGGCACAATTGCAAAATTATTTGGATTTTCAAAGAGAGTTTCCAAAATTTGATGATTCATTTTATGACTTGGGCAAAATCCTTCGAATTTTCCTAAAATCTGATATCCTGACAGCGACAAATCGCCGATTATGTCCAGAATCTTGTGGCGCATTGGTTCATCAGGAAACCTTAGTTTGTCTGCGTTTAAAGGAAGGCCTTTTTCGTCGAAAACGACTGTGTTTTCCAGTGTAGCTCCACGGGCTAGATTATTTTTTCTCAGAAATTCTACATCGGCCAAAAATCCAAACGTTCTGGCTGGAGCGATTTCTTTGGCGAAATCATCCTTTGAGAAATCAAAGGAAGCTGGCCTTGTTTCCAGTCCATTTTTTTTAAAATCGCAGGAAATGTGCACAGAAAAATTATCGTCTGGAGAGAGTGAGACCCACCGAAAATCATCTTCCACTTGTAGATACTTCAGGACTTTTAAAACTTTTCGCTTGGAAGGCTGCTTTTTTATTCCAGTGGACAGGATGCTATGCGCGAATGGTGCTGCGCTTCCATCCAATATTGGTATCTCTTCTCCACTGACTTTCAGAATAGCATTGGCTATGCCAAATCCGGCAAATGCTGCCAGAAGATGTTCTACTGTGCTGACAGCTAAACCGTGAGCATTGGACAGCTTGGTGCACATTGCGATTTCGTATATGTTTTTGTAGCTTGCTTCTATGATATTGTTTTCTCCGAGATCCTGCCGCACAAAGATCAACCCGTGATCTTCAGATGCAGGGAATGCCGAAACGCTGCAGGGATTTCCGCTGTGAACGCCGCATCCTTCTACAAAAAATGGCGCGCCTAAAGTTGCCTGAAACATCTGATCTCCATGCCACAGCTGCCGCATATCCGTGGCGATACTAACTTATGCCTTGATTTTTATCAATCTATTTTATACAATGTGAATCGCTGGAGTAGGGTATGCGTCTTTTTTTTTCCTTTACGTTTATCTTACTCCAACGTGTTTTTAGCCTAGTGTGAAGATAATGCATTCGTCTGATATCAACAAATTGAAGCAATATATTGAAAAGATCGAGAACCTAGAGGTGGAGAAAACTGAGATCCAGGAGCACATTTCAGACGTTTATAAGCAAGCTAAGTCGGATGGCTTCGATATGAAGACCATAAGGAAAATTGTCAAACTTAAAAAAATGAAGACCGAGGATCGAGAGACAGCGGATCTGCTGCTGGATACATATATGTTGGCTCTCGGATTAGTTCCGTCTTCCGCACAGGAGCTAAATGAATCGCCATGATGGTAACATCCCAGGGACTCGTCGTTGACGGCGTAGCGCACGGATTTTTTGGTAGAGAATTTGGAAAAAGTTCTGGCCTTTTTGCGAGTTTAAATGGCAGTAGGTTTGTGGGTGATGATGCGCTCTGCGTTCAACAAAATCTCGATATAGTGAAGCGTGAGCTGAATGCTCGCCGTTTGGTTACTTTAAAGCAAATGCATAATAATATTTGCATCATCGTTGATTCTGGTACGGAATCTGATGTGGAAGCTGACGCGATGATTACGAAGGCGACTGATATTGCTATCTGTGTTCTGACTGCTGATTGCGCTCCTGTTTTGCTTCTGGACGAAGAGAACAAGATTGCCGGAGCAATCCATGCCGGCTGGAAGGGGCTTGTTAGCGGGGTTGTAGAATCCACCGTCAACAAAATGTCTGGATTATGCGGAGAACCGCCGAAGATTAAAGCGGCCATTGGTCCCTGCATTCAAAAAATTAGTTATGAGGTTAGCGAAGATTTTCAGCAGAATTTTATAAAAGCTGGCGAGTATTTCTTGAAAATAAACTCCAAGAAGCACTTTGACTTGCCAGGCTACTGCAAACACAAACTGCTGAGAGCCGGATTGATTGACGACAATATCGAGATTCTAGACATTGACACCTACGCAGATCCAAAGAACTACTTTAGCTATCGCTATGCTGGTCAAAACACAGGAGGAATTTGTGGACGCAATATTTCGGCGATTTGTTTGAGGCAGCAGCAGTGATGGAAATTGTTTACACAAGAAATTCCGGTGAATTGGCGAAATTGCTGGCAAAAGATTTGGCGCTATCCGTCTTTCCGGCAAATGTGCGACGTTTTAGCAACGGGGAAATTAGCGTCTCTCTTTCGAAATCCTTTGGAAATGTTATGGTGCTATCATCCACTGTTACCAATGAGGATTGGCTGGAGCTGCTACTTTTACTGGACGCTCTTCGGGATGCGAAAAATATTACTATTTGCATGCCCTACATGGGATATTCTCGCCAGGATGTGCAAAATCAAAATGAATCTTTTGGCGCTCGGTTGTTCCCTAGATTGTTGGAAACCGCCAGTGTGGCTCACTGCATTATTTTGGATAATCATGCTGAGCCAATGATGTGTTTCCCCTATACACATCTTAGTGCCAATGGAATTTTCGAAGCTGATATCATGAGCAAATATTCTATGCAACAAATTGTTGTCGTTTCTCCGGATATTGGAGGCGCGTATCGGGCCAATGCCGTCTCACGATCTTTAAAATGCGATTTTGCCATCTGCAACAAAGCGCGCGACGTTTTTGGGGAATTGAAAAAGACTGACGTCGTTGGCAACGTGTCCAATAAAATTTGCGTCCTCATCGATGATATTGTCGACAGCGGAGCGACTCTATGCCATGCAGCCGGCGCTCTGCTGGAAGCCGGTAGCAATGGAGTGGTAGCCTATGTGGTCCACGGAGTTCTTTCAAATGGATCTCGGGAACGGTTGGAAAAATCCCGCATTGAGGAGATAGTACTAACGGACAGCATTTGCGCTACCAATGTTAATTCTTCTAAATTTAGGAAATTATCCGTTGCCTCATTGCTGGCTGAAACAATTAGATATATAATGTGACTCTATTTTAGGAGAAAGGTTTTATCATGGCCAACGTCGCTTTAGAGGCAAAAACTCGTGAAGTTTTGGGAACCGGCGCCGCAAGGGCAGAACGACGAAATGGTTTTGTTCCCTGCGTGGTTTATGGCAATGGCAAGGAGCCAACGTCCATATGTATTTCGAGTGATCTCTTAAACAAATATGCGCATAGGTCTAATTTTTTCTCCACTGTTTTTGAAATAAAGGATATTGGGCAGCAGGACCAGCTTTTTGTGGCTAAGGATATCCAGTTTCATCCGGTAACTGATCGTCCGATGCACGTAGATTTCATGCGCGTCGGAAAGGGCAGTAAAATTACGCTGCGAGTTCCATTCGCTTTTGTTAACGAGGCTGCCTCTCCAGGGCTAAAATTTGGAGGAGTTCTCAATGTGCTGGTGCATGAAATGGACGTGGTTTGCGATCCGGAAAATATTCCAGAAAAAATAGAGATCGATTTAACTGGCTTCGAATTTCATCATACGGTTCACGCCCACGACATAAAACTCCAAGACGGCGTCGCTCTGCCTTCCGGCAGCAAAAATTTCACGATTGCCACCGTTGTTGCTCCGACTATTCTGAAAAAAGAGGAAATCGAAGGAGAGAAGGCCGTGTCGGACGCAGCTACGTCTACCTCTCCGGAAAGTGCTGCAACCTCATAGGATGAACGTTGTTCTACTGGTCGGTCTTGGTAATCCTGGCGCCATTTATGAAAATAATAGACACAACGTTGGTTTTAAAGTTGTGGATACGATCGCGGATGGCATTTCCTTCAAAAGAATTGCTTCGTTGGCCGAAATGGCGATCTTTCCGCTAGATGATAGAAAAATTATACTGACGAAACCAAGTACTTTTATGAATTTGTCCGGAAATGCAGTTCGATTCCTGATGGATTTTTATAAAATATCCAGCGAAAATGTTTATATTATCCATGATGATATAGATTTAGACTCTGGACGCGTCAAAATCAAAAGAGGCGGCGGGAGCGGCGGTCACAATGGTCTGAGAAGCATTGATGATTTAGTGGGAAAAAATTATTGGCGCCTAAGGATCGGCGTCGGCAGGCCTCCGGAAAAATCCATGGTGTCATCCTATGTTTTAAGTGATTTTCCGCTATCAGAAGAGGTTCTTTTACATAAAATCATCGTTGGCATAAAGGAAAATCTTCCACTACTATTTCTTGACGGTAAAAAACTGGAACAGTTGTTGAATTCTCTGCCATGATGACGTTTGTTTGCAACTCTTTGAAAAATACGAAAAATGCTGCGGAATATTTCTCGCAATTTGCGAAGGCTGGCCAATGTTTTGCATTGTCCGGAGATCTCGGATGCGGGAAGACTACATTCTCCCGCTATCTCATAAGATCCTTAAATCCAGCCGTAGGAGACGTTCTTAGTCCGACGTTTCCAGTGGTGCAGATATACGAAGCGGAAATAGCAGAAATCTGGCACATAGACTGCTATCGTTTAAAATCCCAAGAAGAATTCTATGAGCTCGGTCTGGAAGACGCTCTAAAAAATCACATCACCATCATCGAATGGCCGCGCATCATCGAAGAACTACTTCCAGCCAGCACAATCAAAATTACATTCTCGCTGGAAGGCAAAATGCGAAAAATTCGCATAATTGCGTGAGCTTATCTGATTTTTCTAGAGCTTGAAAAGCGCGCTCTCTGAATAGACGCGTCGCTCCAAAACAGCTCTAACCTTTTCAACATCTGGGCCAGATCCTTCATCTTGCCGAGCTCACCGTTGCCCAAAGCTGAGATTTGCTTATCGAGGGCTGCGTCTATTTTTTTGCACAGCGACATTCCCCTCGAGGAAAGCTTGATCATGTAGGATCTTTTATCGTGCTTGGAGGTAACCTGCTCTATATATCCGTGCTGCACCATCTTTTTCAGATTATAGGAAACATTGGACCCCAGATAGCAGCCTCTAGTTGTCAATTCTCCTATGGAGATTTGCTCGCCTCCCAAGTTATAGAGCACGAGCGCCTGAACATTGTTGATGTCGTCAACCTTCAAATTATCCAATTCGCACTTCATGACTTCGAGAAACAGTCGATGTAATCTCTCTATCAACGATATTGTTTCCAAATAATACTCTTTCATATTAATCTCCTAAAACTATACTAAGGCCATTATACACAAAAATATAATATATACCATATATGTAAAAATTTAATTAACCATAGTAGAAATTGCGTGCGCCATCTTGGGTTGAGCGTTTTTTGGTTTTTTTTGCGAGTCCGCCTGCGGATACAAAATTAAAAAATATAGATTGTTGTGTTTTTTTCAAAAGATTGCATCCAGAAATCGTAAAAACTTTCCTTCGTTATAGTTGTATTTTTGATTCCAAAAACCATCCCTTAGCCAAATCGAAAAATTGCCCTCTTCTTCCAAAGTGTCAGTTGCCTTTGGGGGGAAATGTTTTTTTTGCTTTCGACTCCATCGGGGGCCCGATATTTGGCTGCAGAATTCTTCTTGACGAATCGTCATCGAAAAATATATCATGGCACTGCACATCGTAGAGGGATATTCCTATGGAAAAAGAAAAAGCGCTCGAAGCGGCTCTGTTACAAATAGAAAAAGCTTTCGGCAAGGGTTCTGTCATGAAATTGGGCCAGCGCGGAAGTTTGGTTGATATTGAAACGATTTCCAGCGGATCCATTGGGTTGGACATGGCTCTCGGCGTTGGAGGCTTTCCCAAGGGACGCATAGTTGAAATTTTTGGTCCCGAGAGCTCCGGAAAGACGACGTTGGCTCTACACGCAGTGGCCGAATCTCAAAAAAAAGGCGGCTCCTGCGCCTACATAGACGCCGAGCACGCCCTGGATCCCATCTACGCTAGAAAATTGGGAGTGAATGTTGACGCGCTAATACTATCCCAGCCGGACACCGGCGAACAGGCTTTGGAAATTGCCGATACTCTAGTGCGTTCCGGAGCCATCGACATTCTCGTGGTAGACAGCGTTGCCGCTCTCGTTCCCAAGGCTGAGATTGAAGGGGAAATGGGGGATTCTCACATGGGACTGCAGGCTCGCCTCATGAGTCAAGCTCTGCGCAAGTTGACGGCGACGGTTTCCAAATCCAACTGCATCATGATTTTCATTAACCAAATTCGCATGAAAATAGGAGTGTTTTTCGGCAATCCGGAGACTACAACCGGCGGGAATGCCTTGAAATTTTATGCTTCCGTGAGGCTGGACATTCGTCGGACCGGCACGCTGAAAGAGAAAGAGCAGGTGATTGGCAATCAGGTAAAAGTCAAGGTGGTGAAAAATAAGGTTGCTCCTCCCTTCAAGGTAGTAGATTTTGACATAATATACGGCGAAGGCATCTCCCGAAGCGGCGAGTTACTGGATATGGGGTCCAAGATAGGAGTTGTGGAAAAGTCCGGCGCCTGGTATGCCTTCGATGGGCAAAAAATCGGCCAAGGAAAGGAGGCTGCGCGTCAATTTCTGAAGAGCAATCCTCAAATTATGGAAAAAATAGAACAGGCCATAAGGAATAAGGGAGACATAGTTTCGGAAATAACGGAAACCGCAATTGAATAGTTTCCCTCGATGGTTCCGCAAAATCTGGATGACAATGTATTTAAAGCAATCCTATGCAAAATTCTGCCCAACCATTGGATGTTAACGACAGGCTTCTGGCCTCTTTGAATCCGCAGCAGCATGAGGCTGTTGTAACTCTGGACAACGCGCTGCTGGTTCTATCCGGAGCCGGCACCGGCAAGACAAAGGTTCTCACCACCAAAATCGCCTACATAATCGAAAATGGCTACGCTTTTCCCTCGCAAATTTTAGCCGTAACCTTCAGTAACCGCGCTGCTCGGGAGATGAAAGAGCGTCTTCTGCGCCTCGCTTCTGGAGTGGGCGACGTTTGGCTGGGGACTTTCCACTCCATCTGCGCCAGAATATTGAGGTCTCACTCGGATCTCGTCGGCATAAGCGGAAATTTTACGATTATCGATGTTGATGATCAGTCGAAGGTAGTTGGGCAAATATTAAAAGAAATCAACCTCGACAAGAAGATTGCCAACGGCGTCGTATCCAAAATCTCCCGCTGGAAAGACAAGGGAATTACTAGCGACGACGCCCGCGTCGATGCGTCTTCTTTGGAGGGTCGGATCTACAAAATCTATCAGGAGCGCATAGCCAGCTACGATTCCGTGGATTTTGGCGATCTATTGCTCTATGTGGCGCAGATATTCAGAAAACATCCGGAAGTACTGCAGAAATACCGCCAAAAATTTAGGTTTATCCTCGTGGACGAATACCAGGACACAAATATGTCCCAGTACATCTGGCTCCGAATGCTATCTCCGCTGGGAGTTGGCTTATGCTGCGTTGGCGACGATGATCAGGCCATCTATAGCTGGCGGGGAGCGGAAGTGGGAAATATCCTGCGCTTCGAGAAAGATTTCCAGAACACCCGCGTCATCCGACTGGAAAAAAATTACCGCTCCGTGGGAAACATTCTCGAAGCGGCTTCTTCCCTCATCGCCAACAATGAAAATCGCCTCGGAAAAACCATCTGGACCGACGGCGAAAAGGGAGACAAGGTCCTCATCCGAAAAGCCTACAACGGATTTGAGGAAGCAAAAATAGTCGTCGCAAGAATAGACGATCTTTGCCGCAATGGGGTTCCCTATGGAGAAATGGCCGTCCTGGTACGCGCGGGATTCCAAACCCGAGAATTTGAGGAGAGATTTCTGGCCGACGGGATTCCCTACCGCATAATTGGCGGCCTAAAATTCTATGATCGCCAGGAAATAAAGGACATAATTGCCTATCTGCGACTGATTTATCAGCCCAACGACAGTCTGGCCTTCGAGCGCATCATAAACGTTCCCCGCAGAGGCATTGGAGCCTCCGCCGTAGCTGGATTCCACGCCCATGCGCGCCGGAACAATGTCTCTCTATTTCAGGCAGCGAAAGAAATAGCGGCAAACGGCCTTCTGCGTCCGGTTCTAAGATCTTCTCTCCAGGACTTTGTCCACCTGCTGGAATCCCTGCGCCAGAGCGACGTCGGACCTGCGGATCTGGCGAAAATTATACTGGACAAGACCGGCTACCTGAAGCAATTGACTTCGGAGCAGACAATTGAAGCCCAGACTCGCGTTGAAAATATCCGGGAGCTACTCAGGGCGCTGGAGGATTTTGATTCTCTTGGAGAGTTCATTGAGCATGCAAGTCTGGTGGTGGACGCCAATGGGAGCTCTCCGCAAGATCTCGTGACCATCATGACGCTCCACAGTGCCAAAGGCGCGGAATTCGAAGCCGTTTTCCTGGTGGGTTGGGAAGAGGGCGTTTTCCCCCATAACTTATCTCTTTCGGAGGGGAACATCGAAGAGGAAAGACGTTTGGCCTACGTTGGCGTCACCAGGGCGAAAAAATACGCCCTCATAACCTACGCCGTAAATCGCAGAATATACAATCAGTGGCAGACAAATCTTCCATCAAGATTTTTGGCCGAATTGTCTTCGCGGCATACGGGCTCCCCATTGCATCCGGTAAAAACGCCCATTAAAGAATGAAGTGCAACGGCGAGCGACTTAAGATTTGAGGATTTTTCAAGCGGGAGTTGTGAACGATAGGGGTAAAAGCGGCAGAACTAAAAATTCCTATCTTGGCCGCAGAGCAACCGAGCTTTACGGAATTTTTTGCTTCGCACCGTCCTGCCGTATAACATGAGAACTGCGCTATCTCTCTCG
>JAIRZM010000004.1 GCA_031267235.1 Holosporaceae bacterium
TCTATGGCAGACGCTCTGGCTTGAGCTACTCCCATTCTTTGCGCAAACTGGCGTGAAGTCATTCCCAGCGCATTTCTTATGGTTTTTAGCCAGCCGTATAGCGGACGGGTAAAGTTCAATACAAATTTCAGATCATTCAATTGCCTGTCCAATTGCATTCTTGCTAATTTACTGGTTTTCATTTCATTACCTCATGTACGGCACTATTATAATAAATATATTATACCACATCAACATATCTATAACATATATGTTATTATTGAGCATGGCCGTCAAATATAAACATCACTTGATTATATCTGCAACATTTTCTCTGGAAAACCACGCTTCTTGCTCCCTCCACGCCATCGGAAATCCGTGGTTTTTAACTTTCTCGACATTTAAATGCCTTGGTACCTCGCCGTCCATAATCTTCTGTTTTATTCTCGGGCTGAGATTATTCATGGAGATTATCGACCTTACGTATCTCAGTGAAATTTTATTAACCTTGCAGAATTCTTTTAGAGTAACGCCGTTTTCTGCGCTCTTTATTAGCTGATTTTCCAGTATTTCAGCTTTGGCGAGGAGTCTGGAGAGTGGCGTGTTTGCGAAGTAGTCTTTGGGTTTGATGACGATTGCGGCGCGGCCTTTTCGGATATTTATTTTCAGTGGTATGAAGATTTCTTGATTCATGTTGCAAATTCTGCCGTTATCAATTTCATTTTAAGCCGCCAGTTCCATCAAAAAGCCATCGAAGCCCTCGAGATTGAGGTTAATTTTGATGCCATCATCCGTTACTTCCACATTTTTCAGCAGCATTTGCAGGATTTTACGTTTTTCCTCAATATACAAATACTGCCAAGATTCGTTCAGATTTTTCAGGACTTCAAGCAAATTGTTTTTCTCGATTTCCGATTGTTTTTCTGCGATCTGATTGATTTTCAATATGATTTCCGGAGATTTCAGGATTCGGAGAATTTCGTTGATGACGTTCCGCTCAAGAACTTCTGCCGGAACGCTCTTGTGAAACGCTTTGCAATTGCCGTATTTTGCGTGGTTGCTACAAACGTAGTAGTGATATTTCGTGTTGCAATTTTTTCTGGAAGAAGAGGCTTTCATGAGGCAATTGCAGGGTGCGCACCGGACAAAGCCAGACAGCAACGCTCTGCTGGACGGTCGACATTTCGTTTTCTCTTTTGCAACATCGGCATGTTTCGCGAAAATCTCCTGCACTTTATTCCAGGTTTCTTCGTCGATGATGGCTTCGTGTTCGCCCTCATAGACAGCACCTTTGTGCGTAACGCATCCTTTAAAGTACGGATTTTGCAGGATTCTCTGCACCGCCTTCGGTTCGAAAAGTTGTCCGCCGAGGATTTTTCCGCTTTTCTGCGGACGGATTCTCGTTCTGTATCCGAGTCTGTTCAGCAATTTTGCAACGCCACAATAGGACTCGGTTTTCACAAATTCGTCGTAGATCAGTCTCACAATTTTCGCTTCTTCTTGGTTGATGATGAGCTTGCGATCTTTGACCTCGTAGCCCAACATCACGATTCCTCCCATCCACATGCCCTTCTTGAGGGATGACGCAAATTTGTCCCGAATACGTTCGCCTGTCAATTCTCTTTCATACTGAGCAAAAGAAAGAAGCATGTTCAGCATTAACTTACCTGACGAAGTCGATGTGTTAAACGCTTGAGTTACCGAGACAAATCCGACGTTGTGCTTTTCAAATAGTTCCACGATTTTTGAGAAATCGAATAAAGATCGTGACAATCTGTCGATTTTATAGACCACAACCATGTCGATTAGGCCGGATTCAACGTCGTCAAATACCTCTTGCAGAGCCGGTCTATCCATGTTGCCGCCGGAAAATCCGCCATCATCGTAGTGCTTTGAAATAAGCTTCCAATTTTCGTGAGTCTGACTTGCGATATAATTTTCGCCCGATAATCTTTGAGCATCAAGGCTGTTAAAATCTTGCTCGAGGCCGTCGTCGTTGGATTTCCTCGTATAAATTGCGCATCTTAGAGGCGTTTTCTTCATTTTTTATGCTCCTGCCACACCGAAAAACTTGAGTCCGTTCCATTTTGTGCCGGTGATTCTGGTGGCTATGGAAGAAAGCGATTTGTAGATCTCGCCCGCGTAGGAAAAACCGTCTGGAACTACTAGAACCTCAATGACGTTGCCTTTGTATTCCTTCATTATTTTGGTTCCGATCATTGGCCTGAACTTCTTGCTACCAACAGCTTTTGGTCTTTTTATTTCCCGGGCAGCAGCTTGGATCTTATCTCTGGTAGCTTCATCAATTCCGCCATAGGCAAGTTCCTGAATGCGATAGGCGATCTTGGCAATCATGTATTCCCGGCTGGAAATGGCTGGTGGATGATCAAACATCTTCTCCCACAGAGCTTTTAGCTCCGAAAGCTTCCTGTCCTGCAAACTCAAAATCTGCCGCATGATTTTAAGGCCTTCACTTTTATCAGTCATATATTATCTCCATTAGTCAAACTTTCTGCTAGGCACATTTACTCTCCATTTGCGGTCGGAGTCAAGCTCTAATTTCGTATTTTTCTCTCCAATACGAGCCTCTTTCGACTTTATCATGCGAACTATTCCGGCATACATTATCTTTGCCAATTGGACAGGTTTGGATTCGGGCTCTGCTCTGGTCGATTCTTTTAAATTAGTCGTTTTCATTTTTTCTTCTCCTGGTTAATTAAAATTTATATCTTTCAAAAAATTAGAAGCTTTTGTGCGCATCATGGAGGCAGTGAGCTCCCACGAAAACTCTGAGGATTTTCAGAAAAATTTCGTCTTAAAAATGCTTGAGAAAAGGCGTCGAAGTGATTTGTAACCACTGTAACAAATGTGTAACCATCTCTGTAACCGCCCAAAAACGCTAAAAAACGAGGGATGTAACCACTGTAACCACTTTTTTTAAAAAAGAGAGCAAAACCTTTTTTGATGGTTATAACCAAAAGGAAAAAAATATTCTTTTTATATACTCTCCTCCTTCCGCTAGGATGACATAATATTTTATGTTTTTCAAGTGTGCCTTTAAAATTATTTTTATTTAAAATTGGATTCATTTTGGAGGCTCCTCTAGAAAATCGTCGTCGGCTAAAACTCTGCTGTTAAATACCAACATGCGTGTGACTTTTGTTTTGAATCGTACTATCTTTGTTAGATGATTTTTATCCTTGCGTTCCAATATGTTAAGGTCAGCCGCCATTTTTAATAGATCATCGACATTAGCCGGAATTTCTCTTTTTATGGCCTCTCGAAATCGCTCCGGGTAGGCGTAGAAAATTGTGCCCATCGATGTTTCTTTTTTATAGCCGATTGATTCATTTACGATTTTCGAGTCGGTTACATCGTCGTATTCGTTTATGGACAAAAATTTACTGTGCTGATGTTTTTGAAAAAAGCATCGCAACAATTCCAGTTGCTTTTTTTCTTCTTGGTTCCCCGCGCCGCCTTTTCTTTGGAGCCAGCGAGTGAACTCTGCCACAGCCGTTTCCAGGGATTCGCCAGCTGGCCATCCGGTGATGCCGCGCTTCGTTGCAAATTCTCCGGCGAATCCAATGGTGAAGAAAATTCCAAAAACTCGAAAATCCTGCCCTATGGCATTGACCGGCAGATGCTTCGCCTGTGACTCCTCAAGAGCTACCCTAAAGAGGTTATCTATTTGTTTTCCTTCTACTATTAGTGCTTCCACAAAGGCCTTCATCGGAGCGCCAAAATATTTTTCCGTCGCTTCTTTTAGATATTGTGCCAGTTCGTTGTAACTATTAAAACCGTGGAGTTTTTCCAGAAGTCCGGAATTTTCCAGCGCTGGTTTCGCCGGAATCGAAAGCAATCGGATCGCTTGTCCAGCCATCATTTTTTTGTTGGCTTCGGCCATATGCGTCTCCAAATCGACTTCGCCGGTAGAGAGCGTACCTATATGCCAGGTTGCAACCCTCCGCATTTCACAGGAGGCCGTCGACCGAATTTTTCCCGAACCGTTGGCCAACATGTAAACTGTGTCGCCCAGTTTTCGCGAATCCATTTGGCCGATTTCGTCCAGCACAAGAAGCATATCGCTGTGGGCAGCCGCCACCAGTTCGAGTCCGTTGTCCGTCGATCGCCACGGTTTTAGATATTGCCGACTGCCAAAAACCGACGCGGCAACGTATAAAGCCGTTGTTTTTCCTTCGGAACTTCCGCCGACAAAATGTATGCCGAAGTTTTCCCTTTTACATGGCTTCAGCAGAAGAGTAGCAAACGCGGCGCTGATGGCGAGCACGAGTCGAGAATTTCCCTGAGCCAATTTACCGACGTTTTGGATCCACTCGTCCAAAGTTCCGTTTGTCTTCACGTAGGTGGGACCTTGTTCCGGACAATGTATGATTAATTCCGGTGAATTTCCGATGACTCCGCTTTCGGTTATAAAGCTATCACCATATGGTGTACCCCGAAAATTAGACCAGAGGAAGAGAGCGGCGTATTATGCAAGGTGTAAAAAGGAGGGTGATTATGAGCAAGCATTACAGCAGTGAATTTAAATCTAAGGTTGTATT
>JAIRZM010000013.1 GCA_031267235.1 Holosporaceae bacterium
TATCCTCCAGCGATAGAGCCGAAGCTATGCGCAACTCATCCTACGAAAAGTTCATGGATCCCTGCATCGGGTTGCAAGATGGCGCGTATAATACAACCAGTGGCTGGTCTTTCTCCAGCAGCAATAATTTCAAAATACTGGCCTACGACTTCCAGCCCAATTGCTACGGCGTGCAGTACGGTAAATTCATCATGGCGGCCAATTGGACTGGCGCCAGCGTAAGAAAAAGTTTACCCGGAGTAAGGAGTGATCTGGAACGATTTGAATATCGTTTTTTGGGTGTTGAGAATGCGGCTATAGTCAACTTATTTTTGTCTATAGAATCCCTGGCAATACACTTAGCTACATCACCAACTAATGAGGGTCTAAAAACAGAATTTTCAAGGGCTCTTGCGCGGCTGTCGCCGTATTCAATATCTAAATCTCAGGAAGCTGTAGACATAGGCTCAATAAGCGGTGGCAACAAATATAATGTATTCGATTTTTTTCTGCCATCAGCGAGATACTCGCAGAACCCATTATATTATATACTCTACGTCTACTATCCGCCAAGTACTGTTTATAGCCAAATATCCACCGGACATTTTAACTACAAATCGCAGGAGGCGGTGACTGCGTCTTATACGTACAGTTGTGAAGCCAGTGATTCTAGAGTGGGCATATATGATGCTAAGAACACATGTAATGCCGGATATGGGAATACTGTCACTACAGACTTTAGAAACGGCATCTCAATAAGTTACTTTAAATGCTTTTGTGATCAGTCTTGCGCGTCAGGCTGGACATACGAAGGCAATGGAACCTCATTTTTCAATCATACTGCCACTGAAGGTTGCAATTGCAATTATACGTTCTCAAGAGCATGCTACAATTATTTCGACACCAATGGAACAAAAACAGGCAGCTCTTGCCCTTCCGACATAACGCAGAATGTTACAGCTAGCACATACTCACCCTACCGCTACGATCTCAACAATTTTTTCTTTGTTAATGGAGAAACCAAAAGCTACGACTCTTCTAAAACCTATGCCAATGCTGTGAAGAATGAATGCATTGCTTCGGTGACCAGCGGCTCCGATACGTGGCTGTGCTTCTGCGGCGACGGGCAGTTGAATATCTCCATTCGCCCAACTGGCGTGATTTCCGGAACAATGACATATAAAAATGCATCAAACGCCACCGTTTCGACTTCAGTCACCAATCTTAGTAATCAGACCATCAATATAGATCCGTCAACGCATCTGTACGAAGCGCAAGGAGACGGAACCTATAAAATCACTCTGACATTAACAAACGTTCAGATATCGAATCCGAAAATGTCAAATATCACAAGTACAATCCGGCATTCGCATATAAATATAGTAGCAGACAATCTGAAAAACACGAATATCGTGGATTTCAACAAAAATGTAAGCGGCAAACCTCAATACTACGGAAGTATTACTTTCGGCAATGATGGCAACGGTGGCAGCCTGTCAACCTCGAGCTATTCTTATTCAAATATTGATCATCTGAAATATTGGACAAACAACAGCAGCGCCATAAACGGATTCTACCACCAAAACATCGTTGGCGATTTTTTTGCGATTATCTGGGACTACAATAATCTTTCTCCCAGCATTAACTGGAGTTTAAATACTGGCACGGATTTTGGAACCTACAATAACTCCTACTCTTTCTCCGGATTCCATCGCAGTTTTTTCCCTTGGGGCGTGTTTACAAATCAATCTCAAAAATACGCCAATTTCACCAGTGGTAACGTAGCGCTTATTTTGGGTGGATTCACATTGCCCCTGAACTATGCGCTCTGCAACAACGGATACCAAGCCTCTGCCAGCACCGCAGTTCCTTCGTCTACGCTCGATCCAGACGCCGCAGTGATATCAGTCGCCGGCGACGCCTGCGATAAACTCAAGGCCGTTGCCGACGCCAGAGTTTACCTAATAAAGTATAGAACAACGGACACGAATCTAGGCAACAGCAAAACGGCGCTCAGCAAGTGCGCCTATGGCTCGTCCTCTCCCTACATACAAACGGCATCAAACAGAGACGAACTAGTGTCCGCCCTAAACGCCGTCGCCAAGGATATAAAAGAATTCGCCAACCATGAAGATCAGTATGTGGAAGAGAAATAGTGCGTAATTTGGGCTAGATATGCGACGGTGGCGCAGAGGTATTTATGCCCACCAGCGTGTTGCCGTTTTCACCGAAGAGATAGCTTCTTTCGATGTGAAATCCCAGCTTCACTTCACGGAGAGTAGATTCGCCGATGGGTTTTTTGGATTTCACGGTAATGGGGTTTCCATCCTTCAGAGATATGTGAATAATTCCTTCTCCGCCAAGATTTTCCGACAAAAAAACGCTGCCATCTAGCTTGTTTCCAAAAAATAGACCATCCTTGGGCAGAATTTCTATGTCTTCGGGGCGAATTCCCAGATAATATTTCGCCTCTTGGGCAAAGCTCGCGTATCCCTTATGAATAATGGACACTTTTTCTCCGGTGGGAAGTCGAAAAACTGACAATTTACCGGATTTTTCAAGAAAAGAGACCTCAAAGATGTTTATTTCGCTGGAGCCAATGAATTTTGCCACAAACATGTTGACGGGAGAGTTGTAGAGCTCAATGGGAGTACCAACCTGCTCCACTGCTCCATCCCGCATAACCACTATCTTATCCGCCAGCGTCATGGCTTCCGCTTGATCGTGGGTGACGTAGACCATGGTGGTTTTCAGCTGAGCCTTCAGTTTGGCCAACTCGTATCTCATTTGGGATCTCAGCGCCGTATCTAAATTTGAAAGCGGCTCGTCAAATAGAAACGCGTACGGATTCCGAACTATGGCGCGCCCTATGGCCACGCGCTGCTTCTGCCCTCCGGAAAGCTCCTTCGGCTTCCGGTGTAGGAGATGATCTATTCTCAATATGCTCGCTATGCCCAGAACTCTCTCTTCGATTTCTTCTTTCTTCATCTTGCGAACTCGGAGAGCGAAGGCCATATTTTCAAAAACCGTCATGTGGGGATAAAGCGCGTAGGATTGAAATACCATCGCGATTCCTCGGCTGGCGGGCGGAATGTCATTCACGTACCTGTCGCCGATGAAAATCTCGCCGACGTCAGCGTCTTCCAGTCCGCATATCAACCTCAACACCGTGGATTTGCCGCAGCCGGATGGACCAACCAAGACCGTGCACTCGCCATCTTCCATGACCAAATTAACATTCTTTATGATATTGCTATCCTGGAACGATTTACTGACATTCTTCAGAACTATGGAGGCCATTATCTATCTCATAACTATTCGCTGTCTACTAATCTCGCCGCCGACACAACCTTTTCGCCTTTTTCTACCCGGAACAGTATAACGCCCTGGGTTGCTCTGCCGGTGATTCTTACGCTGTTTACCGGACAACGAATTAGCTTTCCGTTGTTGGTTACCAGCATAACGTCATCGCTCTCATCGACAGGAAAGACGGCCACAACGGCGCCATTGCGAGAGTTCATGTCTATATTTTTTACTCCCTGAGTACCGCGACTGCAAGTTCTATATTCAAAAGAGGAAGTTTTCTTGGCAAAGCCATTTTCTGTTATGGTGAGGAGAGTTTGATCCAGCGCCTTCATTTCCTCAAATTTAGCGGGAGCTTCAAACTGCTGATCCGACAGCATTTCTTCGCTACTTCTTCGGATCCAATTGGAGTAGCGGATGTACTCTTCGCGTTCGTCAACGCTGAAGATTCCGTTATTCAAAACAGCCAACGATATGACCACATCGTCTCCCAGCAACTTGATGGCGCGCACTCCGGTGGATCTGCTGCTGCCGAAAACACGCAAATCGCTTGTCGGAAATCTAACACATTTGCCAAGTTTGGAGGAGATGAGTATGTCCATGTCTTCCTTGCAGAGCGCAACAGAAATCAATTTCTCACCTTCGTCGAGTTTCATGGCTATTTTGCCATTGGATCTTATGTTGATGAAATCGCTCAGTTTATTCCGCCGGATGGTGCCATGGGAAGTGGCGAATATGATGTCATAGGAGTTCCAGGTAGAATCGTCGTCCGGCAATGCCAAAACCGTAGAAAGAGCTTCATTTTCTTTGATGGGGAAGAGATTAATCAGCGCTTTCCCTTTGGACTGAGGATTGGAAAGAGGCAATTTATATACCTTCATCTGGTACACTATGCCCAGAGTCGAGAAAAATAACACCGGAGTGTGGGTACTGGCCACAAACAGATCGTGAACGAAATCTTCGTCCTTGGTGGTCATGCCGGTTTTTCCTTTGCCGCCACGCTTTTGAGCTCTATAGGCATTCAGGGGAACGCGCTTAATGTATCCGCTGTGACTTACGGTCACGACCATATCTTCTTTCTGGATGAAATCTTCATCTTCCAGAGCCATCCCATCATCTTCGATGAGCGTCTTGCGCGGAGTGGAGAATTCTGTCTTTAGCGCTATCAACTCGCTGCGAATTATCTCTAAAACGCGCTCTTTGGAAGAAAGAATGGCAAGGAAATCTTTGATTTTATTGGCTAGTTGGGTCAGCTCATCGGAAATTTTCGTTCTCTCCAGCCCCGTCAGACGATGAAGTCTCAAATCCAGAATGGCCTGCGCCTGAGCATCAGTCAACCGGCATCGACCATTGGCGTAGATGCTCAGCGGATCATCCACCAGGCGCATCAGTGGCTCCACATCTTCTGCCGGCCATTCCCTTTCCAGGAGCACAGCTTTAGCGGCTGCGTAGTCGTGACTGGATCTAATAATTCCAATTACTTCGTCGATGTTGGAGACGGCGATCGCCAAACCAATCAGCAAATGAGCACGATCTCGAGTTTTATTCAGCTCAAAGCGCGTTCGACGTAGCACAATCTCCTTGCGAAACTCGATGAAGGCATTGAGAATTTCCATCAAATTCATGAGCTTAGGGCGGCCATTGTGAAGCGCCAGCATATTAACGCCAAAAGAAGTTTGCAGCGGAGAATTCTTATACAGCTGATTTAATATAACATCGCTGTTGGCGTCTTTTTTCAACTCTATGACTACGCGCACGCCATCACGGTCGGATTCATCTCGTAAATCAGATATCCCCTCCACTATCTTTTCATTAACTAGGCTTGCAATTTTCTCCAGCAGTTTTGCCTTATTAACCTGATAGGGAATTTCTGTGACAATGATCGCCTGGCGATCTTTGCGTACTTGTTCGGTCTTGGTGCAGGATCGCAGCAGAATCGAACCACGCCCCGTTTTAAAGGCGTTCAATATGCCGCTTCGTCCAAGAATATGACCACCGGTGGGAAAATCAGGCCCCTGCAATACGGTAATCAGCTGTTCCAACGGAGTGTCCGCATCGTCTATCAGCATCATGCAGGCGTCTATGACCTCTCCGAGATTGTGAGTCGGAATATTGGTTGCCATGCCAACGGCTATTCCACCGGCGCCATTTACCAAAAGATTTGGAAAACGCGCCGGAAGCAACGTTGGCTCCTGAAGCGATTCATCGTAGTTTGGTTGAAAGTCGACCGTATCACAGTAGAGATCTTCGGTTAGGGTATGGGCAATTTTCGAAAGCCTGGCCTCCGTATAGCGCATTGCCGCAGCTGGATCGCCATCCATGGATCCAAAATTTCCTTGACCATTCACCAAAACTTCCCGCATCGAAAATGGCTGAGCCATGCGAACCATTGATTCGTAGATGGCTGAATCTCCATGCGGGTGGTATTTTCCTATTACATCACCGACGATGCGCGCAGATTTGCGAAATGGTTTGTTATGATCGTAGCCGCATTCCACCATGCTGTATATGATGCGCCGATGAACCGGCTTTAATCCGTCACGAACGTCCGGAAGAGCCCTTGAGACAATTACGCTCATGGCATAATCCAAGTATGAACGCTTCATTTCATCTTCGAGAGATACAGAAACTATACCTTCATCTTCGGTAGTCAAAAAATCCCCACGTTATTTTCTTTAAGCAATGTCATCGCAATATTAGAATGGAATGTCGTCATCTGTCACTGATAACTCCGGCTTGTCGCCAGCCGATGGATCAACACTTGCGGAACCCTCAGAAGATTTCGGATCTAACATCGTTAATTCCCCACGGAATCGAGAAAGAATAACCTCTGTCGTGTATTTTTCGATGCCACTTTGATCCTGCCAACGCCTAGTCTGCAGTTGCCCTTCCACATACACTTTGGATCCCTTATGCAAATACTTTTCGCAGATTTCAGCTAAATTCGGATTAAAAACCACCACCCGATGCCACTCGGTGCGATCCTTTCTTTCTCCCGATACCTTATCTCTCCAGGACTCTGAGGTAGCAACGGAAAAGCTCACTATTTTTGAACCATCCTGAGCCGACCTTACCTCCGGATCTTTGCCAAGATTGCCAACTAAAATTACCTTATTAATGCTGCCTGCCATAATAAAAACCCATCACTCTTTCGATGGACTCTACACGCTAAGAAACAAAAATTCAACGAATATTTAAGAAACATAAGCGGCCATAATGACCCAAGGCATATGCCCTTGCATACATTTTTCCAGTTTTATGTGCTATGATTCCTGCTAACTAGAGATAAAAAATGGAAGAGAATAGCCTGTTCTACAGTTCCGCCAAAGATGTTACTCCTATGATGTCTCAGTATCTTAGCGCGAAATCCCAATATCCAGGATGTTTGCTATTGTTTCGACTGGGTGATTTCTACGAATTATTTTTTGAAGACGCCAAAATAGCTTCCTCTATTCTAAACATAGCCCTCACACATAGAGGAAAGCACATGAGCGAGAATGTTCCCATGTGTGGAATTCCTGTGGCAACGCTGGATAATTATCTGGGAAGATTGGTGAAATACGGCCAAAAAGTGGCCATTTGTGATCAGACAGAAGATCCTCAGGAGGCGAAAAAACGTGGTCATGGAGCCATAGTAAAACGAGAAGTGACAAGAATCTTGACTGCCGGAACGCTCGTTGAAGAGTCTCTGCTGAGCGCAAAGCGGAATAATTTTCTCATGGCAATTGTTCCGGGGGTATACAAGAGGACAGCCCAGATCAAAACGCTGAGCTTTGCCGCTATAGACATATCCACCGGAGATTTTTTCCTAAACACCGTAGTAAAGGATGAATTCCCAGCTGTTGCGGAGATATGCCAAGTGAGCGAGATATTACTTTCCTCCAGCTACGATGGGACAGAATTCGCGGAGTATATAATGTCTGTTTGCAATATTTCTCCGACGTTTTTGCCGGAATCCAAGTTCAATCCAATAGTTGAGAAAGAGAGGCTAGAGCGCTATTTCAAGGTGAGTGCTCTGGATAGTTTCGGCATAGTTTTAAACGAAGAACTTGCCTCCTGTGGCGCGGTATTGGAATATTTGCTAATAACACAACGCGGCAATCTCTCCACCTTGCCGATTCCCAAAAGAATTCAGCAAAGCAATCATATGATAGTGGACCCGTCCACCAGCAAAAGCCTGGAGCTAATGTCTTCCTGCCGTGGAGAGCACGAATACAGCCTTCTAGGAGCAATTGATCGCACCAAAACGCCCTTTGGCGCACGAAATTTGGCAGCACGAGTGTCTTCACCTCTTGTTGATATGGAGCTGCTCAAAAGACGCTTGGATTGCATTAATTTTTTTTTGAAAAACGAAAAAATCCGAAAGCTGCTACGAGAAGCTCTAACAAACTGTTCGGATTTCGAGCGAGCAATTGGCAGGATTAAGTTTAATAAGTTTTCTCCTCGCGACGTTGGAGATATTAGGGAGCTGTTGCGCCTAATTGTCATCGTAAAATCAATTCTAAACGATATTTTCGTTCCCTCCGAAGGCGAATATTCTCTGGAGAATCTGCGGGATTTTTCTACTTTACAACAACTGCTGGAATCTGCGTTGGAGGAGAAACTGCCGGCTAATAACCAGAGCGGAAGCCTGATCTCCAACGGCTATTCCCGAGAGTTGGATCAGTTAAAACACATGAAAGACCATAGTGGAGAACTGATTTCTGATCTGCAGGAGAGATATATAGCGGAAACAGGCATCGGCACGTTAAGAATTAAAAATAATGCCATCATTGGCTGGTATATTGAGGTTTCGCTTGCTCAAAAATCCAAAGTCACCGACAAATTCATTCATCGTCAAACTTTAGTAAACGGCATTAGGTATACCACCGAAGAACTGATGAATCTGCAATCTAAATTCGCAAAAGCATTCGAAGAGTGGAGTCAGTTGGAACAAAAACTTTATGGAGAAATTGTTTCGGAAATAATTAGACATAGCGACGCTATTTCCTATGCCGTAAAAATGCTGGCTTGTTTTGATGTTTATGTTAATTTTGCTCACATCGCCGAGGAGCGCAATTATGTGCGTCCGGAAATTTCATCTGATTCTATATTAAAAATAGAGGGAGGCAGACATCCTGTCTTGGAAATACATCAAAAGGAATTTATCCACAACGATTGCAACCTAAATCTTCAGGAAAGAATCTGCCTCCTAACGGGACCAAATATGGCCGGCAAAAGCACATATTTGCGCCAAAATGCCCTAATAGTGATCCTTGCTCAAATTGGCTGCTACGTTCCCGCCAAAAGTGCAACTCTCGGCATTGTCGATAGATTGTTTTCTCGAATAGGAGCTTCCGACGATATCGCGCGGGGACGGTCAACTTTCATGGTTGAAATGATAGAAACTGCCACCATATTGAACCAAGCCACCGAGAAATCATTTGTTATTTTGGATGAAGTGGGACGTGGCACTTCCACCTACGATGGCCTTTCCATAGCTTGGGCTGTGGTGGAAAATCTTCACAGAGCAAACAAATGTAGAGTCCTCTTCGCAACGCACTATCGAGAACTTGCGTCGCTGCGCAAGTCATTAAAAAATCTTCAATGCATGACTCTAAAAGTACAAGAATGGAACGGCGATGTAATTTTTTATCATAAAATCATCGATGGAGTCGCCGACAAATCCTATGGAATTTATGTTGCCGGCATCGCTGGCGTTCCTAAATCAGTTATAAAACGCGCTTCTGAGCTTTTAAAAAAACTTGAATCTCCGACCGACAACGAGGCAAACTTTATGGATTTTGTAAACGGATGCCAGGATCAAATGGAACTCAATTATTGGGAAACAGAGCATAAATTAAAGCAAAAAATTGAGGCCATCGATATTAACAATATCTCCCCCAAAGATGCACTGGACATTCTCTACGAGCTGAAAGGACTGATCTAAATGATATGATAGACTGCTATTACTAGCTGTTGAACGATTTTATCATGCCGACAATTACTGGACCTAGCATGACTATGAACAGGCATGGCATGATGAAAAACATCATAGGCAGTGTGAGTAGGGTAGGCGCTTGGGCTGCTCTTGCTTCTGCTTCAAGCATCCTTCTCTGCCTTGATTCTACTGCTAGATCCCTCAGGGAAGTGGAAAGTGAAGATCCGTATTCTATGGATTGGCTCAAGGTTTTGGATATGGTTTTAATCTCCAAACAGTCCGTTCTATTTTCCAAATTCTCGAAAACCTGACGATGATCCGGAATCATTTCTAATTCTATGGAGGTTAAGCTGAGTTCATCGGCCAGCAACGGATTGGAAGTTCTCAATTCGCGAGCAATTCTTCTGATGGCTCGATTGAGGTCAAGTCCAGACTCAGTGCAAATAACCAGTAGGTCAATCAAGTCAGGAACACCGTGTTCTATGGCCTCTTTCCTTCTATTGGCCATTATTTGCAGATTTAGGTTGGTTAATTTATGTCCTCCCAATATGGCGCCTATTAGGCTAATTAACATGCAGAGTGGCAGTGGAATATCAAAATCATTTGTGGCTAAAGTTATCAGAGCAATAAAGAATATGGCTATTGCCGATATGAGCTTTGACTTCATGAACTCTTCCAAAGCATTTCTGTGACGAATGCCCGTTTTCATCAAAAGTTCCTGCATTTCTGCTATAAGATCTTTGTTTTTTGTAGCTATGAAGTGCAGTATGCCACTAGTTCCAATGGATGGCCCGTTGTGGCTCAATCCTAAATCTCCAGTTTCTTCCTCTATGCTCTGGGTTGTGGTGGAATGTACATCTTTTCTTCTTTTGGACAATTTATAATCGCTCATGATTTGAATAGCTATTCTTGTAGCAGAATCCTTTACGGCGAATAAAGTTACAAAAGTTACCAGAAAAGTAATGATATCTATTCCAATGCCGCCCATATTACACCTTTATTTTAGTTGCCTTGATCATCATAAATGTGCCTATGCTAAATAAGGTAACGGCTACCTTCAGTAAGGTTTGGCCAGTTCCTGGAGTAACAAATTCTTTCAAATGGTTTGGATTAATCACGGCCATAATGCCGGCAAACACAAATGGCAGTACGCTTATGACTATGGCTGACATTCTAGCTTCTGCGGACATGGCCTTCAGCTTTAGATTCAACTCCAATCTTTTACGGATTATGGAAGATAGATTTTGCAAGATTTCAGCCAGAACGCCACCATTTTCCATCTGTAAAATGAGGGCAACAACCAAGAATCTAAATTCTTCTATGTCAATTTTATCGGCGGCCTCCAGCAAGACCTTTTCCGGCTCTATGCCGAGATCAAATTTCTGACTGATGATTCTATATTCTGAGGCAATCGGGTCTTTAGCCTCCATACTAACGAGCTTCACTATGCGAGCTATATTTAACCCAGCCTTAACGCCGCGAATCATCATGTCAATGGCGTCTGGAAATTGCTTAAGGAATTCGGTCTTTTTCTTCTCAGCTTGACTTGCCAACAGCGTATAGGCTAAGTAGGATCCGACGCACATTCCTATGGGAATTCCAGTGAGCGCATTCAAAAATTTAAAATGCACTATGCCGGCTGACAACATTGCTCCACCTCCACAGCATATGGCTATAAAAGCATTGACGCTTATCTCGGTGATGCCGGATTTTTTCATTATAAGCTTTATGCGATCTAGCAACTGCTGCCCTGATTCGAAATCTTGACCAAACTCCTTCATTTCCACTTGCATAAAGGTGGAGATATGATTGTTGGCCGTTTCCAATAGCTCATCCTGCTGTTTCGATAATGATTTGATGCGGGCTTCAAGTTTTTGGGATTTTCCATCGTCTTCGATCGTTGGCTTGCTTACTTGCTTATACGCAATAAAAAAGCTGACAAACGATAACGCAAAAATCAACATACTATCAATAGCTGGTGGCATTTTCAGACCTATCTAAATTTTTTTCCATTGCGCCTTTCATCAGAGTCAGCAATTCTTTGTCCAGGCCGTAGGTAATGGCTTTTTCTAAAAACGCTGGTTTATCAGTTCCAGCGTCAAATCTTCCGAATACCTTATGATCCGGAGTTTCTCCCATTGGCACAAACTTGAAGAGATGCTGAAAATCGATATCGCCCCTTTCATTTATGCCCTTTACTTCCACGATTTCTGTGAGTTTTCTTGATCCATCGTGGAGACGCTCCGTTTGCACCACGAGATTTACGGCTCCAGCGATCTGGGCTCTAACAATTTCACTGGGAAGGTCAAAACCAGACATGGCAACCATATTTTCTAGACGAATGAATGCTTCTCTGGCTTTGTTGGCGTGAATTGTGGACATTGAACCGTCGTGACCGGTGTTCATGGCCTGCAACATATCGATGCATTCTGATCCGCGGACTTCTCCGATGACGATGCGGTCCGGACGCATACGCAGGGCGTTTTTTACCAGGTCTCGAATGGTAATTTCTCCCTTTCCTTCAATGTTGGGAGGGCGACTTTCCAGCCTAACAACATGCGGCTGTTGTAATTTTAATTCTGCTGCGTCTTCGCAGGTTACTATGCGCTCTCGCGGATCGATAAGTTGGGAAAGAGCGTTAAGTAGAGTTGTTTTTCCAGAACCCGTACCTCCGGAAACTACGATATTCAATCCACATGTCGATGCTATCTGCAGCACACGGACCATATCTTCCGTGAGAGCTCCATGTTTGGCCAATGCGTGTAAATCTAGTGCTTTTTTCGAAAATTTACGAATGGAAATGGATGCTCCATCCAGGGCAATTGGCGGAGCAACAATGTTTACGCGGCTACCATCCGGCAAGCGAGCGTCACAGAGAGGACTTGAAGTGTCAACGCGTCTTCCAACGCGATGGGCAATTCTTTGGGCTATCTGCAGCAGATGGGAATCATCTCTGAATTTTACCGGAGCCAGCTGCATTAGTCCTCTCTGCTCGATATATATTTGGTATGGGCCATTAACGACAATGTCGGATATGGTGTCATCCTCCAGAAGAATTTCCAGCGGACCTAGCCCTATCATATCATCAACCAATTCGCGGGCAATTCCTATTTGTTCGCGTTTGGTAATTTGCGCTCTTCTTTCCTGAGCATAATCGAAGACGAACTTTTCAATTTCAGCGCGCAACTCCTGTGGACTTAGCTTGAACGCTGAAGCTAGGTTGATGCGATTAAGCATCGTTTCGTGAGCTTCCTTACGGAAAACCGTCAGTAGCGGAGATTCTTCCGCAATTTCTGGATTCTGAGTTTGTGAAGATCCGCTTTCGGTAGCCATTTCTACACCTCGTTAGACTATGTTTTCATAAAATTTTCGGCTTTTTTCAAAAAGCTGAAGAAAGTTCCTTTGACTTTATCCATTGGCGTTTGCGTTTGTTTAAGTATTGCTTCTTCGATATGTTGATTATCTTTTTTACCCAAAATGTCTTCGGCAATAAATTCTAGTGTGTCTGTTATGGGACAATTAGATAACGCTAGCGGTTGACCTATGTTAGCGGCTGCCAAGGTTATCTGTTCGTCCAATGGCATAATGTAATCGATTTTGCTATCAATTACTCTTTCAAATGACTCTTCGCTTAGAGCTCCACTTCTGGATAATCCCACCTTATTAGCTACTATTATTATCTTCTTACCTGGTTGGGTAACATTTAAAAAATCCATCAGGCGCACGGTATTTTGGGCAGAAGTAAAACTCATCTCAACCATAATTATGAAGATATCGGTCTTGCCCATGGCCACTTTATTTGTTTCAGAAATATCACGCTGCGAATCAATCAAAATGTAGTTGAATTGCTTTTTAACCATGCCTATGAGGGCGTCAAAAGTATTTAAATCAACGTGAACGCCTCTCACAAGATCCACCAATCCGCCCAAATAATACAATCTTTGATCATACTTCTTTAAAATTGTCTCCACGAAATAATCATCTATTTTATCTGGTGATTCCAGGATATCCAGGTACGCATTTTCGGCCCTAATATCCAGCATTAGATTGGCGGTACCGTATAGAAAATCCACATCCATGATAACTGCACGCTTAAAGTGCCTATTTGCCAACAGCCATCCTACATTTACAGCCGTAGTTGTGGCTCCAGCTCCGCCAACAGAGCTGATGACCTGTATCATTTTACCGGTTTTTTCTGTTACTAGCTTTTTTCCCTTTAGAGCTTCCTCCAGAGTTTGTTTTAAGAGGCTGACTCCCAATGGTTTCACAATATAATCTGAAACTCCAAGCGCTATTAGATCCCTAAATAATCCAACTTCATTGCGACTACCGATTACCACAATGTTCATGTTGGGAGTACCTAGTTCTTTAATTTTTATTATATCGCTCAGTGGTAATTCTGAATCTGAAATATCCACCATAAGAACCTTTGGTGTTCTATTATTTTTCAAAAAATCTATGACATCGGAAATCCTTCCCTGTTTCGCTTCGGAATAGGCCATTCCCATATCCTTAATTACGTCCAGAATAATCTGTTCTGACACTGGATCGTTGACTAAACCCATGAGGTTGTGAGGCAAATCAGCATTGGTGTTGGCCATAATAAACTCCCGCCATATTTAAAAAGAGCTGCCGCTTGATGAGCTACCGCTGGAGCTCATCGAGCCGCTACTACCGCTGCTGCCGCTGCTGCCGGATGATCCAGACCCGCTGCCATTGGCTGCTGCAAGAGCATCAATGGATGACTTTGCTTCAGGTCCATTGTATTTTCGAGGAGCGACAAAATCTGCTTTATTGGCTATCATTTCCACAAGATTGTAGGCCATGGATGCGCCAAATTTTGGTATATGCTTATTAGTATCTACGTCTCCGATGTATTCTGACCATGTGTCGCAATTGGGACCTTTTGCTTCGTACTTCAATACGTCTATGCGAACTCCAATTTGAGCATCTTTGTAGACACAAATTCCGGAATTAACCACTCGGCTATCCATGAATCCGTTTTGGCGAGTTAGATTATAAATTTGCTTTTGAGCTCCTTCCTGCAATTTTAAGGGAATGAGTTTGTTGGATACCAACATAAAGGCAATGTTTTCAATACCTTTGCTACGGGTCTCTCTCAGTATTTTGTTCAGCTTATCGAGAGTGCTTTCGGAAAAACCA
Source organism: Holosporaceae bacterium (assembly GCA_031267235.1). Classification (GTDB taxonomy): domain Bacteria; phylum Pseudomonadota; class Alphaproteobacteria; order UBA3830; family UBA3830; genus JAIRZM01. The sequence goes on from JAIRZM010000013.1 coordinate 14,366, forward strand.
AAGTCATGATTTGTGTTGAAAAAATGTACACATTTATGTTCTTTTGCATCTACTTCATTGTCTTCTGACGTATGTCCGTCGTCGGGCAAGTATTGCTTTTCGCATCCTCCGCAGAGAAGAAGCCAGATCGCTGCTGCATTGCAAAATTTTGTTGTTCTTAGCATGTTTATAACCCCTAACACTATCTAATCATAAAACCAGCGCTATGCCTTCTCTTAACGTTCTTATGAAATTTTCGCGTAAGAATAGACTCAAGAGGAGAATACATTCTGGGAACCAAATCCACAGGTGTTTTTAACGGTTTTGAGGATGGCTTTATGATGTAAGGCGTTATGATTATTATGAGCTCTTTTTCCACTAAATTAATATCTGAATTACGAAACAGACTTCCCACTAACGGTAGATCTGACAAAAATGGAGTTTCATAGGAAGAGGTGCTTTTGTTCGTTTGTATCAATCCGGCGATGGCTAAGCTTTGGCCGCTTCCGAGTTCTACTGTTGTTTCAGCTTCTTTGGTAGTTAGGGAAGGTATATTGGACTTTGCATTTTCGAAAGATACAGTGCTAACCACCGGCTTAACGGTAATATTTATTCTATCCTCGGATATTACGACCGGCGTAAACTCAATGGACGTGCCCCAGGATTTAAATTCAGTTGTATTGGAGTCGGTTCCCGATTGTTTTACTTCATACCCCTGCTCGCCACCGGACTTGAATGTGGCCGTTTTTCCAGATAGTGCGATTAAAGTTGGTTCAGCTAAAACTAGGGCGAACGATTCGCTAGCAAGAGCTTCTATGAGGCCAGAAAGCCCGTTAGATGCTCCGCCGCCATGAACGAGCCAACGTCCTCCGGAAAGCGTTTTCCCCATGATACCACCTTGCTCCGTGATAGCCGTTTGCACTGCAGAAATTTCTGTAGCAAATACCGGAAAAGCCTGGCTATCACCATGCATAAATCCATAGGTAAGACCACTAATATCTTTGTTGTGGGACAATACACGCCAATTTATTCCTAAGCTTTTGGTTAAATTTCTTGATACTTCAGCTATTTTCACCTTTAGCATAACCTGTGTTGCGGTTTCAATAGACAATTTATTGATAATTTTAGCGCTCTCGACGAATCTTCCGACTATATCCTGCACATCCGATGCAACTTCTGGAGATGGGACTTTTCCCCTAAGTATTATAGAGTCATCCACCGACACTATGCTGACTTCTATGCCCGGATACATCTTATCCATGGCTTCCTTAATGGCCTTGATTGGATAGGTAACTTTTATCCGATAATCCGCTATCACTACCCCGTCTTTGCCGTGCACAACTAGAGGCGTAACGCCGGGCGCTAGTCCCATTAGATACAGCGAACTATCATTCAGCATATCAACGTCAGCTACTTCTGGATTAGGGATAAAAATTTCCTGCGGTTTATTTTTCAGTTTAATGAAGTTTACGGAATTTACCTCTATAATCTTTTCATTGCCATCGAGTCGCTGCCCGGCCACGGTTTGCTGCATACTGTCGGCATTTTTCCCAGCATCTTTAGGTTTGGCGTTTTTTTTATCATTTCCGGAGACCTGTTTATTTTTGACGTATTTCTGCGCATGCTTAGGTTTTTGCGCAGCGCTTGCTGCATCAATAAAAGCAAGACATGTCAAAAAAAACAAACCTACAAGACTACTATTCCTCATACTACACTCTCCACATCCGCATGAATGCTACAACCACTGCCCAAATCACATCAGCCTGCTACCTATTTCGTATACTTCGCCGCTCCTCTACTTAGATGATCTTCGTGAAGATGAGGCTGCACTACTAGAGCCTGCCTTCGCTTCACCATCTGAAGCAGATGCAGACCTGCCGCTCGAGGCAGAATCTAACTTATCCCCATTGCTATTAAACTCTACTTCATTGGGGGTTAATTTTCTGTATAAACGAACAGATCTTTTCTCGGGCTCCTCTTCTCCAACGGCTTTTCCACTGACAAACTCTATTTTCCCTGTTCTTGGATTTTTTACATTTCCACCGGAGCCTTTGCCATTTGAGTTTCCTTTTTCCGAAAGAGAGTTGCCAAGCTCAGGTGAATCTCCACCATTGAGCGAATTTATATTCCTTATGAGCATATCTAACTCTTTTTCTTCAGTTTCTTTGGCTTCCTTAGCTGATATTATGGCCTCGGCTGCACTATGCTTATTCATGTTCATGATGTGCTGCAGCACTGCGTCCCGGACTAGCACATCTTCGGCTTCAGCTTTTTCTTTTCCCGCTTCCTCAGGCGAAATGCCTTCTTCCTGGTTACGTATGGATAATGTTACGCCACCGTTTCCAAGCTGTTTCAACATAATGTCCACCAGCTCCTCGCGAACTTCTAGAGTTACATTTTTAGGCATGAGCAACCCGCCAACTGCTGATCCTAGATTGATATTTCCCAGCAATCCTTCGTCCTTTTTTTCTGTTTCTTCAAATTTTTTTTCGAATTTAGTTATGCCGTCGATGGCCAATATTTTTATAGCAACATATTTATGACTTTTAATTTTTTCTCCTCTCTGTTCCATGATGAGAACATCCACTATGTTGCCAGGTTCCATCATGCTGGAGGAACTGGCTGTTTTCTGATCTATTGGAAATGTTATGGCCCTCATCCCTTTCTTAACGGATATGGTTCTGCTTTCCTGTTCTTCTTTTAACTTCCTTTGCTGTTCTTTTTTGCGTGCTTCTTCTTTCTTTTTGCGCTCTTCTTCTGCTTTTTTCTGAGGATCTTCGTTGGTCAACATGCGCATTGTTAGCGGGATTCCAGATTGAATGTTGCTGATGGCCCACATTTTCATGGCATTAGCGTAATCAGATCCGTTGTTCAAAGCGACTCCCTGCTCGTCTTTAGCTATAAAGTACGGTTGCAGAGCCGCTTCTGGCCATTTTTTCCAGGCAAGACTATCCATTTGTATTTTTCCATCTTTTTTGATGTCTTTGGTGACCATGAGAACCTGAACATCTTTAGCTCTTCTGATTTCTTTGGCCATCAGGGGAATATCTGGCATTGATAGTTCTTTGGTGACTGCCGCTTGATTAGAGGATTCGGAATCACCTGGTCCGAACAGAAGTCTTACAACTATTGTGATTACAAGCGCTATAGCGGATGCTATCACTATAGGAAGTGTATTAGTCTTGTCTTTCATACTACCACCTAACCACTCAATCTCTCAATCATCACATAAAAACCACCGCACGATAATGCGACCCCGTATGGTATTTCCTGCTTCATCGTACCGGTGATGCATCGCTTTAGCGCCACCATTCTTTTGTCGATCCTACTCAATGAAAGTAAAACAATATTTAAAAAAAATGATTTATGTCGGTTTTTATTTGAAATGTATAATGAAATTACTATGGTTCTGCGCCAAAAAAAGATTCGTTGACCTAGGGCCAGGTAAAAGCATGATAGAACTAAGCCGCCAATGGAAACTCCTAGCAAAAATTCCTGAGCATTATTTTCCGAAAACAATAGCAAAGGACAAAGCAATTTTACGTCGCCTCCGCCGATTAGGTTATATCTATTAAAAATCAACGTGATAGCAAAAATTGCGATGAAAACCTCCAGCGCATTCCAAAAGTTATTGCCGGATATTCCGAGAGCGCAGGATAATAGATACAGGCTGAGTAAAAACAGTGTGTATTCGTTTTCTATGCGAAAAAAAAGAAAATCATTTGCGCTGATTATCAGTAAAACTACGCCAAATACTAACCAAACAGCCACAACAAATCCTCCTATTTTTCTAACGTTAACGGATAGATAGTAAAAATTGCGTTAATTACTACACGATAGTGAAAAAATACTTTGTTTTGGCTCAAAAATACGCTAGGCTGGGGCCGTATGTAGTATGGAGTTGTTTTGATAGTGCCTATGTTCTCTTTTGGTAAATCATCGTACGAAATGAAATTAATGAAGCTGCTTCAGGAAAAGTTTTTCAAGACAGCTCGCAGAAATAAAATTTTGGCGCAATGGGCTGGAGGGAGATTGGGCTACAAAGATACCGTCTTTAGCAGCTACGTTCGCAGGAAGATTCTTAGTTATTTGTTAAGTCCAGATGATGAAAGAATGATCTCCGGTATTCTTGATGATTTTAGAAACGAAAATATCAGCATGACGGAGGAAATAATCAAGAAAAAAATTCGAGCTATTGAAACAAGAATCAGAAATAAGGCGGAGTTGAGAAATGTCGATTAGTCTATCCATACAAGATTCGATTGCAACCATAATCATGGACAATCCATCAAAGTTAAATGCCCTATCGGATAGCGTAATGGGTGAACTGAATGAAAAGTTATTAAATATAGAGCAGCGAGCTTCTGTATTGGTTATTACGGGATGCGAGAAGGCTTTCGCTGCTGGAGTGGAAGTTGGAGAGATTAACGCTCGCTCCTATGAAGGCGCACATATTGATGAGTTTATAGATTATCGCTGGGAGAGAGTTTTTGATGTAAAAATTCCAGTAATAGCAGCAGTTTCTGGTTATGCTTTGGGGGGAGGATTCGAGTTGGCATTAATGTGCGACATCATTATTGCTTCCAGGAGCGCTGTTTTTGGATTCCCGGAGGTAAATCTTGGAATTATGCCTGGCATGGGCGGCACTCAGTTGCTTACTAGTATTGTAGGCCCAAAGGTTGCCAGTGAAATAATTATGACCGGCGAATTTTTTTCTGCTATGAAGGCATTGGATCTGCACATAATCTCTCAAATCGTTGCGGAAGAAGATCTAATGAAAGCAACCATGCTGTTGGCGAAAAACATCTCTCAAAAATCATCCATGAGTACGAGGTTAATAAAAGAAGCAATCAGAGTCGCTCAAAATCAGGGGCTGAATTCTGGTATACGAACAGAAAGAATAATGTTCAGGTCTATGTTCTCCACGGATTCGAAGAGGAACGGCATTCGCGATTTTCTCCAAAAGAAAAAGCACTAACTACCTATTCCCTGGTGCGGAGTTGTCTACTTAGGCGGGTCGTCGCTGAATAACCCTGGGTTAGGAATAAAGGTTACGGTGTTGCGAAAAAGAATGTTATCTCCGGATAATGGCAATTGCAGCGGCAACATGTGAAATCCAAATAATTTCCTGGGATTATCGGAGACATTTTTCTGATCCGCATACTTAAACTCTTTTTTGGTGAAAAAAGCAGTCATCAGCAGCATTTTTATCTCATTTATTTGTATTTTCAAGTCCGGATGAAGTGACGTCGATGCTAAGTCTTGTCCATGCTGGTATGACTTCCCAGTCCAAGTGCGAAAATCAGCGATAGTTAGTTCTGATGAAGAAGTGTTCTTTTCGTCCAACGATCCACCGCTGCCAATCGGAGAAGTGGCGTTTTCTCCGGAAACAAACAAGCTCCATACGACTTTACAGTAGTTATTTCCCGTTCCTTTTACATAAATGAGTACCGTAATCGGAAGATGTCCAAGCGGAAGCGTGTCCGCTTTAGTTAACTGCTGCTGTCCAGAATAATAATTAATAAAAGCAGAATAGTTTATTCTTTTAACGTCTTCCAGTGATATCCTCTTGTTCTCTCGGTTTTTGCTAACATTTTGAATCATGCTGATGGCCATTAGGGCAGAATTTTTTGTTTTTAGCTTCATGCGCGCGTAATTTGGATAATCAAGGACGTAATATAATATTATTAGCAAAACTGGTATTGAGAAGGCGAACTCCACCATAATGGAGCCACGTGGTCCGCCAAAATTGATGCGGAACTGTGGTTTTTTTTCTCTCTGCAGCGCGTTCATCATTTGTCCTGACATTTAAGGCAAACTATACATTATTATTGCGCAAATGTCAAACAATTTGATAATTTATTTCCCATGGGCGTGCTTCTTCGACCTGCGGTTTTAACCTTGATGCACTTCGTTTCTGAAATGACGCTTCATTCTTTAATGGGCGTTCCCGAACAGAGTTATTCTTGATTAGGCGGCCCCATCGTGGATAGGCTAACATTGCCAGAAGCCTTAAAGGCTCCATTATAATGCGGCAGAAATACGTACTTGTAATACAGTTCCAAGATTTCTCTCAAAATGTTTATGCCCTTCATAAGATCTTTTCCTCCTAGTGCGTCAACATTGATGACATCTTCGTTGATGATTTTCTCAACATCCGAGAGAACGGAGCCGTCTGCTGGCTCTTCATTTGCCGCTGTCGCCGCTGCTTTCTCTTCATTCGCTACTGTCGCCGTTGCTTTAACCTCGGAAAACTGATTGGAGCCTGCTTCTTCTGCTCCTGGCGCGTTGGCATTGGGATCCTCCACTAGTTCCGATTCCTTTTCCGCTGCTGTTCCCACTGCTGTTGCTTTAGCGTCGGAAAACGGACTATCAATAGCCCCTTTGACCTTGGAAAACGGGTTGTCAACGTCACCTTTGGCGTCGCCAAACACTCCACCCAAATCCGCAGGTTTTAGCTTGTCCAACTGAATAGTATACAATGCTTTACAGCATTTTATCAATTCCTTGAATTTATTCTTCACAATATCTTTCTCTCCAGATGGCGTCGCAGGCAGAAGCTCGCTGAATATCTGCTGCAGTTCATATGCTTCGTTAGCGCCAGCGCTTATCTTCCTGAAAATCTTAAATAATTGGGCACTTTGTCCTTTCAAGAGTGACTTGATTGCTGTGCTTTCGCCGCTCTGATGATCATCAATGCCCAGCAAAAGCGCACATAATTTTGATAGTATAATGCGCAGCGACCAGAACATGGTAACCCGATCTCCTCGTAAGATGGCAACCTTTACTCCAACGGGTACTGAAGAAGATGCGCTTACGCTGAATCCTAAGGTTTTATTCCCGTAGATGATAACAGAATCCATGGTCCACTTACCGCTTTTTTCTGCAAGATCCATTCCATCCAGCTGTTCCTGGTCAGCAGAGCCTTTAGGCATTTTGTAAAGTCCAATCTTGATTACAGTGGTTCCGCTTGCCGCCAAGCCGCCCACTTTACTGAGAACGGACTTTTTCACAATTTCGGTGGCCATGCGGCCCCCGACGTCAACGCACAGGGCTTTGGCTACTTCGGCAAAATCTTTCAATCCGCTCTTTTTGGAGGAATCATTCACGAATTTCCCCAAGATCTGTTTGACAATTTTCATTCCAATTACTCCGGTTGAAGCAATGGGTAATGTGATTTCCACAAGCATGCTGGATATATTTTCTAACTTAAACGGGCTCCCAGTCACTTTTTGCATTTTAAAAAGAATGCTTACATCTCCGAGCGGAGTAGTCGCCTTAAGTGTCAGTTGACCCTCCGTGATGGAGGCGTTCACCTGGCCAACGACGATGTTCTTTTTCCCGTAGTTTAGCGTCTTGCGGATGCCGGTTTTGTTTTTGGAGAATTCCTCTAATTTCGCTAGCACACATAGCTGTTCGTAAATTTTTTTCGTGATTATGGCATAATTCGGATTGTCTTTGAGCATATCAGCCAAGCGCACTGCTATCGCCATGAACGCCCGTAACATTCCGCCGCGTCCGTAGCTTCCCAAGAGCTTTTTAGGCATCCAACGACTTTCCAGGGCATGTTTCTTCTTGGTGAAGATGCCTCTATTTACCTTGGATAGTTCATCGTCAGCTAAGTTTACAAGTATGATGATGTAGCTGGTAAGATCTTTCAGCAACAATCTCAAATAAGTTTCATTGGAAAACTCTGCTTTGTCAAATTCTTTTCCGATAATCTTCAAAAACTCTTCTTTAGTCATACCCCCACCGAGAGAACAGTCGCTATTGAGCATGCCCAGCGGAGAGAAATCTTTGAGGTAAGTTTTACGTGAGGCGCTCGCCCTCGCCGAAGCGGTTATACCGGCAACGTCCAGATCGGCAGTGATTCCAGCGTCAGCAAATGATGTGTATGTTTTGCTCCGGATCGAGGAGTCGCTCCTGCTCAAATCCGTCACTTCTACAACAACGGATTGTGGCAAAGCATTTAGGGCTTTTAAGTAAAACACAAACTTCGTGGTAAACTTTTGGACCTCTTTCTCTTTATTCTGCATATTTCTTCTATCGTCGGCAACTTTCTTGATTTCATTGTAGTTTGGCAGAATTCTCTTCAGATCCGCAGAAGCATTGCTGATGGCCTTGTCCACCAAGCCTTCAAGAGAAAAAAATATATCAGAGGAGACCGTCTTTGCTCCTATTTTGCCGGAAAATAGAACTTTTAACTTTGGCAAATTTATGCCAATGGTGACACCTCCGCTTGTCTCGGCGCTTTTGGAAACCGTTAAGAAAGACTCGGCGCTGGTTTCAGCATGCTGACCGATGCCGAAAGTGGATTCAACATTAGCAAACGATGCCGGCGTCGGTAGGTTGACGGTTAAAGTGGCGGATTTATCGGAAACTTGTCCCTGCATAGCCTCAATAGCGGATCTTATCATGGAAAGAACATGCTCTGTGCTGTGGCGCACCCAAATTAATTGGATAAATTTTATCCCAAAAGTAAAAAATCCTCGAAAATAATCAATTTCTTTGGCTATGTCATTGCTTTCCAAGAGAGAGATAATTTTCAGGAATTCATCCACTGCCTCCGAGTAGACGGAGAAAAATTCTTCATCTTCGAAACAGACATAACCATAGGAGCTAAGGTCTGCTAGATGAGAGCGCAAATCTTTCAGGCTCTGCTTCAATTCGGCATTGCTATTAATTTGATCCATCAATTTCTGTCCGGCTTCGCTTTGGTCTTTCTCCATAGCGTCGAGGAAATCTCTCATAAGAATAAATAGGTTGACTCCCTCGAATAAATCAATTTTAACGATGGCCCCCTCGGGATTTTCTTTTAAATTATCCAACGTATCATACGTAACAATGACTGATCGCTCTGTGAGTCCTTCTATAGTTTTTTTGACGGGAAGAGATTTCTTGCAAGCTTGCAGTACATTTTCCTGCTCCTCTAACTCTGGGGATTTGCTAGAAATTTTCTCCAGATCTTCGGGATTTAAATCTAAGGCACCTTTCAATGAATCCGACTCTTTTTGTGGGAAATCCTCTGAATCCTTCTCAGTGGAATCTGAGTCATTTATGGTCGGCTCCTCATGTGAACTCATCTCAGTGTAAGCTGGGTCATCTGGGGTCAGCTCCCCCTTTGAAAATGAACCTTCATTTTCTATTTCCGAAAGCGGCGCCGTATCTTTCGCTACATTCAATAAGGCGTAGACGTTGAATTCCAATGTTCCTATAACCGCCAAAGAGGCAAAAAAAATGTTCTTTTTCATAAGTTGTTTCCCCGAATATATGCAGTAATTATATTCCCTTTTGGTAAAAATAATGTTAACATAATAAAAAAATATAAGATTTTTTGTTAGCCAAGAGAGATTAGCTTGAGAAAATCATAAATGGCGACTCATTCTTCCACGCGAGCGTCTAGATGTGCGGCGAATGATTTTATGTCGGCTGCGATTTCCTGTAGTTTTGCCAGCAGATCAGCTTCGGACGTCGCAGAGTACGTTTTTACATCGCTGCCGCAGGAGTTAAGCGTGTTGTCTGTCGTGTTATATTTGATTACGTAGACGCGAGTATTCGTCGGAAAGGATGACTTGAATTTTGAGCAGGCTACACTGGTGACATTTGCGGCGGCCATGTCCGAAGCTGTGTTTAATGTTGAGTTTAGAGTCCCAGACGTTACCTGCAATCCGCTATTTTGCAAAACATGATTGATGGGAAGGGTATAGCCGCTAAAAACTAAAGCTACGCTGGCGCTTTTCACATCGAAGCGAGCTCTGTCGGTTTCGAACTTTCCCCATGGCAGAAATACACGATGCAATCCCGTAAAAAAGTAGGTTCCGCTTGGATAATTGCCATAATCGACCGTCGCGGACGGATAAAACCAGGAAATGCTAGGATTATTACTATTCCAGTTCATCATTTGCATAAAATAATCTCCGGCAACGGCGTCCGTCCTGTACAATTGATTGTTGGCGCCGGCGCTTGTCCAATATTTTAGGTGATCTATCAATTCATATTTATGATGGGACTCCAGACTGCCGCCTATGTCTTTTCCGAAAGTAACATTCCCATAGGTCTTCGGTCTACTGCTCTCGTTTTTGTTGAAATCAACAATGCGTACATTTTTTAGCTGATCGTCAATTATGTTGGGATGCTTATGGCGTATAATTTTTGACATATTTGTCATTGCTACTTCTGAAATTATGATATCCGTTAGAGAAAGATTGATCTTATAGGTTCCGTCTCCCTGCGGTTCATATAAATGGGATGACGGATCTATGCTAACAGTCTGGTAATCATAGCCAGTTACTGTGGTTGAAGCGCTTCCATTAGATGCAGTTGTATATTTTATTGTTCCGGATGGCTCAAGAGTTGGAGCTACGGTTACGCTAAGGCTTCCATCGCCGCAGAAGGCGAGCCAGTCGCCTCCGCTCGACAACTTTCCGACGCATTCATTGTTTTTGATCTGACTTGCAGTCGCGGATGAACTATAGGATTTTGTACCCAGATTTGCGAAGAAGAAATTGTAGATGCGATATTTCAAAGATGAGCAAGGTATGCACTTTCTATAGCACCCGCAACTTAAATCCTTCATGAAACAGCTATAATAACTTCCATCATTATGGGTGGTTCCTTCTGGACAGTTGCTAACTCTTCCCTGACAATAGTAAATCTCCGAATGTGAGCCCACTGTCGTCTCATATGATGCGCCAAGCTGTCTAAATCTTCCGGTAAAAATGACGATTTTGTCTGCGGCCGCGGGCGAGTAACTTCCGAAGTTTGCAATGTTATAATTGCTTGTGCTTGTTATTTTACTTGCTAATGGCCAATCGCCGCTGGGAGGCTCCATCGAGATATACGTATCAACCGACTCGTGGGCATGGTCGCCAAATGGACCGCCGCCATGCATGAGAAATCTAGAATTTTTTGTGAGACCATGGCAAACCACGAAAAAATTAAAGGCTTCGACTTGACCTGACGAAAGCGGCGAGTAAACGCTTCCTGAGTTGTGTACAGTCCTGGTGTCGATGCAGGGATCCCAATATTTGCTGTCTGTATAGTATCCATCGTTTGTTATAAGCGTTTTTAATCCGGAGGATCCATAGCCGTAATATCCATAACCTCGGAGAATTTGGTTCGAGAGCGTAGTGGAGGATATACTTGCGTAATTTAGACTATATTTAAGCTTGTAAAGAGAAAGATTATGGCCAAAATTTACTCCGCCGGTGGTGGCGTTGCCGGAAGCAGCTACATTATTGTGAGCCCAGTTCCACATGGTTTTCGTTGGACCACTGAAGGTGAAGGTCGTAGTCTTTTCCAAAAGATAGGGAGTATCTAGAGGAACTGTTATGCCGCCGGTTTTGCAATCAGATACGCCATTGCTGCTGTAAAATGTGACGTTGCTTCTGGCGCTCCCCTTTGCTTTAATAGTAAGGGGAGCTTTTACATTGGTTGTGATAACGGCGCTTTGGTTGCTTTTTCCCAGAGCGTTTGTGGTTCCTGATATGCTGCATGTCGGCGTGATGGTCTCACAGGGCAGGTTTGTGATTTCCGCGGAAATGATCTTAAGATTGGACGTCTGGAAGGATATCGTGTAATTGCCGTAGGCGTCCTTGGTATCCGATATTTGCTCCGGCACAATGTAGAATGTTTGTTGACCTTCAAGCTTATACTCTACATTATTTTGGAATGGCTCTTTATTTCCAACAAATTCAAACGTTGCGCCCGCTTGGCTACCGCTTAGATTGTTGATATTTGTGAATTTAATGTAACCATTACTAGAGTTCGGAGCGACAGTCACGTCCAGTTTCCCATCGCCGCAGAAGGCAAGCCAGTCTCCACCACTCGACAACTTTCCGATGCATTCGTTATTTTTGATCTGAGTTTCCGTTGCGGATGAACTGTAGAATTTGGTATCCAGATTTACAAAGAAGAAATTGTAGAGGCGGTATCTATAATCGCATAGGGTTGTTTCCCGGCACATCCTTTTGCACTGGCAGCTGCCGCCGTTAAGGCCACAGCTATAAGCATCTCCCTCATTTGAGTAGCCGTGTGAACAGTCATTAACGCCGCCACAACCACAACCACATGCGCCGCTGCTATGTTTACACCCAGAAGTACACCCTGAGTATGCCCCCACAGTCTGCTCCTTTATTACATCGCACGTACTTTTAAACCTACCGGTAAAAACTACGATTCGGTCGGTAGCTATCAGTTTCCGGCACATCCTTTTGCATTCGCAGCTGTTGCCGTTAAGGCCACAGCTATAAGGATTTCCCTCATTTGAGTAGCCGGGTGAACAGTCATTAACGCCGTTACCGCCACATCCACCTTTAAATGGATTAAAGTATGCCCCTACTGTCTGCTGTTCCACAATATTATTAGATTCATTCAAATAACTTGCGAAATCTGCAATGTTATACTTGCTTGTGCTTGTGATTTTGCTTACTTGAGGCCAGTTGCCGCTCGGAGGTTCCACTGAAATATATGGATCAACCGGATCTGCAGTGTCGTATTTACTGAATGATCCGCCCCCATACAGGAGGAATCTCGAATTTTTCGTGAGGCCATAGCAAACCACAAAGAAGTTATAGGCGTCGACTTGACCTGAGGAAAGCGGCGAGTAGCTGCCTCCTGAGTTGTGTCCAGTTTTTGTGTCGATGCAGGGATCCCAATAGGAACTGCTATTGGTGACGTAGTTATTGTTTTTTATCAGGGTTTTTGATCCATCATAATTTCCATACCCTCGGAGAATTTGATTCGTTAGCGTAGCAGAGGATATATCTGCGTAATTAAAGCTGTATCTCAGCTTATAGAGAGAAAGATTGTGGCCAAAATTTACTCCGCCGGTGTTGGCGTTACCGGAAACAGCTACACTATTGTGAGCCCAATTCCACATGGTTTTCGTCGGACCGCTAAAGGTGAACGTTGTCATCTTTTCCAAAGGATATGGTGTGTCAAGTGCAACCGCTGTGCTGCCAACCTTGCAATCGGACACCTGATTGCTGCTGTAAAAGGTAACAAATGAGTTCGTATTCACGACAATTTTGACTAGTCCCTTTTTGGGAAATGTCAGGTTACAGGTGGCGCTATCGGGAGAAATATAGCATCCGCTGACGGAGTTATAGGCAACGGAGCCGGAAGTTACGCTGAAGGTAATGGCGCCCTTTATGCCTTTGAGCGGAGTAGTAAGAGCGTTGTTGGTGGGCGCGCCGTAGTTGCGGCTAAAATCTATATTATCGGCTTCAAACATAGGAATTTCTGAAGCGTCGTTATTGAATCCGAGGTAGGTGAGCTCCTGCGGTTCAAAGTGATCAGGAGCGTTAACGACAAGGATTACGGCACGCTTTTTTGAGCTGCGGGCTGGATGGGCAAACTTTTGACCACTTTTGAATGCCATTTCCGGATGTGCAGTCCAACTACTGAGGAGATTATGCGCCCACTGCACCGCTAAAAATAGGAAATTCGATTTATTTTTAGGATCATTGATGGGTCTGATGAGGCTGAGATCGTAGATTACGTTTTCCAAATCGTCGGTGAGCTCGGTGATGAAATAGGGATTGGCCATGTAAGTGGGGCATGTCCTTTCGCAGGCCCCAGCCAATATGTTGCAGTGCCCAAGATAGCAGGGATTGAGATTCATGCGAAGAAACCTTTTTGCTCCAGTTGGTTCTTCATTAGATATAAGGAGCGAGCTGAGTCTGGTGGAATCAGTGGAAGGAATTGACGTGCTGGCGGATCCCCTATAAATATTCACGCCTCTGTAGGATTCCGTTATACCGCAGCGAAACATGATCGGAAAACCTACATCAACGCTTTTCCGTCCCCATTCGTATAGAACATCAATGGTGGCGATGTCTCCGCCCATATGTCCATCGGTGCCGTAGGCAGCAGCCTGTTTTATGTATGGTGGATTTGGTACAGCCTCCTTAAGCGAGCTTCCAGATCCTGTTGTCATCGCCGGAATAGCTATGGTCCAATCTTCGCGATTGGGCGGAATCGAGATTTTTGCAGAGTATGGCACAACGCCAACGGCTACTCCGGCAACACGAGAAAAATTACTTTTCAAAAAAGTCTGATAGGAGCGCGCTATTGCCACAATTGGCGTCAACGTGGTTGAATTTGGAGCAATGAGCGTCCCAGAATTGCTGTTGTTAGAGGTGCAGGCGGCATGATTCGTTGGCAAAGTCAAAATTATGTCCACATCACAGCGAGCGGGATATGCTCTGACCGTCTTGCCCAAGCATTTAACTTCGCATTTTATGTAATTGCTTGCATTATTGCTGCTGGTATTTAGGGAAAGGAGGAGATTCTTGCTGTTTTCGTTTAGGGCAGGATCATAATAGACGGTGCTGTAAGCTTCTGTCGAGCCGGATAATGTTCGCATTTTAAAGGAAAGCTTGCCGCCGGAGGGATTAAAGACAGCATTAATTAGTGGAAAATCATCGCAAAATAAGGAAGAATTCGTTATTGGCGTTGTGTCTCTATGGACGTACTCCGCGAAAAATGTTCTGGAGTCAGCTAGATTGTTCAGTCCGTAAGAGGATAGAGCAATGTACATTTTTGCCAGGGTGAATGAGTCGTTATCGGCAGAGGTCAGGGAAGAAATGTCGGCGCTCAAGTTTTTCTCCAGATTATAGACCGTCTGATAAGCTGCTGCGATGTGCATATCATGTTTGAGTTCGAAAGCTCGATCATTAAGAGCCTGTGCTGCAGCGGAGTATACTTTGTCTTTTTGTTTGTCCCAGGTTTTTGCCGGATTATATTTTCTCAGCGCCGCCTGTCCAATTGCCAGCGAAGCGCTGGTCTTAATTGTTGAGCTATGAGATAATTTCAGTTTCTTTACGCTATAATCTATCGACATTAGCACTATGGGTATCATGAGGGCCACCAGAATCAGCACGTAGCCGGATTTTTGGCGCGAGAAATACTGAAATTTTAGAATTTTTTGGAATTGCAGAAGCTTTTTAAATTTATTGATCATCGGAAATCTCCGGATGACCAAGAAAAATCAAATTTATTTTTAAAATTTGCCAAACGCGCAGCAATAAGGCGCCTAAATTTTCTGAAATTCCAGGGGTACCCCCCCCCCATTAAGACAAATAGTCAAAGCATCATTCGAGACAATTGAGGGGAATAGCGCAAAAATATCTGTTCCAGCGATCATACCTAAACCACAAAAACAACAAAACAAATTTTAACGGCCAAACTAAAAGATAAAGTACATCTTGAAGAAAAACAATGTAATAAAATTTATAAAAAATTGTAGATTTGCTGGTGCGTTTTTGCTTATACTTCCGATCATAATCGGAGGTGTTTCCGTGAGACCAGACGTGCGATCGCTATCAATTTTTGCGCTGTGCGCGATATTATCTGTTCTGTTAGAGAGCGTTGTCCATGGCGCGGAAACGCGAATTTTCAGAAAAAAAAGCGTTTCAACGGTGGGCGGTCCTTCCAAACTCAGCAATGAACGAAAGACTGGTCTGGATGAATCGTTTCAGGAAAGTTTAGCGAAGCTGCGCATTCCAGATAATTATCGATTAAATGAAGTAATTATTGGGAATAAGCACGCGCCACGCACCATCATCGTATATTTATCCTTCACCTGCGGTCATTGTAAAGATTTTTTCAACAATGAACTTCCAAAAATCCGGAAAAAGTACATTGATTCAGGAAAAATTAGGATATATCTAAGGAATTATCTGGATGATCTCGGGGCGCTGGAAGCCGCCGTTCTGGTCCGATGTCTGGGAGGAGAATCCTTGAGCACAACCCTTGAGTTATTTCAAAAAGTGTTCGATAATCAAAAGGAATGGCAAAAATCAAAGGAGCCTCGAAAGTTTCTAGAAAATATTTTCAAGGCCTACGGCAAGAACAAAATTGACGTCTGCACCAAGAAAACGAAAATCTCTGCCGGATTAATGAAAGAGCAACAACGAGCGCACGAGTTGGAAATAATGCAGGTTCCGGCCTTTGTGATTGACGGTAAGATTTATCAGGGCAATCTGACCTGTGAAAAGCTGGAAGAAATTCTAATGCTAAATCTCACTTTAAAGTTGCCAGAATCACCGAAATAAAGATAGAAATTATCGAACAAGCACTCTGAATTTCCAGCAACTTCTAGGAGATCTGTCCCCATCATCAATATTCTCTCCAAAGCATGAAAATTCAATGTGTTATTTTTGGAATTTCTATTTTTATTAGGCCAATCTCCCCAAAACATAATTGTAATTATTTTAAAAGAAAGCTAGAATACATCTTGGGTTTGAGTAATGGGGTTTTATGGCAAATAATAAAAAGAATAATGACGCGTCGCCAATGCTTATATGGTCTATTTTATCGCTGTTTTTCTTTTATCAGTTTATAGCAAGATCTTCATTTCCGACGGTTCTTATGGATCAATTCATGAGATATTTCCATCTGGATGCAACTGGTATAGGGGCGCTAACGAGTTGCTACTATTTCATTTACACATTCATGCAAATTCCGGTTGGAATTATTGTGGATAAGTTCGGAGTTAGAACAGTTGCATCCCTAGCAAGCGCGTTTTGCGCAGTGGGGGTATTCATATTTATCGGCACATCAAATTATTATATTGCGGGAATTGGCCAAATGTTGATAGGTTTCGGCGCTGCCTTTGCCTTCGTACAAACTTTGAAGAGTATTGTCACCTGGTTCCCCGTTAAAAAGGTTGCCATGATGTCTTCTTTTACGATATCAATCGGATGCCTTGGACCAGTGATAGGAGGGCCGGCAGTATCGCAGATTGTGGAAAAATTCGAATGGAAAAGTCTGTTGGAAGTATTCTCTTTGGTTGGATTATGTATATCTGTTTTGATTTGGTTAATTGTGAGAGACAAAAAAATGCCAGTCAAGGTGAAGCATAGCGGCGAGATATCTTTGCTTGATTCTTTAAAAGTAGTAATAACTTCCCGACAAGCTTGGATACTGGGATTTTTTACCATGATGCTCTACGCTCCCCTGAGTGCGCTGGGAGATCTGTGGGGCGTTTCGTTCATAAAAAAAGCATACAATGTGGATTCAGGAATTGCTGCCTTTGCCAACAATATGCTTTACGTTGGAGTTGTGATAGGATCCCCTGCATTCGCTTATTTGGCAACCATATTGGATAGCTATAAAAAACCCATGATTGGCGCCACCGCTGCATCTGTAATACTAATGGCTATGGCGATTTTTTGCACCGGAATGCCGGTGGAGGCAATTTTCTCATTGTTTCTAGCTATTGGGATTTGCTGCGGAGCTATGCTGACTTATCCGCTTGCCATGAGAATTTTTCCGGAATCCGTTAGCGGAACGGCGAGTAGTTTTATTAACGCCATGAGCATGGTGAGTGGGATTATATTGATGCCTTTGGTGGGATATATGATGAATCTTTCTTGGGATGGAACCATGGAGAATGGAGTCAAATTCTATAGCCTCGGCGACTATCAGCGCGGCGTAACGGCGGTTCTGATCTTTCTGGTAATCGGCGTAGCTTTATCTCTGCTAATAGAGGATAGATCTCCCAAAGGGACCGCTGCTAAATAATGTCCCTTACAATGTAAATGGGGCGTTTTTTAGATTCATTGTATATGCGACCAATGTATTCTCCGATTACTCCAAGACTCATCAATTGCACGCCTCCCAGAAGCAAAAGGGTAACTGTGGTGGAGGCGTATCCTGGAACTTCAACGCCGTAGAATGCAGTTCTAAAAAATATCCATAGACCACGGGAAAATGCCAAGAAAGTCACAAGCATTCCCAAATAAATGGAAATTCTCAAAGGAAAAATCGAAAATGAAATAATTCCATCAATGGCGTAGTTCCATAGTTTACAGTAGGACCATTTGGAGGACCCTTTGCTCCTTGCGGGACGTTTGTATTCTATAACAGTGGTCTTAAAACCAGTGAAGGCAAATAATCCCTTCATAAATCGTTTGCGTTCGGGAAAAGTTCTTAGAGCATCAATAACTTTTCTGTCCATAAGACGGAAGTCACCGACATTTTCCGGCAATTCCGTATCTGATAATATATTGTATACTTTATAAAACATATCAGCAGTTAGGCGCTTAAATGAAGAGTCTTCTGATCTGTCGCTGCGCTTGGCCAAAACCATGTCGAATCCTTCCTTCCACCTTTGCACCATGCTTACAATCAAGTCTGGAGGATCTTGAAGATCGCAATCAATGGGAATGGCGCAACTGCCTTCAGCAAAGTCAATTCCTGCTGTAATGGCGGCATCCTTTCCGAAATTACGGGAAAAATTTATGATCTTCAGCTGTGGAAATTTCTTTTTTTTCAGCATCAATCGCTCCAGCGTATCGTCTTTACTTCCATCGTTTATGCATAAAATTTCAAATGAAAGCTTCAGACGTTTCAGGATTGGCATGATGTTACTGAAAAATTCATCTAGGGAGTCGGATTCATTATAAAAAGGAACTATAATGCTAATGTCTATCATGGTCTCCTCATTGGTTGCGCGCTTTTTATATTCAGAAAAGCGTAATATACAAAGTAGTCATCGATTATGTGAGTCATATTAGCAAACAAAATGCTTTTCCCGTAAAATTTTTTAAAATGCGCTATCTGATCGTCATTTTTGTTGCATAAAAACGCTACGGCTAGATTGATAGCCGTTGGATATTCATCACAAATGCGAAATAGATCATTGTGCTTGATATCATAGGACGATGGAGAGTCTTTCAGGCGAATATGTAGTTCCGCCATCGCTTTGTCTGTTTTCAAAATGGCCATTTTTTGATCGCCGAAACGGCGATGCCAGTCCTCATCCATAAGGGAGGAAATTCTGCATATGTCAAGTGCATTCGTGGGGTCGTAGTGCCTCAAAAAATACCTGGCTATTCCTAATTTAGCAAGCAAAATGATGGCGAATAGCCAAGAAATTCGTTGTACAAAAACTAGCAGCCTATCGCAATTGAGATCTTGTTGGTTAATTATCAATAGATAAGCTCCGATCATCATAAGCATGTTTGTTCCCCAAAAGCTTCCTATCCTCATTCCAAATATGAGAGAAGCAAAAAATAAAATAACATTAGGAGCGATGGTGATAAATATGATGAACTTTTCTTCTCTAGAAAAGTCGTCATTCGCTCCTGGAAGTAAATTCATTTTTGAACCATATGAATAATGAAATGCCAGCAATGATGTCGAAAAGAATATAACTTGCATGAGGATAAAATTGAATGGAGCTAGAAAATTTCGCTCCGCATTTATGGATTTGCCGAGAGCATATTTTAGCGCCACAAAATCGCTGCCATAGAGCCACAACAAATGCCAACCTATGCATAACAAGAACGTTATAACTGCGAGATACACCGGCGGCGCTTTCCAAATGTGCCTGCATTCGCGATTGACAATTAAGAATAAACCTAGGCATCCAAGATACAAAAGCGCGAAATATTTTCCTAAAAAAGCCAAAGCAGAGGCAATGCCTAGCGCTATGGCATCTCTGGTGCTATTAAATTTTATTAGGCGAAGAAAAAAATAAAACACCAGCGGAAATAGCGACATAAGAATTGTGCTGGCATTAAACTTCTCATTGCCAAAAACTGCAGAAACTGAAGCTATGAAAATCAACACTGCGGCGTAGGATTTTTTTTCTTCTTCGAAAATTAACTGTGAAGTTTTAAAAATAAAAAATAATCCCAGCAATAAATTCAATTGAGTCAAAATATATAAAGATTTCGGGCAGGAGAGCGATAATTTATAGAAAAAAAAGGAAATCCACGCAAATAGTGGTGGATGCTTGGAATATCCCAACTGAAATTCTTTTCCCCAATAGAGATTTTCTATCATATCGTAGGGAAGAATGTTTCTGAAAATTATTGGTATCAGAGAAAACGCCAATACATAAGCGAAAACAAAACGGCTATAGCGATTTTTTATCGTATTCATATTTGTCGTGGCCACTTTCACAAACCTAACTTTCATTTTGTGCTTTACGAACTGATTGCACGGCCTACCCAAAGGACACATTATTTCAGGAATGAAAAGAAATCAATAATGAGCCTGTTGAGAACGCTATCCCAAAGATCTTAAAAGAAGGGGCAAGTTGGCTAGTACCAATTTATGCCAAAGAGCTAATCATGAGCGAAGACGATTGCTCCAGAAGCCGAGCCATTGAACTCCTTAACTTTTTTGAATCCTAATTTCGTTAATTTGTCGTAAATTCTCTGGAATTGATCACTTTGAACCGTTTTGGTTCCGCATATAATCAGCGAATTTTTATTAAATTTATTGAAATCGAACACTCTTTCTATTTTGCATGCGAATCCGCTGTAATAGTCAATAAAATGTTGATATCTGTCTAACTGCAGTGCATCGTCAATGTCATATTCATCATCTGTTTCTTGCATTTTATCGCTCAACCAAAATAGTCTTTTTCCGGATTTGTCTTGATTCACCAAATATTCAAAAAAGAAATGATCGCTTTTGCGATGTTCCCATACGTCCAACACCAAATTTTTAGAATAACCCACTGAATTCCAGGCACATATGGCCACAGCTGCTACGCTAATGCAGCGCGTCAGTCTTTTGCTATTGGATAAAAATACGGCAAACGCAGGAATAAATAGCAGGATAGTCGGAACCAAATAGTAATTGGACGTTAGGTTTAAAAGCGCGTAGGCGAAAGCGTATCCTCCGCCGGCAAATAACAAAGAATCTGTCTCTGTCATAGACTCCTTTTTTATCAATATCTTGTGTGCTCTCGTTAGCATAAGCAGCAGAACCAAATATAATAAGGGCTCCGCATCGAACTGGCGAAGAGGAAAGTCCGAAATGTTTGTAACCATCGTCGCATAGGCCTTTTCATGCGTTTTGAAAAATAACCGATAAATGTAGATGGCAATAAAAACTACAGAATTCAAGAGCAGAGCATAATTAAAGATTTTATCCTTTCGAGATAAATTATCCGATAGTAAACTTACAATTGCGATAATAGCTATGGCTCCGAAAACCGGCTCCTTTAGATAAGTTGCATAAGCGGCTGCCAGGAATGCTAATGCGTAATATCCTGTAGACTGCTCCGCATGAGCTTTATGTCTGCATAGCATAAAAGCGCTCAGCATGAAAAAAATCATTCGCTCGCTGTAAAAACAATTCATGTGAATTCGCATAAAGCCTGAAGCTGCAAATAATGTCAGCAGAGAAAATAGGGAAAACAGGTAGTTATTGGTAATTTTATGGAGAAAAGCAAATAGCATCAGGCTGGCTAATATCATCATAACGCATGTGTAAGCATAATGAGCAAAAGCCGTACTTCCATAGGGAAACAACAGCAGAATCGAATAATCTCCCAAACCCAACGGCCAAAATCTGGCACTCCAGGTGCTGGCGTGTGATGGCTTTCCAATGGCGGTGGTCATTAAAAGTTGGTAATCGTCACCGGATAAAACGTTGTGAAAAACCCAATTAGCTTCCCATAAAATACAACAACATATCAGCAAAAGACCTGAAGCTAACACAAAGTAGCTAATTGTTTTTTGGTGAACGTTTTTCATGGA
>JAIRZM010000005.1 GCA_031267235.1 Holosporaceae bacterium
GATCAAAGTGATGAGGATTCTGCATTCAAAATATGGGATGAAAAGAAGGATTCATCCTCAATCGGCGTATCTTCAGATACTTAACACACTTCTGGCTTTAGCCAGTAGTAATTGATTTGTCCGTTGGGGAATCTGCGAGAATTTCAGGATTCGAAAACGGAGAAATAGCAGACATTTCCGGATCAATGGGGTTGTGTGTGGGAGAGAACATTCGCCTGATCTCCAAATCCGGAACCATCGTTATCGGAGTGAACTTTCGCACTCTGGCCATCGGAAGATCGCTGGCGGGAAGGATCTATGTCTGATTGCCGCCATTGCCCTTTCGCCGGAGAATGCAAGATCGTCATGGTCGGTAATCCGAACGTGGGAAAATCCTCCCTTTTTTATATGTTGTCCGGAAAATACGAGGAAGTCAGCAACTATCCCGGAACCAGCGTGGCCGTGGCAGTTGCTAAAACTCACTTCGGAACGCTGATAGACACTCCCGGAATTAACAGTCTCACCGATAATACTCAACTGGAGGAGATAACCAGAAAATATGTGAACGAAGCCAATGTTGTGCTGAATGTGGTCAATGCTCTGACCCTCGAGCGAGATTTGATCCTCACAAAACAACTGTTGGAGATGAGATGCAATCTGCTGCTGGCAGTCAATCAAATCGACGAAGCCGAAAAAAACGGGATTTCCATCGACTGTGAGCAATTATCACAGACGCTGGGAGTCAAGGTGGTAAAGACAATAGCGACCAAGGGCGGCGGGAAACACGAAATTCGGAGAGCCATTTGGAAGAGCCGGGAAAAATCATGCCATATGCGAATAGGCGATTCTCCGGATATCCGAGATGTTCTCAACAGATGTATGTCGTTAAAAAACGCCGCTCACGGAAGAAGGATGCAAAGAATAGACGCTCTGCTGCTGAATCCGCTGATCGGCTGGCCAATTCTAGTCGGCGTTTTATATGTGCTCTTTAAAGTGCTGGGAACGGTCATTTCCGGTAATCTGGTAGACTATCTCGTCGCCGTTCTAGATAAATTCTACGTTCCGACAGTATCCGCCTGCGTTTCCTCTCTTCTGGGAGATAATTTGTTGGCGAAAATGCTGATGGGAGAGTTCGGCGTGCTCACCATGGCCGTTAAAATGGTGTTCGGCATACTGCTGCCGTTGATAACCGGATTCTACATCATAATGTCGCTGCTGGAAGACTCCGGCTATATCCCGCGGATGGCAGCCCTGGTCGGCAGATTCTTCAATTTTCTGGGACTAAACGGTGACGCAATAATTCCGGCACTGCTGGGATTTGGCTGCGGAGCAATGGGAACGATCTCCACCAGAATTCTCAACACAACCAAAGAAAAAATAATCGCAACTGCCCTCATCGGGATAGCCGTACCCTGCGCCGCCCAGCAGGGCATAATAATTTCTCTGCTGGCATCCCTCAATAATGCGTGGATTTTCTTCGCGTACATTGCCGTGATGCTGACTGTCACAGTCATCTGTGGAAAAATTTTGAACCTGTGCCTGGATGGAGATATTTCGCATTTTATAATGGACATTCCCCCGCTGCGGCTGCCGTCTTTCAGGAATTGCCTGCGAAAAACGATGCATCGAACCCGGGGTTTTCTGATCGAATCCATTCCGATATTCGCCCTGAGCGCAGCCGTCATCTCGGTGCTGCATGAACAGGGCGCATTGCGGTGGCTGCAATCGGCTCTGGCTCCGATGGTTGAAAATATGCTGCATCTGCCGAAGAAGTTTTCCGACGTTTTCGTGATGGGAATCATAAGAAGGGACCTGGCCTCGGTGGAAGTGTTTAATATGTCGCAAAATCTGCTCAAAACCGACGCTCAAATTCTCACGGCCACCGTCGTCATAAGCCTGTTCGTGCCCTGCATAAACGCAATTCTTGTAATTTTCAAAGAAAGAGGATGGCAAATGGCTCTAGGTTTATGGCTAAGTACGTTCGTAATTTCAATAGGCGTTGGCGCAATCATTACAAGAATTGTTGTCTGGTGACTGGGGCAAATTCCTTCAAGTTTAAGGCGATTTGCAATTTGCCGCGAACTCCAATCCTGGTGCAAATATCTGAAAATCAGCGCTGTTTTCCCCATTGACAGGAGAAACTGAATCCGACAGCGTTGATCCCTAGTCATTGGGAAGATGATTTTTTTTAACATGTTAATCCCATTTTTTCATCAAATACGAGATTAACTTCTTCCCATAGCTTTCGAAGATCTTGGGCGCAGTTGCGGAGGATTTTCCACAAAGATTCATGCGCTTGTCGATGCGCTCGGAAATCCCGTAAAATTCGTTTTAAGCCCTGGGAATGAGCATAATGTAACCCGAGCTGAGGAAGTTACCGAAGACCTTTCCAATACAAAACTTTTGGCTGATAAAGGCTATGATTCCCAAAAATTTGTGGACTTTTTGGGGAAAAACAACTGCGAAGCCGTGATTCCTTCGCGCTCAAATTGCAAGAAAAAACGAAAAATCGACAAGCATCTTTATAAGGAACCACATTTGGTCGAAAATTTTTTCAGCAAAATCAAACACTTCCGGAGAGTTTTTTCGAGATTTTGCAAAACTTCCTCCTCTTAGGGTTGGTCGTTTTGCAAGCATTTTTTGTCGCTTCGCGTTATACAACTCCTGTGCCCAAGGTCATTGCCCCCGAGATTTGTCTTTGGCGACAATTAAATATTTTTTTTACTTGACAAGCTATTTTTCGCCTGTTATTATTCGCACATGTTTTTTTACAATTAAGGAGAAAAAAATGAAAAACAAGCTTTTAAAATCGTCAGCGTTTGTGCTGGCCTTATCCTCATCCCTATGGAATCAATCGGAAGCAATGGGACCTGGGACATGGCCCATAAAACAAGAATCTGATATAACTGATTGTTTGCAGAAGGAGAGAAATAGCTTATATAGCATTATCTACGAGCGTGAGTCGAGAGCATGGGATAACGGCCAGACCTGCGCGTTCCAGATTTGGGTTTGCCGGTACCGGTTAGGAGACGATGGTGGACTGGAACGTGAAGCGGCCACAGCTTTGTCGATGGTGTCGAATCCGACTCGGATCAAGCGGGAGATAACCTACGAGACGAATGCGTTTATGGGAAGACCGTGGGCTGCTGTGTGCGACGCTAACGCCGAGCGGTTTGAGTTGATTAAGAAGTCGACTGTTGAACAGTGTGCACAGATTGACGCTCTGATGGCCGTCAATGAGGAGGAATTAAAATACCAGTTTCAGAGAAAGTTTGTTGGTGTGACCACCATCAAGTATATAAAAGCGGAGGCTCCGTGGGAGATTATACCGGAACTGAATGTGATTGCGAAAGATTTGATTCATAGGCCGTGATCGTTGACAACGTTTTCTTTGGAATTTGGGAAGGAGATTAAAAACGTGGTTTCCATTTATTTTGATCGGAAAATAGAGTAGAGAACCGCCATTTCGAATCTGGAGTGCATCGGGGTGGGGAACAGCTGGACCGTAGGTGCGGTCGACGAAAACCTCGATGTGCGTTCGAGATTTTAGGACTTTTCGAGGTCGATTGTTTAACAATTTTTGGATTTCCCGAATTTTTTTATCCATGTCGGAAAGCTTTCTCGACGGCTATTTTGAAAATATAGCATTTATACGCTGCATTTCGAGCGATCTCTCGGGAAATCGAGGACTGATTCAGCCCAAGCTTTTCGGCAGTTTCTCGCTGCGACTTTTCCATTGCCAGCCGCGTCTGAATCCGGAACCGTTGTTCACAGGTCATGTGCCGGTGGCTTTTTTTAGGCACGTTAATCTCCTTATTTTAATCAAATCCGAGATTAACTTCTTCGCATGACTTCTTCTACCTCTCCTTGCAACAACCTGCAGTCGTAACTCAGCTCAATCTTATCCTTTGGCCTTGATGCATTTCACTCTTGAATGGGCGACTTGTATGGTTTATACAACTTTCCTAAAATTTTCTACATTTCGCTAACAGAACCTAGTATGATGCGGTTGATGTTTTCGTGGAGTAAATTGTATGGAAAATAGTGTTTCAGGATTTGAGTTGGCGAAACGCTGCGGCGTAAAAAATGCTCTGGCTATGGTGCTGGACGGAGTCGCCGTTGATCTATCTACTATGGTTCCAGCGGATACAGTAGCGGAGTTTGTTGCGCAGGACCATAATTTGGCTTTGGAGATCATGCGGCATACAACGTCTCACATTATGGCTCAGGCAGTAAAAGAGTTGTGGCCTCAAACAAAAATAGCCATTGGCCCCATCATTGAAGATGGCTTTTACTACGATTTTCTGCTGGATTATCAAATCACACCCAATGATTTTGAAAAAATAGAAAGCAAAATGCGCAAAATCATAAAAGCTGATTACAAAATTTCTCGAGAAGTTATGAGCAAAACCGAAGCGATAAAAATGTTTTCGACTCAGGGCGAATTATTCAAGGTGGAATTAATCCAAGACCTGGATGTGGAAGAGATTAGCCTATATAGGCATGAGGACAAGTTTGTGGATTTATGTCGCGGTCCTCATTTGCCTAAAACAGGATCTGCATCGACTCATCTAAAACTCATGAAAGTTGCCGGAGCCTATTGGAGGGGCGACTCAAAACGTGAAGTTTTGCAAAGAATCTACGCCACAGCTTGGTTCTCGGAGGATGACTTGAAAAAACATCTCCACTATCTGGAGGAAGCCGAAAAAAGGGATCACCGAAAAATCGCAAAGGACATGGGTTTGTTTCATATGCAAGAAGAGGCGGCAGGATCAGTTTTTTGGCATCCAAAAGGATGGGTTCTCTATAACACGCTGCGCGATTATGTGCGCAGATGCATTGTTAAGGACGGATACGTGGAGGTGTGTACGCCCCAAATGATTGATCGCTCTCTGTGGGAAGCTTCCGGCCACTGGGAAAAATATCGTGAGAATATGTTCATAGCAGAATCCGAAGAAAGAACTTTAGTGGTGAAACCCATGAATTGTCCCGGAGCTATACAAATTTTCAAGCAAGGGATGAAAAGTTATAGAGATTTACCAGTGCGGATGGCGGAATTTGGCTATTGTCACAGAAATGAGCCATCGGGCTCCCTCTATGGAACTATGCGGGTGCGTGGTTTTACGCAGGATGATGCGCATATTTTTTGTACTCCAGCGCAAATTAACTCGGAAACAAAAAAGTTCTGCCTACTGTTGAGCAAAATATATAAGAATTTAGGATTTGAGTCTTTTAGCGTGAAATTTTCAGATCGTCCGGAGAAAAGAACAGGATCCGATGAAATTTGGGATTTGGCGGAGGATCTATTGAAGAAGGCTACCGAAGAATCCGGACTGATTTTCTCCATAAATAAAGGCGATGGGGCGTTTTATGGTCCGAAACTTGAGTTCGTGCTGAAGGATAAGCTGGGACGCGATTGGCAATGCGGCACTTTGCAGGTTGATTTCCAAATGCCGGAGAAATTGGGAGCCTACTATACTGGAGAAGACGGCCAAAAACAGCATCCCATTATGCTGCACAGGGCTGTTTTAGGATCGCTGGAAAGATTTATCGGTATTTTACTGGAAAATTACGCAGGCAAATTGCCGCTGTGGCTTAGTCCGATTCAGGTAGTATTCAGCACCATTACCAATGATTTTGATGACTATGCGATTGATTGTTTCCATGAGTTTACTAAAAACGGCATTAGGGCGGAGTTGGATCTTCGAGCCGAGAAGATTTCCTACAAAATAAGAGCTCACATTGTCAAAAAAAATCCAATAATTGCAGTAGTTGGGGCCAACGAAGCCAATAATAAAACTGTTACGCTAAGATATCTTGATGGCTTCCAAGAAACGTTGCCTTTGGCCGAAGCAATCGCTATGCTCTTGGAAAAATGCCGTCCTCCGGAGTTATAGGCGCTTTTGGGACGTAGGATGGGTGTATTGTGGGGTAATTTTATTGGTTTTTCAATAAATTTTAGGAGTTTTGGTGCTAAAGCTTGAACTACAAAGATTCTCGGGAGCAGAGGTTCTACCTTTATTTGAAGGAGGGAAGGGCATCTCCATTTCCAATGGTGAGACTTGCGGAGCTTGGGCCGCCACCGGAGGAGTCGGAACATTTTCCGGTGTAAATGCTGATTTTTACGACGAAAACAATAATGTTATCCCTCAAGTTTTTCATGGAAAATCTCGGCAAGACCGTCGGCGGGAATTGATCGAGTACGCTGTTGCAGGTGGAATTGCCCAAGCTAAAATAGCGCGGGAAAGATCCAACGGAAAAGGTCGCATTCACATGAACGTTCTCTGGGAAATGGGAGCTTGCGAGGAGATAATAAATCGCATTCTCGAGAGCGTAAGCGGGTGCATCCATGGCGTGGTCTGCGGAGCCGGTATGCCCTATAATTTGGCGGAAATTACGTCCAAATTCAACGTCTATTATTACCCCATCGTATCGTCGGCCAGAGCTTTTTCCGCTCTATTTCGCAGATCTTTTCAAAGATTTAAAGATTTTCTGGGCGGAGTCGTCTACGAAGATCCATGGTTGGCCGGAGGCCATAACGGTTTGTCCAATGCGGAAGATTCGATGAAGCCAGCCAATCCATATCTTCGGCTCGTAGAATTGCGCAATGTTTTAAACAGTTTCAATTTGCAAAAGATTCCCATAATAGTTGCCGGCGGCGTTTGGTGGCTTTCGGAGTGGGAGGACTATATTGATAACAAGATGTTGGGGCTAACTGCCTTTCAATTTGGAACCAGATCCATATTAACTACGGAATCCCCCGTAGCAAGAAACTGGTATGAAAAATTGATGTCTTTACGCAAAGGCGACGTACTACTTACGAAGCTCAGTCCGACGGGTTTCTACTCCTCTTCCGCCAACAATAGGATGATAAAACGCCTGCTAGAGTTACAGGATCGCCAAATAAACATAGCTGAAAACTCTTCGATAAGCATTGACATACACGGCAGAAAAGTTTTTCTGGATGAATCTAAAGCAAAACTCATGAACGCCTGGATTAGAAAAGGATTTTCAACGCCCATGTTGACGCCCGATAACACAGTTGTTTTTACAACTCCGGAGCAATCAGAAAAAATTCTCCAGGACCAAAGAAGTTGTTGCTGCTGTTTGAGCGCCTGCCGTTTCAGCAGCTGGTGCCAGCATAAGGGGTCGACCGGCAGAATTCCGGATCCAAGAAGTTTCTGCATTCAAAAGAATCTGCAGGCTATTGCTCATGGCGGCGCTGTGGAAGAAAATCTGATGTTTGTCGGACACTGCGCCTATCGTTTTTCCGAAGATCCATTTTACGACAATGGCTTTATTCCAACTACACAGCAGTTGATCGATCGCATTATTACCGGATATTAATCTTTGGAGATCAAAAAAACAAGACTGGCAAAAAAAATCGCCGCAAGTGGTGTTGCATCCCGTCGGGAAGCGGAAAAATTAATCGAAGCCGGAAGAGTTCTTGTGAACGGCGAGTCCGTGAAAACGCCGGTATTTTTCGTTACAGATCAGGATAAAATTTTGATCGATGGAAAAAACATCTCGAGTATTTCCGAAGAAATTATCATCTGGAAATTTTATAAGCCTCCCGGGGTTATTACCACAAAGCACGATCCTCAAAATCGCAAAACTGTTTTTGATTTTTTCCCGAATATTGACGGGAGATTATTATATGTCGGGCGCTTAGATTATAATTCAGAGGGATTACTACTGTTTACCAACAACGGAAATCTAGCTAGGAAATTGGAACTTCCCAGTACCGGATTAAAAAGAACTTATTTGGCAAGGTTTCGAGGTAATTTTCCGGAGACTGGAATTCGTGATCTGAAAAACGGCATTGTTCTTAATGGCACAAGATACCGACCCATCGACATAAAGCTGCAAATGGCCAGGACGAGCGTTGTGAATTCCTGGGCAACTGTGACTCTTTTCGAAGGGAAAAACCGTGAAATTCGAAAAGTTATGGAACACTTCGGATGCCAAGTTAGTCGCCTTGTAAGGGTAGGTTACGGACCATTTAAACTCGGGAATCTTTCTCCGGGAAAATTTTCTCGCGTTTCGGATGCTGAAGTTTTAAAGTTACAGCGCGTTATTTTTGGCGACGGTTGTTTCCTAAAAAATTAGATTAAGGTAGAGAGAAATGAAAAAGATCCGATAGAATATTTGATGAAGAACCCTGTTCGCTATTAGAGGGATTTTTGAATTTGAGATAATAGGAAGTTATGCGAGGTTATTTTCGGAGAATGTGATTTCTCAGCTTCAAGTTGCTCTCCGCTGCGCCTTAGTCCCGAAGGGGGAGCCGAAGCACGGCAGCTCCGATCCTGCAGGTATGCACCGGCGCGATCAGCCAGTTTCCAGCGGATGCGCCGTGCCTGGCCGCAGGAGTTCGTTCTCTGGACGGCCAGGGGAGGTTCCTGTTATCTGCTCCTTAGCACTAGTAGTCATACCGTTTACGGATTTCATCGACTTCTGAACCACTGGTTCGCGACAAACTCGACGAGCTACTCATCCGCGGCAAACTCTGCAAGCTTTTGCTGCTCGACAAACTCGACGAGCTACTCATCCGTGGCAAACTCGACAGGCTTTTGCTGCTCGACAAACTCGACGAGCTACTCAGCCGCTTCAGGTCCGGCATGCTATTGCTGCGCCGCAAACTCGACGCGCTACGCTCCGTCTCCATAGGCGGCATCTTCATATTCGGCAAGCTACCGTTTCGCGACAAACCCGGCGAGCTATCCATCCGCTGCAGGCTCGTCGAGCTATCGCTGAGCGACAAACGCGGTGAGAACGTGTTTAGATGCAAATCTGACGAGCTCCCGGTCTTCCGTAGATGCGACGAGCTACTGGTCTGCTGCAAATTTGACGGGCTACTGGAAATCCGCCGATTCCGTTCGAAGCTGTCGCCTAAATAATCTTCACGATCTTCTTCGGAATTAGGCCGATCTATATCCCTGTCATTTCTGGGCAAAGTGCTGTTAGATTGATGGGAAAGTTGCTGTCCTGGAGCGTTCGCTTTGCCATAAGCAGTAGTTCGATTAATTTTAGCAGCAGCGCTGTGTCGCAGTTGGGCTAGTATCTTATCCACTGTCTCTAGTTCTACATTGTTACCAGAATGATATGTACCCGCAATCTGGTTCATTGATACCTCGTAGTCTGCTATATAGGCTAACGTTTCAAGAGCTTCTATCAGTTTTTTCAGAGAGGCTACTAGGCCAGGGTATTCGTCAGACTCGACAGACCTTATCAGGTCTTTCGTGTGTTCGATTAACTTTGCCGCAGCCTGTGATGTCGTCGAACTCTTTTCACGGTTAATTTGCTTGGAAATATCTAATGTTCCGAGATCGAACCTATGGCGCGAGCTCCGAGTTTCCTGCAGCGCTCTTGCCAGCTGATCGGCGTCGCTTGCAAGTTTTGGCGCATATAGGTCGAGTGCTGCTTTTAACGCTTCGGTTCCGATCATTAGCGAGCCGATGCCGTTTGTTACTTTTCTGCCGGTTGTGCGATCATTTGGGGTGCCAGTGGAGATGTCGCGGCAGCCAGTATAAACTTGTTCGAGCCCTACAATTATGCTTTGCTGCAAACCGCCATAACCCCCTAATATTTCTGCAAGGGTCGTCACCAAAACAGCGCTGTCGCCGTTTTGAAAATTTTTCTTAATGGCTTTAGTAAGCTTGTCTTTAACGTCCATATAGTCCTTTGGCGTGAGGGCGTCTTTCCACAGAAGCTTTACGCTAGCCGCAAAATTGGCAAGTTGAGCTTGGCCAATAACGCTGTTTAGTTTTGCATTTTGTTTATATTTTTCCACATATTTGGTGTAATCCTTAGTCATTGCTCCGGAATTTTCCAGGGAAAGAGACGAAACCAAAAATGCCGCCGTTAACCCTAAAATTAGCTTTTTCATGTGTATCCTCCATTTCAAAATCTATAATGAAAGTGCAATTTACGAAACGCAGTATAGCGGGAAAAAATTAATTTTTTATTAAAAAATGAAATAAATGTTGACGAAGAAGTTTAACAACTTTGCAACAAGCTATAAACGCTATCCGATAGGTGGATGTTTTATCTAAAACTAGGGAATGTCGTTGTCGCCAGAGAGGCAGGACTTTATCTTCAAAGCTTTCCGCAGAAGAGACGCAATGCGATTGTCTCGCTGAAAAGCAGAAATAAGATGAACTTTTCTGCCAAATTTTCTCTCAAATTTCTCTTTTAATTTTTCTGCTTCCGAAGAATCCAGAGAGTCGGCTTTGTTCAGGGCAATTATTTCTGGTTTATGCTCTAAATCTCGTTGATACATGATTAATTCTTGTCGAATTGTGGTGTAGGCCTGAAAAATATTATCCTGAGTAACGTCAATCATATGAATGAGGGCTCTGCAACGCTCCAAATGAGCTAAAAAACTATCTCCCAAACCGCGTCCCCGGTGCGCACCTTCAATTAAACCTGGAATGTCAGCCAAAACAAACTCATTAGCGTCGACGTAAACCACTCCCAATTGCGGAATTAAAGTCGTAAACGGATAGTCGGCAATTTTAGGCTTAGCTCTGGTTGTTAGGGATAAAAATGTTGATTTCCCAGCATTTGGAAGGCCAACCAGCCCAACGTCTGCTATCATTTTCAGTTGCAGCCAAATCCAGAACTCTTCCCCGATCGCTCCTTTGTCTGCACGACGTGGAGTTTGATTTACGGAGGATTTGAATTTGTTGTTGCCGCGACCGCCGATTCCTCCTTGAGCTATTAGAACGCGCTGACCATCTTCGACTATGTCTGCCAGCGTTATATTTTCAGTTTCATCCAGGACTTCAGTTCCCACTGGAATTTTCAATACCAAATCACTGCCGTTGGCTCCATAGCGATTGCTGCTGCCACCGTTTTCTCCGCGTCTACTTTTAAAATGCTGCTGATAGCGATAGTCGATCAAGGTGTTAAGCCGGTTGGTTCCTTCCAGATAAACATCTCCACCCCTGCCGCCATCTCCGCCGTCCGGACCTCCATATTCGATAAATTTTTCTCGGCGAAAACTCAGGCATCCATCGCCTCCATCGCCAGCTTTAATAAAAATTTTCGCTCGATCCAAAAATTTCACTGCCAATAATTCCATATGCCGGCCAACAAGCTATCATGTTGCGACTCCTAGATCCAGAATGAGGGAAAAAAGATAAGGAGATTGGCCTATGTGCCATGGACAATTTAGAAGTCAAAAATTCCTATCTGCATTGGATAATCTACTCTCTTCCAGGCTCTGTTGTTTTGTATAGCATTCTCGTATATGATTTGGCGGCTTTGGGGATTATGCGAGGGATTATGGCTAAAAAGAAAGAAAAAGAGCAAGTTTTGGGAATAGTTACCCAATACATGAAGGATCTATCGTTTGAGAATGTAAATGCAGCCTCCAGGAACGAAGAAGAAAACAATACTCCCCAGATTGATATGCAGCTGAAGGTAAACGTTGAGAAATCGAAAGAGAAGAACGTATACAGCGTTTCTCTGGTAACCAACATTCAGGCGAAAACGCAGCAGCCGCTGTTTATTTTGGATTTAACCTATACGGGCGAATTCGTTATTGAGGGTTTTCCGGATGAAATGCTCAATCCAATTTTATATATAGAGTGTCCGCGTTTGCTTTTCCCCTTTGTGCGCAGCATCATCGCCTCCGCCGTAAGCGAAGGCGGGTTTCCTCCGCTCTATCTTGATCCCGTTAACTTTGCTAACCTGTATCAGCAGCAGAATGAATCTCTGAGTCAAACGTTGCAGTAGTGGAAGCGATGAACAGACTCGCCGCGCTGGTGGATGGTTCTGGATTTATGTATCGCGCCTACTATGGATTACCGCCACTGACGAATAGCTGTGGACAGCCTGTGGGAGCGGTTTATGGCTTTTGCTCCATGTTGATTTCATTGCTGGAGAGGCACAAATCAGATCTGTTTTGCGTTGCTCTGGACAGTGGAAGGCGAACTTTTCGTTCCGAAATCTATGCAGAATACAAAGCTAATCGTGATGAAACTCCTCCGGATTTAAAGCTGCAATTTCCATTAATGAAAGAAGCCTGCGCAGCTTTTGGAATTCCTATTGTTGCAATGGTAGGCTTTGAAGCCGACGATTTGATTGCTACCTACGCCAGAAAATTGTCTGCCCAAGAATATGAAGTGCGAATTATATCCTGTGATAAAGACCTGATGCAGTTAGTTGACGATAGGGTGCATATCTTCGATCCGCTAAAATTCAAAATTGTTAGAAGCGAAGATGTCATGGCAAAATATGGCGTGTTCCCATCTCAAATGGCAGCTTTTCAGGCTTTGATGGGAGATCCTTCGGATAACATTCCCGGCGTTCAGGGCATCGGTCCAAAAACTGCATCCAAATTACTTAATGAATTCCAAACATTGGAGGGCATTTATCGAAATATCGACCAAATAAAGCGGCAGAAAATTAGAGAAAATCTGATTAATCAGAAGGAGGCATTGTATATGTCGCTGAAACTCGTTACGTTGGCTAATGATATAGCCGTCGACGAAGATCTGCATAGTTTGACTGTTGGCAACAACTATGATCGTGGGATTGATTTTTTGAATTCTCATAATTTTGATTCGTTGGTTGACAGATGGGCTAAGTTTCTAGGAAAAGCCTGATGATCGTGCTCTTTCCAACATCTAGCTAAATTAACTTTATTTATGAGAAACATGCTTATATGATTGCTCTTGGGTTAGGTTTTTAAGGGAGTTAATGTTTCAAGTTAGAATTCATGGCAGAGGTGGGCAAGGAGTTGTAACCGCTGCCGAAATGTTGTCAGTTGCAGCTTTTCTCGAAGGGAAATATGCTCAGGCGTTCCCTAGCTTTGGATCCGAGAGAATGGGCGCTCCGGTGATGGCATTCTGCAGAATTTCAGATAAGGAAATAAGACTGCGGGAGCCAATAATGGAGCCCAATGCCGTGATAGTACAAGACAGCACCGTTATAGATTCGGCTGATGCATTTCGAGGAGTTGTGGAAAAGGGATTTATTCTTGTGAATTCTACCAATGATATAATTTGTAATCTAAAAAACGTAACGCTGAAGTGTATTGGCGCAACAGAAATAGCTCTTGAACACATCGGAAGACCAATTCCCAACGCCGTTCTACTGGGAAGCTTTGCTGGATTGACTGGGATCTTGAAGCTAGAATCCGTCATTGAGGCGATAAAAACAAAGTTCTCCGGAGCCATCGCCGAAAAAAACATTCACGCTGCGCGTGTCGCCTACGATAAAACATTGGGAGAAGCTTAATGCTATATCAGTTGGAAGGATCTCATGCCATTGCCAGGACCGTAGCTTTATGTCGTCCCGGAGTAGTTTGCGCCTATCCGATTAGTCCTCAGACTCATATATTAGAGGGATTGGAGGAGTTGATCAGGGGCAAAAAATTAGAAAACTGCGAATATTTGAATGTGGAGTCCGAAATGGGGGCGCTGAGCGTAGCCATTGGCGGAGAAGCAGCGGGAGTCAGAAGCTATACGGCCACTTCCAGCCAAGGGCTGCTTTATATGATAGAAGCCGTTTACAACGCATCAGGGCTGGAGCTGCCCATCGTCATGACATTGGGAAATAGAGCGCTGGGAGCTCCAATTAACATATGGAACGATCATTCTGACGCTATGTCCGCAAGAGATGCCGGCTGGATTATGTTTTTTGCGGAAACTAATCAGGAAGCTGCTGACTTGCACATACTTGCATTTAAGGTAGCTGAAAAAGTGCATTGTCCCGTGATCGTAAATGTGGATGGATTCATTTTAACCCACGCCTACGATCGAGTGGATATTCCATCCCAGGATAAGGTGGATGATTTCCTTCCGCCATATGCTCCCAAAGCGAGCCTTGACGTTAATCATCCAGTGGCCATAGGAACCATGGTTCCTCCGGAATATTTCATGGAAGTTCGTCATTTGGCACATCGAAAGCAGGAAGATTCCTTGGCTGTAATAGAATGTACAGCCCATGCTTTTGAGAAAAAATTTGGAAGAAATTCCGGTGGACTTCTACGTAGGTACGGCTCACCAAATGCTGATACGGTCATTGTGGCGATGGGATCCGTTGCCGGAACGATCAAAGACGCTGTGGATGAGCTTAATCAAGAAGGAGGTCAATTCGAAGAATTGTCAATAATATGCTATAGACCTTTCCCGGCAGAGGCTTTAAGAAATTCATTGAAAAATGCCAAAAGGATAATTGTTGTTGAAAAATCTTTGGCTGTTGGCATCGGGGGGATTCTGTCTCGAGAGGTTGAACTCACCATGAAGGGTTGCGATGTTGATGTGATCACGGTGGTGGCTGGTCTTGGCGGCAGGAACATCACAAAATCAATGCTAAAAGAATGTTTCAACAAAAAAAGTCATGAAAAAATAACGTTTCTTGGTCTCAGAAATGACATTATTGGTAAGCAATATGTGCCGATCAATGGCGATTGTTGTTAATAGAGGGAGGAAATATGTCTCATCTAACAATTGGAAATAGGCTTGAAAAAAATGTGACTGCGCAGTCCATGTACGACAGATCCAACTCCCTAACAAGCGGTCATAGGGCCTGTCAAGGCTGCGGAGAAGCGTTAGCCGCCAGGTGTATATTGGATGCCGCCTACATCGCCACAGATGGAAAAGTAGCCGTGATTAATGCTACCGGTTGTTTGGAGGTTTTTTCCTGCGTTTATCCGGAAAATTCTTGGCAAATTCCTTGGCTGCATTCTCTATTTGGAAACGCTCCAGCCGTCGCAACGGGAGTTGCAGCGGCGTTCAAACGACAGGGAAAGGAGAATGTTCGCGTCATCGCTCAGGGTGGAGACGGAGCACTGGCGGACATCGGGATGGGATGCTTGTCCGGCATGTTTGATCGCAACGATGACGTTTTATGTGTCTGCTATGATAATCAGGCTTATATGAACACCGGAGTTCAGAGATCCGGAGCGACGCCCGCTTTCTCAAGAACAGCCACAACTCTTCCAACCGGCGATTATTTGGGAAACGATGTTCAAACCGGTAAAAATCTTCCCAAAATTGCTATGGCTCACGGGATTCCCTATGTGGCGACCGCTAGCGTAAGCAATATCCATGATTTGGAGAAAAAAGTCGCCAAAGCCATTCATCTAAAGGGCGCAAGATATCTGCATGTGCATGTTCCATGCCCACTGGGCTGGGGATATCCAACTTCCGAAACAATAAAGGTGGCAAGATTGGCGGTACAGTGCGGTTTGTTTCCGCTGTTTGAAGCGGAGCGCGGAAAAGTCATAAAATCTACGCCGATTAATGCTCCGCTGAAGGTGGAGGAATATTTGAAAGGTCAGCGAAGATTCGCCCATTTGTTTGGGAAAAATGCCTCTTCGGATGCTTTGATAACGTTGCAAAATATCGCCGATGATAATATACGCGAGTATGCGTTAGTGGGAGATCCAAATGAATAAGCCTTTTGCCACCGTTCTTGATTCAGCCACAAGTCTCAAAAACAAAACTGGCTCCTGGAGGACTATGCGTCCAGAGTACGTGACCATGCTCCCGCCTTGCAATGCAACTTGTCCGGCGGGAGAGAACATTCAACAATGGCTTTCTCTTGCCCAAGAAGGTAAATTTAGAGAAGCTTGGGAAGTCATGGTCAAAGATAATCCGTTTCCAGCCACAATGGGACGCGTCTGCTATCATACCTGCGAAAGAGTTTGCAATCGCGATCAATTCGATGGAGCAGTCAACATTAATTTGATAGAAAGATCCATTGGTGACATCGCCATCGCCAATGGATGGCAATTTGAATCTGTTCCCGAAACAAAAAACAAGAAAATTTTAATAATTGGAGGAGGGCCAAGCGGGCTTACAGCGGCGTATTTTCTGAGAAAGTTAGGCTATGGAGTTGCTATTTATGAATCCCACATAAAGTTGGGTGGTATGATGCGCTACGGCGTTCCCAGATATAGGCTTCCGGGAGATGTTATGGACAGTGAGATTCGAAGAATCATTGATATGGGAGTAAGCGTAGTATGCAACAGAATGGTGAGCGACATTAAGACCGAAGCTCGTGATTTTGATGCCGTATACATTGCCATCGGCGCCTATCAAGCCATAAAAGCGTCGTTGAATGTGCAGGAGGGATCCAATACCATAGACGCTGTTGAGCTATTGCGCAAACTGGAGGATTATCCATCGAGTCTTCCGACCCTTGGGAAAAAAGTAATAGTCTACGGCGGAGGGAATACAGCCATTGATGCGGCGAGAACAGTTCTGCGTCTCGGAGCTGAAAGCGTGAAGATAGTGTATCGGCGTACCATCAATAACTTATCCGCCCATGACACAGAAATTCACGAAGCACTTGAGGAAGGAATTGAGATTCTGTGTCTGCGCACTATCAATACCGTCGAGAAAGGAAAAGTGCTTCTGGACATAATGAATTACGATGAAGAGAATGATATTTTATCCAAAACTGAACAGACTGACTCGCTTCCGGCGGACAGCGTGATTTTTGCCGTTGGCCAATCACTGGACAAAGAAATTTTGAAGGGAACAAAGGAAATTTCTATTTCAGAACATGGAGTTATAGAAATTGACCGAAACAT
This sequence comes from Holosporaceae bacterium, assembly GCA_031267235.1. Lineage (GTDB taxonomy): Bacteria > Pseudomonadota > Alphaproteobacteria > UBA3830 > UBA3830 > JAIRZM01. Next base: position 16,529 of record JAIRZM010000005.1, read on the forward strand.
GATGACGGGAGCGGAGGGAATCTTTGCCGGAGGGGACGCCATTATGGGAAAGCGCACGGTGACGCATGCCATCGGAGCTGGTAAAAAAGCGGCGAAATGCATAGACGCCTACCTTCAAGGTCTGGAGCCATCCGTTAACATAAAAAATCCGGCCGCCACTTTTAAGCGCCTGAATACTGCCTATTTTCCCCAAAATCCACGAGTTAACGTCTCAAGACTGGGGGACATTTCCTTCGAAGAAAAGAATATATCCTATTTTGATCAGGAAATAGTTGATGAAGCGTCCCGCTGCTTTTCATGTGGCAACTGTTTCCATTGCGATAATTGTTATGGCTACTGCCCCGATAACGCCATCATAAAGTATCCGGACGGTTCGCTGGAGATTAATTTGGATTACTGTAAAGGTTGCGGCATGTGCGTTGCCGAATGCCCTTGCGGATCAATGAAAATGACGCTTGATGAGTGATTTCCCTACCATTGCGCGACGTCTAAATTACATCGCCAATCGAAGAATCCACCGATTAACTCTTAAATCCATTAGCTTGAAAAGCGTAGATTTTAATGTAACAATGAGCGTTGCAATTTCGTTTTTTTGGCAACTGACTAGATAAGATGCGTTCATTTTTTATATTTGTAACTGGCGGTATTATGTCATCTCTGGGAAAGGGAATAGCGTCGGCAAGTATTGGAACTTTGCTGCAGGCGCGTGGTTATTCCGTTCGCATGAAGAAACTTGATCCATACATAAACGTCGATCCTGGCACCATGAGTCCATACCGGCACGGAGAAGTTTTCGTCATGGACGATGGCTGTGAAGCCGATCTGGATTTCGGTCACTACGAAAGATTCACCGGCTTACAATGCACAGCGAACGATTCTCTCACCACTGGAAAAGTTTATGAAAAAGTGTTGCTTCAGGAAAGGCGTGGTGATTATCTTGGATCTGATGTGCAGGTAATTCCACATATCACGAGTGAAATAAAGCGTTTTATAACGGCTGGCCACGACAACGTGGATTTCACCATATGTGAGATAGGTGGAACAGTTGGAGATATAGAGGGATTGCCATACATAGAAGCCATTAGACAATTAAAGATAGATTTGGGCTCTACTAGAGTCGCTTGCATTCACCTAACTTACCTGCCCTATATGAAAGCATCGGAGGAGTTGAAGACAAAACCAACCCAGCACTCGGTGAAATTACTGCAGAGTATGGGAGTGCAGCCGGATATAATTCTTTGCAGGTGCGAAAAAGACGTGGAAGATGATATAAAAGCGAAACTCTCTATGTTCTGCAATGTGAAAAAAGAAAACGTCGTGGAAGCGTTGGATGCGGAAAATATCTATCTAATTCCCCATAAATATCACCTTGCAGGTTTGGATCGACAGGTTTGCGCTAGTTTTGGCTTGGAAACTCCAGAGTTGAATGAGAGGACGGAAGTGAAAATTCGCGAGAAATGGGGTTCCCTCGAGCATGCCATTTGCACTCCATCTAAGATCGTAAAAATTGCCGTGGTGGGCAAGTATATAAAACTGAAGGATGCGTATATTTCACTGTCTCAGGCTGTATGCCACGGAGGAATCGCTCATGATGCACAGGTTGAAATAGATTGGCTGGATGCCGGCCTGGATCAAAGAGATTTAGAGAATGACCTCCATGGCGTTTCCGGCGTATTGGTGCCCGGAGGCTTTGATATCGGCGGAGTTGAAGGAAAGATTGCTGCCATTAAATTCGCACGGGAGAATAAAGTTCCGTTTTTGGGCATATGCTTCGGATTGCAGTTGGCGGTGATTGAATCCTGCAGAAACGTGGCTGGAGCGTCAAAAGCGACCAGTCGAGAATTTTCGGATAATGGCGAAATGGTTGTTGATTTCATGGACAAATGGGAACTGAATGGAACAACGGAAGCAAGAATTCAGTCTGGAGCCAAAGGAGGAACCATGAGGTTGGGAAGCTATCCATGCAAAATCTCTGCCGGAACTTTGGCCCATAAAATTTATAACTCGACAGAAATAACAGAGCGTCATCGGCATCGCTTTGAAGTTAATATCAAAAAATACAGTGAACTGTTTAGCAAAGCAGGTTTGAAGTTTTCGGGCATGTCCACCGATGGCATATTGCCGGAAATCGTTGAGCGACATGATCATCCATTTTTTATTGCTACTCAGGCTCATCCGGAATTCAAATCGCATCCATTCGCTCCACATCCATTATTCTCTAGTTTTATAAAAGCGGCCATCGATTATCAGGTTCATTAGCCGAAAATTTTTATTGGTATTCGTAGAATCCACTTTTGGTTTTTTTGCCCAGAAGGCCACGCGTCACATAGCTTTCCAGGAGAGGACAAGGGGCGTATTTGTTTTCACCGAGTTCTTTCTGCAAAGTTTTTAAAATTGCAAGCACGGTATCCAATCCTATTAAATCCGCTAAAGCCAGCGGCCCAATCGGGTGATTGGCTCCCAGAGTCAGAGCCGCATCAATTTGTTCAGTAGACGATACATTTTCCTGAAGAGCGTAGATCGCTTCATTTATCATGGGAATCAAAATGCGATTCAACACAAATCCCGGAGAATTTTTTGATACTATAGGCGTTTTTTTTAGTTTCTTCGCCAATTGCAAGAAAAAATCGAAAGTTTCATTGCTGGTCTGCGAACCTCTAATAATTTCCAATAATTCCATAATTGGCGGTGGATTCATGAAATGTAATCCGATAAATTTTTCCGGCCAAGGTACGAAACCGGCAAGAGAAGTAATGGAATAGGAGGAAGTATTCGTTGCCACAAGGGACGATTCTGTTAAAATATTCGACAATTCATGAAATATGCTGATTTTTGCGGAAAAATCCTCGAATGCAGACTCCATAAATATGCTGCAATCATGTAATTCTTCCATTTTTGTATGATGGGAAATGCGATTTTCTATGTTGACGATCTCTTCATCAATGAGACATTTGGATTTAAGTTTTTCCAAAGACGTATGGATGCGATTTTTGGATTTTTCGAGAATTTGTTCTGCTAGATCGTAGATTTTCACACTGTAACCAGCGGTGGCGAACACTTGTCCTATTCCGGATCCCATCTGTCCCGCGCCAAGAACTGCAACGGTTGCGTTTTCTTCCATAATTATTCCAAATAATTGCTAAAACACTCCGAGCATACCATAAAGAACTAAAGCTGCAATGGTGGCAATGCAGGTGTTTAGCAGTGCGATAACAAATATATCTTTGTAGGAATCTCTATGACTAAGTCCACAAATTACCAGGAGCGTGATAATTGCTCCATTATGAGGAAGAGCATGCAAAGTGCTGGAGGCGAGACATATTATTCTATGGAGAATTTCGGGCGCTATGCCGGAAGAATTAGCCATTTCCAGCAGTTTTGCCCCCATCATTTCCAGCGATATGCTTAGTCCTCCGGAAGCGGACCCAGTAACAGCCGACAATATTCCAGTTACGCAAGTTCCGGAAATCAGTGGATTTCCGGATGACATGGACAGCACTCCATCCCGCAGCATGGCAAATCCCGGAAGACTATTTATCACGGCTCCATATCCCACCACCGAAGCGGTGTTAAATATCGGAACTAGCGCATCAACGGCTCCGGTATTTAAACATTTGGTTATGTCGATCTTTTTATAGTGACAGGCCACCAGAAATGTCAGCGCAAAAAATACTGATATTATAATAGCCCAGTTGCTAGCCACTGTTTTTATGTCTATGACTCCATATTTTTCCTGCTCCAGATAGGAAGTATCCATATTTGGAAAAACAAACTTAACGGAAAGATAGTTCATGAGTATCACTATGATAACCGGAGAAATGGCAACCCAGAAGCGCGGCAAATCCTTGCGAAACATGGCAATGACTTTATCATCATGAGTTCCATATCCTTCTAAATTCTTGCGGGCAGTTTTAAGCTGATTTTTTAGCCATAGCATCCCCAATGCAAACATGATAATGCCTGATATAAAGCCAATGCCTGGAGCAGCAAAGGTATTCGTGCCGAAATATTGGGCCGGAATTGCATTCTGAATGGCTGGAGTTCCAGGAAATGCCACCATGGTGAAGGTAAATGACCCCAGCGCTATGGCGCCCGGTATCAATCTCTTGGGAGTGTCTGATTTTCTAAATAAAGCTACGGCTATTGGATAGACGGCAAAAGCAACGACAAAGAGCGAAACTCCACCGTAGGTCAGAACGCTGCAGGAAAGCACGACAGCCAGAATGGCATTCTCGGATCCCATTTTATCGGACACATATTCTGCTATGGAACGAGCGCTGCCGGAACTTTCCATAATTTTTCCAAAAATTGCGCTCAGCAAAAATAACGGAAAATAAACAGTGACAAAATCGCCTAACTTTACCATAAATATTTGGGTATAGTGAGCTAAAAGAGATTCGTCTCCACTCAAAAATACAGCTGTGAGTGCCAGAAACGGCGCCAGTAGCAGCACAGAAAATCCACGATAGGCGAAAAAAATTAGCAATGCTATGGATAAAAATATACTTGAAACTTCTAACATGCGGCCTCCTACGACACTGGCAGTTGTAGAGTGTACCAACGAGCATATTAATATTTAGTTAAGCGCCAATGAACAACAAGTTTGCGGTTCTAGTGCTACTTTTTCATTGTTGCTTCGAAGATTCTCACATATTCATCTATCATGAACTTAGTGTCGCTGAACTTTTCTGCTTGCTTGAGGCCCAAGAGTTTCAACCTTTTTCGCAATTGATTGTCGGAGGTAATTTTTATCATGGCTCTAATCATTTCCTCTTGGCTCAGGGGATCAAAAAATACAGCTGCATCTCCGGCGATTTCCGGAAGGCTAGCGCAGTTGCTGCAGGTCACCGGAATTCCCGCTTCCATTGCCTCAATGATTGGCATGCCAAATCCCTCATAGAAGGACGGATATATGAAGGCACAGGCATTGGACAGCAATATATGCAAATCATCGTTGGAAATGTAGTCCGTAAAAATAACTTTATCTTCAATTTTATTAAGGGCGGCAATCTTTCTAAATTTATCGCAGCCGGTGGGGCAAGATCCGGCCAAAACGAGTTTCATAGCGGAGCCGGTTCGCTCCAAAAATTTTGCAAATGCCTGAATTAGCCCGTGGTGATTTTTGTTTCCCCAAAAAGCTGAAATAAATAGTAGATATTTATCCTTCCCAATGCGATACTTGCCTAAAGTTTCTGCCTGTTGCTTCTTTGGAATTGATTTGTGGATCCTTTTTGCTAATTTTATGTGGATCATTTTCACGCGGCTTTCGGGGATATTAAACTCATCAAGTATTCGTTTTTGGGAAAAATTTGATACGGTTATTATTTGATCATCATTTCGAATGCTTTTGATGATGGCGTTTCCAAATAATTTTGTAAATCTACCTCTTTTGCACGGCGTATCATCTAGGTATACCATGTCATGAATTGTTGATATTTTATGATGTGGGAATTCCAGCAGAGATGAAGTACAATCGTTTTTCCAGTAAAGATCGCATTTGTCGTCGACAACTATTTCATTGAAGAAAATGATTTGATCAAATAACCACCTAAGGGTGTCAAATGTAAATAGATTTAGGGTGGAGAAAATAATATTTTTAAGAAAGTCATATTGCATCTTGGCTTTTATAAGTTTTACATTTTGAAATCTATCCAGCTTGTGGTAATCCCTATCCGAATAGTCAGATAAAATCAGGAGAATACGCCAAGTTGGTCTTTTTTGAGCAATGCCGGCGATGATATTTTCCGTAAGCGTTTTTACTCCTCCTCTGCTTCTATTAAATGATAAATCGATAACTATATCGCGGGTAAATTCCGGCGGCCTATTTTTTAAGGTTTCTATTCTGGTGCTGGTAAATATATCCGCTAGTTTGGCATTCGAAAGCAATACTCCCAGCAAAAACAAACAAGCAATGGCAAATGCAAGAACAACTGCAATCCACAACATCTTGTATTCCTTTATTTTTCCGAGTGTTGGTGCGCTAATTTTCATGCTATTTCACCGTTTTCTAGGTGAATACTAGGGATGAATCATTAATAATTCGTTAAAGACTTGCCCCAGGCTTCACCTCCTTCATACTTAAAGTCGATCAAACACTTTTCACGGCGCAATTCCTATGGAGTATAATGACTCGCAAGGGTTGGTCTCATATGCATTGAGGTAATACATCGGCAAGAAAATACTTGATAACGGTAGAAAAATTTGCTATAATTCGTCCGTAGCTGTGGAGGATTTTATGAAGGATAAAGTTACGTCGTTCTACAAAGAAGCCGCCGGTGTTCTGGATGCCGGGTTGCGCAAGTATATGTTAAATGTTTTTTCCTACATGTCGGTGGGGCTAGCGTTAACGGCCATAGTAGCCTATTCACTCAGTAACTCTGTGACGTTTATGTTGGCACTTTTTTCATCTCCGGTCGTTTCTTGGATCTTAGCTCTGGTGCCCTTCGGGATATCAATATATTTAAGCGTAAGAATAGCAAGCATGTCCGCCGAGAGAGCAAAATGGTTGTTTATCGCCTTTGCAGTCTGTTTGGGAATCTCGCTGTCGTCCATCTTTATGGTTTATTCTAGTGCGAGCATTGCCTACACTTTCTTTGTAACTTCTTCCATGTTTTTGGCAATGGTGATCTACGGTTATGTGACCGAGAAGGATCTAACCGGCGCCGGATCCTTTCTGATCATGGGATTGATGGGGGTGATTATTGCCAGCATCGTAAATATATTCCTGCGAAGCTCCGTGACGGAACTAGTACTGTCGATCATAGGTGTGATTATCTTCACCGGGCTGACCGCCTACGATACTCAGAGGATAAAGAGCTACTACTTCGATTCAGACAGCGCAGAAGCAAGCGAGAAAAAGGCTATTTTTGGTGCGCTGCAGCTATATCTGGATTTTATCAATCTATTCCTCTATGCGTTGCGATTCCTGGGAGTGCGCAGAGACTAGATCTTCTGGAGCAGCTTTTCCGTCAATACTCTGTTGCGACTCGGATTGTTTTCCTGTATTTTGAGACTGCTGCTCAAGTGGGGGATGGTGTTTTTTTGAATTTAAAGGAAAAAATTATCGCTGCTGTGGAAGATTCTCTGATCGCGAACGGATACGAGCCAGTAACGGTAAAAGTTGTCGGCGGTTCCAGGCCTGTTGTTTGCATTGATATCGAGCGTCTAGATGGCGACCCAGTGTCGATGGATGATTGTGTAAAAGCGAATAATTTAATTTCAGTAATTTTAGATGTTGAAAATTTTATAAATGGCCCCTACAATCTAGAGGTTAGTTCGCCCGGCGACTATCGTCTTCTCACGAAAATTAGCGATTTTGAGCGTTTTTGCGGTAAAGACGTGAAGCTAGAGCTCTACGCCAAAATAAATGGACGGCGCAAGTTCTCCGGCAAACTCACGAGAGTGGCAGGAAATGCTAACGATGCTGTTGTCTATTTGAAAGAAGAGTGCGATACTGATGCGGTCGAGCTTAAAATGCCATATAAAAACATTAAAAAAGCGAGCATAAAAAGGTTTTTTTAGAAAAAGGATAGGAGAAAATGTCGACGGCATTATGGACTGATTCTCGTTTTTACGGACCGGAGTTGCTGCAAATTTCGGATGCCGTTGCCCGAGAGAAAGGCTTAGAAAAAGAGAAGATCTTGGAGGCAATGGAAGGCGCCCTTCAAAAGGCTGCCAGATCAAAATATGGTCATGAGCACGACATACGAGTGACCATTGACAGAAAAACTGGCGAAGTATCAATTTTAAAATGTGTTACCGTAAAAGATACTGTGGAAAACGAAATAACGGAAATTTCCGTTGACGAAGCAAAGAAAATGGATCCAGGCGCAGGAATTGACCAAGTTTTTTCCATGAAATTGCCTCCGCTAAATTTTGGCAGAGTCGCAGCTCAAGTTGGACGCCAGACTATCGTCCAAAGAATTCGAGAAGCGGAACGAGAAAAGCAATTCGAAGAATTCAAAGACAAAACTGGAGAAATAATAAGCGGAGTTGTGAAGCGAGCTGAGTTTAGTTCTGTAACTCTGGACATAGGAAGAACAGAGGCCATTATAAAAAGAGACCAGCTTATTCCCAAAGAGAATTTTCGCGTTGGAGATAGAGTTCGCGCCTATATAGCGGACGTTTCACGAGAAGCCAAAGGGCCGCAGGTGTTTTTGTCTCGTACTCACCCGAAATTTATCGAGAAATTATTCATGCAGGAAGTTCCAGAGATCTATGATGGGGTGATAGAGATAAAAGCGATCGCCCGAGATCCTGGAAGTAGAGCGAAAATGGCCGTTTACACCGCCGACACAAATATAGATCCCATCGGCGCCTGTGTTGGAGTTCGTGGCAGCAGAGTTCAGGCGATAATTCAGGAATTGCAGGGAGAAAAAATAGACATAATACTCTGGTCAGACGATCCTGTTACTTTTGCTGTCAATGCGCTCGCTCCAGCGGAAATTTCCAAGGTTGTGGTGGATGAAGAAAATAGAAAATTTGAAGTTTTGGCCCCGGACAATCAACTAAGTCTGGCCATAGGCAGAAGAGGACAGAATGTTCGACTGGCATCGCAGCTCATAGGCTGGAATGTCACGGTTGTTTCAGAAACGGAGGCTATTGAGAAGAGCAATCAGGAATATCATGCTCGGTCCAAGATGTTCATGGATATGTTGGATTGCGATGAAGTTATTGCCCATCTCCTTGTTACGGAAGGATTCGCCAACGTAGAAGAGTTGGCAGATACATCCAAAGAGGAGCTGGCTTCCATCAAAGGATTCGATGAAACCGTTGCCGAGGAGCTCATTTCGCGCGCCAAGAATTATATCGCTAATAAAGAAAAGGAAACTTTAGCCGAACTGAATGATATGGAAGTAGACCCTCAACTCTTAGAGTTTAAAATGCTTTCCAGCAAGGCGTTGCTAACATTAGCTCAGCATAACATCAAAAAGCTAGATGATTTGGCTGATTTGAGTTCCGGAGAACTAATGGAAATATTGCCAAATCTGGACGAGAGTTTCGCCAATGACATAATTATGAAATCCAGAGAACATTGGTTTAGCTAACGAATAGTAGCGGGGAAATTTATATGGAAGAACAAAAAAAAGTCACTTTGAGCTTATCTACCTCAACGGTGAATATAAAGGCTGCCACTGTTCTTAGCGGAAAAGTGCGTCAAAGTTTTTCCCACGGAAAATCCAAAGTTGTTGCAGTTGAAGTAAAAAAAAAGAGAGTGCTTGGCGCTGCTAGAACATTCACTCAGGCTTCTCCCATTTCAGAGCTCTATAAGGATAAAAATCTAACCAGCGATGAGCTGGAAACTCGATTAAAAGTCGTAAAGGAAGCCATTAAAGAAAGCAAAGAGCAGGAGCTACTTCGAGCTCAAAATGCAAAAAATGAGCAGAATGCTGCCCAGTCGCAAATGGAGGGAGTTTCAGACCAACAGGAATTCGAGAATGAATCCAGCGCTGGAGAGACTACCTCCACGAATCCATCTCCGAGAGGCGCAGCAGTTAAGAGCGGCGGTCATCATCAAAAAATATCTCCCCATAGAACATTCAAACATTCCAGGGGTACAGATCTGGCAGATGATGATGATTCATCCAATAAATCAATAGCTTCTAAAAAAGCCCCCGAGATAAAAAAGGATATCAAGGAACTAAAGGGACGCTATGTGGCTGGTTCCGGTAGGATATCCATATATAATGCATTGGATGAAGACAGTGGAAAAACGCGATCACTTTCTTCCATCAGAAGAGCTAGGCAAAAAAATAAGTTTGTCGCCCAAAATCCGGACGAAATAAAAGTTATTAAAGACGTTGTATTACCTGAAACCATCAGTGTTCAGGAATTGTCTGGACGTATGGCCATTAGGACCAGCGACGTCATCAAAACGCTTATGAAAATGGGAGTTATGGCTACGGCAAACCAGATTATCGATGCCGATACGGCGGAGTTGGTCATTCTGGAGTTCGGTCATAATGTGAAAAGAGTCAGCGACAGCGATGTGGAAATCGGGCTCTGGAAGGAAGATTCTGCCAAGGATTTGCAATTTCGTCCACCGGTGGTTACCATCATGGGACACGTAGATCATGGAAAAACTTCTCTGCTGGACGCTCTGAGAAGGACAAATGTTGCGCTGAAGGAAGCCGGAGGCATCACCCAAAGCATAGGCGCATATCAGGTCAGTATGCGGGATGGCAGAGGCATTACATTCATCGATACGCCAGGGCATGCGGCTTTTACTGAAATGAGATCCAGAGGAGCGAATGTTACTGATGTAGTTGTTCTGGTGGTGGCAGCCGACGATGGAGTCAAAGACCAAACCATCGAGGCCATTAATCATGCGAAGGCAGCTAAGGTTCCGCTTGTTGTGGCAATAAATAAAGTTGATAAGCAAGGAGTGAATCCAGACCGTGTTCGTAAGGAACTGCTGGCTCACGAAGTTGTGGTAGAAGCCTATGGTGGAGATGTAATTGACGTTGAAATTTCAGCTAAGACAGGCCTAAATCTGGAGAAATTGGAAGAATCCATATTGCTGCAGGCGGAAGTTCTGGATCTAAAAGCTAATCCTGACAGGGCAGCCGAAGGCATTGTAATAGAATCTAAAGTGGAAAAAGGTTTAGGACCAGTAGCGACGGTTTTGATCAAGAAGGGAACGCTAAAAGTCGGAGATGTTTTCGTTTCCGGAGTGATTTATGGACGAGTGAGAGCAATTCGGACGGAAATTAGAGAAGTTATAAAAGAATTAACGCCGGGTATGCCAGGAGAAATAATAGGATTCAACGGATCTACTGTTCCGGGAGATGATTTTATAGTTGTAGAAGACGAAGGCAAAGCGCGCGAAATCTCCAATTACAGAGACAGAAAAAAGCGGGAACAATCGCTGGTGATCTCGTCGTCAAGGACAGCGAATCAGTTGTTCTCCAAGTTTGAGGCGGATGAAAAACTTCGCGTTCTGGCCGTGATTATTAAAGCGGACGTCCAGGGATCAGCGGAGGCTATTTGCTCCAGCCTGCAAAAGCTATCAACGGAGGAGGTTGCCGTTAGAGTTTTGCACTCCGGAATCGGAGAAGTTACCGAAAGCGATGTCGTGCTAGCGCGTGCGTCCAACGCGTTGATTTTGTGCTTTAATGTTCGCGCCAACACGCAGGCCCGCGATCAAATTTCTCGAGATGGAATCCAAATAAAATATTATTCCATTATCTACGACTTGATAGACGACATAAAAGCTTTGCTGTCTGGACTGCTAGCGCCGGAAATTAGAGAAAACATTCTTGGAAGCGTGGAAGTTAGAAAAATATTTGACGTTTCTAAGTTAGGAAGAATCGCCGGTTGCATGGTTACGACTGGAATTATCAAGCGCGGCGCAAAAGCAAGGTTGATGCGGGATGGTGTTGTAATCTATTCCGGAGACCTGAAATCCATAAGGAGGCACAAGGATGATGTAAAAGAAGTTAGAGAAAATTTCGAATGCGGCATTACGCTGGAAAATTATAACGATATTCACGTCAATGATATCATAGAGAGCTTTGAACTGGAGGAAGTTGCTCGGCAGCTGTAATTCTATGCAGGAAAAAAGAAGTGCCAGACAAAATATGGTCGCATCCGAGATAAAGCGCGTGCTGGGCGAATATCTTCTCCGCAATTCAATCGCTGATCTTGAAGTAAAAACCTCGCTTATTTCCATCACCAATGTCAGCATTAGTCCCTGTTTACGGTTTGCCAAAGTTTACATAGTTTCTTTAGGTAACGATGCAAGCAGCGGAAAGTGTTTAGCATTTCTGAAGCTGCATGTATCCAAACTAAGGCGCTATTTGGGAGCACATGTGCGCCTGAGATTTGTTCCAGATATTGAAATTTTCATTGACGACACCCAGGAACACGCTGAAAAAATCGAATCTTTGCTAAAGAAAATTGCTAGGGCTTGCGCATGAAAAACTTTAACTTGACTCACTTGCCATATGAGACTGTTGGGACGGCCTCGATTTTGGGGAAAACTTGACAGTTGATGTTATTGCTCATATATTTATACCCGAGATCAGGGGATTGCGATGTTACGGTTATTCGAAATTTTCGGAGAAAATTGTGAAGGAGAGGCGCTGAATGTGTCGGCATCCTTCGTCGTGATCAGTTTCGTTGGCGTTTCTGCTATCCATCACCATCATTGGCTCTCGAGCCAATTATGATTTTTACCATCAATTAATTTTTTTATTACGTCTCCCAAAGGTGGACAATTTGGTTGAATTGTTGCGTTTTGGGTAAATATTCGTGAATTTTATGAGTGAATAAACGGAGAACTTACCATGAAGAAGCTTTTTTTAGTGACGGCGGCCGTGGCCATTGCCTCCATACTGGTGTTCAGAAATACAAATATGAAAAATAACCTTCCCGTTGTGGCCATTGCGAATCTTGGTCCGCTAAAGGATCTGGAAATTTCAATTCAGGGAATTAAAGATGAACTGATCGCTAATGGATTCGTTGATGGAAAAACAATTAAAATTGAGACTATGGATGTCGCCTTTGATCAGTCGCTCATCTCTCAGACCATAGAAAGTCTCAGGAGTCGCAATCCTAAGGTCCTGATTGCAGTAACGACTCCAGTCGCTCAATTTGCCAAAAAAAAGATTCATGATATTCCATTGATTTTTCACTCGATTACAGATCCAGTAGCCGCAGGATTGCTGAAAAATAAAAATGAGTCCGCCGGAAACATTACCGGTGCTTCGGATGTTCAAAATGTCGAAGGATTGCTGAAATTTATAAAATTCGCTCTTCCGAAAGTGAAAACAATTGGGATGTTGTGCATGACATCCGACAGCAATGACGCAACCATGATGGAAATGGTGAGGGCAGCCGCGCCGTCTTATAAATTGACTGTTTTTGCAGTTCCCCTGGAACATCCGCGTGATATTCCGATGCGAATGCAGGAATTTAAAGGTAAGGTTGATCTGATATACGTCGGACTCAGCAACGAAATTCTTGCCGCAATGCCAACGATAGCAGCCGAAGCTAGAAAAATGGATATTCCGATGTTTGCCGCCGAGGATAGCGTGGTACGCGATGGTTTTGCGCTGGCGAGTTACGGAGTTAATTCCGAGTCCGTTGGAAGAAACGCCGGAAAACTGGTGGCAAAGGTGCTTAATGGCGCTGATGTAAAAACGCTGGCTCCTGTTTATCCACAGCCGGAAGATCACCTATGTGTCATAAACAAAAAACTGGCGAAAAAATTCGACATCCGTATTCCCAAAGACGCTATCTTTGTGGAGTAAAATAATTTTAGAAAAAACTTGACGGCGATTTATTGGATCAAGCGTTTTGCCATGAAAATCGATGAAAAGATTAGAAATAAGGTGATTCCCGCATTAGAATTGAATGAATTGTGCATCCATATTAGAACGTCCATCTAAATGCGAAGTGCAATGGCAAAGATATTTGGGATCAGAAAGTTTTTCACTGGCGGATTGTATAAGGAAGGGTTGAAAGAAGTCAAGTGAAGAAATTTACTCTGTGTTATAGATGAATTACTTTGAAGATGCGTCTATTGTTTAACAATAAGCACGCGGTTGCCGCAGTTAGCGTAACGCATCTTCAAAGTGATTCGACTATATCAAAAATTTATGAAACAACCATGAGTTAAAATTCTAAGAAAATACAGTTTCTCTTGCGAATGTTACATGCTAGAATGAATTTCAAGAACATGATGGCATTTAAAATAGAAGAAATTCTGAAAAAGAACAATAATCCTTATGGCATAGCTACTCCGATATACATGAAAGAAAGATGTTTGAGAATGTGTGAATAGACATAAGGAGAAGCTTGCTTTGCAAATAATATTCAAATTAAACGGCTACGAAGTTGACGGTGGAACGTTGTCGTACTCAGACATTTATAACACAGCGTTCGATAGCAATTTGCCTGAAGATGCCGGGATGGCCTACCTGCGCCAAATCTCGAAACTTGCTGTAAACACAGCACGTTGCGATCCAGACATTACGCTAACGAAAACCGTAAAAATGCCAGAACAATCGGAGTTTTTCGCATTACTATCGGAACTTCCGTTCGTGCTTGGCGCGGAGTTTGTGAGTGTCGCTTGGCTTACTGAAATTTATGCTGGAATCGCGGAAGTTATTAACGCTGAACTATCAACTTTTGACGGAACTCCAGAGGATTATTTCAAAACAAAAAACAATGCGCTGATCGTTAGCGGACGTGTATTTTTTCATCTTGTTGCAACAAAAGAAGAAAAATTTCCGTTCGCGTTTATGGCGACGTATTCGACAAAACAAAATAAGGCCGTCGCGCACTTGCCGTTAAAAAAAGCGCTTGTGGAATTTGATGGCGACCAAACAGCGATGTTGTCATTACTTGGAGCTGTGAGCCGCGCTGCAGACAAGAGTAGTCTCGTCTCCGATTTAATCGAGAGTGGCGAGATATTTTCACCACTAAAATTTGAGCCGAACGACGCGTATAATTTTCTGCGAGAAGTACCTCTCTATGAAGAGTGCGGTATAGTTTGCCGAATCCCGAACTTCTGGAAACGAAAGGCAAAGAGCAAGCTCTCTCTGTCGCTCGGTTCGAAAGAGCCATCGGCTCTTGGTTTGCAGTCGATGATTGCTTTTTCGCCGAGCGTATATTTTGGCGACACGGAGTTAAGTCGTGCGGAATTGGAGACGTTACTCAGTGAAGAAAACGGGCTTGCCTTCATCAAAGGCAAGTGGGTTGAGGTCAACAAAGAGCGCATAGAACAAATTCTCAAAATTCTTGATACTGTGGAAGATCGTGGTGAACTCACATTCATCGAAGCGTTAAAATTACAGGCTGGCATTTCAGATATTACCGAAACGATCAAGGATACCGAAGTCGGCGTTACGAACGGTCAATGGCTCGCAAGTGTGATAAACAAAATGCGCAATCCGTCAGCAATTAAAGACATAAAACCTGCGAAAAGTTTCAGGGCTAATTTGCGACATTATCAGCAAACTGGGCTGAATTGGCTTGATTTTATGCGTCAAATGAGTTTTGGCGCTCTCTTGGCGGACGATATGGGACTCGGGAAAACAATACAAATTTTGGCGTTATTGGATAAGCTCCGCGAGGAGAAAACAAACGCAAAAACTCTGCTTGTCGTTCCAGCATCAATACTTGTAAACTGGCAGAAAGAGGGAGCGGAATTTTCTCCGAAATTAAAAATTGTCGTAATTCACGGACAAAACACGTCGTACCGCCAAGCGAATGGTGATTTATTTATCACTACTTACGGAATGGTTTCACGGCTCGAACAACTCGCGAAAGACAAGTGGAATTTGTTGATTTTGGACGAGGCTCAGGCAATTAAAAATCACACTATTAAGCAAACCAAGTCAATAAAAAAGTTAAACGCCGATGTGCGAATCGCAATGACTGGTACGCCTATTGAAAATCGCTTATCCGATCTGTGGGGTATTTTTGATTTCCTCAATTCAGGTTTGCTTGGCAATGCAAAAGAATTCAAAACTTTCAGCGGAAAACTCAAAGAAAATCCTGATGGTTACGCAAAATTACGTTCCGCAGTGTCTCCGTTTATTTTGCGGCGCCTGAAAACGGATAAATCCGTTATTTCAGATCTGCCAGACAAAAATGAAATCAAACAGTACATCACGCTAACGAAGAAACAAGTCGCATTGTACAATTCTCTCGTCAAAAGCTTGGAGCGAGATTTAATCGAAAATCCCGATGGAATATCGCAAAATCAGCGCAAATGGCGCATACTTGCAGCAATAATGAAATTCAAGCAAATTTGCAATCACCCAGACCAATATGCTGGCACCGGCTTATTCGACCCGAAAAACAGCGGAAAATTTAAAACGCTTGCCGAAATTTGCGAAACTGTTCGCGACAAACACGAAAGTGTGCTTGTGTTCACGCAATTCAAGGAGATCTGTGAGCCATTGAAATGTTATCTTGAAACTGTTTTTGGGCGAAATGGGCTTGTCATTCACGGCGGCGTAACGCCTAAAAAACGCGGCGAGATTGTGGAGCAATTTAACAGCGAGTATATTCCTTTTATGGTGCTATCGTTGAAAGCTGGCGGTGTGGGGCTGAATTTAACCTCTGCGAATCATGTTATACACTTCGATCGTTGGTGGAATCCAGCCATTGAAAATCAGGCGACTGACAGGGCATTCCGCATTGGACAAATGAAGGATGTCATGGTGTATAAATTTGTTACAACAGGCACGATTGAAGAAAAAATCGACATGATTATCGATAACAAAAGCAAACTTGCGACGGACGTTATCAGCAAAAGCGTAGGCGAAAATTGGGTAACGGAAATGTCAGATAAAGAACTTATAAACTTGTTCAGATTGGAGGCATGAATATGGGGTGGTACGACTTTCAGCCGTATATATCTGTTGGCGAGAAGAAAGAAAAAGCACAAAAACAACTTGAAAAACTTTGCAAAAAATCCAAGAACAACATATCGCCTGTAATTATTAAAGGGCGGAAAATTGCGACGACTTGGTGGGGAATCGCCTGGAATAAAAACCTAGAAAGTTACGCTCAACTCGCTAACCGTATAGATCGTGGCAGTGCGTATGTTAAAAACGGTTTTGTTCTCGATTTGCAAATTAATGAAGGTGAAATTAGTGCGCTTGTATATGGTTCAAAATTATATGAGATAAAAATCAGAATCAGCAAACTTTCTGATAATAACTGGAGCAAAATTCAAGAAAAATGCTCAAAGCGCATTGACAGTATCGCCGCGCTCGCAGAGGGGAATTTCCCGCGAGAATTCTCAGAATTTTTTATGAAGCAGGGCGATGGACTGTTTCCGTCTCCGAAAGAAATTAAAATGGATTGCTCTTGTCCCGATAGCAGTCCTGGTTGGATGTGCAAGCACGTTGCCGCAGTGTTGTATGGTGTTGGGGCGAGACTTGACACAGATCCTCTATTGTTATTCAAATTGCGCGGAATTGACCCGTCTGAGCTGATTAAAAAGTCTGTAGATGAGAAAATGAAATCACTTATGCAAAGCACGAAAAGGAAGAGCGATCGCATAATTTCCGACAAAGATGCTGCGCGAATTTTCGGTGTTTAATCCAGTTCGCGAATCGCCCATTAAAGAATGAAGTGCAACGGCGAGCGACTTAAGATTTGAGGATTTTTCAAGCGGGAGTTGTGAAAGAAAGGGGTAAAAGCGGCAGAACTAAAAATTCCTATCTTGGCCGCAGAGCAACCGAGCTTTACGGAATTTTTTGCTTCGCACCGTCCTGCCGTATAACATGAGAACTGCGCTATCTCTCTCG
>JAIRZM010000016.1 GCA_031267235.1 Holosporaceae bacterium
CCAATTAAAGTGGTACGTGAGCTGGGTTCAGAACGTCGTGAGACAGTTTGGTCCCTATCTGCCGTGGGTGTTCGAGAATTGAGAGGAGCTGCTCCTAGTACGAGAGGACCGGAGTGGACATGTCTCTAGTGTACCGGTTGTGACGCCAGTCGCAGCGCCGGGTAGCCATAACATGGAAGAGATAACCGCTGAAAGCATCTAAGCGGGAAACTCGCCTCGAAACTAGTTCTCGCCATTAGGGCCGTGGAAGACTACCACGTTGATAGGCCGGATGTGGAAGCGCAGTAATGCGTGCAGCTAACCGGTACTAATAGCCCAATTGGCTTGATACACAACAATCAGTCGTAAATTTCTGGATTAGATGAAGATTTTGTACTTCACGGAAATTTAGCTTCAGTTTTCTGGCTTTGTTTGGTCTGGTGGTCATGGCGGGGAATCAAACGCTCCATCCCATCCCGAACTGGAAAGCGAAAGTCCTCTGCGGCAATGGTACTACGTCTTAAGGCGTGGGAGAGTAGCACGCTGCCAGACTTAATAAAGCCGGGACACGTTAAAATATGCTGACGAAAAGATGTTGGATTCAGTTATAGCAGAAATAAAGAGCGCCTCATCGGAGGACTATGCTCTGTTCCAAAGAAAAATGCTCCAATCTGTGGATGGCTATGGAAAGGGAGATCTGCTACTCGGATGTAGAGTTCCGCATCTCAGAAAAATCGCCCAAAGGCATCGCTTAGTCTCGGAAGCAGATCTTTTAAGATTATTACGATCCGATTATCATGAAGTGCGCGTTCTAGCTCTACTAATTATGGTATGGAAGTTTCACGCCATTCAAAACTCACGCGAAGAGCTGGTGAAGATGTATTTAGAGAACGTTTTCTTCATAAACAATTGGGATTTAGTGGATTTATCATGTCATCACATTATCGGCTCATACTTCGATCCTGAAGATGAGATTTTTGAACGTTTTTCAAACTCAAATAATTTGTGGGAAAACAGAATCTCCATCGTCTCAACCCAAACCTTCATTAAAAAAGATTATTTCGATCTAACACTGCGATTAAGCAAAAAATTCCTGAAACATCAGCATCATTTGATACATAAGGCCTGTGGATGGATGTTGCGGGAAGTTGGAAAAAGAAACGAGGGAGTTTTAAAAAAATTTCTCCGGGAACATCGAGAAAACATGCCTCGCATAATGTTTTCCTATGCCAAAGAAAGACTTTTGGATCTTAAACTTTAATGCAAGTTTTTATGAAGATTTCGTGAATTTCCACTTGCCATCTCGGTGGTAAAGAGTATCTTATACAGAATATTTACTGATTGTGGAGTGAAAGTTGACTGATTTTGGGCTTGGCGCAGGAAATTCACTTGTCGGCAGATATGCTAGATCGCTGCACGACGTTTCCGTTTCCCTTAAAATAGAGCAGGAAATACTGAATCAAATTCGAAGCCTAAAAGAGTATGTACTTGCCATGGAAAACCATAAAAAAATTCTAAAGAAAAACTCTTTGCTCCTCGAATGCGGGTTGGAATTTATAAACAGATTGAAGAGGGATTTGAAATTGTCTTTGGAAGTTTCAACATTTCTGGGTTTGCTTCATAAAAACAAGCGATTGACCACTTTAATCAAAATCTGTGAAGCTTATATTTTTCTGACTGACAAAGAAAACAGCAGAGAGACAATCTTGGTAGTTTACGCCAAAAAATTTCCCAAACTAGATGAAAGAAGGCTTATCTCTAATATGGAAGAGATTCTCGGCCGTCGAGTACAGTGCGTTACCCAAAAAGATCCGACTCTCATTGAGGGGATAAAAGTACGATACCACTCGAAGATTCTAGACTGCTCCATCAAGTCCAAACTGAACCGCCTGTGCAACGCAATTGTTGGTGAACATTCATGAAAATTAAATCTTCCGAGGTTATTGCCATATTAAAAAAGCGCATAGCCGGAACTAATTTGGACGCAGATTTCGTAGAGATTGGTCGTGTGTTGTCTGTTGGAGACGGCGTAGCTAAAGTCTATGGCCTAGAGGATGTTTTCCTGGGGGAAATGGTTGTGTTTGAGTCCGGCGCCAACGGCATGGCCCTAAATCTCGGAGAGGACACCACTGATATAGTACTCTTCGGCGAAGATCGGGAAATCCAGGAAGATATGGAAGTTCGTAGAACTCGCAAAATTATGCAGGTTCCGGTGGGAAAAGGGCTTCTTGGCCGCGTTGTCAATGCTCTGGGAGAACCCATTGACGGAGGAGAACCCCTTAAGGTTACGGAATATCGCCCCGCTGACATTAAGGCCCCAGGAATTGTCGATAGAGAATCAGTTCACGAACCTGTTCAAACGGGATTGAAGGCTATTGATGCCCTTGTTCCCATAGGCCGCGGTCAGCGGGAATTAATAATAGGCGACCGGCAAACTGGCAAAACTGCCATCGCACTGGACGCAATTCTCAATCAAAAATACGCCTTCGATAACGATATAGAAAAGGACAAGCTTTACTGCATCTATGTGGTTATAGGTCAAAAAAGATTTTCCGTAGCTCAAATAGTGAAAACACTGGCAAATGCTGGAGCAATGGAATATACAACCGTTGTGGCGGCGACCGCTTCGGACACGGCGACGATGCAATATCTGGCTCCATATTCCGGTTGCGCCATGGGAGAATATTTTCGAGACAACGGAATGCATGCTCTCATAATTTACGACGATCTATCCAAGCATGCGATTTCCTACCGGCAAATGTCGCTGCTACTGAAAAGACCGCCCGGTCGCGAAGCCTACCCGGGAGATGTTTTTTATCTGCATTCTCGTCTTCTGGAAAGGGCAGCTAAACTCAGTAAGTCCAAAGGTGGTGGATCTTTAACTGCTCTTCCAATTATTGAAACCCAAGCTGGCGACCTATCGGCCTATATTCCCACCAATGTCATATCCATCACAGACGGCCAGATATTTCTGGAGAGCGATTTATTTTACAATGGCATTCGCCCCGCCATAAACGTCGGTCAATCCGTTAGTAGAGTAGGATCTGCAGCCCAGATAAAATCCATGAAGCAGGTGGCTGGCAAGATAAAACTAGAACTTGCTCAGTATCGAGAAATGGCGAATTTTGCGCAATTTGCCTCTGATCTAGATGCTTCCAGCAAACAATTGATTTCCAGAGGAGAAAGATTGACGGAACTCCTGAAGCAGGCGCAATATTCGCCGCTAAGCATGGAAAATCAGGTCATTAGCATATATCTGGGAGTCCATGGATTTTTGGATGGAATACCATTATCTCAGGTTAAGCTCTTCGAAAACTATGTTGCCGTCCGCATTCAGAGTGAAGCTCAGGAAATTCTCCATGACATACGCAGCTCCGGAGAAATAACCGCAGAAACCGACAAAAAATTAATGTTATTGATTGCCAACTACTTGGAAGATTTCAAAAATGACCATAAAACTTAGGTAATCTCATGGCGAATTTGAAAGAATTGAGGGACAAAATAAGCGTCATCCAATCGACCCGCAAAGTTACTGCTGCCATGAAGTTGGTGGCCGGCGTAAAGTTAAAAAAAATTGAACATAGAGCTGAAGTCTCAAGAGAATATGCCCTGGAACTGGAGAATATACTGCTTCGCTTTCGGAAAGAGCCGCTATATTGGGATTGCGAACTCCTTTGTGGTCGAAAATGCGTAGCTACAGAAATGTTGTTGATATTTGCTTCGGATCGTGGTTTATGCGGAAATTTCAATTATCTAATAGCAAAAAAAGCGGCGCTAATCATCGCAGAACTTCACCGAAAGAAGAAAAAAATTCGTCTGCTGTGTTTGGGAAATAAAATAGCTACGCCACTGAAGCGCTTGCTCAATGAGGACGATACTTTGGAATTGGTCAGCGATTTCTACAAAGACGAAGAGTTATTTGAAAACTCCCGAAGACTTGCTGCAAAGATTATCTCTAATTTTGCTGCAGGAAATACTGATAGAATATCCATCATATACACCAGATATCACTCCATTATGAGACGCAGCATTGAAATAAAAAATCTTATTCCCATCGCGTCAGAATCGAGCGCAGACAACGCCATAACCATTTTTGAACCCAGCGTTGGCGATCTTCTGAAAGATTTGATTCCCCATAACGCTGCCATTCAGATTTATCAATCCGCTTTGGAAAGCATTGCCAGCGAATATAGTTCGCGCATGACGTCCATGGACAATGCCACCAGAAACGCCGACGATATGCTCTCGAATTTAAATTTGAAATATAATAGGCTAAGGCAATATGGCATCACGCAGGAGTTGACGGAAGTTGTTTCCGGCGCAGCAGCCATAGCGGAAGGATAAAAGATGAAAATAAATAAAGGACATATATCTCAAGTGCTTGGCGTTGTGGTGGACGTGATCTTTGAGGAAAAAGTCCCCCAAATTCTCAATGCTTTGGAGGTAATGAACAACGAAAAGAAGATCATTCTTGAAGTTGCACAACAGCTGGGAGAGAAAGTTGTACGCGCCATCGCCATGGATAATACCAACGGTCTCAAAAGGGGGCAAGAAGTCATCGACATGGGAAAAATGATCACGGTGCCAGTTGGAAAACAGATGCTGGGCAGAATTATCAACGTCATTGGAGAACCCATTGATGAGCGTGGCCCCATCAAATCCGAGTTGTTCTTTCCCATTCATAGAAATGCTCCTACCTTCGTCGAACAGGCTACGGAAACAGAGATTTTGATAACCGGCATTAAAGTGGTTGATCTTCTTGCTCCCTACGCAAAGGGAGGAAAGATAGGATTGTTTGGCGGCGCCGGCGTTGGAAAGACAGTTTTAATCGAAGAATTAATCAACAATGTAGCCAAAGCTCACGGAGGGTATTCGGTATTTGCCGGTGTTGGTGAGAGGACCCGAGAAGGCAATGATCTCTACCACGAAATGATCGAATCCGGCGTTATAGATTTAAAGGAAAACAAATCCAAAGCGGCGCTGGTTTATGGTCAAATGAACGAAACTCCCGGAGCCAGAACTAGAGTTGCTCTCACCGGTCTTACTTTGGCCGAATATTTTAGAGACTATGAGCACCAGGATGTTTTACTGTTCATAGATAATATTTTCAGGTTTACGCAGGCTGGCTCGGAACTTTCCGCTCTGCTGGGACGAACTCCGTCCGCAGTTGGATATCAGCCAACTTTGGCTACAGATATGGGCGAGCTACAGGAAAGAATTACCAGTACGCTAAATGGCTCCATCACTAGCGTTCAGGCCATCTATGTGCCCGCTGACGATCTGACAGACCCAGCTCCGGCGACATCCTTCTCTCATCTGGATGCAACAACGGTTCTAAGTCGAAAAATCTCGGAACTGGGCATTTATCCGGCTGTGGATCCACTAAATTCCACTTCAAGAATGCTTTCTGCAAACACTATTGGCCAGAAACATTATGAAGTTGCCAGGGAAGTTCAGCGGGTACTGCAGAGCTACAAATCGCTGCAGGATATCATTGCTATTTTGGGTATGGACGAGTTATCGGAAGAAGATAAGCTAACGGTTGCTAGAGCTAGAAAAATCCAAAGGTTTTTGTCACAACCATTTCATGTGGCTGAAGTCTTTACCGGTATAAAGGGAAAATTTGTTGATATTGAAGACACAATCAATGGATTCGGCACCATTATATCCGGAGAGTGCGATCATCTCCCGGAAATGGCATTCTATATGGTAGGTTCCATCGATGATGTCTATGAAAAGGCCACGAACATGGGGGTTTCCATTTGAAAGCAAAGGTTCTGGTGCTGGAGAAAAAACTCTTTGAGGGAGAAGTGAGCAGGATAGTTTTATCGGCGACGGATGGAGAGATGTGCCTTCTGCCTCATCATGCTCCGCTGGTTACGTCACTCCAAAAAGGTCAACTAAAGGTGTTCCGACTAGAAGGAGCACGTCCTCTGATAATTAAACTAATAGGTGGAATATGCTCATTCCGAGAAAACAATGCAGTCTTTCTCCTGGAACAGGAAAATTCTTCAACTTACGTTTAATCGTAATTAGTTTCTAAAAAAAGAGGATAAACAATAACCATGTTCCTTAATTGGGTTTTGCGATTTTTTCCTCCTCAAGCTCGAATGGTCGGTCTGCCCCTGCAAAACGGCGAGAAGAACCTGTTCCGGGACTGCTCCTTAAAGCTAGCTTATACCAAATCCCATCATCGATTATCTATTGCCCGTCTGGTAGCGGCTGATACAGATGGCATTCCAGAGGCCGTTTAGATAATTCAAAATAGGGAATGATATCGTACCAAATCCAGAAACAATTTGACCTGCCGTCTTTGGGGTGACGCTGAGCTATACCGCCTTCCCGTTAGGTGCCGAGCATTCGATACCGGAACTTGGTATCATACCATTTCCCATTTTGGATTGTCCAAACGGCCTCTGGAATGCTATCTGTATCAGCCGTTGCCAGACTGGCAATAGATAATCGACGATGGAAAATCGTATCTCAACTCCTGTTTACGCTGCAAGCAGCGTGGGAATTAACCCTTAGGATTTAAATTAAGGCCCTTTTTCTGCTCGGGGGAAGCTTTCATTTTAGCTTTAAGCATTTTCTGCCTGAATTTTACCATTATTTGGTATGTGCCTTATTGTTCTGAAATTTAGACTCCAATTTTTCCAAATCTTCCTGCCGCCAAGCTTCTATTTGTTCATTAGGTTGCTCAGTCGAATTCCCTATGCTTTGTTCGTCACGTGAGTGGAGGCCAGTCGAATTATCTTCTCGTATTAGCTTTAACATTTCATGGTTATTTTTTTCCATCATATCATACAATGAATTTATTTTATCCTTTTTTTCCTTTAAAATCTGTGTCCCTTGTTGAGCTGAACTACTATCTATTATCCCATTTATCTCGCTTTTTATTTTTCGGTATTCTTCATCTTTGAGTGAAAATTGGCTTTTAAAGCTGCGCCACTTAGCGGAACCTTGTTGGCCTCTATCCTGCATTTCTTTTGTAATTGCACCCGTTACTACTACTTCTGTACTATCATCTTTGTCATCGCTATACTTTTTCAGATATTCGGCTGAATTACTCTCTGCATTATGAATCTTGTTATCGACCACGTAATTCCCTTTTTCCTCATTTTCATCTTCATCCCCCCAATCCAATTCTTCTGTTTCGTCATAATTATTCAAGCTGGGTTTTGCAGTAGAATCATTAGCTACAAAAATAATTAGACTCATCGACGTGAAAATCAAAAGTTTTCTCATATTTCTTTCCTTTCGCAATTGTCGATTTGGATTATAATGTAACTTTCTTAAATTTCTCTTAATATTCATTTTTTGAAGAAAAAAAATTTGTTCGACACTTTTGTCAGATCTCGGGCGTACTCCGTTTTCTCTAGATATTCAAAGGATTTCGATAATTCATTCCCGCTGATAAAAACGCTGTTTTGATAATTGGGCACCTAATTCTTATGGACTCCTTGAGTAGAGATGCCCATTACTGAACATCCCCCTCTCCAGAACCGTACTTGCAGTTTTTCCGCATATGTCTCCCAGTGATATCTTTGTAAACTTGTTTATGCATATGAATATACCCTCGGTTCCGCCAGTGGGGGTAGTTTGCCAGTATTCCTCTTAACCTTTTCCCAATTAAGGCTTCTTCTGTTTTTAGTACTTGGAATATAGTCTTTAGGATATTTCTGATCCGATTACCCTTTTACGGATCCTGCCGTAAGTCCGGAAATAATTCGCCGCTGAAATATCATCACCAGCATAACCAGTGGAAGAGTAACCACAATGCTGGCAGCCATTATTAGCCCCCAGGGTAATTCGTGCTGGCTTGCCCCAGTAAATAGCGCCAACGATACGGGAACAGTTCTAGCTTGATTGGTCAGCGTGAATGTCAGAGCAAACAAAAATTCATTCCAGGCGGCTATGAACGCCAATAGTCCAGTGGTAACCACAGCCGGCTTTAATAGTGGAAAAAACACCTTCGTTAATATTAGGTACCTGGAAGCACCGTCCATTATGGCGGCCTCTTCGATTTCATTGGGAATGCTATTCATAAAATTCGTCATAATCCACAGAGTAAACGGCACAGTTATAATCATATATGACAGAATCAAGGCAGCCTTCTCATTGTATATGTCCAGAACTCTGATCAATTCAAACATTCCTGACAAAACGGCCACATAGGGCAATGTCGTTACGCTGAGAGCCGTCATCAGTACCCGTTTTCTTCCAGGAAATTTATGACGAGCCAAGGGATATGCCGCCAGAAGGCAAATCGCCAGCGTTAGCAGCGTTGTCAATAGAGCAACAATAACGGAATTTAAAAACGAGCTTCCGAATGTGGAGTCACCGAATACGCATCTATAATTTGCCCAGGTAATTTTTGAAGGCCAAAGTTCCGTGGAAAACAAATGTGTGCTATCCAGCAAAGAAGACACAATCGCCCAATAAAAAGGGAATAAGCAACAAATAGCAACAAGCGCACATAAGGCATAAAGCATTATGTTCTTTATGAATTTTTTGTATTTCCATCTATTTTCTGCTTTAACCATAATTTTTATCCGACGTTGTATAGTTTCTTTCTGTTAAATGACACATAGAATACGCTCAGAAAGGCGATAAAAAACAATAAAGCTGTGGCAGCGGCCGATCCAAAGCCAACGTCGGCGTAATCCACCAAGTGCTTGCGAGCGTAGACGGACATTGTGGCATTGGCGCTGTTGCCACTGCTCAAAATATACACAAGATCGAAAATTCTTATGGCATCCAATGTTCGAAAAATCACAGCCACTATGATTGTTGGCTTCATTAGAGGAAGAATTATTTTGACAAATGACTTTCCGAAGGGAATGCTATCCACTTCGGCAGCCTCGAAACAATCCTGTGGTAATCCCTGTAGGCCAGCCAGCAGGAGCAAGGCCATATAGGGAGTTGTTTTCCATACGTCCACCAAAATCATGGAAACAATGCTAAGACTACTGGAGGCAATCCAGGGAATCGGAGAATCAATGACGCCAGCCCTGAGCAGAAGTTCGTTGACGATGCCATAGACGTCATTCAACATCCAGGCCCACATGCGAGCCGAAACAATGGTAGGTATTGTCCATGGAATCAGTACAATCGCTCTCATTAAGCCTCTTCCTCGGAAATTTCTATGAAGAATTAGGGCGATTATCATGCCAAGAATCGTTTCCATAGGAACCGAAACGAAAGCTATCAGGAATGTATTCAAAACCGCTTGCCACCAGTCTTGGTCCCTAGCCAACGAAATAAAATTCTCCACGCCTATGAAATTAATTTCCTTTAAATTATCTAAGGTCGCATCCGTAAAGCTAAAATATATGGTACGCAGCAGCGGCCATCCGGCTGACAGAACCAGCACCATTAAACAGGGAGCGAGGAAGATCCAATGGGAAAAATTCGATTTTTTTACCTTTCGCCCCAGCGGCGTGAAATTTATATGCATCAGTTCGACAATCCAAAAAACTTTTTGATTCTATACAAGAAACCTTCGCCCTTGGGGAGGCTAACTTTTTTCTTTGAAACAGGAGGTGGCGATGTTTTTTCAAGAATTTTATTGAGCTTTCTCGCGAGACGATCAAGATATTTTTTTATGTCCTTCTCTTGGAAATTTTCAGATTCGACACTCTCGGTAATGATGGTATTTATGGCATTAAATATCTCCGTGCTTGCTCTTTGATAGTTTTTCCCAAAAATCTTGGATGGCCTTGCGACGGAATTGCGCAAAGGCTTATACATATAACCGAGGAAAGGATTGTTTTCCAGCACCTTGGAGTCCCTATACAGACTTGCGCGCGCTGGCAAATAGGAAAACTCTGACCGAACTCTTTGCTGCTCTTTGCTGGTCATAAATTTAGCCAGATCAGCGGAAATATGCGGATGTTTGGAGTACTTTGAGACGGCCAGGGACCATCCGCCCAATGTTCCGGACGGTTTGCCTCCTTTAGCAGATGGCGGAATCGGAATAACGCCAATTTTTCCAGCGACTTCCGCTGTTTGTTCATTCATTAAAGACCATGCATAGGGCCAATTGCGCATGAAAACTGAATTTCCCGATTGAAACAGTCCCCGAATCTCTTCGCCGGAATGATTGACGGCTCCACGATTAATTATACTTCCGAAACTGTGGACCAAAAATTTGACAGCTTTCACGCATTCATTTGAATTAACAATAACTTTTCCGTCCTTTATGATCGCACCACCAAAGGAGTCTACTAGCTCCAGAAAGCTGCAAGTCAGCTCCTCAAAGGCTTTTGCTGGAAAACCAAGTCCATAGAACTTATTTCTCTTTAAAGGATCTTTTCTTTCCTCATTCTGAATGTATAGCGCGATTTCATGTAACTCTTCCCAGCTCTGGGGCACTGGCTTTCCGTATTTTTGCAGCAAGTCCGTTCTGTAATACATAACGCCGCAATCTGCGTACCACGGAAGAACAACAATTTTACCGTTGTGATAGATATGTTTTTTTATGACAGGAAAATAATCGCTAACATCCGCTTCTTCCTCGCTTAAAAACTCATCCAGTGGATGAAGATAGTCTGCCAACATGCCAATCCAGGCAAGATCCACCTGCAGAATATCAACGTCAAATGTTTCGGCGCTTAACCATTGTAGATACAACGCAAGACATTCATTGCTAGCTCGCGGTAACGTTATAATTTCAACACTATGCTCGCCTTTGTAGCTCTTCATCCATTCTTTAGTTGCCTTTTCAATAAGCTCTGCCTCGCGTCCCTTCGCCTTGCAAGCAATTTTAATTGTCGCACAGTTTGCGTCGAAAAAACACAGGAAAGCCGCCGCAAAAACAGTCAACAATTTCAAATATATTTTCATGCTAATCCTTTTTGGAGTCATTTTTAGACATATTTTTAGGCAAATCAAGCTTTAAGTGTAGTTCTTTCAATTGTTTTTCACTAACGTTGGATGGAGCATTCATCATCAAATCCTGAGCTTGCTGATTTAGAGGGAATGCAATAATTTCTCGAATGTTCGGCTCCTCCGCTATCAACATTACAATGCGATCTATCCCGGGAGCGCAACCACCGTGAGGCGGCGCGCCATACTGAAACGCATTGAACATGCCCTTAAATTTTTCCTGCGTAATTTTCGGATCGTAGCCAGCGATTTCGAACGCTTTCAGCATTACATCTGGCAAATGATTGCGAATTGCTCCACTGGACAGCTCTATTCCGTTGCATATGATGTCATATTGGTAAGCCTTTATATCCAACGGATTCATATGTAGCAAAGTTTCCATTCCGCCCTGCGGCATTGAAAACGGATTGTGGGAAAATTCTAGAGCGCCAATATCTTCATTAAATTCATACATGGGGAAATCCACAATCCAACAGAATTCAAACCCATCGGAGAATAATCTAAGGTCTGTTCCCAATTTTTGCCGCAGTAGGCCGGAAACTTTCTCCGCCTTTTTCTTTTGATCGCAGATGAAAAACACCGCTCCATTGCGGACTACAGCGTCGTTGTTTTCCGATTGTTCTGGTCGCTTCAGGGAGCTATGCGATGCAAACACGCGCTCCCTAAGTGTACGTAGCCGTTCTTGGTCTAGAAACTTTAGCAGCGGTCCTTTGGACTCTGCGCCGTCAAAAACTATGTAGCCAAGCCCCGGTATTTCTTGCTCTTTGGCCCAGTCATTCAGCTTTTCAAAAAAACTACGCGACTGTTTTTCGATTCCAGCAACAGCAATGGCTCTCACAACGGCTCCATTTTTTATCATGTCTCTAAAGGCGGCAAAGGATGAATCCGCAAATATGTCGCTTACTTCGTGAATCATAAGTGGGTTTCGCAGATCAGGCTTGTCGCATCCATAGTGCAGCATAGCTTCATCGTAGGCAATTCGTCTAAAGGGATAGGCTGACACTGATTTTTTTGAAAATTCAATGAAAATATCATGCACAACCGGCTCAATGGCAGCAAAAACATCCTCCTGCGTAACGAAGGACATCTCGAAGTCCAGCTGATAAAATTCGCCGGGAGATCTGTCGGCGCGACTGTCTTCGTCCCTAAAGCATGGAGCAATCTGAAAGTATTTGTCAAAGCCAGCCACCATTAGCAGTTGTTTAAATTGTTGAGGCGCTTGCGGTAGAGCGTAAAACTGCCCCGGGTGCAGTCGACTTGGCACCAGGAAGTCCCGTGCTCCCTCCGGAGAGCTGGAAGTCAAAATAGGCGTACTAATCTCCAGAAATCCAGACTTTTTCATTTTTTCTCGAATGCGAGCAATAATTTCCGAGCGTAGCACAATATTTCTATGAAGTTGCTCGCGGCGCAAATCCAAAAAACGGTATTTCAGACGCGTTTCCTCCGATAAATCTGAGACGCTGCTGATGGACAGAGGAAGATTCTCCACATGAGAGAGTTCAATGAAATTTCCTATCTTGATTTCAATTGCTCCCGTTGAATTTTCATTGTTAACGGTATCTTCACTTCTTTTAACTACTGTTCCCTCGACTGTGACAATACATTCAAGACGAGTTTTTTCCACCGAAGAGAAGATGGCGCTGCCGGAATCAACTACGCACTGAGTAATTCCGTAGTGGTCACGCAAATCAATGAAGAGCAGACTGCCGTGATCGCGCTTTCTATGGACCCAACCAGACAATTTAACAGCCTTTCCTACGCTGGAACTGCGCAATTCTCCGCAATTATGGGATCTATATACATTCATAATCTACTCCGCGAAAACAAACTCACTAACAACCAGCGAAACGTCAAAGATCGAAAATCTTGGCGGATGCATAGCATTATTACCTCCGAAGAGATATTTTTTCAACACTTGCAAGAATGTAGCGCGCAAATATTTTTTCGATCAACCACGGCAAATCAGATTTGTTCGAAATTTGGCGTAAAAAAGTTGAATAATGCTTCTGTCAATGGGTTGGTTGGCCTTCCTATTCTCGCGGGAAATTTTCTCGTCGTCCATTCAAAATGAAATGAATGAGAATTCCGCCAATTTAGAAGAGGAAGATCTTCAGAATAATCCTCAAACTTCAGCTTTAAATAAAAAAGCAAAAAAAATTGCAAAGCGACATTTTTCTCTTATCATTTTGGGATTTTGTCATTATATTAGAGTTAATTCTTGTTGTGTTCCTGTTTTAGTGGTTTTTTGTAAAGCTGACCGCTGCCGCTGCTCTCCGACTCAGCAGTACTAAAATAAGTGTTGTGATCGAAATGTTTGATCAATCGGTGCATGTTAGAGTGGGTAGAGACGTAACTTGGGAGAAGTTCAAGCATTATGCCGCTGACAAATTTAACATAGATTTCGAACGGCTAAAAATGTACTTTAGGGGGGCTATATAGAAGGCGGACAAAGAACGGTTCAGAACACACTCGGAAAAATGAAGAATCCTAGCGTCGTTATAGTAGTCCCGCGGGATTGAAGTAGTCGATGTGTTCGGAGCGCGGTCAACAGACTGCGCACTTCGGAAGTCTGTTTGTCGTTTTTCGCTCGGCATTCCTGATACACTTACTGTGACGTATTGGGATCCGAGCGGAACCACCGCCGCTGGGCCTCTTGAGGTCCTGCCATGCTATTGAGTTTTTGTGGGAAAACTGCGAGGTCTGAGGGATGGGGCAGGGCAGTCTTTATTGATTGCCGTAAACGTCGGCCCCGTACATGAAACCCTAGTTTTCGCCAGATCTTCTGTGCCAAATGATTCGTGCTGCTTTTACTATACTTATTTTTTCTGGATGATTGTTTCTGCCACGCAGCACTTCACTTCCATCTTCGAATGTTTTTATTAGCTTGCAAAGGATTGTTTTTTCGCTCGCCAGCTGCGCTATTATTATTTTTCCAGCGAGTGTTTGGATATTATTTTCTGTGCCTGCAATGCAGTCGCCGCGTCGATAGCGAAAGCCATGGGAATCTTCCTCCACTAGATGAAACAGCGAATTTTCATGAAGACTTAAAAAAAAACTAAGTTCACGTCTTACGTCGTTGTTTATGAATGGAGGAATCTTATTGCCAATCCTTCCGGTGACAAATTTTTCGCCGGAGGCGCTTAATCCATTAGAGAAAAATACGAACTTTTCTACGTCATCCATGGCTCTTGGAGGAATTCCAGCGCCGGTAAGAAGCCATTCGCAGGCGCAATAAATGCCGACCTTTTGTAAAGCAAGACATATGCGCTCGGCACTTTTTTCCGTTAATTCTACTCTGCCGCTTTCCCAAGTGTCCATTGTGGATGTTGCTATGCCGATTTTTTCATACAATTCTTGGCGAGAAAGACCGGTCAAGGCGCGCACCATGCGCAATCTCCGTCCCTTCAGCTGCGCGACAGTGTGCACTACAGGCTGGTCGACATTTGTGCCAATCTTTCCTGTCTTCATTAAATTCCTCTAGCGCTTTCTTATAGAACATCGCACAAAAAAACTCAATATTATTTCGGAAGGCGACACATGACTTTGGATCACTTTTTCATGAGACGGCTTTGGAGTAGTCGCAATGCAGTTATGATTTCATCCAAATTTTATGATATACTCCTGCGGCTTTGATTTTCTAAGCGGGATATAATGCTTGATATAAAGTGGATTCGAAAGAATCCAAGTTTTCTTGATGCGGCTTTGGCGAGTAGAAATCTTTCGCCAATATCTTCAGTTCTAGCTGAAATTGATTGCAACAAGAGGAGCATTGCGGCAAAATTACAGCTTCTACAGGCGCGCAAAAACGAACTCTCCGATCTCATTGGCCGAGCAAAAGCAGCAGAAAAGGATACAGATCTTCTTGAGCGCGAGGCTATGGAAGTTAAATTATCAATTCCGAAGTTGGAAGCGGAAGAGTCCAAGTTTTCTGCTCAGCTACAGGAACTTTTATCCTCCATTCCCAATATTCCGCTGGCCAGCGTTCCCATCGGCGTCGATGAAACGACCAACAAATGTATTCGAACCGTCGGGAATCTACCGCAGTTTGATTTTCCTCCTAAGGCCCACTACGAAATTGGCGAAGCGCTGGGAATGTTAGATTTTCAAAATGCCGTAAAGATTTCCGGTAGCAGATTCGCGATCATGCGCGGACCAATTGCCCAAATGGAGAGAGCACTGAAGTCGTTCATGCTGGATATGCACACCCAAAAGTTTGGCTATGAAGAAATTAGCGTTCCTTTTCTGGTAAAACCGGATAGCATGTATGGAACCGGTCAATTGCCAAAATTTAAAGAGGATTCCTTTGTGACAACGGATGGAAGATGGCTAATTCCAACTGCGGAGGTATCTCTCACAAACATAGTGCGGGATATGTCAATTCCGCTGGATGCGCTGCCTCTGAGAATGACCGCCTATTCTGCCTGTTTTAGATCCGAAGCGGGCGCAGCTGGACGAGATAGCAGAGGAATGTTCCGCAATCATCAATTTAGCAAGGTGGAGCTGGTTAGCGTAGTTCATCCAAGCAATGGTGAAGAAGAACTTGAGCACATAACTGGCGCTGCAGAAAGTATTCTGCAAAAATTAGGATTGCCCTATCGAGTTATGCTATTGTCTACGGGAGATATGGGATTTTCCGCAGCTAAAACTTATGATTTGGAGGTTTGGATTCCCAGCGAGAACACCTATCGAGAAATTTCCAGTTGCTCTTTATGCGGGCAATTTCAGGCAAGAAGAATGTCTGCCCGCTACAAAAGCAGCTCCGAGAAGGGATTTGTCGCAACATTGAATGGATCAGGGTTGGCAATCGGAAGAACTGTTGTAGCAATATTAGAGAACTATCAACTTTTTAACGGTAATGTTATTATTCCGGAAGCGTTGAGAGTATATATGAACGGAATGAAGGAGTTAAGGAGAAAATGACAACTAAACAGTCCTTGTCTGGGCTAAGAGTTTTAGTAACAAACGACGATGGAATTGATTCCAGCGGCATAAAAGCTTTGGAGCGCATCGCAAATTCCATAACTCCAGACGTATGGGTAGTCGCTCCCAAAGCGCAGCAGAGCGGAAAGGGGCATTCCATTACCTTTGATAACATTTTAAGGGTCCATGAGCTTTCTCCGCGTAAATTTTCTGTTTCTGGTACTCCAACGGATTGCGTATTTGTTGCGTTGGGAGAAATTTTGAAGGACAAAAAGCCGGATCTGCTTCTGTCCGGAATAAACAATGGCTCAAACATCGCTGATTTTATAGGAATGTCTGGAACTGTGGGTGCGGCCTTTGCTGCCGCATCCATGAACATAAAATCAATGGCCATAAGTCAAGATACGCAGGAAGATCAGAATCTATCGAAGTTTCCACTAATCGATCATTTTCTGCCGATAATCATCAAAAAACTAATATCTTTTTCTTGGCCTAAGCAAACATGCATGAACATAAATTTTCCCAATGTCAAAGTGGGGGAAGTAAATGGCATAAGGATTGCTTCCCAGGGAGATATGTGCGTTACCTGGAACGTTCACAAAAAAGACGATCCGGTCGGTTGTCCATACTATTGGCTGCACTCCACCTATTCCTATGACGAAAATGCAAACAAAAACTCAGATGTAGTGCTGCTGGAAAAAAGAAAGTCCATAACCATAACTGCACTGCGAAACAAACATGAGTTTCTTGAATGTACTGACAAATTAGAGGAGCTTTTTGCATCAAATGCGTAACAATTATTTTATAAATCTGCTATTGTTTGCATCATTCATAACTTCCGGCTGTGAAAGGGCAGGATTCTCTCCGCTGGAGATCAAAATTGACGACAGTTATGAAGCGCAGACCGCTAGCGCAACGTTAGCGCCACAAGGTTCGGATGATGTTTATACTGTATCGGGAAATGAAACACTTTTCGACGTTGCAAATAAGTATAATGTAGATCCCATGAATCTGGCGCGCATAAATGGCATAAGTCATTCCCACAAACTGAAACAAGGCGACGTTTTGCGCTTGCCTCGAGATTCTCAGGAGCCGATGGCCCTGGAAGGCATAGCAGCTCCAGCAGATCTTGCTGAGAATGGTTCCTCGAGAGCTTCCTCCAAAAACAATGAAGAGAAAAAACGCCAGGAGCGAATAAACGAAGAATTTGCTGGATTGATGGCCTACGGCGGCAAGAGCGCTTCGTCAGCTTCAAGTTCCAAAAACAACAAAAACGCTTCGACAGTCGTTGGTGCGAGCTCCAACAAACAGGAGAATATATTATCATCGCCGAAAATAACTAAAACAGCTTCGGGTTTATCCACTGATAAAGCTGAAAAAGCAAAAGAAACAGGCGCTTCAGAAATCCAAAACAGCTTGAGATCTGGAACTGTAGCCTATCCGGTTAGGGGAAAGATTATCTCCCAATTTGGCGATGTGAAAGATGGCATCGCCAATGATGGCATCAATATAAAGTCCAGCGCCGGAACTCCGGTAAAAGCATCAGCGGATGGCGTCGTTCTCTACGCTGGAAATGAACTGGAGAAGGAATTCGGCAATGTGGTCATCCTTCAGCATAACAACGATCTGATTACTTCCTATGCGCATCTGGGAAAGATCGCAGTTAAGAAAAATGCAAAGCTTAAGGTAGGAGATGTGCTGGGAACAGTCGGTTCGACCGGAGACGTTACGGAACCTCAGTTGCATTTTGAAATTATGAAGGATAAGATAGCGGTAAATCCAATGAAATATTTGCTAAAAGATGCAAAAGTTAGGAGATAGAAATATGGCCAACAATCAGACAGCAACTAACACTCGAAGCACTGCTACGCCCCAAGCTGCCACGTCAGCTACTACGTCAACGGCGAATAATCAAGGCGAAATGCCCGGAAGTTTGCTGGGAGCCTTAACCCCAATTACTCTAATGATCATTGTATTTTATTTTTTGATCATTCGTCCGCAGCAAAAACGCGAAGCGAGGAATCGAGAGTTAATAAACTCTCTTAAAAGAGGCGATAAGGTGGTAACCGTAGCCGGAATTATCGGAATTGTTCATAAGATTATAGGCGAAAAAGAGTTGTCTCTGGAAGTGATCGATGGGACCAGGCTACGGATGCTAAAGAGCTCTGTTACGCAGGTTCTCGAGAGAAATTCTGAGCTGGGCAAGGCGGAGACGAATAAAGAGGCTGTGCCGCCAATTGCCACAAAACCCAAATCGTTATCGGCTTTTGGCATTAGAAAGTCCAGCCTAAGGGTAAAAAGAGCAAAATAACTTAATCAGGAGAATTAGCAAGATGAATTTTCCCAAATGGAAGGAGATGCTTATAGCTTGCGTATGCAGCTTTGGCGTTCTGTTTGCTTTTCCGAATATTCTTCCGCAGAGCGTGCTAAGCAAGCTCCCGGCGTGGGTGCCTAACCAGAAAGTATATCTGGGATTGGATTTGCGTGGCGGCGCTCACCTTTTGTTGGAAGTTGATTTAGATAGCGTGATCAACGATTGTCTTAATCAAGAACTGGACGCGGCAAGAACTGCGCTGCGAAAGGAACTGATTCCCTATGCGGTGAACTTTCCTAAATCAGTCACCAAAGATAAGAAAATCATAGAATTCGATCTGAAGGATACACTAAAAGCAGGAAAAGCTAAAATGGTCCTCAGCGCCATCGATTCTGACTTTAAAGTAGACATTACCGCCAATCACGTGAAAATTATTCCTGCGGAGGAAATGTTACAGAAGCGAAAAGCTGAAGCTGTGGATCGTTCCATTGAAATTGTAAGAAAAAGAGTAGATGAGACCGGAACTCGCGAGGCGAATATTCAGCGCCAAGGAGATGACCGCATCCTGTTGCAAATTCCTGGATTACAGGACCCATCCCATGTAAAGGAGTTGCTAGGCCGCACAGCAAAGATGACGTTTAGGCTAGTTGACGAGAATGCTCCTGAGATTACGGACTATAAAAAAGCAGTTCCTCCCATAGGAAGCATGTATTTGGCATCCGCCGAGAGCGGAAAATTAATGGCGGTAAGGAAACAAGTGTTGGTCGGAGGAGAGACTCTTCTGGAAGCGCGCATGGGATATGATGAATATAATCGTCCCGAAGTTAGTTTTAGATTCAATAAAATAGGGGCCAAAAAGTTCGGAGAGGCCACTAAAGAAAATGTCGGTAAAAGATTTGCCATCATTCTTGATAATGAAATAATTAGCGCGCCAAACATAAACGAGCCTATCACGGGAGGGCAGGGCAGAATTACCGGTCAATTTTCTCCGGAAAGGGCTCAAGACCTCGCTTTGCTCCTGAGAGCTGGAGCATTGCCAGCTCCGCTGGATATAATTGAAGAAAAAACTGTTGGACCAGATTTGGGGGCGGATTCAATTCGCTCCGGCATAATTGCAACGATATTGTCCGGAGTGTTCGTTCTTGTATTTATGTTTCTATGGTATTCATCCTTTGGCATGATAGCCAATGTGGCTGTTGTTGTGAATTTGATTCTACTAATCGCGGGATTATCCTGCCTGCAAGCAACGTTGACATTGCCTGGCATTGCAGGTATCGCGCTGACTGTCGGTATGGCTGTTGATGCTAATGTTCTGATTAATGAAAGAATAAAAGAACTGGTCCGCAGAGGCGAAAAGTTGCTAAAAGCCATCGAGGAAGGATATCATCTTGCCATGACCTCCATCATTGACACAAATCTGAATACAATTATTGGCATGATGTGCTTGTATCAATTTGGCACCGGTCCTGTAAGAGGATTTGCCGTCACAACGATTCTTGGAACAATCATATCATTTTTTACATCCACAACTCTAACAAGGTACATTATTGTTACGCTCATGAAGTTTAAATACCGCATCGTTATTCCGATGTAAGAAGGGAGCATCGCCATGAAATTTTACAAACTTATTCCTCACGATACCAAGATAAACTTCGTTGGCAACAGATGGTATACCTACATTTTCTCCATCCTTATAACAGCGGCCAGTATTTTCGCCTTTGCTTTTCATGGGTTAAATTTTGGCATTGACTTCCGTGGCGGATTTGTAATGGAAATCAGGGCTCCAGAAGAGATTGATCTTGGCGGATTGCGCGAAAAACTGACGAAATTAAACATTGGAGAAGTATATCTGCAGGAATTCGGATCCAATAGAGATGTCCTCATAAGAATTCCAAGCTCCAGCGAAACAGAAAATGGGAAAAATCAAAGTTCTTCACTGGAGAAAATTAAAGCCACTCTTGGCGATAATATTGAGTATAGAAAAATTGAGAAAATTGGCCCTAAGGTAGGCAATGAGTTGATTTATGACGCGTTGCTGGCGGTTGTCATCTCATTGCTGGCGATTTTGTTATATGTTTGGATTAGATTTGAATGGCAATTTGCAATCTGCGGCGTTGTTGCATTGGCGCACGATTGCATCGTTCTCATTGGATTGTATTCTGCGCTCCACTATTTCGAATTCGGAATAAATTCCATAGTTGCTCTGCTGATGACGGCCTGTTATTCCATACATGACACCGTAGTTGTGTTCGATCGAGTGCGAGAGGATATGCATGCATACAGAAGTTTATCCCTAGTAGAATTGCTGAATAAAGCCATTAACGAAACGCTGTCCAGAACAGTTTTGACCTCGTTAACGACGATTTTGTCACTAATGGCTCTGTGTTCATTCGGTGGAAAGGTTATATTTGATTTTTGTTTCCCAATATTATTTGGTCTTGTATTTGGAACATTTTCATCGATTTGTCTTGCAACTCCACTGTTGCTGTTAACCGGCATTCGAGTGGACGGCAGAGATCTGGAACTCGGATTAAATAATATAAAATGAAACCAATTATAGCCATAGATGGTCCAGCTGGCAGCGGGAAGGGGACCATAGCGAAAAAACTTGCCGGCTATTTTAATTTTGCTCACCTTGATACTGGCATACTATATCGAGCGATCGCTTATTTGAACGCGGAACTCAATGAAATTAAAGAACTGTCCATTTCTGAGATTCTAAAAATAGCCCAAGGAGCATCCCTGCAAGTTTTAAAATCTGAAGACATTAGTTCGAAGGCTTCTAAAATTGCAAAGTCAGCGGAAATACGCGAAATTATGACGCGGTTGCAGCGGGATTTTATCGCTTCCCCCGGCGATCATTATGGAGGATCTGTGCTGGATGGTCGCGATATAGGAACTGTTGTGGCTCCTAACGCCATCTGCAAGATTTTTGTGACCGCCAGCTTAGAAGTTCGCGCTGCCCGTCGCTTTAGAGCTCTAGAAAGAAGTAATTCGCTGGAAACATACGAGGAGATCATGGAAAGTCTAGCGGCAAGGGATAAGCAAGATCAGTTAAGAGAAATTTCTCCACTAACGCTCAACGATAGCTATGTCGTGCTGGATACTTCCCAAGAAACAGTGAAAGAGTCATTTTTCAGAGCTGTAGAAATTGTGAAGCATTCCCTTGAATACGTAGTGCCTTAGTTGAGTTCA
Source organism: Holosporaceae bacterium (assembly GCA_031267235.1). GTDB lineage: Bacteria > Pseudomonadota > Alphaproteobacteria > UBA3830 > UBA3830 > JAIRZM01. The sequence goes on from JAIRZM010000016.1 coordinate 21,296, forward strand.
CATGAAAAATTTCGCTCCATTTGCCGAGAATTTTCTTTTGAATAAAAGAGGGAAATTGTCCCTTAAAAAGGTGACATTCTTTTTGTTGTTCCTGAATGTTGCCACGTCTGCGGCTGTCAGCATATATATACCAAATTTAAAGCAAATGGCCATCGATTTGAAAACAGTCAATGCGCTAATGCAGATGACCATAGTCGCTCATCTGATCGGGGAATTTGCCGGACGCTTTCTTTGCAGTCAGCTAATAGATCTACACGGAAACCGAGCCGTAATCCTTCCCGCTATAACAATTTCTGCGTTGGGGCATTTCGGATGCATGATTTCAACATCTTTGTCGGTATTTATTTTAATGCGATTCCTGCAAGCCATTGGCGCCAGCGTCATCTATGTGGTGTCGCTGAGCGTCGTTAACAAAATGTTTTCCGAAAATGAAAAGGGCAGCGTAGTTGGCATTTTAGAGTTGTATCAACCAATAGCTTGGATTTTATCTCCCTTCGCAGGAACTATTTTTACGGAAATCGGAAGCTGGAGACTGTCATTTTTCGTTTTGCTGATAACTCAGTTCATTGGGATAGCATTTTTTTCAGTTCTACTGAAAAAACGAAAAAAGGACCAGCGGCGGCACTTTTCTGTGGCAAAACTTTTTTGCGACTATGGATCAATATTGAAGAATTCGTCTTTTGTAATATACGCGCTGATACCCGGACTTTTTGCCGGTGGATACATGATTTTCGCCACCAGTTGCCCTTTCATTTGTTCAGAATTCTTTGGCCATGATACCGCTGACATTGCGCTATTTTCGGCTACTCCACTTGTATTTTACGTAATGGCTACATTTGCCTATAGAGTGATCCTGCGAAAATTTGGCATTAAAATTTCCAAAAGAACAGGAACAGGAATTTATATAATTTTTGGCGTCTATACAATCTTGCTGATTTCGAAGCAGGTTCCCTGGACTCCAAACAATTTGTTGTTTTCCATGAGTTTGCAGTGCGTGGGAAGCGCTTTTTTGGTGCCAGTCTCTGTGCTGAAAGCGTTGCAGTCCTGCCACCATGCGTCCTATGTGGGAGCTTCCACTGTCGTAGTTTTCAGAAATCTCATTATGTCGCTCTGCATCACCGTCAGCGTGAAGTTTCATGAAAGTATAACGACCATCATGGCGTCGGTTTTTATGACCGTTGGCACAGTCCTAGTGCTGATTATGGCTCGCAAAATTATTAGACTTAGAATAAATCGTCAACAAAAAATTGAATATTGATGTCATCGTGACCGCAGCATCGCCGACTATTAAAACCTAAATTCACTTATTGCAAATTTAGCATTTTGGACATATACTCAGCCCAGCTTTTATGGAGATTTATGATGAGATCTGGGATGTGTTGTGCTGCAGCAGTGCTTTCTCTCTTGTGTTTTGAAACATCTGACGGTGGCGCATTGAAAAAAACCTTTTCCAAAGATGGGCAGATTGAGGATGCCAAAATTGAGAAGAATCAAACTCACGCAGAAGAAACAGTAGACAAAAACGACGCTAAGGAAACTCAGCCAGTCACGTCGAATGAGATTGCCGCAGACAAGGCCTCTCCGCCGACAAATGTTGATGCGAGTCCAGCCAAGCAGACTGCTTCCGGAGAAAAGAAAAAGATCGTTGGAGATCCGATTGTGTTGAAAATCAATGGCAAGAAAGAATACAGACGCAGCCAGATTTTAGCCGACATGAAGTTAGTTCCTCCCCAGATGGTGCAGGGAATTTCTCCGGATAAACTATTTGCGATGCTGGTGACTCAAAAGCTTAATACTTATTTGATGATTGAGCAGGCGAGAAAGGCCGGCCTGGATCGAACGAAGGAATTTATGGAAAGATTGGAGCGTTTCAAGGAAGAGCTTTTGGGAAGAACTTTCCTCATAAGAGAGCTTGCGCCTAAAGCGGAAAATGAATCCGCTCTGAAAGCTCGCTATACCAAGTATCTGGTAGAATTTAAAAAGGGAAGAGAGTGTAAGGTATTCCATATTATGCTAAGCACAGAAAAAGCCGCTAAGGAAGTGCTAAGCTCTTTGGCCAAGGGCACAGATTTTTCGAAATTAGCCACAGAGAAGAGTGAGGCTCCCTCGAAATCCAAGGGTGGAGAAGAAGGCTACATACCACTAGAGATGCTTCCACAGGAAATAAAGGATAAAATTTCCTCTCTTAAGGATGGAGAGTACACCAAAGACTTCCTTAAGACGGAAAATGGATTCCATATTTTCAAGATCACCGACAGCAGGGATACAACTCCTCAGAAATTTGAAGAAGCAAAGGACATGCTGAAGCAGGTAATAATGCATGAGGAAATGATGAAATTGCTGGAGCGGCTTGAAAAACAAGCTAGAGTTGAGAGATTTAACGAAGACGGCTCTCCTTTTACGCCGGAAAAAGAGGCATCTGGTCCGGACGCTGCATTGACAAGCACCGCCGCCCACTAGGGCTTGCTTGGCGCAAAAGCAAGTTATTCCTGAGAAAGCTCCGTCAAGATTTGGCGGAGTTTTTTGTTTTTTAGGATACATTTGGGCTGAAATCAGCCTAGTTCTATCATTGTGCTGGGAATTTGCGCAATCTTTACAAAATAGTAATCTTCAGCGAATAGGATCGAGGTATGTTTTTGTATTTAGGTGTGCCAAATGCTAAAAAAACTTGTGTCCATCATAAAGACAACATTGTTGATGTGGGTATGCGTCCTGGTTCCACTATTGATCGGGCTTAAGCTTGTAAAGTCATCTTCTAAAAAAGATATTGCCCAATGTGTTGATACTTTTATGCAGAGTGAAGGCGCTAATTTAGCAAAGTATGTAGCTTTACAGTTCGAGAGCACCCAAAAGGATCTGGACATTCTTATGTCAGAAATTCAATCATTGGATTTAACAAACAAGAAAGATACAAGCAAAAAACTAAAAAACTTCCTTAAGCAAAACAGCAACATAATTTCCATAAATTTGTACGATAGGGACGGGAAATTTTTGGCTAGCACCAAAAAAGGAGGAGAAACAGATCTGGAAAAGAGCGATAAACTAAAAACAATGGACGAAATCAACTATAGTATCGGACAGCGCGAAGATGGTCTCATTACCGTGGATTATATGGTATTACACAGTGCGCCAAACAAAAAAGAAAAGGAAGACGGATTCTATTTTGATATTACGGTTAAGTGGGATCAATACGAAAGATACATGAACGAACTGCAAGAAGGAGCGTTTCCTCGGGTGTTTTATATAATTTCCCCCGATTGCAAACGCTATGTGGCGTTGAACTCTCTTCCTAAAGAGTCCCTAAATGCCAGGGGAGTAGCGGCTCTTGGAATGCATCTTACCTCAAAAATTCAAAATATACCTGAGGGATTTTCGGATCAAGAAATAGAGTCTCTAGATTTTCGAGTTTTTAAAAGTGAAATAAAAATTCCGGAAACCATGAAGGGCAACAAGTTTTTTATCCTGGTGGCTACCGGTGACACTGCTTTGCGAATAGTAACAGATGGGATGTTTAGCAGCATGTCCACGGTAATCATAGTCATAATCATAATTTGGCTGGCATTCTGTATGTTAATCTCCAGATTTTATAACGCATCGCTGAGTCAGTTGGAAATAGCCAACACGATTACAGATTCTACTCCGCTAGCCACTGTTATCTTTAAGGCGTCGGACGGTAAAATTATGCGCATAAATCTTTCCGCCATAACATTGCTCAGAATTGAAGAAAAAGACATAAAAACGGCAAATATATGGAATCTTTTCATATCAGAACGCGATAGAGATTACATAGCTAGCGCTATCCCGTCCAATATTAACGTGATGAATTATGAGGTTTTACTCCAGAGCTTTGGTGGTGGAAGCTTCTGGGGCATATGTTCAGCCAGTCCAGTGGATATAGACGATGAAAGACACGTTGTATTAGCAGTTCTGGACATTAACCGACGCAAGGAAATCGAGAAAAAATTAGCCAACAACGCTGAACTTCTGGAGAAACAAGTGTTGGAACGAACTACAGACTTGGAAACCAAGGCGAAACAATTGGAAGAGTCAAATTCTCTATTGGAGAAGACTCAAAAAGTCGCCAACGAAGCGAACGAAGCCAAGAGCAAATTCTTGACCAATGTTAGCAGTGAGCTCAAAACTCCCATCAATGCCATCATTGGATATGGAGAAATTCTCCAGGAAGAAGCGCTGGACAGAAAAGACACTGTTTCCGCCGATGATCTTCGTAAAATTATTGGTTCGGCAAAGCATTTGCTATCTCTGGTGGATGAAATTTTAGATTTGTCCAAGATTGAGGCCGGCAAAGTTCAATTATTCTTTGAAAATGTGGATGTTCATAGCATAATTAAAGATGTTGAAGGCGTCACCATGCCTTTAATTGCCAAAAACGATAACTCGCTCTTTTTAGAATATCCGAAAAACATCGGCGTTATGTATACGGACGCTTTAAAACTTAGACAATGCCTTCTTAATTTACTAAGCAACGCAGCGAAATTTACGGAATTTGGCAAGATAACGCTAAAAGCTTCCGCTGTGGTGAAGCAGGGCATTGATTACATAGAATTTTCCATTATAGATAGCGGAATAGGCATAGATCCTGACAGAATAAACAGCATATTCGATCCGTTTCAGGACAGTGGCACAAAGAAATCAGGAGCCGGTCTTGGATTGTCAATTACTAAAAGATACGTAGAATTACTGGAGGGTACGGTTACAGCCGAAAGCGAAAGTGGAGTAGGATCTAAATTTTCCATGAGAATTCCGAGAATATGCACGGTAGAAGCCAATGAGTTCATCGAGATAAAGAACCAGTCCAGCGATGAAATTCTGGAGGAATTCAAGGAAGAAAATGTTGCAGAAGTAGTTGTTCCGGCTGTGGAAGAACCTGAACTGTCATAATAAATTCTGCACCCAACGTCTAAGGATGCCCTCTGCGAAAGGCATAAATTAGACCAATCATTAGGAAAACGAAGAATAACAGATCGCCGAACTTGCCATATGGCGTCTCTAAAATGCTGCGTGGTACACGACAGTCGAGAAACCCACTTTTGTTAAAGTCAATTCTACCGATTTCTCTTCCCAAAGGATCGAAAACTGCGCTGATTCCATAATTGGCGGCGCGAATTAGCGGAAGTCCGATTTCGATCGCCCGCGCTCTAACTATCTGTAGATGCTGAAATGGTTCGCTGGTGGGTCCAAACCAGCCATCATTGGTGAGATTTAGGATGACGTCTCCCCGTTGTCCCGAAGGAATGAATTCCAGTGGGAATGCCGCCTCATAGCAGATGGCCATAACAATCCTAAGACCATTGATTTCCAAAAGTTTGGGAGCGCTTCCAACGTTAAAATCTCCTATGTCGCTGGCAATGCTACTGAAACTTTCAAATGGAATATACTTTCGCAGAGGCAGAAATTCGCCGAAAGCTACCAATCTTATCTTATCGTAATTGTAGATATTTTCTCCCAGATGATTTATGACCACTGCACTGTTATAAACATTGGAGGTAAGCAAATCTTTGCGCACAGCTCCGGCGATGAGGTATTCACCTATTTTTAGCGGAGATTTCAAATGACTGTGTAGCTGAGCAAATTGCTCATGATACAGATACGGCACAGACGCTTCCGGCCAAATAACGAAATCTATTCGCCTGTTATGCCAACTAAGAGCTACATGCCGGTTTAGATTTTTGAAGGAAAGATTTTGATTGATTTTATCCATTTGAGAAATGTTGCATTGAACAATGCGGACATTGTAATTGGTAAATTCTGTTCTGTACCAGTGTAGCCGATAAAATCCAAAAACAATCAAAAAGAGCACTAAAAAAAGTGCTCCGAGCAAAGACTTGCGACTATTTTCTGGGTCTTTTTTTTTGTGAAAAACGTAGGAGCATCCTAGAAGACAGGAAATCAACACTGTAACGAAACTCAATCCGTAAATGCCATAAACACTAAGGGTTTGCAGAAATATTTCGTGGGAATTCCAGATGTAGCCCGGCAGAATCCAAGGAAATCCTGGACCATAGTGACCCACAAAGAAAAGTATCGCGCAAAATAGCGTAGTAAAAGCCAGAGCTTTTTCATAAATTCCGTCGCAATATTTTTCCGTAATAAATACAGCCAGCCACAATTGCAGAGATAGATAAATGGGAATTAAAATGACTGCCGGCGGTATCAGAATCCAATGGCGGGCAAGATTTATGGTCAAGGGAAACGCCAACCAATAGAGGTTGGCCATGTGTAGTCCCAGCAAAAACGCAAAGGCACAGGCGAAATTATGGGATTCTGACCTAGTTACAAGAGCAATTTTTGCAAAAAACCATCCCCATGAGAGCAAAAACATGAAGCTAAGCTGGAATGGGGCAAAACCAAGTGCCGCAGAAGCTCCTGCCAGAAAATATCCTCCCAAGTTCCACAATCCTTTGGCTGAGCGAAAGTTTTTCACGTTGTTCAATATTTTGCGATAAATTAATGCCATATGATTTTTTTCAGAGCAGCGCCAGTATATCGAAGTCAGATGCTTCATGCAAATGCCCGACAATTTTCTTGAATTATTCCGAAAAGAAGTGAAACTACTTTCCTATAAAACGCCTTAAACCGTTGAGCTCTTTGCTGCTTTTTTCTTCTTTTTGGAAGACTTTTTAGCGGTGCTGGTGATCTTGCCGCTATCGTTGGTGGTAGCAGTCGACTGGGAAGGTTGGGTTGTTGCCGGCGTTGTTGCCGCTGGCGTTGCCGCCGCAGTTGTTGCTGGCGTTGCCGCCGCAGTTGCTGCTGGCGTTGTTGCCGCAGTTTCCGCTGGCGTTGAGGAAACTTTATTCTTTAGGCCAGAGATTGCTGACTTAGCTACGTTTGCAATACTAGAAAAAAATCCCGAACTACTGGCCGCACTTTTTCCTGCAGCAAGAGCTTCTTCAGAAGTTTTTGCCGGCACAAATGCTCCGAGTGAATTTTTTATATACCCAAATATTCCAGATGGCAATGATCCCAAAGGAACAAGATTGCCGGCAGCGTCCAATACCATTTGTTGAGCAGGCTGAGTAGCATTGGCGGATGCGATTCCGGTTGTTCCAACTCCTGCAAATGAAGGAGCGGTAGTGGCACTAACTGGCGATGTAGCGACAGCCGGAGCGGCTGCAGTTGTAGCCGTAACAAGTTGTCCAGTTACTGGATCTTTCGTGTATCCGAATGATCCTGGCGGCAAAGAGCTTAGGGGAACCAATTGCCCGGATGCATTTAATACCATTTGAGAGCCGGATGCTTTCGTAGTTGTGGTTGTTATGGTGGTCGTAGTCCCCGATGGATTTCCTCCGGACGCAATTGTAGAATTGCCTGCCGGTCCAGCTCCAGGCAAAGGAGCAGGAATCATTTGGCCATTGGCATCTCTTATGTAGCCATTTAAAGCTGCATTTCCCATCAATGAACCTAGAGGAACCATGTTGCCATTGGAATTCATTCCCATTTGATTACCATTCGGATTGTTCACGCCTGCTCCAAATGTGTTTCCATATGAATTTTGCCCATTACCGCCATTCATAGCATTCACGAGTCCGCCTATACTACTTTCCTTGCCGTCCAATACAGCGCCAATTTCTTCCATAGCGCCTCTTTCTCTAGCGACATATCCGTTGCCATACACGCCTCCACCGTATCCCATCGGATGCATTCCGTTGTTGTAGGCATTGCCTTGCGCACCAAAAACGTCGCCGGAAGGCATTTGGTTCATTTTTAATCTTTCGAAACAAATGTTGCATATCCCCCAATCATCTTGTCCGCCTATAACATGTACAGTTTTATTCGCTTTGCAGTGCACACATATTCCAGTTCTGGTATCTCCAAGAGTCAAAGAAGCTAGTTTTGATTCGTCTATCAATCCAAGCTGTCGCAGATATCTAATAGTTTCTTCCGTTGTTTCTTGAACAATGACCTTCTCGCTAGAAAAATTTCCTCCTTGATAATTGTTTCCAGCGCTGCCCATCATCTGAAGATTGTTTCCTGCCGTTCCAAATGCATTTTGCTGTCCAGATTGAAACCCAGACTGTTGTCCATATGGGAGATTCTGCATTCCTCCATTATTATAGTTCTGTTGATACTGATTTTGCCCCAAGCTGGACTGCGAATATTGAGCGTTATTAGAGCCATAATTAGAGAACTGATTCTGTCCAAAGCCGGACTGCGAATACTGATTCTGTTCACCGTTGGGCGTTTGCTGATTGCTGTGCACTTCGGTAGTGGTCGTTTGAGTGAATGTTTCGGGAGAATTGCTATTTGCTAAGTGGTTCGGCGCTGCGGATAGTGAATTTAGGTTTTGCGTGCTTGTGGGTGAGGGCATGGAAAATGACGAAGTTAAATTGGGTATGCCTGTTGATGATGGCGGCGCAGGGAAGCTTGATATACCAACTGACGGCATAGATGGCGAGTTTGGCATGTTATTGATTGGTGTTATAAGCGAATTTGGCATGTTATTGATTGGTGTTACTTGTGTTGTAGGCGCTTGATTGACCATTGGTGGTGGCTGTTGATTTGGCGCTAATTTTCCCAAAAGTTCACCGAGATCTAGCTTGATGGTAATAAGTTTTTCTGAGGATGCTTCATCGCCTCTTTTTTCTGATTTTTTCCTAGATTCCCCACGAGAATCTTCGCCGCCTTTGGCCCTGTTTCTTTCGGAAAAAAAGTTGTTTTCCCCATCTAGTCCATCTACGTAAAAGTTTATTCTCTCCTTTTCTTCATCGTCCTCATCATCCTCGTCGTCGTCTTCATCGTCGTCATCGTAATAATCTTTATGTTTTTTTTTAGCTTTTATAGCAGCACTAGAAGAATCGTCAACATGGACGTAATTTTCATGTTTTTTTTTAACTTTTTTAGCAGCAGACGAAGAAATATCAAGACTGCCAAAGGAGAATTCTATGATTGAAATGCCGCAAAACGAAAACAACAGCAGCAATAGGAAAACACGCATACTGCACCCAATACTGGAGCAAATTGTTTCATAAAGATGTTGAATATTAGTTAAATTTTATTTTTGCGTAGGTCACTAAAGTCATCAATCTGCGTCAATCTCCACTCTTTGAGAATCTTGCAAACAAAATATTCCCAGATCTCTATTTAATCCTTGTCCCTTTTTTATGGAGAACTTTCCAAGACAACCGGAATGACTTTTCTCGAAAATTTGCTCTTTATTTTCGATGGATTCGCACGCTATCTTGGTCAGATCGTAGCCGATTATATCTAAGATTGTGGGGCTCTTCCCGAACAAGTTTTGATACTCTTCCACAAATTCCTTTTGTTCCTGATTTTCAACAAAGGCGAAAATTGAGCCGTTCCATGCATTGCTATTGGATAAGGCAGAGGAGCTAAGCGTGAAAATATGCATATCCTTTAGTTGCGGTATATCCAATAGAGGATCTACTATAAAGGCGCCTTTTTTCCCTGAAGTTCGCAGGTATTTCATCGCATCTTTGCTGGAAAAACTGACGTAGCGAACAACATCCATATCTTCATCCAAACCATGTTTTCCGGCTTCCACCATGATATTAGTCAGAATCTGATCGCCGAATTCTCCCTCCGGCAGCATTAACATAAAACTATTTATATTTTTCGACGCCGCAAACGAAAACAGCGCCTTAATTTCATTCTCGGGAGACATGCCGCAGGCAATGGTATGGTCGTTGTTTACTTTAATGTTATTGGAAAATGTAAATATGGGAACATTTGGAAACAATGCGCTGTATTGTTTAGCTTCGTGAAAAAATACGGGACCGATTATGGCTTTTAAGTTCTTGTTCCGAAATTCGTCATAGAGACTGAACTTCTCCATGTCGGCGTTGGCGGTATCAACCACGTAAAAATCAACACTTTTAAAATCGTTTTTTACATTTGCCAAAATGCAAGCGTTGAGTATGCCGCGCCCAATAGCTGCGTTGCTTCCGGACATCGGCAGGAGCAGAAGAATTGCGTTTTCTGAATTCCGGACAGGAAAAATTGCCAGAGAAGAATCCAAAAGTTTGTCGGCACCTGGTTCATAAATAATTGTCTTTTCAGATGGAATTGTCGTAATCTGCCGAATGTTTCCATTCGGAGAGCAGGATGCCAAAAACATCAGAAGCGACAACTCCATCATCCGGCGCATTTCTATCCCTCCCGCTACTGGAAAAAATATCGCAAAATCTACATGAGCAGGAGCATAGACCAGGATTGTATGTGGTTGCAACTCCCATCGGAAATATATTGGACATTACCCTGCGCGCCATTTATCTTTTGAAAGAAGCTCAGCACATTTTTGCGGAAGATACCCGTGTGTCAAAAAAATTATTGAATTTCTATAATATAACTACGCCGTTGGTCGCCTGTCATGAGTATAATGAGATCTCTCCATCCATTATTTCCTCCATCACAAAAGAAGGTGTCTATGCACTGATATCGGACGCTGGTACTCCACTTATCTCCGATCCAGGATATAGACTCGTCAATTGGTGTCTAGACAACGGTATAGACGTTTTTCCAGTACCCGGAGCCTGCTCCGCTATTGCAGGACTAAGCGTGGCTGGATTGGGAACCGACCTCTTTCTGTTTTATGGTTTTTTGCCGCCCAAATCCGGAGCTCGCAAAGCTGCGCTAAAAAATACTAAATCCTCGACGGCTACGTCCATATTTTTCGAATCTCCACTGCGTTTAATCAGCGCGTTGACGGATATGTTGGAAATTTTCGGAGATAGATTTTGCTGTGTTGCAAAAGAAATCACCAAAATTTTTGAAAAATTCCAGCGTGGGCGCTTATCGGAACTAATCGAGCACTTTTCGGAGCATAAACTAAAGGGAGAATTCATAATAATAGTCTCCGGAAATAAAAAAAATGAAATTGACGAAGGTGAAATTCGCGCCTATTTGATTGAATTACTAAAGAACAATTCACTAAAAAAATCTGTGGAGAAGGCGTCGGCTCACTGCAATATATCCAGAAACTCCGCCTATGAACAGGCTCTCAAAATTAGAAAGCAAACCCCATGAGCTCCACGGAATATAAGGGCATTTTTGGCGAATTGATAGCTGCGCTATTGCTGATAGTTAAAGGTTATTGGATATTAGCGCGGAGATATAAAACCTACTGCGGTGAGATAGATATTGTCGCACGCAAAGGAGATACTATCGTATTTGTGGAGGTAAAATCCCGTAAAAGTTTAAGGAAATGTTACGAAGCTATTCAAAACAAGCAGCTACAACGCATCGTGCGAGCGTCGGAAATATTTTTAAGCAAAAGTCCGCATTTACGCTCAAATTTTGTCCGCTACGATGTAGTTTTAGTACCCGACTGGAATTTTCCCAGACACATCAAAAATATATCCCTGTGAGCGGCGCCTGCTGGTCCGGTGACTCCGGCGACGCATCGGTCAATGGCATTTTTGCATTGGCCGCTATATCCCCTGGAACTGGTGCCGCTGGTGAGAATCGAACTCACGACCTTATCCTTACCAAGGATACGCTCTACCACTGAGCCACAGCGGCTTGAAATTGATGCACATCCTAGCACACCGTTGCGGTACTTGGAAAGACATTCGAATTTTCTTGCATATCGAACTTAAATAATTATAATTATGTTAAATGAAGTAAAAATTATATTCGATTCAAGACTAAATTGAGTTGGACGTCGCAGATAATTTTCTTAAGAATTTCCAGAAATGTATTCATGCTTTCGGTGTTGACATTCGGAAAACTAATGCTGTAATTTGAGCCAGTTTTGGCTGATACAGCCCCATAAACATAAAATGCTTTGTAGCCAATTTTAAACCCGCGGAGCGGAAATCTAGGGCGCTCTGCGCCCGAGATGGATAGCGACAACAAAGGAGTTAGTAAAAAACACTCCCGAAAATGAGGCAATTTTGTTCATGGACGTGGTTCATCCGACGATGAATAGCAAGACGAGTTGTTGTTGGATTCGGACAGGCGTTGAAAAACTAATAAAAACCAGCGGGTCGAGAACTAGATTGAACATAATCGGCGCAATAAATTTGAAGGATATGGAGGTAAAAGTCATGAGATTTCAAACAGTTAACAGCGATTCGATCGTCGAATTCTTTGATTTTTTGAAAGAAAGATATCCCGGGAAAATACATATTATTTTGGACCGAAGCGGCTATCATACAAGCGCAAAAATGCTAAAAGCTGCGAAAGAAAGAGACATTGTTTTGCATTTTCTTCCGCCATACAGTCCGAATCTGAACCCCATCGAACGACTCTGGAAAGTGATGAACGAATACGTTCGCAACAACAGATATTT
>JAIRZM010000017.1 GCA_031267235.1 Holosporaceae bacterium
TCAAATCAGAGATTAACTTCTTTGCGTGACTTTCCCTACAGTTTTATCACATCCTATAGTTGAACCACTCTGCTGCTCTATTTCGATTCTTGATGCACTTCACTCTTGAATGGGCGTTATATTAACCTTCCGATGAAGTCTGCTGATTGTAAGTTGTTTTGGCTCGAACAGCTTTCAGCCACTACTTCAACGAATTGGTGTTATAATTTGTTGAACCTATTCCCAGCGGAATGTCGATAGACTTCTTCGGAAAATTAATACCTCATCTGGGTTTTTATTGAAAAACCATTCTTCCTGTTCGCTCCATATGGGAGAGAATCTGCAATTTGTGATATCCTGCACGCTCAGATGTTTTGGTACGTATCCTTCGACGATGGCCTTCTTTATCCTCGGACTGAGATTATTCAAAGAAATAAGCGAGCGCAGGTATTAATCTTCCGGTGAAGTCTGTTTAGTGGTGATCAACTTCTTCAGAATCTAATTCGTCTCAGGAGAGACAAACTTCTCCAGAAAGTTAATATCGTTGCGAAATTTTGTGTTGCAGGCAGAATTGGGCGTAGGAGATTCCGACGGCGGTTATCAACTGATCTTCGAGGATACGAGCTCTGGCCAGCAGTTTGACGAGGTGAGTTCTTGCGAAATAGTCGTCGGGTTTGATGATATTTGGTCTGCGACCGACTTTTGTGTCGATTTTTAGCGGAATGAATACTTCTTTCATCAAAGTTTCGCACATATGCACCTCCTATGCTGTTAGTTCCATAAACAAATTATCAAAACCGTCCAAATTCAGGCTGAGCTTGATGCCATCGTCCTTTATCTCCACGCGATCAACAAGCATCTGCACGATTTTCGTTTGCTCAGCTCGGTAAAGGTAATTCCAGGCTTCGCTGAGGTTTTTCAGAGCCAGCATGAGATCCTCTTTTTTGAGGTCATTGCGCTGTTCGGTCAGTCGATTCATGTTCACAACGACCTCGGGAGATCTGATGATTTTGAGGATCTCGTCGATGACGCTCTGCTCAACTGGCTCTGCCGGAATATTTTTGTGCTGTGCCGGGCATGTTCTGTATTTCAGATGATTGAGGCAGGTGTAGTAGCGATACACGAGACCGTGATTGCCAGAGTAGCTGTGCTTCATCAGCGCACCGCAGCTACAGCGAATTATTCCCTTCAGAAACGACGGAGTCAGGTAAGACGCTCTTTTCTGTCCAGTTGCGTTTTTCGTGAAAATAGCCTGTACTTTCTCCCAGGTTTCTTCATCGATTATAGCTTCATGCTCGCCGGAATAGGCGTTTCCCTTGTGCGTGACGTATCCTTTGTAGTACTGATTTTTCAGAATGCGTTCGACGGCTTTGCGCTCAAACATCTGTCCGCCAGAAGTTTTTCCCGTTTTGAGCTTCTTGATTTTTGTCCTGTGTCCCAGTTTGTTTAGCAAATGTACCACTTCAATGCAGGACTCGCTGGCCAGAAATTGTTTGAAAATGAGGCGGATTATTTCAGCTTCGTCTTCTTTTATGATTAATTTGCGATCCTTTACCTCGTAGCCGAGCATTACGACTCCGCCCATCCACATACCTTTCTTAAGGGATGAGGCGAATTTATCGCGGATACGCTCTCCTATGAGCTCGCGTTCAAATTGGGCAAAACTCAGAAGCATGTTCATCATCAATTTTCCGGAGGATGTAGACGTATTAAACGCCTGAGTTACCGAGATAAATCCGACGTTGTGCTTTTCGAAAAGCTCTACGATTTTTGAAAAGTCGAACAATGATCGAGAAAGTCTGTCAATTTTATAGACCACCACCAAGTCGACTTGTCCGGCTTCGATGTCTTTAAATAGCTCTTGCAGAGCGGGCCTGTTCATGTTGCCGCCTGTGTATGCTCCGTCGTCGTAATGCTTTGATATCAGTCGCCAGTTTTCGTGCGTTTGGCTGGCTATGTAATTTTCACCGGATAATCTCTGTGCATCAAGGCTGTTAAAAATCTGCTCAAGACCGTCTTTGTCGGATTTCCTCGTGTAAACAGCGCATTTTACAAATTCTGCATTTGATTCATTATGCCTTTTCGATTGTTGATTTTTCATGGTCTAATCCCCATTCTTAAAAACTGTTGTGTTCTGATCTTGAAAGCTGGAAAAACTTGTATCCGTTCCATTTTGTGCCGCTGATCTTCTGAGCCACAGCGGATAATGAGCTGTAAACTGCGCCTGCGTAGGAAAAACCGTTGCTGACGACCATCACCTCGTGCATCGCGCCCCGATACTCTTTCACAATTTTTGTGCCGATCATGGGCATGAACTTTTTGAACGGTTTTTCACTGCCTTTTTTAGGTTTGCTGATTTCTCTCACAGCCGCCCGGATTTTGTTTTCCGTGGCTTCATCGAGACCGCCATAGGCCAGTTCCTGGATACGATAGGCCAGTTTTGCAATTATGTGCTGTCTGCTGGCCACCGCTGGAGGTATACCGAACATTTTATCCCAGAGATCGTTCAATTCTTTCGTCGTTTTATTTTGCAGTGCCATAATTTGTTTAATTATGACCAAATCTCGGTTGTCATTGCTCATTTGCATTCTCCATCTTTTGTCAACTGTTTCTGCCAACCACATTAACCCTCCGTTCGCCGGAAGAGTCAAGCTCAAAACCACTGTTTTTCTCTCGAGTTAGAGCATTTCTCGCTTTCGTGTAACGCACTATGCCTTCATACATGATTTTTGCCAATTTTTCGGGCTTGGATTCGTATGAGGACGATTCTTCTAATTTATTCTTTGATATTTCTGTCATTGTATTCACCATTTGCAGCTCTCATCGTTCTTCCAGTATTTGAAGTAATTTTTTTGCCTTTGAGAATAACTCGTCTACTCCGCCGGCCATCGACTGCGCTTCGCCTATGCTCCATCGAATTTTTCCCATTGCGTTTCCTTCCTCTAGTTGCCGCGGAGAAAGCCGATTCATTCGCGAAAGCGCGTTTTCAAGTCTTCGCCTTGCCAGCATCGTTATCAGCATTAATTTCCTGAGTATTTCGTCCGCAGTGAATATTTTCAATTTGTCCTCAAGTACATGCTCTTGAATTTCATAAACTTTTCCTTCTATTCCGTAATAATCCGCCAGGCGGCCAACGTAGGTTAGTATTCCATGGTCTTTGAGAACCTTTATCACCGATTCCAGCGGATATCCCTTGGCCACAACGTTCTCAAAACAGTCTGCGTACACGTAGGTTAAAGCCCTCTTATCATCCGGATCTCCAAATGAAACATATCCTCTTTTTGGTCTTACATCCGCGTCGATATCCTCCAAATCAACAGTGCAGGGCGGCAGCGGATTCGCATGCGTTTCGAAGAAATATCTAAGCGTCGTCAAAAATTCGTTCTTCATTTTATATGTTTCCTTGTTAATCAACGTTTTTCTCTTGCTTTTGCTAATCATCTCAATTTTTCCTTTCCTATAATTATTGCATTTAAGTAAAATTCGAGCCTCCTTAAAAATCGGTCGTTTTGGTCGTTTTTCTAAAAAATCATGGCGTTTTCCTTCCTAAATCGGATATTTTTAGTAACTTTCCTCGTTTTTGTATCCACAATTGCAACCGAGCTTTTGCTGTAATTCCAGGCCTTATCGGCCGCAGGATACAAAGTTACACGGTTACAAGCAAAATCAGCCCCGAAAGATATAAAATTTAAAAATATCATCAATATTCCCAAAGCTTTTGACTAAAAGTGTAGACTCTGTAGGTCTTGTCCTGTATTTTTTTGGACGTATATGCTGCGCCGCCGTCGCCCGCTATTAGCCAGCCAACCTGCTTTAGGATATTGGCGGCCGTTTTGTGGTTGAATCCCCTGCACATCTCATGTTTAAAAACTTTCGGAAACACATAATAGACTGTTTCGCCAGTAGAAATTGTGTGTCTATAGCCGGCGGCGTTTAGAGGTTTAATTTTATCTTCATAGATATCAAGAAATCTGCTGTTGGAATATAGTTCAAAGAATAGCTTTATTTGATCCAGTAGGGCTCTTTTTTCCTGATTGCCCGTTCCATCCTTTTCTTCTATCCAGGATGTAAAGCAAGCAATTGCAGCCTTAAAGGCTTCTCTTCTATCCCAACAAGTAATACTATATTCAGAAGCTAGTTCTCCGGCAAAGCCAATGAATGAAAACATTGTGAAAACTCTTTCGTCCTGTTCTTCAGATCCGTTGGGTAAAAATACTGACTTTATGACAGGCAATTCTTTCCTGAATCGAGTTCTTATCTTTTCGTAGTCTTCTATTACATGCCTTATAAATTCAAGTATGGGAGCGCCGTAATACCTGCTGGACGCTTCCGACAAATATTCAACGAATGAAGCTCCGCTGTTAAATCCATGGATATCTTCAAATATTCCATGGCTATCGACATTCGGCTTTGCTGGCATATTGATAATTCTTACTTCCTGACCGGCGCGAGTGGTTTTTCGTGAATCAGCCATATGAGTGGCAAGGTCTATTTCTCCGCTGGATAGCAGCAATAAGCGCCATTTTCTTACGTCACGGGGATCTCCGTATATGTCAGACCTTGTCTTTCCGCTGCCTCCGGCCAGCATGTAGGCTATCTCGCCTATTTTAGCCGAATCCACCTGACCCATTTCATCCAGAATCAGAAGACAATCGTTATGCTTGGCGGATATACCTTCCAGACCGTTATCCGTTGCGCGCCATGACTTGATGTATTCTCTGCTTCCGAATACAGAGGCGGCTACCTTGAGCGTCGTGGTCTTACCAATAGAGCTACTGCCAACGAAGTGAAAGCCCGCATTGGTATCTATGTCGCATACTTTCATTAGAACGCTCGCGAACGCAGTGCTTACGGCAAATACAAGCCTACTATTACTAACGCAGTACTTCGCAACGTTTTCCTGCCATTCCTTCAGAGTACCGGACTGGGATACCGAACCCTTGGTACATTCCGTTTCATAAATTACGCCGTCGTCTTCGCTGCCTACTACAAGGCCAGGCAGAACAAACATCTTGTTGTGCCAACCCACTTTATTGATATAGGTAATGAACCTCTTCGGTTCCGACATATTGATATATTCGTTGAATTTATACCTCAGGCGCGGACTCATGGATAACCTAAAGCCAAGACGAGTGAGACGATCTCTTATAATTTCTCCATCCCTTGACAGCCAGTTACCCAGTATCCTTATTTTCATCAGCTTATTATCGTACATACTTCTGAACTCCAGAAGCTTCCCGCACTCCTCCGTCTCAATGTCTTTGGTAAGAGCGATAACTTTAAAGTAATCCGAGACGTATTCCCTTTGATTGTCCTTACTCAGGTAAAACAAACCGCTTTCTTTAAGAACGAAGTTCTCGAACTCAAAGAGCTTTTCTTTCATTGGCTCA
Organism: Holosporaceae bacterium; assembly: GCA_031267235.1. Lineage (GTDB taxonomy): Bacteria > Pseudomonadota > Alphaproteobacteria > UBA3830 > UBA3830 > JAIRZM01. Next base: position 5,370 of record JAIRZM010000017.1, read on the forward strand.
TGCATTTTAACGAACGATAAAACCGCTTCTTTCCCCTCCAATGCATGAAGATCATTGAAGTCCGTTGGTCCCTTCTTGGCTGGATTAGATAATCTAAATACTGCAATAGACTCCTCTTTAAAGTTTGGAATGGCTACATTAGCTTCGATGAACGACGCCGCTTCTTTCGCCTTCTCTACGCCAGGATTATGTCCATTTTCATGAAATTGATCATTATCTGCGCATATGATAATACTTTTATCCTTGAACTTCCTCCTCATGGCCTGACATACCGGCTTTAAATTGCCAGTATCAAAAGCCACAGCTGTTGGAATTAAAGTGCATTCATAGAGAGAAGCTCCGGTGGCATAGCCTTCGCATATCATGATATTTTCAGCGTCATTCGCTCTATTCTCGGGATCAATGAGATAGAAGCAGCCCCTTTTCCGGCCGCCATACATAAACTTCTTCTCTCCATCAGCGTTTATACGCTGTAAAGACCATAACTTCCCAGTTTCATCGTAGGCCGGAATAAGCAGGCGATTCTCAGCGTCAAGCTTTAGGCCATAGGAACGAATTCTCTTTTCCTGCAGATAAACATGAGAAACCATAGAGACAGAGTTGTTCCAGATATGGTTTGCCCTTAGGGACGTTTCTTCCCAAATTCTTCTCTGCTCTTCTTCCGCTTCTCTTTTGGCTTTTTCTATTTCTGCCCATTCTTTTCGGGTTAGTTTCCGATTGTTTGGAAATACATGCTCGCTTATATCTTCCACAAAGTCGCCGAATACGTATCCGTCGTTTATGGCCCTTGCCCAATACCTTTTATTATGTCCCCACCTTGTCATATTTTTAGAATCGACTTGAAGCGGCGGATATGATATTCTAAATCTATGTAATGCTTCTTCGAAAAAATTATTCATCCATAAACTCCATATTTTTTTTAATATCCTTTACCCCGTTTTTTCGATGTAACTTTTGTATTTTTGCAACTTACCCCGTATTTTTCCTCATATTGCAGCAAAAAATGCGCGTTACATTTTTCCGAAAATCCGTCGCAAAGTTACGTAAATCATTCACCCAAATGTCTCTTTCACTATACTTATTCCGTGTTTGAAGATTTTTGTCTAAAGGTTGCTTCTCATATTTTTTATCCATGGCTTCCTACTCCAAATTTCCGAAATCCCTCATAATACTTATTCACGGTTCTCACGTTTTTTATCGAAAATATTTTTTCGCAATATCATTTTTTTTCTCCGACTGATGGAATTAATGCGTCCCCGTATTTGTATATATTCAGTAAACGAGCCAAAAATGTTCGCATTATTTTCATTTTTTTTAGCGAGCTCATTTTTCAACCACTCTCATCAATATATAAATTCAGCGTTTACACGAAAAACGTCAGCTTTATTTTTATTTTTTTTAATTTTTTTCATTTCGCCCCCAACATATGTTCCGAAATCCACACATTTTGCAGCGGTAAAACGACGAATCGCTTGATACGCATGGCATCAGTTCATTATTCTCACTGGCTTTTATGACTTGGACTGCGCGGTCGGAATAGCGTTGAGCGGCTTCTGC
>JAIRZM010000019.1 GCA_031267235.1 Holosporaceae bacterium
CGCTGCGACAGAGGACTCAACGAGCACACCAACGGCCTGATCCGGCAATATCTGCTGAAAAATGCTGATTTTGCAGGAGTTTCGGATGAATACATCCAGCTGATCGAAGATAAATTAAACAATCGTCCGCGAAAGGTGCTACAATACAAAACACCAACAGAGGTTTTCTTCGACGGTGACTCTCCCTCAACCGGAGATTGCGTTGATTTTGCACTTCGTTCCTGAAATGGCGCTCCCAGTTTGCGTGCATATTCTGATTTTTTGATTAGTGACATATTGTTAACCTCGTCGTTTATTACAGGGATATTATAGCACATTTATCGCTAATTATCACCATCTCAGAGAAATCCCACAATTTCAAGCTGTGACACTAATTAAACTCGTAATCGGAGACTACTTTGGAAGTTTGCTTCCGCAAAAGTTAACCTCTTGAAAAAATCTCTAACGCTAACAACCTATCGGGGCTCCCTGACCCGCAGGACACCAAGACCAGGAAGTACCTACTCTCATTCTTTTCCTGGAGAATTCCCTCTGTGAGCATTTTCTTCACCTCCGCGTACATTGCTTTGTATTCCGGAGATTGCTTGTAAGACTTGTCCACACAAACTTCCAAGTGTGGTAGAAAATAATAGCGACAATATGAGGATCTTGTTAAAAAAAAATGCCATTACAAAACTTGCTTTTGAATTGTTTCTGCAGCTAGAATGTTGTAGTCTTCGTTGTGGTTGCGATTTTTTGTGCGGAGTTTTTTATAAATATTTTTATCACCGGAACGGATACGGATGTGGGAAAGACGGTGGTTTCTGCGTGGATTTGTATGCATACGCGAGCCGACTATTGGAAACCGATTCAAACGGGAAATGATTCAGACAAAGATATAATTACGAAGCTTTCTCCGCACACGAAAATAATCGCTGAAGTTTACAAGCTCAGGGCACCGCTGTCTCCCTATGATGCGGCCAATATGGAGAACATCGCAATTGATGTAAATGCATTTAGCAAGAATCTCGGGAACACAGTTATAGAAGGTGCTGGCGGAGTGCTTGTGCCCATTACTGAAAATTTTTTGATGGCAGACCTTGTAAAAATGTGCGACGCAAAAGCCTTGGTAGTAGCGAAATCGAAATTGGGAATGATTAATCATCTGCTGATGACGGTGGAAGTTTTGCGGGCACGCGGAATCGATATTCTGGGCATAATCATCAACGGAAGTATAGAAGATAATCTGAAATGCACCATCGAGGAGTTTTCTAAACTGAAAATACTCTCTATAATCCCGCAGGACGATGATGTGGACAAGGCTTTGCGAATAACCGCTCTGCCACCAGAAATTTTGGAGATAATGAAGTGATTTGGAGACCTTTTACCCAGGAAAAAATCGCTCCTCCTCCGGTGAAAATAATCAGAGGAGATGGGGCGTATTTGATTTCCAAAAATGGCGATAGGTATTTGGATATGATTTCCAGTTGGTTTGTCAATGCGCATGGCCATTCTCATCTGGAAATTGCCGAAGCGATTTATGAGCAAGCAAAAACTCTGGAACATGTAATTTTTACGAAGTTTTCCCACGATCCTGCAGAAAAATTGGTAAATGGCCTGAAGTTGCTATTGCCACCAACGTTAAATAAGTATTTTTTTTCCGACAACGGTTCGACATCGGTGGAAATCGCTGCCAAAATGGCCTATCAGTATTTTAAAAACATCGGAGAAAAAAATAGAAATATTTTCCTTTCGCTGGATGGCGGATACCACGGAGATACATTTGGAGCAATGAGTTTATCCGGAGTCGATTCGATCTATCACTCAACATTCTCCCAACTGTTTTTCAAAACTGTAACCATCGACGTTCCGGAATATTATGATGGAGTGGAAGATATCGAACAAAAGGAGACTGAAATTATCGAAAGACTGGATCGTACGTTAACCGATCTGGGAGACAAAATTTGCGCCCTTGTGGTAGAGCCCCTTTTGCAGGGAGCGTTTGGAATGCGCCTATATCGCACGCAGTTTCTGGAAAGATTGGTGAATAAGGTGCGTGAATACGGCACTCTCATAATCTTTGACGAAGTTATGACCGGTTTCTATCGCACCGGCAAGATGTTTGCAATGAATCACACCAATGTGCTGCCGGATTTTATTTGTCTGTCCAAAGCGCTCAGCGGAGGTTTTCTGCCGCTGGCCCTAACGATAACTTCCGAAAAAGTTTATGATGCATTTCTGTCCGATGATAAAAGTAAAGCATTTTTGCATGGACACTCCTACACCGCAAATCCCATTGCCTGCGCTGCCGCCTGCAAATCTTTGGAGATTTTCGGAAAAAAAGAAACCGTCGCCAAAATCGAAGAAATCGTTAAATTTCACAAAAGTCATGATATCCCTAAAGCTCTCAAAAGGAGGAGCATTGGCATAATCACGGCATTCGATGTTTCCTCGGAAGAAGAAGCGAATTTCATCACAGACAGAGCCTGGGAAAATGGGATATTCATTCGACCACTTGGAAAGACCCTTTACCTATTTCCACCATATTGCGTAAGGAATGATGATCTGGTAAGAACCTACGATGTGATTAATAAATATCTGTAAAGGAATCCTGTGAAACATACATTTGAAGAAGCGTTGGACATTTTCAAAAGTCCGTTTTTTAAATTATTGAGAACGGCTCATGAAGTTCATCGGCAAAATTTCGACGAACAAAGTGTGCAAATCAGCGATATTCTGAGTGTGAAAACAGGAGGATGCTCGGAGGATTGCGCCTACTGCGCCCAATCGGCGAGAAACGGCGTAAAAATGCCGAAGCAGCCGATGTTGGATCTGGATACGGTTGTGAATGCAGCCAAAAAAGCGAAGAAATGCGGAGCCAGTCGCTTCTGCATGAGCATTTCCGGCAGCTGTCCATCATCCGACGACGAATTCGAAAAAATATGCGAAATGGTGGAGGAGGTGAAGGTTCTCGGCCTGGAAACCTGCGTTACTGCTGGTTTCATAACGGAACCACAGGCGCAAAAACTAAAGGAATCCGGACTGGATTACTACAATCATAACGTGGATACATCCCCGGAATTTTACAGAAACATCGTCTCTACGCGGACCATCGACGATCGCCTGAAAACCATAGAAATAGTGCAG
>JAIRZM010000009.1 GCA_031267235.1 Holosporaceae bacterium
GCCGCAGAGCAACCGAGCTTTACGGAATTTTTTGCTTCGCACCGTCCTGCTGTATAACATGAGAACTGCGCTATCTCTCTCGGACGCAGAGTGCCCAGAGATTCCCGCTCTGCGGGTTGGAGCATAGTAGATCGCAATTCTTTCCCAAAGAAGTTTTTAAAAGCGCAAGATTACGGCATATAGTGTAATTGAACATATTGCTATGTTATCACTTTTTTGTGAATATATTTCTAATTTCATATAGAATTTTCCTCCGCGTTTATTGTAGCGTTCTAGAGGTAGGGGGGAGTTCTAGACCCAAAGCTTAAACAAGCGTGTGAATTATATAAAATAATTAATATTAAATTTAATCTATTCTTTATCTTTTTTTATCTTAAATATATACTTAGCCAATGTTGGAGACATTCGCCCATGAGCAAATGTAAAGAACAGATGAAACATATTTGGGAAGATATACGGGAAATTTCTCGGCCAAAATGCTGGATATTTAAGCGCTACAGAGGAAAGAAGCTCTATGATCCTTGCGTAATATTAGCGCCGGTGTTCTTGGCGTCGATCATACTACTGACCAATGACATTGCAAAAGATAATATACTAAATCTGTTATCGCAGCTTTCCTATCCTGATCCGATCGATCAGCGCTTCTATAGGTTGGACAAGGTTCCACTCTATGCGAAAACAAAACTGTCATCTCTCGTAAAAATTGCCACAGCAGCTGATAAAACTGGACCATATACAACTTTTTTCATTATAAGACATGGTCCTACCAAAAATAATCATATTATCCATGGCTCAAAATTAGATTGTGAAATTTCGACCACAGCTAGCAAAAAAATATATGATTTTATCAAGCTAGGGAACCGCATTTGTTTCTCCAATTTGTATGCTTCCGAAAGTTTGCGCGCAGGCAGCACCGCTAGCCTAATCAGTAAGTCATCCCTCTATATAAAAACATGGCTATTTAATGAGCAGAAATTGGGCTGCCTGGAGGGGAAGAGAAAAGACAAAATTACGAAGAGAGTATTGGCTAGCTTATTTTCTTCGCCGGACCATCGTATGCCTTCCGCAAAAAATGGAGAGACAGCAGAAACTGGGCGAGAAGTTATGGAGAGGGTGCTTTTTGGTATTTTTAGAGTGGCAGAGGAAAATATTGGCAAGACGGTGGCAATCTGCACCAGTCAATGCACCATGAATTGGCTATATAAATATCTTTCCAATAATCCATCTGCGATCATTAAAATAAAAAATTACGACATAATAATCTTCAAGTATTATAATGAAACCAATGCGGTGGAGTTGTTAACGAATGATGGCTCTGTTTCCCCGAAAAATGCCTGTAAAATCTACGAATCATCTGGGGTTGCCGAAACTAGCCACTGAAAGATTGCTACGACTGTGCTCGACTAGTCAGAAACAATTCACCGTAGAGGTAGCTTTTTCCCATTTCTAGTCCAAGTTTTTGTCTAATCTCAGCTGCTAATAGCAGTCTTAGGGCTCTTTCAGCGGGAATAGTGATGCGATGTTCCGTTTGTTTTTTCTCAAAAACTTCTTCCCTTAGGATTGACTGCAGACAGTACCTGACAAGAGGAATGAAATCCAGTTCTTCCATAAAAGATCTTTCCTGGACTACATACTCCTTCAAGCAGTTCGGGTCGATTTCAAGCAGAAGTGATATTTTCCTAAAAAATGAGCGAGGATCTTCGTCTGTTTCTCCAATGATTCTGATTATTTCATTGGCTATGGATGTAGAAATTCCTGGCAGCAGCATTTGGCATAGCGAGCGCAGCGTAATATCATTCCGGAATGATGCTAGAGCAAAAGCCGTCTCGTGCGTTAGCAAATGTTGGGTGATTTTTTTGGATTTTGCGTAGTCTCCGCTTTCCAGCACAAAAACGTTGCTGCTTTCATTTAAAAATGGAGCAAGTTTTTCCCAGTGACGATCTTCGACGTTTCTGACGCAAAAGCAATGTATTTTAGTTTCAAATAGGTCGCATTGTTCGTTGATGGAGTCCAAGCATTCGCTGACTGAGCAAAAATGCAGTGCAGTTTTCAATCCCTTTTGCTGCAGTTGTTCGCAGACAAAATCACAGAATACGGCAAAGGTCTTTTTGTAGTTACCATATAAATAAAAGGCACTGCCCGCATTCATATGCTTGCTTTGGATGTGGCGAAAATCACTCTTCATGAGACAGGAATACCTTTATATTTTCAACTATTCTATCGCTGAGCTCTTTCAGCAAAACTCCACTATTGCGACCATAGAGTGAAAAAGCCACTTCTCCCTGGACGCTGGAAATGTTGCTGCTTCTCGAAACGTTCATTAATTTGCGAAACAGAATTTTTTTCTGGGAATCTTTAAGTATTGCGTCAGCCGTATAATACAGGCGCAGACGTTTAGCGTTGCCGTCGCTGGCGAAGGCAAACGACTTTTCGATGGAGCTTAATTTAATCGTTAAGCTGTATTGGCGCTTTTGAAAATGAAGGTCCCGAAAGGCATCCATCAAATATCTGCGCAGTATTTGTCCATCACGCTCGGCGATTATATCAATGGTTACATTGCAGCAACTTCTTTGGGGGTGATTTTCCTCATACAGCGGAGCTACTGAGCATCCAACACAGAAAAAAAGGAGAAAAAATCTAAAATTAATGGAGCTCATTCATTAACCTCCAGCTTACGGCTAGACGAAGAAGTTGTTCTTTCTTCCCAAATGGAGTAGCATGCTGAAGATAGTAGCACTTATGGAGAAAAAAGTAATGCAAAAAACATTGGCGGTTTCTGCTTTTGGATTGGCGGCGTTTCTGTCTATTGGCGGTTGCGCAAGGAATATATCTTCAAACACCTATGATGCGAAAACGCTGGGCTCGGCTTCGCGCACTTACCCCTGCGTTGTTGTTAGTTCGCGTACGGTAATGGTTGAAGAGGGAGAACGGCTGGAAGATAACAAAACTGGCGGCATCATGGGAGCGATTGCCGGCGGCGCGCTGGGCAGCGCCTTCGGTGGTGGTCGCGGTAGAATAATTACAACCGCTGGAGGGGCTTTGGCCGGAGCTGCGGCGGGCGCCTACGCGGAAAAGAGTATGAAATCCCAGGAAGCCATTGAATATGTTGTGGAGCTGCAATCCGGCGGAATGCAGTCCGTTGTTCAGGGTACAGATGTGGTCCTGAGAAACGGACAGGCGGCATATTTGATTGTGGATCCCAAAGGACGCTCTAGGCTTATTGCTCGTTAATACAATGAATGTATGGCGAACTGAAGTCGTTGGTCGGTTTTGGCACACGTAATAGCTCGCCCAACTGAGCGTAATCTGGAGCGTGCTCTTGGCATTTTAGCGAAAGGTAGTCTTGTCGCTTTTCCAACAGAAACAGTCTACGGTCTTGGTGGAAACGCCTATAGCGAAGCTGTAGTTGCCAAGATTTTTCAGTACAAAAATCGTCAAGAGTTTAATCCTTTGTCCATTTGCTACGCCAATCTGGAAGCTGCTGCTGCCGATGTCGAAATTAGCGCTCGCGCTCAAGAAGTTGCTAAAATTTTTTTGCCTGGCCCCATAACGATTATTTTAAAGCGGAAGGTTCATGCACGACTATCCCGGCTCTGCTCATCTGGTTTGGACACCGTCGGAATTAGGGTTCCATTCCATGATACGCTGAGGTATTTGCTGGAACGATTACCCTTCCCGTTGACGGCCACCAGCGCCAATAGATCGACGGAGCCTAGTTCAACTACGGCTCAAGCAGTTTCGCATAGTCTAAGAAACAACGACGAATTGTTCATTCTGGATGGAGGCAGAAGCCCGCTAGGGGTAGAGTCGACAATTCTGGATCTAACGTCTGAAAAAGCTAGAATATTGAGAATTGGAGCCGTCGATCTGGATGAAATTTCTGCAAAGTGCAACTTCCAGCTTTACCTAGACAACGGCGCGTCACGATCCACCATCGCCTTAAGAAATAAAGTACGCTAATCCCAAAAATGGCTCCTCGGGACGGGCTCGAACCGCCGACCTAGTGGTTAACAGCCACTTGCTCTACCTCTGAGCTACCGAGGAACACATCGTCACAATAACAGAAAAATTTCGCCCATTCAAGAGTGAAATGCATCAAGGCCAAAGGATAAGATTGAGCTGAGTTACGACTGCAGGTTGTTGCAAGGAGAGGTAGAAGAAGTCATGCGAAGCGCCCATTCAAGAGTGAAGTGCATCAAGAATCGAAATAGAGCAGCAGAGTGGTTCAACTATAGGATGTGATAAAACTGTAGGGAAAGTCACGCAAAGAAGTTAATCTCTGATTTGAT
>JAIRZM010000010.1 GCA_031267235.1 Holosporaceae bacterium
CAATGCCCGCTTCGCTAATTTCTCTTCTTCTGTCAGTTTCTTCTTCATCGTAAATACCTCCATAACTATAATTACTTATACCTATTTCCGGCATTTACACAAAATATTTTACGGTCTCGGCTGTTGCTATACCTTGCCAATTCCTTTGAAATTCCCGACATGATAGGTGTCCTGAGACCCTAAAATCCAGGATATTTCGTTTCTATAATGTCATTTCTAATCTTCAGTTTAGCGTTAACATATGCATAATCGCACTGCGCAATTATAACTAATCCCCATTAGTATATTTCTTTTTTCCAGCTTTAGGCCGAGTGAAAACAAAAGGAAACTGGAAATGGAATGCGTTTTAGTCTAGTATGAGCTTCCGGATGTGAATTATGAAGATAAGACTTCTACCTCAAAATTTAATTAATCAGATTGCTGCAGGTGAGGTGATAGAACGTCCAGCTTCCGTAATCAAAGAATTGCTGGAAAACGCCGTTGACGCCGGCGCTACGGAAGTTGAAGTAAATGTCATCGACGCCGGAAAAAGTTTTATTTCAGTCAGCGACAATGGCTGTGGCATGGATAAGGAGTCGCTGGAACTTTGCGTATTGAGTCATGCAACATCAAAGTTGGTGGGTGAAAATTTATGGGATATTCATACTTTCGGATTTCGAGGGGAAGCGCTTCCCTCCATCGCGTCGATTTCTCGTCTGGAAATTACGTCGGCGATTAGTTCATCGTCCGAAGCTTGGTCCATTCGATGGGAGGAACGTCAAAATTTTGGCCTGTCTCCGGCAGTTCGTTCGTCTGGAACTACTATTGAAGTGCGAGATCTGTTTTTCGCTACTCCGGCGCGGCTAAAATTTTTGAAGTCAGATTCTTCAGAGCTGGAGAGTTGCTGCGGCGCTCTTAGGAACGTAGCTCTTGCTTTTCCGGAAATTTCCTTTCGCTTTGCTCATTCTGGCAAAGAAAAAGTCTTCTATTCCAAAACTGATAGCTTGCAAAAGCGCGTAGAGGACGTCCTGGGCATCTCGTTCGGAGAAAATACATTTCCCATTAATGTAGAAATGGATGGGCTAAGGTTGCACGGCTTTGCCGGAGTTCCTACCTTTAATAAAGCTTCCGGAAGTTGTCAGTATTTTTTCGTTAACGGGCGTTTTGTGAAGGATAGAATTTTTGCATCCGCACTAAAATCAGCTTACTCTGGACTAACGCCCATGGGCAGATATGCGGCGGCGGTGCTTTATTTGGAAATACCGGCGACGGAAGTGGACGTAAACGCCCATCCATCCAAAATCGAAGTGAGATTTAGAGAATCAGAAAAAATAAGGCGGTTCATCGTGACTGAGCTTAAGAAAAAACTTTTCTCGTTTGGGGCGAGCGTAGCGGCAACAGGAACGTTTGACGATTATCGGGAGAAAAGAACGACGGCCTCGCTGCATCCGGTGAATTTTAATAAGCGAAATGGCGAACACGGAATTTTTTCGAATACGATTTTCACCTCCGGTGTGCTAGAGAAATTCTCACGAGAGGAGAATTCTCCTCAAAAATCACCAATCCAGGAGGAGATAACCCGTCCTGAAGAAGCGCAAAAGGCGGAAGTTCCAGAGAATTCTGAGAGAATTTTTCTTGGAACAGCGCTGGGACAAATAGATAATACCTATATCGTGGCGCTGAGCGACCAAGATCTGGTGGTGGTAGATCAGCATGCAGCCGCCGAGAGGATCACTCTGGAAAAACTGAAAAACAATCTTTCTTTGGATTCTCAAACGCTGTTACTGCAGGAAATTTGCGCTTTGACGGAGGCGCAAATTGAGTTACTGGAAGACAATGGAGATTTGCTGTTAAAATTCGGCCTTCATTATGAAAAATTGGCTCAGGATTTGGTGACCATCAGCGCTATTCCGGCAATTTTGGAAGGCTGCGACGCGAAAGCTCTGGTGGGTGATTTGATCGATGAACTTTCAACATTCAGTGATTCCTATTCCCTGGAAGAAAAAATAAACCGCGTTTTGTCGACCATTTCCTGTCACGGCAGCCTACGCGGCGGTAAAAAATTAAGCATCGAGGAAATGAATGCCCTGCTTCGCCAAATGGAAAGAACTCCCCACATTGCCCAATGTTGCCATGGAAGACCTTCCTACATAAGGCTGTCCGTTAAAAATTTAAATAATTTTTTCGAAAGATCTTGAATATTTAAATCAAAATACTATATCTTTATAAAATACAGCGTTAATTATGATGAATAGAATAAGACTGCAACCGCTAGTCAAGTTGACCAATGAGTCTATTTTGGGTTACGAAGCTCTCTATCGAAGAGAGCAGAATTCCGCCGAATATCCAAGCGCTTATCGCATACTGAGGGATATATTCCATATATTTTCCGACGGCGGCGACTGTAAAAATCACAAATGTAGAAATTTTATTTTTTTTATAAATATGACGGCGCAGGACGTCCTGGATGATGAGTTCTGTGCCAATTTTTTCAGAGTTCTCGATGAAATGCACATAGACGGCGGCAATATCGTTCTGGAGGTAAGTGAAAGTACGCCTCCACACGCGCTTGCTCAGGCAAAAAAAAATCTGAATATACTGCGCAATCGTCATGTAAAAATAGCTCTAGATGATTTCGGAACCAAATACTCAGGTTTGGCTTTCATGAGCGAGCTGCCTCTGGATATAGTGAAAATTGACAAAAGCTTTGTGCAAATGGCTCCATCCGACAAGAAAACGCGAACACTATTGAGATTCATATCCCAAGTTTCTCACGAGATAGGATGTGAGGTGGTTGCAGAGGGGATAGAAACTCTGGAACAACTAGATTGTGCTAAAGAATCTGGAGCAGATATTGGACAGGGTTTTTTGTTCACGGCTTCAGCCTCAAATTTTGAACAACAGGCGGCATCTTTCATAAGTCTGGGTGAATTTGCCAACCTCATTAATACTGCGCCTTTAAGGGCGAAGCGCAGTGCCACCGCCAAAACTACGACGGAAGAAAATCTCGAATGGCATTCGGTAATCTAGCGGATGATATCGATTCATTTGGATCAACGATTCGACAGTTCTTTGCAATTTAATGCAATTTTGATTATGATTTTATCAATCTTGAAGGGGGAATTTGTGTGTCTTCCATTCTAAGCGATCAAGAAGGCCTGCTGGCGCGCTTAACTACTCCATTTGGGGATTCTGATCTAATATTGAGGTCTCTGCGAGGACGGGAAGCTATATCCGAACTCTTTGAGTTTCATGTAGTCTTTGCAGCCAAGGATAATGCGCTGGATTCAGAAAAAGCCATTGGCTCCAGCATGAATATAGTCATTAAATCTGATTCGCAGGAACGGTACATCGATGGCGTTGTTGCCGAATTTTCTCAGGGAGCCACCGAAACCCAAAACGATATATTTCTAACGGAATATGCTGTTACTCTAAAGCCTAGTTTATGGCTTCTCACCTTGGATAGAAATCATCTTATTTTCCAGAATAAAACATCCCTAGATATCATAAAAAAAGTCCTGAGCGACTGCGGCGTTAAAGAAATAGAAGACAAAACAAAATCTTGCGGCAGAGTCTCAAGAGAGTATTGCGTCCAATATGGCGAGAGTAGTTTTAATTTTATCTCTCGCCTAATGGAAGAGGAGGGTATTTTTTATTTTTTCAAGCATTCATCAAATAAGCATACCATGGTGCTAGCTGATTCAGCCAGCGCGCACGAAAAAATGCCTAAAACTTCTAAAGTTGGATTTATGGGGGGTAGACATAAAATATTCCCGCTGGGAAAAGTCTTCCACACCAGTATGACTACAACGGTGCAGACCGGCGGATGCGCCATGGCAGACTACAATTACACGATTTCCCAAACTAAGCTTTACAGCAAATTAGATAGCAAATGGAAGGGGCAGATTTCCTATGAATATCCGGGATGTTTCGCCAAATCTAATGAGGGGGAGAGCTTATCCAAGCTACGAGTTCAGCTTTTTGAGTTGAATCATTGCCTGCTTAACGCTTCATCGACTGCGGCCAATATAACAGCTGGTTTTTCCTTCGAAGTTTTCGATCATCATGTGGAAAAATTCAACAAAGAGTATGTTGCTCTCGCGGTGTCCCATTTTCTTGATTTTTCTGCATCCTCAGGATACGCCTACAGAAACAATTTTAACGCTTTTGGGGATGGAATTGAATTTCGTCCTCCTAGAAAAACACCCAAACCCCGCATCTATGGAACTCAAACGGCCATCGTTACCTGTCCAGCCGGAGAGGAAATATTCAAAAATGAACACGGTTGTATAAAGGTTTTCTTTCATTGGGATCAGGTTGGGAAAATGGCTGATACCAGTGAAAGCTCCTGCTGGATTAGAGTAGCGCAATTGCTTGCCGGCAGTAATTGGGGAGGGATTTTTATTCCCAGGGTTGGTCAGGAAGTTGTGGTTACTTTTTTGGAAGGAGATCCGGATCGCCCGTTGATAGTAGGTTGCGTCTACAATGATCAGTATATGCCTGAATACTCCGACAAAGAAGCAATGAAATCGGCGCTCAAGACAGTTACCTTTAAAGATCCAGAGAGATTTCATGAATTTAGAATAAATGACGAAAAGGATAAGGAGGAATTATATGTCCACGCTTCCAAGGATGTCTATGTTAACATCGTTAATTCGAGAAAAACTGAGATAGAGGAATCAAACGACACTCTAGATTTATTCAAGGGATCAAGAACCATCACCCTGAAAGCAGATGGCGATAATCCTGGGAATCACTCGCTGTTTCTTAAAAAAGGAGACCAAATTGTTGAGCTTACCAAGGGTGACAGAACGATAACCATGAAGGAAGGAGCGGAAACCATCGTTCTGGAAAATGGAAATAGATCCGTCATGCTTAAAAAAGGCAATCAAAGTTATGAAATAAAAGGAGATTACACCATTAAGGTTTCTGGAAACTTGAAGATCAAAGTTGATGGAAACATAGACATAGAATCTGGCGGAAAAACTAACATGAAGACTAAGGCTACGTTTAATGCAGAATCCACCGGAGCAATGAGCTTGAAAACTGGAGCCGGCGGAGCTTTTTCTGCCGAAACAGGAGCTGGAGGTTCGTTCTCTTTGAAATCCGGAGTCGGCGGCGCGCTTTCCATTGAATCTGGAGCCGGCGGAGGAATGACTATAAAATCAGGCCTTAATCTTGAAGCTTCGGCTGCAATTAATATAAATTTGAAGGCGAATGCTATGTTGGAGGCTAGCGGAATGGCTTCCTGTAAAATAACTGGAGCCATAGCGGAGGTTCTAGGGCAGGGGACAGCCAAAGTATCCGCGCCCATGATAACAGTTGGAGGAGGGATGCTCCAGCTTGGATAATCAGAATCAATCAGGAACAACTATTCAGGAGATATGTGATCCCAATGGCAAATTGCTGAAAACCATAACCATGCAAAACGGGATTCCCCATGGCGAAATGGTAGCATTCGATGAAAATGGAAAAATAACATGTAAATTGAACTATGAAAATGGCCTACTCTCAGGTCCGGCAGAGTTTTCTATGGCAGGACAGCCATTAATGCTGACGTTTTTCAAAAGTGGCTTGCAGGATGGAAAAACTACTTTTTTTTCCAATGGCGTTAAGGTAGGAGAAGTGAATTTTCTTAATGGAGTATTTGATGGGGAATTTACGTCCTTCGACGGAGATGGCAATATCATAAGAATTGCCTCCTATGCCGGTGGACTGCAAAATGGTGAATGCAAAACTTTTTATCCGAACGGTGTTCTGCTGGAACATTCTTTCTACGAGAACAATTCGTTGCAGGGAGAGACAATAAAATACTTTCCAAGTGGAAATGTTAGGGAAGTTTCATCATTTCAGAACGGCAAACCCTATGGATTCATAGATACCTACGATGAAGATGGCAATTTAAAATCACGAAAGGAAGTCTAATGGCAATGGGAGCATGCAGCGGCGCAATTGCCAAATGCTCATTTGGAAATATCCCAACTCCGTTGGTTTTTCTGCCAACCTCTTTGCTGATGGGGTCAGCTGGTCCAATGGGAACTTGTTCGGACTGCATTCCATTTGTGAACATTTTTCCATTTGGACTGTGTTCCAGTATATTAAATCCAACTACGGCTTCTTTAACCGCTGCCGCTAGTGGAGTTTTAACTCCTGGCGCCTGCATTCCAACGCCAGCTGGCATATGGATTCCCACCAAACCTACGGTCATAGGAAAAACTGGGCCAATGCTAACCAATGATAGCACCCTAATCTGCGCCTATGGCGGAGTAATCAAGATAAATATGCCGGCTCAATTTACAGTAATAATATAAAAATCGGCAAGCAATGGCACTGTGAATACGTTATATTGTTGCGCAGAGGAGTTTGTAAATTTACTCCTTGCTCTGAGATTTTGATATTATAAGGAAATTCTTTTTTCAAATATAGGTATTAGGGCAAAGAGATAATATTTTTCGATGGTTTTCCATTGATATATTTTCAGGAGTGGCATGCCGAGGAATTTATAGGTAATTTTTTTCTTTATGTAATGATTTTCTTCGCAATTTATGTGATGCCGTCGTGAAAATTTTATAAAATCTTTGCGAGCTGCGAGTAAATCATGCTGTTTTTTATCGCCCATATCACGAGTAGTTGATTTATGATTAACCCAATAAAAATAAACCGTGTCCGGAACTGTAACCAATGTCTTCAGATAGTATAGGGCGCGAATGGTAAAGGGGATATCTTCGAAGAAAACGCCTTCCGGAAAACGCAATTGGTGTTTCTCGATTTCTGATCTCTTGTAAATTTTGTTGTACACATAACATTTCCGCGGCGTCTCGGTTATTTGGTACTTTTCCAGTGTTAGAGAATATACCCTCTCTTCCGCTAGAGTGAGCTTTTTTTTTGTTCTGAAGGACGGATATTTGCGTATAATTCCGCAGCAGGCTATTTCTACATTATGTTTTCGAGCTGCTCTGTAAAGTTTTTCGAAGTAATCCAGCTCTATCCAATCATCGGCGTCAACAAATCCCAGATACTCGCCATTGGCAGCGTCCATACCAACGTTGCGGGCAGTTCCCTGTCCAAGATTTTCCTGATGTAAAATTTTAATACGGCTGTCTTTGGTTGCGTATCTTTCCAGAATTTCTCGTGAGTTGTCCGTCGATCCGTCGTTAACGCAAATGATCTCAATATTTTTTAAAGTTTGATTTGTAAGGCTATCCAAACAGCGAGATAAAAGCGCTCCGCCATTGTAAACCGGAACAATCACTGACACTTTGGAGTGCATGAGAATTTCCTCCCAGCCTAACCTGCAAACATCAGCTGCATATTTTCTCCGCTAACAACAAAACTTCGGGCGAGAGTAGACAACCAATGCGTTGAATGGATCTGTCACAAAAGTAAACTCCACTCTATCGCAACACATCAAAAAACGTCCTATGCAGTGAATTATTTTATGCTAAAAAATACGGATTGTCAATTTTCGATTGCCACATGACACAGCTGTTTCATAAAAAAATTGAAGATTCCTGGCGCAAAAGTTATGTGGAACACGAACTAGCGGTAAAACAGGATTCTTTTTCCATGAATTCCGATATCATTGTTCATAAAAGTTGCATAATTCTGTTGGCTGTTTTGCGTTCTATTTTAACTATTTTTGATGTCTGATTGTTACCTAAGCCGGGAGGGTTGCCCCGCCCGACTCGGCTCCAGAACGGTGCATGAACTTTTCGATTCACACCGCTCCTCAGTAAAATGGCACTTGTCATATGCACCTCTCTGCCAGTGTACTGATAGACAAATGATCTTTACAACCGAAGCGTTTCGTCCAGTACTCAAGATCACCATCGTAGGGAGTTTTGGTTTTCAGTATTTTTACGTGACGTTTGAGATAGCATCCATAAAATAACTCAGTCCGATATTTTGAGTCGATCTGTGAATGGAAATTTTATCGTCGTCGTAGCCAATCAGCGAATGCTTTCGCAGATTGTAGATAAAATTATCAACCAAAACCGAATCGGCAACGCTTTTTAACAGCTTTTTTGGTATTCCTTGAGAATCTAGTAGACAAATAAATAGGTTCTGTTAGCGAAATGTAGAAAATTTTAGGAAAGTTGTATAAACCATACAAGTATTTAAATTTGAGGTTTATACAACGATGGATCATAACATACCCGAAGAAGCGTTTCAAAAA
>JAIRZM010000011.1 GCA_031267235.1 Holosporaceae bacterium
TGTGTGTGCGCCTTTTGTATATCTTTCTTTGACATTCATCATTCATCTTACAACTCCTATTGCGCTGAAGCAATTCGCACTAAAGTGCAAGGTTTGTCACCGACCAATGGAAAATTAAAAATGTTTCTCATAACATATCGTATCCATCAATTGTTAGATTCGGCTAACATAATATAGCCACCCTAACATTAATGCAAGCCTAAAAATGCTAAAAAAATTATTTTATTGGGGTATAAATCTCATTAAAAAACGCCTATGGCAACGATATTCAAATTATCATATAATAATTTGGATGGTAAATTTAGAAACTGCTATGGTTAGCCTGACTCCGAGCCAGGAGAACTATTTAAAAACCATATATCTGGAAGTATCCCAAAACGGATACGCAAAAATGTCGGATATTGCAAATCTGTTGTCCGTGAAGAAATCTTCCGTAAATGCTGCGTTGAATGTGCTCGTGAATAAAAATCTCATCAATTACACGCCATATTCCCAGATTACCCTAACGCCCGATGGCCAGGAAAATGCCAAAGAAATAATTGAAAAATTCGAGGTGATGTATAACTTTTTCTGCGAAATTCTTAAATTACCCCGAGAAGAGGCAGTGGCGAATTCGTGTCGAATAGAGCATACAATGTCCGACGAACTATTTCAAAGAATAGGAAGGTTTTGTGAATTCACAAAAGAAGTCTATGCCAATGACCCAAACTATAGAAAACGATTGGACAACTTGTTCTCCTGATTTTTCCCTTTCAAGAGTGAAGCGCAAAAGTAGCGCATCCTCCGGTTGGAAAAGAGGCGCCACCGAAGAAGATCAGCGGCGGCGTTTTGTATTCTAAGAATTGCTATTGATTTTCGGATTTTATCTCCTGGAGATACCAGCGCAGATCTCGGGATGATTTTTTGCGAGAAAACACCCAAACATCCTGGCGAGTTTCGATGAAATCAGCATTTCCTTCGATAATCTTTCCATCTCCAGATTTCAGAACATTGCTCTGCTCCGTAATAAACTTAACCGTCACCAGAATATCGTCATTATAGACGCTGGAATCCAAGATTTCCGTGTTAATTATGCGCACAAGAATTCCCTCCAACATTTCGTCCCGCGATTTTCTATCATCAATCGCCAAAGAAAACGCCTGAAATATCCTTGGGCAAAGTAACCCCTTCAGAGTTTTAATATCTCCTCCGGCATAGGCGAAAAAAATTATCTCAAAAGCCTTTTGAGCTTTAGCAAGAAAGTCATGGGAATCAAATTCGCTGTAAACGGCTTTAATAGCCAAGATTTTTTGATTTGTTTCAGCAACTTCTTTTTCTTCCACATCTGCGACGGTAAAATCCTTCAGATTTTCCTTGTGAATTTGAAAGCCAATTTTTATGCCGAGTATTTCGTTTAACTTTGTCAGCAGAAAAAAAGTCAGTAACACGAATAACAAAAGACTAAACATGAAGGCTCCAGTTAAATTTGTACTTTGGGAAGAGTAACGCCAGTTTGCCACATGTATTTCCCTCCACGATCTTTATAGGAAGTTTCGCAAACCTCGCCTATGCGAAAAAACAAAAATTGGCATGCTCCTTCGTTGGAATAGATCTTCGCTGGCAACTGTGTAGTGTTGGAAAATTCCAACGTTACATGACCTTCCCACTCCGGCTCCAGTGGCGTGATGTTGACAATGATTCCACAGCGGGCATAGGTAGACTTGCCAACGCACAACACAAAAATATCTTTCGGTATTTTAAAATACTCGACTGTGCGAGCCAGGGCAAAGCTATTGGGAGGTATGACGCAGCAGTCGGTTTTTTTGTCCACAAAGCTTTCTTCGGAAAAATTTTTAGGATCCACCTGAGCGTTATTTACGTTCGTGAAAATTTTGAACTCATCGGCAACGCGCGCATCGTACCCGTAGGAAGAAATTCCGTAGGAAATTACGGCGCTTTGGGATAACTTATCCACAAATGGTGTTATCATGTCACTTTTTATGGATAATTCTTTTATGAGACGATCGCAGAGTAGCATTTGGAATTCCTCCTACAAAATTGCACCACCAACGGTAATTTTATCGATCAAAACACTTGGTTCTCCAACTCCAACCGGAACCCATTGGCCATCCTTTCCGCAAGTTCCAATGCCAGGATCCAGCGAAAAATCTCCTCCCACCATGGAGATTTTTTTCAATATGCTGGGACCATCTCCGATGAGCATAGCTCCCTTCAATGGAGTAGAAATTTTTCCATTTTTAATGAGATAAGCCTCCGATGCGGAAAACACAAACTTGCCAGAAGCTATGTCCACCTGACCATCGGCAAAAGATTTAGCAAAAACACCGCTTTTTACACGAGATACTATCTCATCAAAAGAATAATTTCCATTCGCCATAAATGTATTGGTCATGCGTGGTAAAGGCATATGTTCATAGCTCTCTCTACGCCCGTTTCCGGTTGATTCCGACTTCAGGAGAGCGGCATTCATGCGATCCTGCATCACTCCCACCAATTTCCCGTTTTCTATCAATACAGTGCGCTGAGAGGCGGTTCCCTCGTCGTCTATGTTGATGGATCCGCGTCGCTGGGCGATGGTTCCGTCATCCACGACAGTCACGTCGGGGGCAGCAATTACTTCCCCCAACAAATTGTGAAAGGAAGAGGTCTTTTTTCTGATGGCGTCTCCCTCCAGGCCATGACCGATGGCCTCGTGCAATAAAATGCCAGTCCAGGAATTTCCGAGAACCACCGGCATTTCGCCGGCAGGAGCTTTTACGGCCTGCATTTTCACCATAGCTTGCCTTAGCGCTTCGTCCACATGCTGTCTTCCCACATCCTCATTCAAAAGGAACTCGTAGCCATAACGTCCTCCACTGGAGTAGGCTCCGCTTTCCATATTTCCATTTTTTTCCACTACGATGGATATGGATAGGCGAAGCAACGGACGAATATCATAGGATTTGCACCCATTATCGGCAACTACGCCAACCACCTGCCAGGAGCTAAAAAGGCTCACAGACACTTGCCTTATATTTTGAGATCGAGATCGAGCGTAGGACTCCATCGCCCTTAGAAATTTTATCTTATTTTCTAAAGTTTCAGTATTTATGAACCGCCCTTTATCATAAAGATCATGGATATTTTCCTGCAAATGCACATGACTAGAATTCTCGCCGCACCCCAATGTAGTCACCGCCTTCTTAACGGCTGACGACTCCAGAGACGATGAATATGAATATCGGGAAACGTCATCCTTGAAACTGCGTAACCCAAATCCTCTTTTAAAATTAAAACCCGGAGCTTGCGCTATGCCATCTTCAATTTTTAGAATTTCATCTTCCTTATATTCCAGAAACAACTCCCCTCTATGTCCGCCGTAAAAAGCCGTCAAAGCGATTTTTTCCAGTGAATGAAGATCACAAATACCGCACAGAAATGCTTCGGCATCCGGCATATTCATGGAATGGCCCCTATTGACTTTGTTCTGGATTTTCATCCTTTTTCCTAATGGTGACGATGGCATTATCCAACTCCACCTGAGTGCAGAAACCCAACAAAACAGGATCGCGAGGCTTTATTTCTCTCATTTTAGCATGGGTTTTATCGCGGATTGCAATAACCGTAGTTTTTGTCGTGGAAAGCAAAGAACAAATGCGAGAATCCGCAATGTCCGGATAAAATTTAAGCAGCCACGCTATAGCGTCCGGGCGATCCCGTCTTTTGGAAAGCGGAGTATATTTTTTCTTGGATTTTTGTTTCAGCGGCGGAATTTTTGGTGTTGCCAAAAGCAATGAGGCATTTTTATCTTGAGAACAGCGTTTGATTTCCTCACGGGTCAATTGTCCCAGATTTATGGGATCCACTCCTATCATGCCGCAGGAAACCTGATTGTCAGCTAGCGCTTGAACTTCCAGCACATGCAATCCACAAAACTGCGCAATTTGCTCAAAAGTAAGCGATGTATTCTCTATTAACCAAATTGCCGTACCCTGAGGCATAATCGGAACAGCCATATCACATCCATTTTCTAATACATCGATTACTCTATATTGATTTCACGGAAATCTCAATAACTAACTTCCGTGTTTTACTTTACTGGGGAGTAGCTTGCTCCGGTTATTTTCCTCGGGATATAGTTTTTTACGATTTATGCTGAAGTAGATAATTATTAAACTTGGAACAAAGGTCAATGGCATAAAAGCAAAAAATTTTATCCAGCCAAGAAGATCGGCGATGAGTCCGGAAAATGTTCGACATATCATGCCGCTTAGGTCATAAAATGCCCAAAGAAGCGCATACTGAGTCGCTGCATAGTAGTTTCTGTTGCATAGAGTGTAGAGAAAAGCAATGAAGGCGGTGGCTACGGCTCCGCCGCTGGTGCTTTCGATGAACACCGTACCGTACAGCAGCGCTAAATCATGGCCAGACTTTGCTAAAAGAACGTAGGAAAAACATGAGATCGCATGAAATAGTCCACTGTAGAACATTACTCTCATGACTCCAATTCGTTTTATAAAAAAACCTCCCAGAACGCCTCCCAACAAGGTTGCCACTGTGCCAAAAACCTGGACCACGTTGGCGATCTCCAACATAGAAAATCCAAGATCTACGAAAAATGGTTTTAGCATTTTTTGCGCGATCATATCGCCAGTTCGAAACAACGTAACCATAGCAATTAAACTCTTCCAGTCTTTTCGCTGCATGAACATTTTGAATGGACATACTAGGCATTCAAAAATTGTTGCCTTTATGACGCGCGTGAATTCAAATAGAGAGTGGGAGTGTTTTTCATAGGATTTCACCATTTGCTCAATGCGCTTTATCTGTTCATTTTGAGGAATTTTCGGCTCCTTGGCTCCCAATATAAAGAATGTGCAAAGAAACACCGAAAATGCCATTGTCGCATAGGCTGCGCTCCAACCGAGGTAATGGGCCAAATAGAGCGCTCCGCTTTTGGCGAAAAACATTCCTAAACGATAGCCAAAAACGAAAACGCCGGCTATGGGACCGAACATTTCAGCCTTTGCTCCATCCAATTGATAGGCATAGAGGGACATGTCCTGGCACCCATCTGCGAAGGCCACCAGCGATGCAAAAAACATAAGACTTTTGATGCTATCCTGGGGATCAGAATTTGATATTCCAACCAATCCAACGAACAGTAATAGTTGGCTAGCTACTGCCCAGCCACATCGCCTTCCTAGTATTTTAGATAGAATCGGAAAATCAGTTCTTTCTATAAATGGAGACCATAAAAATTTCAACGTAAACGGCCAATGGAGGAGGGTAACAAACCCTATCATGGTGTTTGATACTCCACTTTCCTTCAGCCAGAGATCAAGAATTGTTAATCTTAGCAGGAATGGAATTCCGCAGGAAAATCCCAGAAACAATTTGGAACCAATGCCAATTTTAAAATAAGTCCTTACAAAATCGCTCCAAATGGACGCAAATTTCATTGCTTTTATAGCCTGCTCATCTTTTTGCGAGTAATCTGGTCCAGGTACTTTTTCCTCAATCTTATGGATTTGGGGGTTACTTCCACCAACTCGTCATCCTGAATATAGGACAATGCCTGCTCCAATGAAATAACCCTCGGCGGAGATAATTTGATATTATCATCCTTTCCTGACGCTCTCATGTTGGTCAATTGTTTGGTCTTGGTTGGATTTACGTCCAGTTCGTTTCCTTTATTGTGCTCTCCGATGATGATTCCCTCATAAACAGGATCTCCAGGATTTATAAACAGCGTTCCCCTTTCTTCCAGAAAAAACAGCGCATAGGGCACAGCATTTCCGGCGATATTGGAGACGAGAACTCCTTTGGATCTCCCTTCAATGGCTCCTTTGTGAGGCTCATATCCATGAAAAGATCTGTTCATTATGCCGCTGCCCCGCGTATCGGTTAGAAATTCTCCATGGTAGCCAATTAAGCCTCGAGTTGGAATTAGAAACTTCAATCGAATCTTTCCCACTCCGGACGGTCGCATATCCAACAGCGTTCCTTTTCGCATAGTAATTTTTTCTATGATTGCGCCCGTGAATTCATCATCCAAGTCTATGTACAACTCCTCCATTGGCTCTAATTTCTGACCGGTACTTTCGTCTATTTTATACAAAACATGCGGCCTGCTGATGGAAAGCTCAAAGCCTTCCCGCCTCATGGTCTCAATGAGAACTCCCAGCTGCAACTCTCCACGGCCGGCTACCTCGAAAGAATCCTGCTCGTTGGATCTTTTTACGGAAATGGAGATATTTCCTTCGGCTTCTCTGAGCAATCTATCCCAAATAATGCGGGATGTTAGCTTTTTCCCTTCCTGTCCAGCCAGTGGAGAATCGTTTATGGAAAAAATCATAGATATGGTGGGAGGATCTATGGGAAGCGCCTTTAGGGACTCCGTAACATCAACGGAGGCAATGGTATCAGCCACAGTGGCAACTTCCAGTCCGGCGATCGCCACAATATCTCCGCATTGGGCATGCTCTATGGGAATGCGTTTCAATCCTTCAAATGCCAGCAATTTAGTTAAGCGTGCTTTCTCCACGACTCCCCTACCCTCTCCAATTGCGTGGACTGAATCATTTACGGCGGCATTCCCACTTACTATCTTGCCGGTTAAAACTCTTCCCAGGTATTGATCGTAGTCCAGCATCGTAACCAGCATTTGAAATGGAGCGTTTTCGTGCATTTCCGGAGATTTAATGTGATTTACCACCGTTTCCAGCAATGGAGTCAAATCATTACGTTCATCGTTTAAATTTTTTACGGCCCAGCCGTTTCTTCCGGAAGCATAGAGAATGGGAAAATCCAATTGTTCTTCGGTGGCGCCGAGCGCCACGAACAAATCAAATACTTCATCCACTACTTCGTTTACGCGAGCGTCCGGTTTGTCGATTTTATTGATGACGACAATGGGTTTCAGACCGAGAGCTAAAGCCTTGGCCAACACAAACTTAGTTTGTGGCATTGGCCCCTCGGAAGCATCCACAAGCAGCAACACTCCGTCCACCATGCTGAGAATACGCTCCACTTCTCCTCCGAAATCCGCATGTCCAGGAGTATCCACAATATTGAGTTTAATTTCCTTCCAAACAAAACTGGTACACTTGGCCAGAATCGTGATGCCGCGCTCCCTTTCCAAATCGTTGGAATCCATGGCGCAGGTTTCCAGTTGTTGATTATCGCGGAAAAGCCCGCTTTGCTTAAATAAAGCATCCACAAGAGTTGTTTTTCCGTGATCCACATGAGCGATTATGGCAAAATTTCTAAGCTCCCTAGACAATATTTTCTCCGATTTTAAAAAACGGAACATTATAGCACATCATTCTGAATTCTCCTAAAAATGCCGAAGTTTTTATCAACAATTTTTTTAATGTCCCAAAGGCAAAGTTATCGCCATCGATCCTCAATTGTGGTATACTGTTATTGAAATTAGGCGAGAAATATCATGAAAAAGCAGTTTATCAGCTCCATTAGAGAATGGATTCCGGAGATATTTTTATCCACTCACAGGAATTACTCTGGATCAATGTTTATGGATGATTTGAGAGCCGGTTTGTTGGTTGCTGTCGTAGCTTTTCCTCTATTTATGACCTTCGCCATAGCCTCTGGCGTATCTCCTACTACCGGCATAATAACCTGCATTGTCGCCGGAACTTTGGCCTGTCTATGCGGAGGAGCAAGATTCCAAATAGTTGGCCCCACCGGAGCGTTTGCCATGATTGTCTTCGATATCATAAAAAATAATGGTTTTGAAGGAATGACCTGCGCCCTAATAATGGCTGGAATTATGATGATTCTATTCGGAATCGCAGGCATAGGCGACATAATTCACTATGTTCCATATCCCATAACCGCCGGGTTCACCGCCGGCATAGGGCTATCGATCATAGTATCGCAGTTGGGAACATTTCTAGGACTCAATTTGGAGCAAACGCCGACGAGTTTTATGGATAGGATTTCCTGTTATTGCCGCAATCTTGACTCCATAAATTTCCATGCCTTTGCTTTGGCGGCATTCTGTCTGATATTCCTGGAAGTAATGCAGAAATATAAGCCTCATATGCCCCGTTACTTTATGGTTCTTATTTTGGGGAGTTTATACGCATTGGCATGTAAAGACAGCGGAATGGAGACCATAGGAAGTAGATTTGGAAGCGTTGTTCTTCAATTTTCGGCGCCATCAATTCCGGATTCATTTTTCTCTTTCGATCATTTAGAAAAATTATTTTCGGTGGCATTTGCCATAGCATTTTTGGGAAGTTTGGAAAGCCTATTGGGAGCGGTAATTTCAGATAATTTATCGGGAGAAAAGCACAGATCAAATATGGAATTACTGGGGCAAGGGATAGCCAATTTAGGTTCGGCATTTTTCGGCGGCATTCCGGCAACCTGCGCTCTGGGGACAACTTCCCTAAATGTAAAGGTGGGAGCTAAAACTCCCGTTGCTGGGATTTTTAATGTGCTATTTCAAATATTATTTATTTTGTGTTTAAAACGTTTCATAAATGCAATTCCGCTATCTTGTCTGGCAGCAATGTTGATTTCCACCGCCTGGAATATGGCATCCCTCAAAAAGAACAAATACATATTAACAGCCCCCAAGAGCGACAGCTTTGTTTTTGTGGTTACCATACTTATAACGCTATTGGCGAATATTGTCATTGCCGTAGAGATAGGGTTCGCGCTTTCAGCTTTTCTATTCATCAAAAGATCTATTGAGACCACTACGATGGAGATATTTCCCCGGGTAATTGCGGGCGCCAATTGCCATGGAAAAGAATGCGAATACGTTAAAGTCCATGGCCATTTGTTTTTCGGCGCAGCTCCAATCCTCCATAATGCCCTGATGTCTCTTCCCAAAATACACGCCACTATCTACATAGATATGCAGGATGTGCCCTTCATCGACGTTACCGGAGCGAAGATTCTAAAAGAATTTGTGGTCGAAATGAAGTGCCGAAAAATAGACGTTATCATTGGAGGCCTAAACAAAAGAACCATGAAAGCGCTCAGGAAAATGGATTCCAATCTAGAACTTAATGATTGTTTATCGGAAGATAGAATTTAGGGAAAAATCTGCCTTTGAGGATAAGTTCTGCGGGCATTTGCATTTTTTTAACATATATTCCCTATACTGCTACATTATGGTCAAACTTTTGGAAAGAAAAATAGCGAATAAGCTCTCGGAAATTTGGAAACACCTGTGGCATAAAATTTTACAGAAAGTAAAAGGCGGAGTTCTTGTGGAATTCGCTTTTTCTGCGCCATTGCTGGTGATGGTAATGTTTTTCGCCCTTGATGTTCCGTTGGCCTACAGAATATCGGCAAAACTTCAAAAAACTTCGGAACTATATGCGCAAATGCTGCTAAATACCGTCGAGAAGAAGCCTTTTGAGGGGCTGAACGAAGATGATCTGAAAAATATTTCTAAGGCCGTCGGCTTGACTTTTACCGGCGTCATTGGCAGTGATGAGAAGCCAAACAGTCAGTATCCATTTAGTATGTCGACCCACGTAACATGTATAAAATGCGATACCAGCGGAAGCTTTGCAATAAAATGGAGCATGCACATAGAAAATGATTTGAGAACGGGGCAGATATCATCCAGCAGCAACGACTATGCCTATTCAGTTAATATTTCTAAAAATAACATAACGTCATTTATGGGAAGTCTTAAAAGTTTCAAAACATATAAGGGTGAATTTAAATTGCTGGTGGAAACAATTGCTTGGTACAACGACACTTCAGGCCGCGGATTTAATCAAAAATTCTATCTATTGGCCATTCCTGGAAAAATACAAAACGACGTAAAAATTCTCGGCGACAGATATGCAGTCATAACTCCAGGAGAAACCCTAAATCTAGGATCTTGGCCCGTAAAGGTAGCAGCTGTCAGTGGAGAATAACAGCGGGCGCCCTTCCTCACAGAAAAAGGCAGGTGCGCCATAACTCAACTCTTGGGCTGGCTCCATACAATGCGCATTATAGGTTCTGTTAGCGAAATGTAGAAAATTTTAGGAAAGTTGTATAAACCATACAAGTATTTAAATTTGAGGTTTATACAACGATGGATCATAACATACCCGAAGAAGCGTTTCAAAAA
>JAIRZM010000015.1 GCA_031267235.1 Holosporaceae bacterium
GACAACAAAACCGCCTTAATCCGATCCCTCGTCCGTCCATCTTTCTCTGTACGATGCCTCTTGCGTAGCTCTTCATACTCTCCTTTGCTTAAAAAATCCTGCTTCATTCTTCCATTATACCATAAATTCTATATAAATCCAATTTCTTAGCGTGAAGGAGTATATATTTCTTTTGAGAATCGGCAGCTGGTGCTACAGCAATAAAGATGTTACAATTCCTGCGTTATTTTTAAATTCTCGAGGTGATAAATGAAATTAGCTAACCTCTGGCTACTATGCCCGATATTGTTTTGCGTCTCCTGTGATCCATTCACTTGGGTTCTTGGCGGAACAGCCGTTGTGGGAAGCACGGCTGTTCGCAATCAAGAGGGAGTTTCCGGCAGTATTTCTGATACTGAATTGCAGGCAAAAATAAATAATATTCTCTTTTCCAGCGATAAGGACATTTTTGATAGAGTCGAGCTGGCAATCAAGCATGGAATTGTCGTCGTAATAGGGTATATGAAAGACGAGGCACAGTGCAAAAAAACAATGCAAATAATAAGGAACATTGAAGGCTGTAAAGATGCCTACGATGAAACTGCCGTACAAGATATGCCAGATATATCTAATTTTGCTCTGGATACCAGCATAACGTCTCGCATCAAATCTTCGTTCTCCTTTGATGGGAATGTCCATTCCATGAATTATGATGTGACTACAGTCAGGGGAGTTGTGTACATTTGCGGTACTGCTCAATCAAAATATGAAAGGGACGTGGTGCTTAATCATGCTCGAACAACTTCTGGAGTTGAAAAAGTGTTTTCCTATGTAAAGATTAACAAAAATAAGGACGAAAACAACTCGTGAACGCCAACATAAAGACGGTTTCATTTCTTGGAATTTCTACCATAGAAATCGATGTGCAAATCCAGATGTTGAATGGATTGCCGGCTTTTACCATAGTTGGACTTCCGGATAAAACAGTGGCGGAATCACGAGAAAGAATTCGCGCTTGCCTCTATTCCATGGGAATTGCTCTGCCATCCAAAAGAATTACCGTAAATCTAGCGCCGGCGGATGTTCAAAAGGAAGGAAGCCACTACGATCTACCCATAGCTTTGGCGCTTTTGACAGCCATGGAGATCATTCAGCAGGAGGATGTAACCAATGCTGTAGCTGTTGGAGAGCTCGCGCTCAATGGATCGCTTGCCAAAGTTCCCGGAGTATTGCCGGCTGCTATTTGGGCAAAATCCAAGAATAAAATTCTGATATGTCCGGAAGAGCAAGCGCAGGAAGCCATTTGGGCCGGAGAAAATCTCCTGCTGGCTCCGTCCAATCTCCTTTCTCTGGTGAATCATTTTAAGGGAGATCAAATTCTTCCACGAATTGTGCCCAAAAATTCAGCCCACACTCTAAAGCCATCAAATGTAGGATGTTTCAGTGATGTAAAGGGACAGATGACGGCTAAAAGGGCGATGGAAATAGCCGCTGCCGGCAACCACAATGTGTTGATGCTGGGGCCTCCGGGAGTTGGCAAGTCTCTTTTGGCCGCAAAAATTCCCAGCATTATGCCGCCAATTACGTCAGAGGAGGCCCTAGAGGTTACCATGATCCACAGTCTTGCTGGTCTGATGACCGATGTTGGACTTGTCACCGAGAGACCATATCGGGCGCCGCATCATTCGGCCTCTTTGGTGGCGTTGGTGGGCGGCGGAGTGAATGCCAAACCGGGAGAAATTTCTCTAGCCCATCGAGGAGTGTTATTTTTGGACGAACTGCCGGAATTTTCTCGGGCAACTCTTGAATCTCTGCGACAACCTTTGGAAACAGGAAACATAACCATAGCTAGAGCTAACAGTCATGTAACCTATCCTGCCAGAATCCAACTGATTGCTGCCATGAATCCTTGTCGCTGCGGATATTTGGGCAATTCGGAGAAAGAATGCAATCTTGCTCCAAAGTGTGGTAAGGACTATCTGCGAAAGATTTCCGGTCCGTTGTTGGACAGAATTGACATATTCATCGACGTGCCGGATGTCAAAATATCAGATTTTACGCAACCACCGGAGAATATAGAAAAATCGGAGACTATCCGGAAGCGCGTTGTGGCAGCAAGAGAAATTCAGCTGAATAGATACAGGGAATGCGCCATTTGCACCAACTCCGAGGCGGACGGCCATGAGTTGGAACGCTATTTGGTGGAAGAAGCAAAAGAAATTCTCTATAAATGTATCGACAGAGCTAAAATTTCAGCTCGCGGCTACTATCGCGTCGTCAAATTAGCTCGCACCCTTGCTGATCTCGTTCAGTCCGACGTCATCCAGAAGGAACATATAACAGAGGCTTTGAGTTACAGGAGAATGCTTTGAAAAAGCATTTTTTTAGCGGTCTTTTGTAGATCTTTCGCAGTCCCCATAAGGCGTTTGACATTCTACCGTCACTGGAAAAGCCATTTTTTTCCAGCACTTTCGTCGATTTTATATTTTCCGGATGGACCGTGGCATACAGAAAATCTGCACTGAAAACGCCGCGTTCTTTTAGCAGCTCCACAGCTGAAATTACCTTTCCAAGTACTTCCGTCAACAAATGATGTCTATGACATTTCATTTTATAACCAGAGTATCTTTGCCACATCATGTAGGCAATTCCAGCTCCTTTGGAGTTTTTATCGCTGAGTTTACCGACAGAAACCCAGCCGACAAATTCTCCGGTATCAAGCACGATGAACAAATTAAGAGAGGCTAAAGACTCCATGCTTTTTGCGCGAAATTTGCATGTTTTTCTACAGTCGTTTTCTTTTTGCAATTTTCCGTTGGCATACAGTTTAATATATTCGGAGCTATAGCATTCATTATTGCGAATTTTTAAGTAGGCATCTGAATCTTCATCAGAATTTGTGAAAGGAACAAGATGATAGCCGTGACCGCGGAATATATCCGTTAGCTGCTCCAGTTGAATTCCATACTTGAAAGAATATTTCTGCCATTTTTCGCAATGATCATCCTCCAATACCACAAAAGAAAGAAAAAAAAATGCGAGTGGGATCAAAATATTTTCGAGCACAGACCACCTCTTTTTACGTGAAATTCAATTGGTGGAGGGGGTAAGATTTGAACTTACGTAGACTTTCGTCGGCAGATTTACAGTCTGCTGCCATTGACCGCTCGGCCACCCCTCCGAAGGAGAAATACACTCCACGCCAGCTGCTGGATGACTAAATCATTTGCGATGGACTCCGGAACGTGAAATAATAAAGCGGATCCTACTCCCCGCCAGACCGCAAACATATTTGCGATGCTTTTCAGTAATCCAACCCAGTAATAGCGCTTCTGTTTTTGGGATGGCAAAATATTTTGAAGCCTCATAATGTTCAATCTTCATTGGATAATTTGTAGTTTCCCAAACCCGTGGTCATAATATTCGGTTGGCAAGTCTTTAGCAATCCCTCCCCTAGCAATTTCCCGATTCTTTATCCATGATGATCTTACTTGCCGTGGTTGGTGGTCTCATATTGCGAACTAATACACAGCATGTTCTGCATTGCAATCAATTTAGTTTTCTTATATAAGTACAAATAGTGAGCACGCAAAATTGGGCGTCTGGAAAGCGTAGATGTCCGTTCGGTCCGGATTTTCCGGTGTTTATTTTTGCGGAGGTTGGGGTGCCGTTGTGGATGGTTTCCCCCATGTTTAACCGAAGAAGGAGTAGTGATGCGAGAAATTTCCATTAGAAACTTGCTGGAGGCTGGCGTTCATTTTGGACATCAGACCAGGCGCTGGGACCCCAAGATGTCGCAGTACATATACGGGTCCAAGGATAAGATCCATATAATAAATTTAGATCGTACCTGTGTAATGCTGAAGGAGGCGTTGCAGTTTGCTGCTGAAGTTGCTGCCGGAGGTGGCAGGATTTTATTTGTGGGCACCAAAAGACAGGCTCGGGATAGAGTGGTGGAGGCTGCTGTTCGCTGTGGACAGTATTACGTCAATCATCGCTGGCTGGGTGGTATGCTTACCAATTGGAAGACGATTTCCCAATCCATAAAAAAGCTGGAAGCTCTGGAGAAAAAACTACAGGATCCGGATATTTCTTTGAAAAAAAAGGAAATTTTAAATCTACAGCGAAGCGTTCAGAAATTGAACAGAGCGCTGGGAGGCGTTCGCAATATGGGAGGTGTTCCATCTCTTCTGTTTGTGCTGGATGTTATATTGGATAAGACGGCTGTCCAGGAGGCGCAGGTTCTCGGGATTCCGGTAATTGGCATTTGCGACACCAATTCTGATCCTTCTCTGGTGGATTATCCGATTCCGGGGAATGACGATTCCCTAAAGGCAATAGATCTGTATTGCTCTGCCATGGAAAATGCTATCATCGAAGGTATTCAGAGCGGGTTGGCTTCTGCCGGAGTGGATGTAGTAGCCTTGGAAAATCCTGTGATTGAGGAGGAATCTGCAACGGATCAGGAACTAGATTCCGAAAAATCAGTCGAAAAGGAGCCTAGCCCCGTTCTTGAAGCTGATTCTAAAGAGATGATCGATGAGAAAGAGAATTTTACCGAATAATTGGGAGACAGAATTATGGTGAATGTACAGGCCAGCGAAGTAAAAACGCTCCGAGATCGCACCGGCGCCGGCATGATGGACTGCAAAAAGGCTCTGGTTGAATCGCAAGGGGATATCGAGGTGGCCGTTGATTGGCTGCGCAAAAAAGGGCTAGCAGCGGCAGCTAAAAAAGCTGGCCGAGTTGCCGCAGAAGGCCTAATTGGCGTTTGTGTTTGCGGAAATAATGGCGCCTTGATTGAAGTCAACGCGGAAACGGATTTTGTAGCCAGAAATGAGCTTTTCCAGAAGTACGTCGGCGATGTCGTGAATATCGCCTGTACCCATGAGATGGACATTGAATCGCTGAATGGCTCGCCATATCCGGCAAGTAACCACAGTGTTGCTGAAGAATTGACCAATATAATATCCATCGTGGGAGAAAATATGGGGCTACGTCGTTTGGCGCAGTTAAATGTTTCCAGCGGAGTAATCGCTTCCTATGTCCATAATAAAGTTGCGGAAAATCTTGGAAAAATCGGCATTCTTGTGGCTATCGAATCATCGGGAAACAGGGAAAAATTATTGGAACTTGGGAAGAAGATCGCCATGCACATTGCGGCGGCTTCTCCTCTTTCAACTTCCATTGATGATCTGGATCCCGCAGTTCTTGAGCGAGAAAAAGCCATCGTTTCCGAACAAGCTCAAGGCATGGGCAAGCCAGCGGAATTTATTGATAAGATAGTAGAAGGGCGCATCAGAAAATTCTATGAAGAATCGATTTTATTGGAGCAAATTTTTGTGATCGATGGGAATAGCAGGGTGAAAGATGTGATCGCAGGCTTAGCAAAGGAAATTGGCGCCCCTGTGGTCGTCAAGGGCTTTGTCAAGTACGTGTTGGGAGATGGGATAGAAAAGCAACCGGTGGATTTTGCTGCCGAAGTAGCAGCTCAGCTAAATTAGGGAAGGAACCTTATGGAAGAGAAAAAGCACCGGATATTGTTAAAGATTTCTGGTGAGTTTCTTATGGGAGACTTAGGTTTTGGCATTGATGTAAAGACCATTGACCGCATTGCTGGAGAAATAAAATCCATCTATGACGACGGATACGAAATCTGCATTGTGATTGGTGGAGGAAATATTTTTCGAGGCATATCTGCAGCTTCTTACGGAATGCATAGAGCCGCTGCGGATAACATCGGCATGCTCGCCACGATTATGAACTCCATTGCATTTCAGAATTCCTTGGAAAAACAGCATGTCCCCGCTCGCGTAATGTCGGCAATTGCCATGCCCACAATCTGCGAATCCTATATTCGCCGCAAAGCTCTGAGACATCTTGAAAAAAGAAGAGTGCTAATCTTTGCTGCTGGCTCTGGTAATCCATATTTTACCACTGACACTGCCGCCGCCATGCGAGCACTTGAAACCGGATGTGAAGTGTTGATAAAAGCCACAACGGTCGCGGGAATTTATGATTCTGATCCGAAAAAAAACCCTCGAGCTGTTCTATTGAAAGAAGTATCTTACAAAGACGTGCTGGAAAAGGACATCAGAGTCATGGATCATACGGCAATTACTCTAACCCGCGAAAATGACATTCCAATTATCGTGTTCTCTCTAAATGAAGAGGGAAGTTTAAGAAAAGTTTTATCCGGTGAAGGAAATTATTCCATAATATCTTAATGTTAGCGTGGGAGAGTAGTATGTTATTGGAAAATTTAAGAAAAAAAATGAATGCAAGCTTGGATAATCTTCTAAAAGATTTCGGAGGATTGCGGACAGGGCGCGCGTCGGTAACAATTTTGGACAACATTATGGTTGAAGCCTATGGCAGTCACGTTCAGCTTCAACAAGTTGGAACAATTAGCGCTCCTGAGGCGAAGATGCTAACTGTTCAGGTTTGGGATTCCTCTCTGATAAAACCAACGGAAATAGCCATTAGAAATTCTCCCATTGGCTTAAATCCAGTAGTTGATGGTCCGTTGATTAGAATTAACATCCCTGATTTAAGCGAAGAAAGAAGAAAAGAAATATGTAGGCTAGCCGGCAAATATGCAGAGCAAACCAGAATTTCAATGCGAAACGTTCGTCGGGACGGTATGGACGACATCAAGAGGCAAGAGAAAAATAAGGAAATCACAGAAGATCAATCGAAAAGACTGTCCGATGAAGTTCAAAAACTAACGGATGAATTCGTAAAAAAAGTTGATGCGTCACTGGAAGCTAAAGAACAAGAAATAATGAAAGTTTAAATGGATAAATCACCGCAACACATTGCCTTTATTTTGGACGGCAATCGCCGATGGGCCGTCGCGCACAATCTGCCAATCTTGTCCGGACATTCAAAAGGTTACGACACAGCCAAGTTTATCATTCCGCTTTTACCAAAATATGGTGTTAAGTACGCTACGTTTTATACATTTTCAACGGAAAACTGGAGACGATCAACAGAAGAAGTAGATTATCTAATGAACATATTTCATGATTCATTCTGTGATGCAAATGGCTTTATGATGAAGAATAACATAAAGGTGGTTATGATAGGCGATCTAGAAAAATTGCCTCCCAATATTTTGGAAAAAGCTAGATATATTGAAGATCTTACGAAAAATAATACTCTTATCACCGTAATGCTGGCAGTAAGCTATGGCGGCAGAGATGAAGTAATAAGGGCCATAAAAAAGCTTGTGCAGGACAAAGTTGAGCAAAAAATAGATATGGAAGACATAACTGAAGAGAGATTTGCTTCGTATCTGGACACCAATGGCTTCCCATATCCGGATGCAATGGTTAGAACCAGCGAAAAACGCATAAGCAACTTTTTGATATGGCAGTCGGCATACGCTGAAATGTTTTTCCTCGATAAGCTGTGGCCAGATTTTAATGAAGATGATTTAAGGGGTATAATCAACGAATTTCTGCAAAGGAAAAGAAGGTATGGTAAGTGAAATGGCTCAGGAAAATGAAGTAATAGACGACGGAAAAGAATTTATAGTGCGCGTTCTTTCGTCCTTTATGTTCATTCCGCTGATCTTTCTGCTATTTTTAGTTCCATACAATGTGTTCTTGGCGCTGTGCTGGACGACATTTTGTGTAATGGGTTGCGAAATATTTTCTCCGAAAATAAAGGGGAAATGGGCGTTGCGTGCTTTAGCTTTGGTAATATGTTTTCTTGGCATACTTTCATTTATGTATTGCCGAAAGCTTTTTGGTCCGCTTGGTTGCGGATTTTTAATTGGTATAGCCAGTTTTACGGACATTGGGGCATATTCTTTTGGAAAGATGATTCGGGGACCAAAATTATGCCCAAAAATTAGTCCCCAAAAAACATGGGCAGGCCTAGTGGGAGGAATTATTCTAGCTAACACGGCATGTTTCTGCGCCGGATATATATTTTTTAGATCTTCGGAGTACGGAGTTTTTTGGCCAAAGAGCGCCGTGAATTTTTGGATTGTGCAGGCAGTAATATTTGCTTCGGTTTTGGGAGATCTATTGGAATCGACGTTTAAAAGAAAAATAGCCGTAAAAGACATGGGAGACCTGTTTCCTGGACATGGTGGAATTCTGGATCGGTTAGATAGCTTAATACTAGCCTCCATCATATTTGTTATTATAGATATTTTGTTTTAGGTTTTTGTTATGGCGATTTTATACTATCTGTTTTCGTTTTTTGCAGTGATAAACATAATAGTTTTCGTGCATGAATACGGACATTATTTGGCGGCAAAGAAAGTTGGAGTCAAAGTTACAACGTTCTCCATCGGCATGGGTCGTGAAATTTTTGGAATGAACGATAAACATGGAACTCGGTGGCGCTTTTCTCTGCTTCCAATTGGCGGCTATGTCATGATGCTGGGTGACGGCGATGCCGCTTCCGCAACTGAAGATAAAGAATTTTTGGACAAATTAACTCCGGAAGAAAGGCAGTTTTCATTTCCAGAAAAAAATAATTGGGAGAAAATATTCATCGCCTTCTGCGGCCCATTTTTTAATTATATTTACGCCTTTGTAATGGTTGTTGCCATGAGCTTTTTTTGCGGAATTCCCAGCTATCCTCCAATAATTGGAGAAGTGCAAAAGGAAAGTCCAGCGGAAAAACACGGTCTGCTTTCGGGAGATAAAATAATATCCATGGATGGTGAAGAAATTTCCAAATACCGCGATGTGGTAATTAAAATCGCAGAAAAGGAGTCTGGGCCCATCAAATTTGTCATTGAGCGCAACAGCCATCAATTTGCTGTTTCTATTGCTCCTGAAATAAAAGAAATAAAAAAGATAATAGGCGGAGTAAAAAAGACAAAGTTGCTAGGAATCCGCTCCGGAAAGCCAGCTTTTGAAAAAAAATCTTTGCTGGATTCGCTAGGAGCTGGCTGGGTTACCTGTGTTTCTGCAACGAAGGAAATGTTTCATGTTTTTGGCAAACTATTCGCTGGTCAAAAATCTCTGGATGATTTCGGTGGGATTGTGCACATGGCTTCGGTTGCCGGAGATTTATCTCAAAATGGAAATTTTGCGCTACTCATTATGTTTACGGTCACATTATCCCTAAATCTCGGGTTTATAAATCTTTTTCCTCTTCCGATATTGGATGGTGGAAGAATTTTGATTTGTTTGATCGAAGAAGTACTTCGCAAAAAACTTAGTGAAAAATTTCAGGAACATATTATGATTACCTGCGCAGTTTTGCTAATATTTTTGATGCTGGTCACTACTGTAAATGATATTCTGCGCATTGAGGCGGTGAATAAATTTGTTTCTGGCTTTTTGGAGTAGTTTTAAATGAAAAAAGTGTTGGGGCTGCTGTTCCTTCTATATATCTCCGACGCAATGGCAGACGTTGTTGATAAAATTGAATTTGAGGGGTTAGATAGGGTTGAAGCGGAGGCAATTCAAGATTGCGTCACCGTAAAACCTGGCAAAAACTACACTCAATCAGATCTTGACGCAATGCTAAAAGCTCTTTTCAAAAAGGACTTCTTCTCCTATATAAGATTCATAAAACGGAGTAATACTCTTGTAATAAAGTGCGAAGAAAAACCTATGATCGATAAGGTAGCTTTTGAAGGAAACGACATAGCCAACGACGATATGCTAAAAACCATCATCAACGGCAGAATTGGCGAAGGTCGTCTGGTTAGTTTGTGCACCATAAGAGATGTACTTTCCGATCTGCAGGTAGCTTATAGGGCTCTAGGTTGTTGTTCGGCAACAATAACTCCAAAAATTATTAAGCATCCAGGAAATAAAATAGACATTGTTTTTGAAATTAATGAGGGATCGAAAACGAAAGTTAAAAAAATTCTCTTGGTGGGGAATAAAAGCTTCAGTGATGACGAGCTAAAGGACTTACTTTTAACGAAAGAAGAAAAGATATGGCGCTTTTGGGATTACGATAGTCATGTATTTCGGGAGGACAGAGTTGACGTAGACATAGAAACTCTAACTTCTTTTTATAAAAATAATGGTTATCCATTCTTTATGATTACATCAACTTCCGCAGAAATAGATTTTGATAAAAAATCCCACTATTGTACATTCTGCATGGAGGAAGGAGATAAATATACCATCAAAAATGTAACGCTGGAATCTAAGGTTGACAAAATAAAAGCCAACGATTTCAAAGAGTTCATAACCATAGGAAGCAAATCTGTCTATAACGAAAGTCTCATAAACGCCATTAGAGATAATGTTAGAAGTCGCATAGCCCTCAAGGACAATCCTTTCATTGACGTGATTGTGAACATAGACTACGACAAGATCCACAAAACTGCCAATGTTAGATACTCCATAATCCAGCGTCCGAAAGCCTTCATCGAGCGAATAGAGATTGTGGGCAACACAAGAACTTTAGATCGAGTGATCCGTCGTGAATTTACCGTGCATGATGGGGATGCTCTCAATGTTTATAAGATTCAAAAAACAGTGGAACACCTGAGAAATATGGAGTATTTCGATGATGTGCAAATCAGTGACTCTCCTGGATCAGCGGAGGACAAGAAAGTTCTGGTCGTTGCGGTGAAAGAAAAAGAGAGTACCGCCCATGTGCGCTTCGGGCTAAATGTCAGCGACGCCGATGGATTCGGCGGACTGTTGGGTGTCGTTGAAAATAACATGATGGGAACAGGCAACAGCGTT
The DNA here is from genome assembly GCA_031267235.1 of Holosporaceae bacterium. GTDB lineage: Bacteria > Pseudomonadota > Alphaproteobacteria > UBA3830 > UBA3830 > JAIRZM01. The sequence goes on from JAIRZM010000015.1 coordinate 10,659, forward strand.
TCCGCTGATATATTTTGGATGCAAAAGTACTACGGCTGCAAGGTTAGCGTTTTCAATCCACGCTTTATGGATAAGAATTTTGGAGCAGGCCTGGCTTTGGGCTTTCACAGATATAATAGGAAAAATGTGGATCAAAGTATCACAAAATCAGCCTACGTATCTCCGTTTGTCAGTTATAAAATAAGAGAAGACCTGACTCATAGAATATCCTACACCGTATCCATAAATGATAGGCGCTGGTGGAGCAAAAGTGAAAATAAGTTGTATGAAAAAGTTCCGGATAACGTACAGGAAAGCACATACCTCATGAAAGATGAATATGGCAAATATGTCTGCGGAGAGCTGTCGTCCACTCTGTTCTACAACAAGACCGACAATTCCTACTATCCGCGTGGCGGCTATGACGTTTCGCTAACCAATTCCTATGCAGGAGCAGGTGGTGGCGTGAGGTATTTAAAAAATGAATTGAGCGGAAATTACTATTATCCATTGACGCAAAAATTAACCTTTATTACCAGCGCAAACGTTGGGCATATTCATGAAATTAAAAATACTCGCAGTGCGCACCGCTATGCCTTAGGTGGAGATGGAGAAAGTATGCGAGGTTTTGATTCCTACGGTGTAGGCCCGCGTGATATGGCAGAGAACAACAATAGTATCGGCGGTAATAAATACTGGACTCTTAGTTTTATGGTTAAAGCTCCTCTTTCGACTCGCGAAGTTGGCATAAATGGAGTTGTTTTCGTCGATTTTGGCAGTGCCTGGGGAACAAAATACTCTAAAGCTCTTGTCAAAGATTCCAGCTCCATAAGAGCGTCCATTGGAATTGCCATAGAATGGGCAAAATCTCCTCTGGGAACACCGCTGTCCTTTGTTTTTGGCTTCCCTTTGAAAAAGAAAAAATTCGATGAAAAACAAACGTTTACGCTTACTGGGCTTATGTAATGAATTTTAGGTTTTTGCTGATATTTTTTCTGACATTTTTGTGGAGCGAGGTTAATGGCAAAGAAAATGCCGTTTCGAACGTAATTGCCGTTGTTAATCTGAAGGAAGTCGCTCTGCAATCAAAAGCTGGCAAGGACATAGAAAAACAAATTGCGCTAATAAATGATAACGAGAAAAAGGTTTTCCTCGATGTGGAAGCAAATATAAAATCCATGGAGACCGATAAAAAGTCGAATTCTGATTCTCGTGCGACAGAATGTGCACAACTCATGCTCTTTGATAAAGTTCGCCAAAAGAAAGCTCAAATTGCCGAAGCTTACAGGGTCGCGATTTCAACTCTAGACTGCGAAATAAAGAAGGTGATAGCTAAAATTTGTCAAGGAAAAGACATAAAAATTGTAATTGCCAATGATGCTGTGGTTTATGTGGATAGGAATTCTCCGGACATTACGAATGAAGTCGTTAAAGCTATTGATCTAACGTGTTCCACAATAAAAATAGAGTTGAAAGAACAAAAATAATGAAAAACCGCAATGGTAGATGAAAATTTTTATGGAGAACCTAATCGCGTTAAGGTTTCTGAGTTGGCTGCAGTCTGTGGGTTCAAGATTGTGGGAAAGTTGGATTTCGAAATTTTGGGAATTGCAACACTCGCCAACGCTACTCATAAAGAATTATCTTTCTTCGGCAATAGAAAATACGTAAATGATCTAAAAAATACTTCAGCTGGGGCTGTAATAATAGCGGAAGAAAGTCTTAAATATCTTCCGCCAGATGCGGTTGGGTTGATTTATGCTAATGCCACGATTGGCTATGCAAAAGCGCTAAAGGTTATGTATCCGGAAGAAGAGCGTTCATTTTGTATTTGCCCTACAGCCAGCATTCATAAAACTGCCAAGATTGGCGTTGGCTGTCATATTGGAGATCATGTCGTACTGGAGGAAAATGTTAAAATAGGTGATCGTGTGATCATAGGAAGCAATAGCGTAATTGAAAAAAACTGCCGGATAGGATCTGGATGCAAGATTCGCAATAACGTGACCATTTCGCATAGTATTCTTGGCGAAAATGTATTGGTAAATTCCGGAGTGCGCATCGGTGAATCTGGATTCGGCATAATTCCAACTGGCAAAGAAATGGTGTTTATTAGACAACTTGGGCGAGTAATCATAGGAGATCGCGTTCGCATCGGCGCAAATACAACCATAGATCGTGGCAGTGTTCAGGATACTGTAATCGGCAATGATTCAGTCATCGATAATCTAGTCCAGATTGCCCATAATGTTACTATAGGCGAAAGGTCAATCCTGGTAGCTCAAGTTGGAATAGCTGGAAGCACAAAAATTGGCAACGATGTCGTACTGGCAGGACAGGTTGGAGTTTCCGGCCATATTGAAATAGGAGATGGCGCAATCGCCGCTGCCAAGAGCGGCATTGCCGCTAGCATTGGAGCTGGCAAAATAGTCGGAGGCATTCCAGCAGTGGAAGCAAACGTCTGGAAAAGACAGGCGGCATTTCTCAAAATGGCTGTCACCAGAAAAAAACAGGCGAAGTAAGGGGTTTTCTATGGATACTGATGGACAGATAAACCTGAACATAAATGAAATAAAAGATTGCTTGCCGCACAGGTATCCCATGCTATTAATAGATCGAATTGAAGATCTACGCCTAGGAGAAAGCGCCATTGGCATTAAGAATGTTACTCTCAATGAGTACTTTTTTCAGGGGCACTTTCCGACGAAACCTGTACTGCCTGGTGTTATCATTGTAGAAGCCATGGGACAAACAGCCGGAGTGGTGGTTTCGAAAACCATGGATTTAGAGAAAAACAACGGTCTTGTCTATTTTATGTCTATGGATAACGTAAGATTCAGAAAATTAGTTGAGCCGGGAGATGTATTACGTCTGCATGTTGTAAAAGACAGAAGACGCGAGAATGTTTGGCGTTTCAATGGAAAGGCCTATGTAAATGACGCATTAGTAGCCGAAGCTACGTTTACGGCTATGTTGGCCATTTAGGTAACCCATGATACATCCTTCTGCCATCATCTCATCTTCCGCAAAAATCGGCAAAAATGTGCAAATAGGCGCCTATTCCATAATCGGTGATGAAGTGGAACTCGGTGATGAAGTGGAGATTCTAGCACACGTTTGCATTGATGGGCGCACCATTGTGGGAGAAGGAACTAAAATTTTTTCATTCGCCGCCATAGGATATCGTCCACAAGATTTGAAGTATGAAGACGAGCCATCCATTCTAATTATCGGAAAGAATAATTCTCTGCGCGAATATGTAACCATCCATCCTGGAACTCGTGGCGGAATTATGAAAACCGTAATCGGCGATAATAATTTGTTCATGATCGGCGTACACATAGCTCACGATTGCTTAATAGGAAATAATGTCGTCATGGGGAATAATGCAACTCTTGGCGGACATGTGAAAATAGATGATAATGTCATCATTGGCGGTCTTTCGGCCGTTCACCAACATGTTAGAATAGGTTGCAATGCCATCATCGGCGGCATGTCTGGCGTAGAACGAGACGTTATTCCCTACGGCGCAGTGAAAGGCGAACGCGCGCATCTCTATGGAATAAATCTCATCGGACTAAAACGCACAGGCATTAGTCGTCGAGAAATCGTAAAGCTACGCGAAGCCTACGCTACTATTTTTTCAGGCATTGGCACGATTCAGGAAAATTTGAACACACTGGAGGAAAGCTCCGAATCCTTCAGCCGCATCAACGATATTATCAAATTCATGAAAGAGAACACCAGCAGATCATTTTGCATGCCAAAAGGCGCCGAACGAGAGTCCTAGATTAAGGTCAACAACTTTTTACGATTAATCTTTTATAAATATCTTCTTGCTACAACTTATTCCCTGTGGGGAGTAGTTCATGCATTCTGGAGTAATGTTAATTTTATGCCTGTTCTTAACCGGTTGCTGTACGAATTTTTTTTCCTGTGACATGGAGGTTGCGGCTGGGAAACACGCCGACAAGCTTCGTCGACATTTTATCGGAGATAGTACAGTTGATGTATCAACTCTAATTCAAGAGACAAAAGCTGTTTCAGAAAAATTAAAAAGGTCTGGAATGCATGAGGAAGCAAATAAATTCGATTCCTACATAGATGTTCTAATGTATGGAAATAACACGCTGCCAGAATCCATAAATGATGTTCTGGAGCTGGTGAAACACAGAAATTGCGTCTGCCCAACCTTGCAAGGATTAAAAACAAAAATCTGCAAGGGGCTATTCCACTAAAAATTTCAAATTAACTTCAAGCTCCACCTTAATTTGTTGGAAGGAAGAGTTTTGCCTATGGTCAAGAGAGTGAAGTACTTTCTTTCTCCATTTAATATGCCGTTTTTTTCAAAATCAAATGAAAACTGCGCATCTTTGCTGAAATTCCACATCCATCGCGCTCCAGATTTTAAATCCATGAAGAAACCATTTTGATATTCCAACGGAGTAATGGTGATTTCACTTGGCAACACCAAGTAGTACGCAATATTGAAGGATTCTGTGGACATGAATTCTTCGCATCTGATGTCAGTACCAAGATTGTTTATGTATAATTTTTTTTCAAAATCAATTGATTGTTCGTTTATGAAGAAGGATGATTTTCCGTTGAACCAAATGTTGTTTTTTTCATTATGAAGCGTATGGTCGATTTTAACATCTCCCAAAAAAGATAAATTTTGATCAAGAAAATAGAGGTATGAGCCCAAAATAATTCTCTGAGTTCCAGAGCTGAATTCCAAAGGAAAGTACTTGTTTTTTAAATGAATAAAGCTTGTCGCCCCAAAAGATCGAAGCCTAAGATATTCGGAATATGTTTCCCTTTGATTATTTCTTCTCACATGTGAAAGTACGGCATCTATGTAGGTGGGAGATGGCGTGAATTCGCTCTGAAAAATACTAATTCCCCCATCCGAGTGCCTAATATTTCTAATAACTTGAGCTAACTTCGACATGGTATCCGAAATTTCCATTGGCATGTTTTTTTTATAAAACACAATTATCGCCTGAATATCGATTAAATTGCGAAGAACTTTAAGAATGTCCAGCGTGGTTTGACAGGATCTAAGCGGGTCTGTCTCTTTCAGGTAAATGGATAATTCATCGATGGCTAGCGCAAGTTTTTTGTGATCATCTAAAGCGGCAGAGGCTATGACAATGGCTCTGATGAGCGTTATTTTTTCCAATAATTTCAGCGGAAGATATATTTGTCTTTTTAAAAATTTCAGTTGCTGAACTATGCTTTCGAGAAAGGTGGCGCTAAACAAGGCATCGGAGGTTTTTGATATCAAATTGTATTGCATTATCCAGTTGTAAAGTCTTTCGGAAGTTGCAAGAATGCTCCAGGCCGGCTGTTCAGCAGTATTTTTGAATTTTTTTATCCAGAAATCTATATGATGGCGAATCAACAATCTCCATTGCTTATCCATATTGAGATCAAGAAGCGATACCCATCCAAATGAATGCAGCTCTGATTTCTCGATATTAGATAATGAACTAAGCATCAGCATGTGTGGAATATTTTTGATAAAAATTGAGCGACCCGAACATTTCAGCACAACTATATGGCTCTTGGAGATTAAATCTATCGAATACTCGGAAGGAAGTGATAAATTTAGTTTATTTTGAATATTTCTGGGCAATGGTGAGAATATTGTAGCTGAATAGAGTGGCATTTTGGATAAGGAGGCATGAAATTTTGCCTCCTTGATTTTCATGTATCTCACGAATTTAGAGAAAGCGTTTGAAATGGCATTCATGGTAAAATTTATCGACCGTTTATTCTTAGAGCTTCAATGGCTGAAGAATAATTATTGCTTTTAAATATATATGCTCCAGAGACAAAACTATTCACACCGACGCATTTTTTTATGTTTTCAGCCGTTATTCCGCCATCTAGGCAAATTTCCATCGATTCTGGAACCAACTGCCTCAACTTAGAAATTTTTTTCAATGAAGATTCGATAAATGTTTGCCCTGAACTCCCTGGATTTACGCTCATTATTAATACCATATCCAGAATATCTGCACAGTATTTTACACCGTCTACACAGGTTGCCGGATTAAATGCAATTCCGGATTTTTTGCCGAGATTTTTTATGCGACTGAGTGTCCGATGAAGGTGATTGCAGGCCTCCACATGAACGATGATAACGTCAGCGCCAGCTGTGGCAAAACTTTCCAGATGACGATCCGGATCTTCCACCATCAAATGAACATCGAATCGCAGAGCTGTTAATTTTCTGTGCGCGGCCACCATCTGCGAGCCAAAAGTAATTGCCTCAACGAAATTTCCATCCATTACGTCCCAATGAATTGCATCTGCTCCAGCTTCTTCAACATCTGCTAATTCTTGGCCCAATTTAGCAGGATTTGCGGAGAGCAAAGATGGGCATATTTTTAAAGGCATTTTTATATTTGCTCATCAATATCGAATGCTGCCGCTAGTTCTTGCCATTCACCCTTACTCAATCCACTTTCTTCAGGATTAATTTTTTTGCCTTTTAGCATTTGCTTTAAAATATCCGTGCATTTTTTAGGTAAAAAAATCGACTCGTGTCTGTAATTCATGAAAGCCTCATAGGCGAAAGGCAGCCATTTCTCCAAGATGCCAAGAATTTCAATGGCATAACATCTAATTTCGTATTGAGCATGAGAGTCTGTGCGGAGTTTAAGGAAATGCATGAGATTGCGCAAATTAATTTTCCAATACATTTCCGTGTATACGCTTACCGGCAGAATGGTTCTGGCTAACTCCCTTGTCAGAGATAGATCGTGTAACAGATGCGAATATCTCTCATGGGCTTCACTATTGGATTTTTTCAAAATATCCAGGATTTCTTCCAAACAATTTTTGCTAAGCTGTTCGTCGGATTTCCCCTGTTTGTTCGTCTTAGATTGCGCTCTCAACTGTTCAATTTTTGGTATGTAAAATTCATTGTTTAAAATAGAATACCTGGAGGAATATTCATTTATACTAGCGGTGCGATGCCGTATCCATTGACGAGCCACAAAAATCGGCATCTTAACATGCAATTTTATCTCGCACATTTCAAATGGACTGCTATGATGGTGTCTCATGAGATAATTTATAAGGCTACGGTCTTCCTGAGCCTTTTTTGTTCCAGCTCCGTAGGAAACTCGAGCCGCCTGCACTATGGAAGAATCAGTTCCCATATAATCTATCACTCGAATAAATCCATGGTCTAAAACTGGGATGGTCTTATACAAAATTTTTTCCAGTTCAGTAGATGTCGTGCGAACGGTTTCCGATTTACACTCATCTCTCAGCTTTTCAGCTTCATTGCATAGCGACTCTGTTGACAATTTATGCATATATAACCCTCATAAGCACATAAGACTTTTATTGTACAGGATATTTATGTTACATAAAAGCGACGTGGTGAGCACTATTATGAGATTGATATCCTGGAATGTTAATTCCATTAGAGCGAGAATGGAAAATTTTCTAAAAATTGCGAAGGAATATGCTCCGGATATTTTTTTGCTGCAGGAAACGCGGGTAGAAGATTCACTTTTCCCATTGGAGTATTTTGAAGACCTAGGCTACAATGTTGCCATAAAGGGACAGAAGGGCCGCAACGGCGTCGCTATTTGTTCTAGGCACATGCTGGAGGAGGTAAAAAGCGACTTCTGTGAGGAGGCGCGATATCTGGAAGCTTTTTCGGGCGGTATTTTCATAGCCTCCGTATACGTTCCCAACGGCCAGGAAATTGACACAGCCCCCTACTATTACAAATTGGATTTTCTGCAAAAACTAAAGGACAAATTTCTTGATTTCAAAGATGAAATTTTTATCGCCGGTGGTGATTTTAACGTTGCACCGCGTGCCGAAGACGTATATATCGCTGATTACAAGGGTATTGCCGCCAGCTTGCGAGAGCGGGAACTGCTAAAAGCAATTCGAGAAGCTGGATTTCAAGATATTTTAGAGGACAAAGGCTACACCTGGTGGGATTATCGCCACAGAGGTTTTCTCCAGGATCATGGCTTTAGATTGGATCAATTTTATCTCTCGGAAAAAGCTCATAATATATTTAATAATGGAGATGTGATACGATCAGCAAGAAAATTGGAAAGACCGTCAGATCACGCTCCCATTCTGTGCGAACTTGGGATTTAGCTTCGATGAAACGAATCGGCACTCTAACTTATGTAACCTATTATCTACTGATTCTTGCCGTTGTCATGATTGGTGCACACTGGCTTAGGGGGCTTTTGAATTTAGCTTCATACGGAGAAAAATTTTTATCTTATTTGCCGTTTATTCCGCTATTTTGGGAGACAAGGTTATTCCGAAATTCTCGCAATTTGCCGGTGAAGTTTAGAAAATTCTCCAGTGGTAAAATTACTGTCTATCTTTTGAATATGGACAGAGCAACAGCTAGATTAGCCAAAGTCATGCCAATGATATCGCGTCTTGGATTCCAATGGGAAAGAATTTCTGCCATTGATGGAGATCTTTTGTCGAAGGAGTATATTAAATCAATTGCGGATCTAGAGAGTTATAAAAAATATTTTCGAATGCTGCCGGAAGTTGGAACCATCGGCTGCTCCCTAAGTCATGAAAAAGCCTGGCGCAAATTTCTGGAGTCTAATAATGAATTTGCCATAATTTTCGAAGATGACGCTTATTTTGATCCACAAGAGTTGCTGGAGATAATTCAGCCACTTATCAAGAAAAAAGAGCTGTGGGATATAGTCGGATTAGAGTTAAATCACCATGGGCATCCGATAAAAATTACCCCCTTAGTCAATGGGAGATTTCTTGTCGCCTATTTGAGCAACGTAAAGCATGCCGGCTGCTATCTTATCAATCGTTTTGCAGCCCACAAACTGTTGGAGAAATTCTATCCCATCAAAATGCCCGTTGATCACTACTATACTGCTTCCTGGGAATTTAATTTTAAATTTGCCGGAGTGGAACCACGTATAGTAAGACAGAAATTCAAATATTCCCAAATAAAAACGTCTCAGAATGTGCGGGTAACGTCTCTAGCTGTCTTCATGGCAAATATAATCTACAATGCCAAGCGAGCTCTTCTACAGACAATATGTAGTTTTTATTATTTTCTATTGACTTGTGATACAATTTCGTCGATTGTGGGAAACTGTAATGGCAAAAAATGAAAAAATATTCCACTGCAACGAATGTGGAGCGAAATATCCTAAATGGCTTGGAAAATGTGAAGATTGTGGGCAATGGAACAGCATCGTTGAAGAACTTCGCGTCGACGGAGCATTAATATCCGAAAAATCTAATCTGGAATTTCAAAATCTTTCATTTTTTCAGGAGAAAATAGATAGAAAGCTGAGCGACATAGGAGAATTTGATCGTGTATTGGGAGGAGGAGCTGTGCCTGGGTCCGTTGTGTTGATAGGCGGAGATCCAGGTATAGGTAAATCGACGCTTCTATTGCAAGTTTCCGCTGCGCTGTCTCAGGACTACAACTGCGCCTATATTTCCGGAGAAGAATCCGCCGAGCAAATCTGCATGCGCGCCGAGCGATTGGAAGCCGCGAATTCCAATGTAAAATTAGCCTGCGAAACAAATGTCGGACTCATAATAAAATCTCTGGGCGATGATTTGGATTTCCTGGTTGTGGATTCGATTCAAACGCTGCGCAGCAGTTTTGTGGATTCCATTCCCGGAACAGTATCCCAGGTGCGAGCCTGCGCCTACGAATTGATAAATTTCGCTAAAACCACTGGAGCTACCGTATTTTTGGTGGGGCATGTAACCAAAGATGGAGCCATTGCTGGCCCAAAAGTTCTGGAACATATGGTGGACACAGTCCTATATTTTGAAGGCGAACGCGGAAATTCATATCGCATTCTTAGATCCGTAAAGAATCGCTACGGCCCCTGCGATGAGTTGGGAATTTTTGAGATGCGGCATAAGGGATTAGTCAGCGTCCAGAATCCGTCGGCACTATTTTTAACACAAAGAGATAACGATGTTCCCGGAAGCATTGTTTTTTCTGGGATTGAAGGTTCTCGCCCCATGTTGGTGGAGGCTCAAGCTCTCGTATCCAAAAGTTATTTCACTTCTCCCCGAAGAACTGTGGTTGGCTGGGATCTCAACAGGCTCTTCACTATTCTTGCGGTCATGGAATCTAAATGTCGGATTTCTTTTTCGGATCGCGACGTTTATCTGAGCATCGCCGGAGGCTTGAAAATATCGGAGCCAGCCTGTGATCTTGCAGCAGCTCTGAGCCTTTTATCCGCTAGAAGTGGCAATGCCGTTGCTCGCGAGACCTGCGCCTTTGGAGAAATAGGCTTAACGGGAGAAATAAGATCCGTTTCCCGCTGCTCGGAACGCGTAAGGGAAGCCGAAAAGCTTGGATTCAAAAATATAATTCTTCCTCAGGCAAATAGATTTCCCCAAGATTCTTCTTCTGATGTAAATTTGACGCCGGTAAAAACATTGATGGATGTTTTAGCAACTCTGGGAATTAGTTATCGACATGCCTAACGAATTTTTCAACGCTCTGGACTATATATACATATTACTGACGCTTGCGTCTACCATGATGGGCTTTCTTAGGGGTTTTACCCATGATTTTTTCAGCAGTTGCGCCTGGTTTGGCAGTGGATTTTTGAGCAATTTATTGGCTCCGCATTTGGCGCCGATCGTTCGGAAATATGTAGCCAGTAGAATTGTTGCCGACAGTCTGGCCTGGCTGGTGGCATATCTGGTCATGCTGGCGTGCTCAATGCTGATTGTCGGCGTTTTATCAAAAAATGTGAAACAATCAATTTTCTCCAGCATGGACAGGGCAATCGGCATTCTATTCGGTTTATTTCGCGGAGTTGCCATACCAGTTTGCTTCTGTTTAGCATTAATTTCTCTTAAAATTCCCAAAAATGAATATCCACTCCTAAAAGAATCCAAGTTATCCAGCATATTATTTGCCCTTATGGAATCTTCTTCGCCGAGCACAGCTGCTGATAGTGTAAAATCAATAAAAAACAAGGGAATAGCACTCCAAAAAATGAAGCATGCTCCTCTGAAGACTAAGAAGCTCGTGGGAAAAATCAGTTCCTCGAAGCCGAAAAAAGCGCTGAGTGAAAAGAATAGAATCTCGCTGAACAGAATAAAAGATTGGATTGTCGGCATTTTGGTCAAATATTACGGAGAATCTTCTCCCGCCGAAGAAAGCACAGAGATCGAAGAAGAGCAAAAACAGGAGCCTGCTGCCTCAAAAATAGAAGAAAAGGAAAAGGCGCCCTATGGCGTTATGTCCATTGTGGAGGCGAGGGCCCGAAGACGTGCCGAGCGAAAAGCAGCCCTATTGAAAAAGAAAATACGCCGTCGCCTTGACAGCGATGAGAGATGATGGTCTTCTATATTCTATATTTCTGGAGGGATGGCCGAGTGGCTGAAGGCAGTGGTTTGCTAAACCGCCATACGGTTGAAAAGCCGTATCGAGGGTTCGAATCCCTCTTCCTCCGCCAATATGGCAATGGACATAATGGAGAA
>JAIRZM010000021.1 GCA_031267235.1 Holosporaceae bacterium
AGAACAGTTCAAGGCAATCAATTTCAGGAAAATTGCGACAAGTTAACGAAGCTGGGATTTAAAAAAGTTAAGGAGTTCAATGGCTCGGCTTCTGGAGCAATCGTCTTCGCTCATGATTAACCATGTTCGTTAATTGGGGTTTGCGATTTTCCATCCCTCGAGTTCGAGGAACTCCAGAGGGCAAAAAATTATAAACGAACATGGTTATTAGCTCTTTGCCATAGATTGGTACTAGCAACATGGAAGATTTGATTAGGAGAGAAAGATGAATCAGCTGGAAATGGTAAGACTGGCCATGTTGAGCTCCTTGTTTTGTTTCAGAGATTAACTTCTTCACTTGACTCTTTTCAACCTTTTTTTCTACAACCCGCTAGCGAAAAAACCTCAAGCTTTAAACTGTATACCCTTGCACTTCAGATCTAAATGGGCGAACTTTTTTTCAACTACTGCAAGAATTCTCGAATGCACAGCTTCTTGCGTTCCTTCGGCATCTATTAGTGTGGCGCGAAACGAGAACGTTTCTGCAATTTTACGGAATCCTTCCCTTATGCGATCATGCTTTTCAATATCCATGGCATCGTATTCGTCCTGAATTAGATGACGACTTTTAAGGCGATACGCTGATGATTCCGCTTTCACATCCAACACCAGAGTCAGATCTGGTTCAAAATCTTCTAAAGTTAAACGTTTCAGTTTCAAAATACTTTCGATGGGAATCCCCTCCAAAACTCCCTGATACACCAAGGAAGAATCATAAAATCTATCGCAGATGACAAAGTACCCCCGCTCCAGCAGCGGCGATATGGTTTGGATAAAGTGTTCCCTCCTGGCGGCAAACAGCAGCAATAAACTGCAGATGCGATCCATTTTGCGAAAAATTTTCAATAGATCTCGAATTTGCTCGCAAAGCTCGTTTCCTCCTGGTTCTCTGGTCAGGTAGATTTTTTCGCCTAGATCTCTAAGTCTTTGCTCCAGCAAACTTGCCTGGGTAGACTTGCCAACTCCGTCTCCACCCTCGAGAGTGATGAATTTTCCCCGCATTATTTGCCGCCCCCATTTTCAGATTTGTTTTGGATACTCAGTGGAATTTTTGTGTCTTGAGGCGACGTTTCGTTGCCGAAAATTAGATATTTTAGCGAAGCGATCGCTCTCTTTAGGAAGCCTACTCTCTCCACTGATTCACAAGGAAACAGATCGTATTTTTGGGACGCATAATTGCCGCATACGTAGACCAATTCTCCAAGTTTTGCGCCCAGAACTACTGGCGCGTTGATGGGCTCCCTCAAGCGAACTTCAGCCCTAAGTAGATTTCCATATTTGCGCGGCGCGGAGGCCATTACGTCCTCATGAGTGCAGAGTTCAACTTGATCTTTAACACCCAACCACACTTTTGCGGTGGCGATTGGCTTTCCGGCTTCGGCAATTCTAAAGGAGATAAATTCTCTAAAGCCAAATGCTAGCAATTTATTGGCGTCCTTAGCTCTGGCTTTGACGCTTTCGCATCCGTTGATAACCGCTATCAGGCGCTTCCCGCCGTCTTTTGCTGACACAGAGATCCCCAGTCCTCCGGATTTTGTTTTACCGGTCTTAATTCCGTCTACTCCCAGCGAATTCCCTAGCAGAATGTTGCGATTTTGCTGAGTTATTTCATTTATGCGAAAAGTTTTTTCTCCAAAATAGTGATAGAATTGCGGAAAATCAGAGATTAAACGTCGAGAAATTACCGCCAAATCGTGAACGCTGGAAAAATGATTTTCATCCGGCAAGCCCGTAGGATTGACAAAATTTGTATCCTTTAGCTTGAATTCCTTGGCTTTTTCGTTCATTTCAGCCACAAAAGCATCCACGTCTCCGGCTAACCCTTCGGCCACTATGATGCAGGCGTCATTGCCCGAATGCACGGCAATGCTGCGGATTAAATCCTCTACTCTAGCGCTGGAGCCGGCTTTGAAAAAACTTCTACTGCCGGGCATTTTTTGGGCCAATTCGCTGACCTGCAACTCATCATTCAAGCTAACGCTGCCATTGGTTATGCGCGAGAAAAGTAGATATGCAGTCATGAGTTTTGTCATGGAAGATGGAGCGCATTTTTTGTTGGCGTCTTTGGAAAATAAGCACTCACCAGTTTCAAAATCCATAAGAACAGCGTATTTGGCGCTCAAAAACTCCTGTGATTCCGCTTTTTTCTTTTTTGTTTTAGCGCAGTCAGCGCCTAAAGCCAGTATCAGCAGCAATAATATTGCAATTTTTTTCATTTGTGTCTTTCCCAAAACAATGCAGTAGGATAATAGCAATGTCATCTCGCCAATAGAAGGCTACAGCTAAAATTATTGAAGATTTATTATGCTCAAAACAATCTCGCCCACTCAAGAGTGGAATGCATCGAGATGAAATGAGCAAAATCATCGGATTGGATTGCCCCGCATATAACATGATATAATGATCGCATATTTACTGTGGGAAACGTTAATACTGAAGATATTCAAGGGCATGAAAAGCAAAAAAATCAGCATAAAGTTGATGATTTCAGAATATCTTATACTATTTCCCATTTTGAATTATCTAAACGGCCTCTGGAATGCTGTCTGTATCAGCCGCTGCCAGACGGGCAACAGATTCGATGATTGGAAATGGTATGATTCATAGATGAATTACTTTGAAGATGCGTCTATTGTTTAACAATAAGCTTGCGGTTGCCGCAGTTAGCGTAACGCATCTTCAAAGTGATTCGACTATAACATTCATATTCATAATCAGCTTTCTTAGCGCAGTCGCGAACACCCGGCTTCAGTCGTTTGCCGTCGATGAGCAGCAGTTCGGCTAATATTCGAGCGAGAATGCAGTGCACCAGACGCGCTTTCAATGCGATCCACATTCCGGATTGTGCAAAACTCCATCAGCGGACTGTATCCCGTCCGCCGTACGGCCGTGGTTGCAGTTTACCTGCCAGTCCTGCCCCCCCTGGCTGCCGCCGCTGCGGCCGCAGCCGCTGCCGCCGCTTGTTGCTGTTCCAGAGCCATTCTCTGCGCTGCCGTCACTGCAGGCCCACTAACGACTCCGATAAGTTTAGTGCGCTCCGTTATAACAGCTTGATAAAAGCGCGGTATCTCGTTCAATTGGGTGCCAGCCAGTGCTGCTGGAGGCAATGGCCAATTGGACAACACATTCAGTATTGCATTAGTTTCTGCCGTTCCAAATCCCGCCGTTACAAGGTATATAATCAGCTCAAACAATGTGCCGGTACTCCTAATGGCGTCGCTACAATCCGGAACAATATCGGCAAGTTTTCTCTTGCTTTCGATGGATTCCAGTGCTATGTCCAGTACTGTCAAAGCTGCGAGTATTTCTTTAATAACTTTCGGATCAGTAGTCTTAGCAGCAGTAGTCGATGTAAACACATTTCTGAGTGTTTGGATAATCGACCTCGCGTTCTTAGCATCAGACGTTGAGTTTATATAAGCGGCTAGCAATCCCACGGTTGTTTTATCGTTGTGCCCAAAGAGTGTTTTCACGCTTGAACGAGAAGCACTGGAGACATAAGCTTCCACTTCCACAACGGCAGCGCTTAGTAAAGCAACCAGAGTCACGCTACAAATAATCTTTTTCATAATCTTTCTTCCTTTCTGCGATTTTCATCATTCTAAAAAAAATCTATTAAGATAAAGTTAATGTAATAAAAATAAGTCGTATATTTTCTAAAGTTGTGCTTCGGGTGATCATCTTGCCAAAATTTGCTAACATTTTGAGAAATGGGCAGGAATTTTGCATTTTCAATGAGTTGTAGTAGGATAATGGAATCTTTTGGAGAAAATAAATTAAGTGTTAGTATGGGGTTCGCTGGTGGCAATCGATTGAATGCAATATGAATTTGAGGAAAATTAGAAAAATTATGACAATGATACTTGTCACTGTTGCGGCAATGAGCGTCTTCGTTGCTCTCTATCTGCAACTACCAATGTTTGGTCAGCTGCCGCGGGGAGAGAGATTGACTCGGATTGAAAAATTATCCAATTACCGGGAAGGGAAGTTTCATAATATCCACGAAACTCCGCTGATGGCGAAAAGTTCGCTGGGGACCGTTTTAAAATTTTTTCTTGGGAACCAATCTAGGCGAAAGCCGGCTCAATCGCTGCCGACAATCAAAACAAACATACGCCATCTCGATTCCCAAGAAGATGCGTTAATTTGGTTCGGTCATTCTTCCTATTTTATACAGATTGACGGCAAACGCATTCTGGTTGATCCGCTCTTCAGCAAAGTATCGTCGCCGCTTTTGTTTTTTCCTAGAGTTTTCTCCGGAACGGATGTGTACCACGCTGAGGATATGCCGGAGATAGATTATCTCATCATTACTCACGATCACTGGGATCATCTAGATTATGAAACCATATTAAAATTGAAATCCAAAATAAAAAGCGTTATTTGTCCCATTGGGGTTGGCGCTCACTTTGAATATTGGGGATTTCGTCGAGAGAAAATCATTGAAATGTGCTGGAATGAAGATATTTCACCGGCGAAAGGCCTTAGGATTTATTGCCTGCCGACACGTCATTTCTCGGGACGTGGTGTTTTTCGCAACAAATCTCTCTGGGCGTCATTTCTGGTGATTTCCAAAGGTGTTAAGGTATACATCGGTGGAGATAGCGGCTATGACTCCCACTACGCTGAAATTGGGGATAGGTTTGGTCCCCTAGATTTGGCAATTCTTGACAGTGGTCAACATAATGAAAACTGGAGATACGTTCACATGATGACCAATGAGGTAATTAAAGCCTCTCGGGATCTGCGAGCAAAGATGCTGCTGCCGGTGCATATTTGCAAAATTTCGCTGGCTTATCATCCGTGGAACGAGCCGTTGCTGGAGCTATCCCACCTGATGAAGGGAGAAAAATTCTCCATTATCACGCCGATCATCGGCGAAAAGGTAAAACTAAAATCATCCCATCAGACAATGTCCCAATGGTGGAAAAATCTTGAGTAATTTTCTCATTGCTTCTCTTAGCGGCTAAAAAATTTTTCCAATTGCATTAGCTCGTCTATCTGGCGTAGAGATTCATTTCTGCAGGCAGCTAATGCTAGTTTGGAGATTGCACGTAATTTTTTTTCATGAGAGAAAAAATCTGCGCAAATTTTTACAATTTCATCAACATTTTTAACTTCGAAGGCCACATGCTTTTCGTGAAGAAAATTCCTAACCTCCATAGCATTGTCCATAAAAGGTCCATGCAAAACTGGCTTCCCGAGAGCTACCGGCTCATAGATGTTGTGACCACCAGCCGGTATCAACGATCCGCCGACGAAACACAGATCAGCCAGTCTAAAAAATGTTCCAACTTCTCCAAAGGTATCCACACAGAAAATCTCACTGTCCATTCTAGAATCATCATCGATGAGTTCTGATCGTAGAGAAAAATTCAAGCCATGTTTTTTAAAAAGGGCACAGATATCTTTAACCCTGGTCGTATGTCGAGGTATGATGATGGTGATCAATTTAAACCTCTTTCTCAATTTCTTATGGGCCTCAACTATTAAATCCTCTTCTTTTTCATGGGTGCTGGCAGCTACGAAGACTTTTTTATGGAGTCGCAGTTTTTGGAATCTATTCCATAAAACTTCATTGCAGGGCAGTACAGGGTTTGCATATTTTAGATTGTCTATGCGCTTGGTATTGTCAGGAGAAAAGAAAGCGTATCTTTCTCTATCGATTTCCGACTGCGCCAAAATGCAGCTAAATTTCTTCAATATGGATGTGAAAAAGTTCTTCAACAATTTCCACCGTCGAAAAGATCGAGTAGATAACCTAGCGCTCAGCAGGAAAATTGGTATTTGGCGATCATGAAGCATCCAGATGGCATTGGGCCATATCTCGGATTCCAGAAAAACTGCAACGTCCACTTTCCAGTAATCCAGAAATTTTTTGATCCACAATGGATTGTCCGCCACTGAAAACTGATGATAGCAACCATCGATGTAGATAATTTTGGAAGCTAAAACGTCGGCAGAGGCCATGGTAACGGTTGTGAGCAAAATATTTACGTCCGGAAATTGCTCATTCAAATGTTGGATAAAAGTCAATGCGGCAAGCGACTCTCCGACGCTAGCGGCATGAACCCAAATTAACTTTCCGGCACACCTCGGAGCGCTGGCTACCCCAAAGTGATTCTTTGCGCTTTCAAGTCTGTCTTTTCCATATAAACACCTAATATAAAAGTATATTTTTAAAAATGGAGTCATCGCCAAAGACAACGCTCTATAAAGTTTATACATTTATCAAAGTTTCCATGGCCTTATGCGAGGCAGCGTTAATTTGCGATTCTACATAGTCGAGAGCCTCTTCCGAAGACATACTCTTTAGCTTTGCTGCAGTTATGGGCGAGCCCCAAACCATGACTCCGCGATTAAAGGGCCAAGCCCATATGAATTTATCCCAAGAATTGAACAGAAAATATCTTTTAACACAAAAGCTAAATGGCAGTATGTCGGCTTTTGTAAATTTAGAAATGGTAACAGCGCCGGGCGCCAATTTATGCCTTGGTCCTCTTGGACCATCCGGAATAATCGCGACATATTCTCCGGATTTCACTAATTGAATAATCTTTTTGACTGCGGTAAACCCCTTTCCTGTGGATCCGTAAATCGGAGGCATGGAGAATTTTTTAACTATCTTTGCAATCAAACGTCCATCTGAATGACTTGATGCTAGAACATGCAGTGGTTTTTTCCACTTCCAAACGCAGGGAGCAAGCATCAGGCGATCATGCCATAGGCACACAATAAAAGGAACTTTTTTCTGGTGATAGGATTCCGGAATTTCCTCTCCAATCACTGTCCATTTTGTCGTATAAAAAGAGAGTCGCATCAAAAAAGCCATAATCTTTGATACAACAGCCTCAAATTTTCTGTGATTTTTTAATTTTTTTAGAAAAACATACGGGTTTGAGTTCATTTTCCCTAATTTACCAGAACCTTCCAACCTTTATATCAAAAAGAAATCGGAAATTTGATCCGCCATTGATCGCTCTATGGGTTGCGGTAACGTAGGCGGGGTTACCCTTTCGGGAAGGCAAAAAACAACCTTTACATGGGCCTTTGACATGTCGCTAACTTCTTCCAGAGCGAAGATTGGAACTTCTGAAATTTTATAAATCTTGTATTTAAACTTTTTTAGAATTTCTTGTAGCTTTTCAATGCTGGAACCACAAGCCTTCAGAGTCGCAGGATTTATTCCCAACACGATGGCGGGACGCCATCTTTCTATGGTATTTGCGGCGCCGCGCAGAGCCTCAACTTCACTGCCCTCTATGTCTAACTTTAGCACGTCCAATCTGTTGAGTCGTTTTCCCTGCATAAATTTATCAATGGTGGTGGAATTTACATCTTCCATATCTACCTTTTCCACTCCACTGAAACTAAACTCGCCTATGGTATTCAGCGCGCTTCTTTCTTCGCAGGCCACCGACAATTTTACGGGACCGACTTTGCCGGAAACCGCCAGCCGCAGAGGATGAATAATCCTTTGCAGATGGTTTATTTTGACATTGTCTACCAACCTATTAAAATCACGAGAGCTTGGCTCCAATGCGAAGATTTTCCCCTCTTTTCCGACTACTTTGCTAGCTAACAGAGAAAAACACCCCATATTTGCTCCCACATCGATGAAAACACTGCCCTTCTGCAGCAATGCATTGACGACGACCAACAGGTTAGGATCGTAGATTCCCCTCACAAAAATAGCGCGAAAGATCTCATTGCCGGGGTAAATTTTCAGCTTCAGTCCATCTATCCAATCTATAGTTTCCGCTTCTTTCATGCCAAGATAAGTCCACCAGCGGAACCAGCCTCTCAAAGACCTTGCCGAGTCTCCGGAATACCTATCCCATCCGACGATCGGAATTAATTTTGAAGCGACAATGGGCGAATCTGAGCACTCCGTTTGATTGCCCGAAAGCGCCACTGCTGCACACAGGAAAATACGACCAAAGAACTTAGACATAACTCAGCTCCGACATGCCCTATCAATTTGCGATAATGTTAATGATAATAGGAAAAAAAACAAGCCTTATTTTCGTGCGCTACAACACACGCCCCACCTATGTAGTTAGGTAGTATGCTTGTTGCATCTTTTACTACCAATCCTTGAAACCGTTTTCGGATATATGAAAATACCTTAAATGCTTGAACATTCGCGACACAGGTCCCCAAAAAATTTCCTTCTTCATATTTCATTGACTATTACCGCTTATCAATTGACTCCCAAAAAACCTTCAATCTCTCCTGTTTTTAAAGAAGTTCAATGCCTTAGTTAATCCATAGTTCGCGTTAATAAATGCCCAAAACCGGCTTTATGCGAGTCGGTGACTCGACGTTTTCCTCTTCCAGCAGATTGGAAATGCTGCGTTTTTCCCGAGTAAGATCCTGTGGCTCGGAGTCTTCTTCCTCCTTAAACGCCTCTAGAATGGCGCTATTTTCCCCGGAAGTAGGACCGCCGGTCTCGGCGTCGATTTTTCGAAGCTTTATGCCACGCGGGACTCTAAATGGCTTTGGAGAGAGATATTTTTGAGCTTTGACCATGAAATCTATGAAAATTGGCAGAGCCGTGTTTGCTCCGTTCGCATTTTTCCCCAAAGATTTTGAATGATCATCAAATCCCACGAACACACCTACGGCTATGTCCGGAGTGTAGCCCACAAACCATGTGTCCCGGCTTTCATTGCTGGTTCCGGTTTTTCCAGCGATGGGGAAATTTAGAAAATTCGCGCTGGCTCCGGAGCCTCTCCGCATAACGCCTTCCAGCAGTGATGTGAGCTGATAAACACTCTGCTCGCTTAAAATCTGCTGACGATTATCGTTCAGTCTCGGAGGCAACTCTTCATCGAATCCAATTCCATCGTCAAAGGAGCGTTTGTCAGCCCGAAATATAATGTCACCATGCTTATCCTGAATATAATCCACCATGGTGGGAGAGATGAGCTTACCGCCATTGGCGAGCATGGCGTAGGCAGTGGTTAGGCGCAGCAGCGTTGTTTCTCCAGCGCCTAGAGCATAGGAAATCAGCTCCGGCATGCGGTCGAAAACGCCGAATTTTTCCGCTATTCTCGCGATTTTATCGATGCCTACTTCCTGAGCAATTCTTATGGTCGCCGTATTGACGGATTTTTCAATAGCTCGACGAAATGTAATTTTATCCAGAATCTGACCATGATAATTGCGTGGCTTCCAGACGCCTAATTTCTCGCCTAAGTCTACTTCTATTGGGCCTGCGTCAATGATCGCGTTTGGTGAAAACCCGTTTTCTAATCCAGCCAAATAAACAAAGGATTTAAAAGTGGATCCAATTTGCCGCATTGCTTGGGTGGCTCGGTTGAATTCGCTTTGCTTGAAGGAATAGCCTCCCTGCATTGCCAAAATGCGCCCCGTGTTAGTTTCCATTACGATGATCGCTCCTTGGGGCAGCGGAACTTGTTTCAGAGAAAAACTTTCATTTCCATTATTGGATCTGGAGACCAAAATAACATCGCCAATTCTTATTTTTTGCGCCCATTGGCGATCTGCTTTCGAGATTTCTCCGGATTCTTCATTTTCGGTCAAAATAATGACGCTTTTGTTTTTAATGGAAATGACGGCGGCTCGTAAAAATTTTTCGCCGCCGCGGGGAAGGTCGATCTTGCGCAATTCTTCGATGATTCCCGCCGGAGATTTATCTACACTTATGCGGCAAATTGCTCCACGCCATCCGAAACCGCGATCCACTTTTTCGAGACCAGATCTTAGAGCTTCGTAGGCGCATTCCTGCAGCTTGACGTCTAATGTTCCCCGGACAATGAGTCCCTCTTTGTTTAACCCCTCGAATGAAAATTTCTCCATTAGATATTTGCGAATTTCTTCAGAAAAATATTCGGCAGCTTCTTCGGGAGGAATTTGTTGGACGACTCTAAGTTCTTCTTCCCGAGCGCGATTTGCTTCTTTTGAAGTTATAAAACCGTCCTCCAGCTGTCGTTGAATGCACCAATTCCTGCGGACGATGGCAGCTTTTCTGTGACGTAATGGATGGTAGTTGTTGGCTCCCTTAGCCAGTGACGCCAGATAGGAACACTCGGAAATTGCGAGCTCATCCACAGTTTTATCAAAATACATCTTGGCGGCGGCGGCAACTCCGTAGGATCCCATGCCCAAATAAATTTGATTCAGATAAAGTTCCAGAATTTGCGGCTTCGATAACACAGACTCGATTCTGAACGACAAAATAGCCTCTTTGATTTTTCTTACGTAGGAAATTTCGTTATTTTTTATAAGGAATAGGCGAGCAACCTGCTGAGTGATAGTGGAAGCGCCCTGGGGGCGTTTTTTAGTGCCAAAATTTTCAAGATTTTTGATGCCGGATCGCAGAATTCTCCAAAAATCCACTCCGGTGTGTTCGAAAAAATGCTTGTCTTCGGCGGACACGAATGCGCTTATCAACCTTTTGGGAATACGGTCGATGGGAATGAAATATCTTTTTTCATTGGCGTATTCGCACAGCTTGCTTCCATCCTGGAGAAACACTCTACTTGCAACGTCTGGCGAATATTTTTTCAGAGAATTATGATTCGGCAATTCAGAGGAAAGGAGGTATAATACTGAAAATAAGGTAGCTCCTCCGATTCCGGCAATGGCCACCACCAGACAAACGGCATAAGCCAACCAGTGCAATATTCTCATGAGCTGTCTTTCCCAAAGAATTTATCCAGAGCGTATAGAATAGCATAATTGAATTTTTCTCGAAAAGATCTTGTGTGGAGCAACTCGTTATCTTTTCGATTCAAGATGGAGCCAACTTCCACCAGCACTGCGGGAGAACTGGCTTCCAGAATTTTGAGACGACCGCTGCGGCGAGGTCGATTTTTTCTGCAAATTTTTGGAATATAGCTTACAAAAGAGCGGGCAAATTTTTTGGATAAAGACAAGGTCTTGTAATAATCGTCATTTTCTATGATAACGCTGCTATTGGGAGACTGCTTCAGTAAATTTAAATTGGGAAGAGTGTAGACGGATATGCCGCCAACATTGTCATCGTTTGTGTGAAAAGAAATCAGAAAATCTGCTCGAAGAGAATTTATTTTTAAAATTCTATCCGAATCTGAAATAAAGACGTCGCCATCGCGAATTAGCAGAGCCTGATATTTTCCGCTTTCCTGCAGGAGATTCCACAGCTCAATGGCAATGGCAAGTGTTATATTTTTTTCAACATTACCTCTGCAGCCTGTTACTCCTAGATCTTTTCCTCCGTGGCCAGCGTCCAGCACAATAAGCGGTTTTTTATTGATCCTAAAACCTATTTTCATGGAATGTGAGGTGCTTTCATTGTCGAGAAAAATGACGTCCTTTTTGAAAGCTGCCATGAACATCAAGGATTCAGGGCTAAATTTTTCAAAGAAACATCCTTTGATGATATTGTGAGACAGACGCTTCGCCTTCGGTAAAATTACCTCTTTTTTGAATGATAGAAAGGCCTTGATTCCGTTCGGAAGGGTGTGAACTCGCTGTGTTGATAGTATGTCGCCGTTAAAATCAATGCATAAAAAATAATTCTCCTTTTCTTTTTTTAGGTATACCTTCTTTATTGCCTGTATTGGAGAGCTTCCATCCGAAGCTGTACCTGCGTCATACAGACACAAACACACTACTCCCAAAAACGTTCGTATTTTCCTATTAAACATCCCTGATTCATTCATCTTTCCGGAATTATAACAACATTTACATATAATATATAGTACATTATACTGGCCCCAAAAGGTTGTATGGAACTTTTTAGGTTTTTACGTCTGTGGTATGCGGCACCTTGTTTGGATGAGATCTATGAAAGATACTCTTGATATGTCAGAAATGAGAGGTACTAGCAGCGCTGCAAGTTTCCTGAGTGTTACTGCGCTTCTAGCTGCTTCTGGTGGGAATTTGTGGAAAAAACAGCAAACCGTAAAGCTTCCATATGCTGGAAATTTAGTTTTTTACGGAGTGGAAGATGTCGAAAAATATGCTGATAGACTCAGCTCATATGGAAGAAATTAGGGTAGCGGTTGTTGATGGAGAAAAGCTAGAGAGATTTGATTTTGAAACGCCGTCCAGGGCGCAAATTAAAGGGAATATATACCTAGCGAAAATTGTAAGAGTGGAGCCGTCGCTACAGGCGGCGTTTGTTGACTATGGCTGCGAGAGGCATGGATTCCTCGGCTTTAGTGAAATACATCACAGTTATTTTCAAATCCCGGTTGGAGATCGCCAGGATCTGGAGACGCATTTGCAAAATGTCTTGGCCAATCGCGCTGCGGAAAATGGAGAATCGGAGGAGTTGGATCCGCGAGAAATTTCAAGATTGAGATATCAGTTCTATCGTCGTTATAAAATACAAGAAGTAATAAAAAAGCGTCAAATTATGTTGGTGCAGGTTACGAAAGAAGAGCGCGGCAATAAGGGAGCTGCTCTTACGACTTATATTTCTTTAGCCGGAAGATATTGCGTTCTGATGCCAAATACCACAAAGGGAAGCGGCGTTTCTCGAAAAGTTACCAATCCTAAAGATCGCGAGAAATTGAAAAAAATAGTCTCCGCGCTTCATGTGGAGAATGGCAGCACCGTCATGCGGACAGCCGGCATAGGCCACACCAGACTGGAAATAAAAAAGGATTTCGACTATTTGATGAAGCTTTGGGATGAAATCAGGAAAAATACTTTAAAATCAGAAGCTCCATCCATAATTCACGAGGAAGCTAGCATCATTAAAAGGGCCATAAGGGATTTATACTCTCCGAACATAGAGTCGATCTTTGTGGAGGGAGAAAATGGCTATAAAATTGCAAGAAATTTCGTGAAAAAGCTCATGCCAAGCCAGGCAAAAAAAGTGAAGCTCTACGATGATAAAAAGGCTCCGCTGTTCAGCAAGTTTGGCATTGATGATCAAATCAATCAAATTTATTCCACCAGAGTGGATCTTCCGTCGGGAGGATACTTGATAATAAACACAACGGAAGCGCTGATTTCCATTGATGTAAATTCCGGAAGATCAATTAGGGAAAGAAATGTGGCCGGTACTGCTCTGAAGACCAATCTGGAAGCCAGTGCTGAAATAGCCCGCCAGTGCCGCCTCAGAGATTTAGCGGGACTAATAGTTGTAGATTTCATTGATATGGATGAAAAACGCGACAATTCTCAGGTGGAAAGATGTCTGCGAGAGGCTTTGCGGGAAGATAAGGCAAGGGTTCAGGTTGGAAGCATAAGCAACTTTGGACTTCTAGAATTGTCTAGGCAGCGATTGCGTTCAAGCATTACTGACGCGAATATGGTTACATGTCCACACTGCAGCGGGACAGGTTCCATATGGTCGGAAGAGTCCATTGCCATTCAAGTGCTGCGCCGGATTGGGGAAACTTGCGCGACTCTGGATTGCAATGAGGTAAAGGTGACCATATCACCGGATGTTGCGCTATATCTCATGAATCATAAGCGCTCATTCATTGCGGATATGGAAAATTATCAGAGCGTGAAGATAACCTTCGCCATTGATCGTTCAATTGCCGCGTCTGATTTTAAAATAGAACAATTGACCAGAACGGTGACCAAATATGGCGACGATGATTTGGAACCCAAGAACAGCGAACCTACGAATTCCGAAAGACCGCTGGAGGAGGGGAAAGATGTGAGTAAGGCTGCTTTCTCCGAATTGGGCGAGGAATCTTCCGTCGAGAAAACAGAAAAAGATGGAGAAGTACTTGCTTTGAAAAAAGGTAAAAACAATAATCGCCGTCGCAGAAATATAGTGGCAAAAATTGCAGAAAGAGTTCAGGTTTCTCCCAAAGAGGCTGTAGAATCCTTCTCTTTGGAGCCTCTCGAGGCCAATGATGCTAAAAAAGTAAAAATTCGCGGTCGCAGAAGAAAAAAGTGGTCAGAAAATTCAGAGAAAGAGCAGAAAAAACTCGGCGCAGACGCTGGAACTTCTGCTCAAGGCGAGACCAAAGTTATTGGCTTTCGGGAAGAGAGCTCCGGCGCAAAAGTCTTTAAAGTGCAGGCTACAAAACACAAGGATTTTAGATCTTCGAAAAAAGTCAGCGCAAACGATGATTCGATTCGTGGAAAGTTTGATGGAGAAAAGAAAAAAGGCTGGTGGCAAAAATTTTTGAAAACTCCCGGTGATGAATGGCGCTAGGCGCATGAGCATCAGAGTCAGGTTTGCTCCTTCTCCCACTGGGTTGCTCCATGTTGGCAACATAAGAATTGCTCTGGTAAATTATCTTTTTGCTAAAAAAAATGCCGGCAAGTTCGTTTTAAGAATTGACGACACTGATCTGGAACGCTCAACAAAAAAGTTTGAGAACGAACTTTTGCGCGATCTCGAATGGCTTGGAATAAAAGCGGACGAATTGTATAGGCAATCGGATAACTGTGCCAAATACAAATTGGTGATGGATCATCTAAAAAAAATTGGAAGAGTTTACGCCTGCTACGAAACGAAAGAAGAGCTTGCACTGAAAAGAAAAGTTCAAACATCGAGTAGAAATTCGCCCGTATACGATAGAGCAGCTCTGGGTTTAACTGCCGAAGAAAAAGAAAAACTAGAGCGAGACGGCCTAAGGCCCTATTGGCGCTTCAAACTAAACGATGGAGACTGCGTGGAGTGGAATGATCTACTGCACGGAAAAATCTCTATTCCTCTGAATTCAGTGAGTGATCCGATATTAATTAAGTCTGATGGGTCTTTTGTCTATACGTTTGCCTCAGTTGTAGATGATATTAATTTGGGAATTACTCACATAATTCGTGGCGACGATCACATTACCAACACTGCAGTGCAGATGGATATTTTTAGGGCAATTTCCGAAAAGATTCCAAACTTTGCGCATATCCCGTTGCTTTCTTCCGTGGATGGAGCGGAACTTTCCAAAAGAATCGGCTCGTCGCTGAGCATTTTCAGTATGAGGAACGCCGATATTGAGCCCAATGCTATTTTAAATATTCTGGCGACATTGGGGGGCAGCGACAATGCTTGTCATCGCTATAGATTGGACGATTTGGTGGAAAAATTTTCCTTTGAAAAAATGAGTCTCTCGGCGCCAAAATTTAACATTGAGGACGTAAAAGCTTTCAGCAAAAAAATTATTTCCGAAAAAACTTTTGAGGAAGTAAAAGATGAAATAAAAAAAATGAATCTAGAAAATATTTCCGAAGATTTTTGGGAGACTATTAAAGGGAATTTATCTTCCATTAACGAATTGACTTTTTGGTACGATGTCTTTTTCAATAAAATTAATGTGATAAAAGAAGATGAAAATTTCCTTAGGCAAATGCTGCAGACGTTGCCCAATCCTATAGATTTTGACGAGTGGGTGATCGCTCTAAAACAATTGTCCACCAGGAAGGGACGTGACCTCTTCCATCCCATTCGCATTGTGCTAACTGGACTGGAGGACGGTCCGGAATTGAGAAAGATCGTTGATATTCTTGGCCATGAGCGCGTAAAATATAGAATAAAGTGCAATCTGGAGTCTGAGTAATGAAAAAATTGCAATTGTACAACTCGCTTTCCAACTCTCTGGAAGATTTTGTTCCCATTGAAAAAAATAATGTGCGCATGTACGTCTGCGGTCCGACGGTTTATGCCAGTCCACACATAGGGAACGCCAGGCCCATGGTGATATTTGACGTTCTATTCCGTTTGCTGAAAAAGATATACCAAAAAGTGACATATGTGAGAAATATCACGGATGTGGATGACAAAATAAACGCCCGCGCTCGGGAAAGAAGCATTGCTCTGGAGGAGCTTACCAACGAAGTAATTGGAGAATTGCATAAAAATATGGCTCTTCTCAATTTGTTGCCCGTTAGCAATGAGCCGCGCGCAACTTTTCACATTCAGGAAATGCTGAGCATAATTCAAAAATTAATGGACAGCGGTTATGCCTATGCATCTCACGGGCACATTTTGTTTAGAGTCAGAAAAATGCCTAACTATGGCATGTTGTCCAAAAGAAGCCTCGACGAAATGATCGCAGGAAGTCGTGTTGAAGTCGCTCCCTATAAGGAAGATCCCATGGACTTTATCTTGTGGAAGCCGGCGGAAGATGGATCGCCTAGCTGGGACAGTCCATTCGGCGCAGGTCGTCCGGGATGGCACCTGGAATGTTCAGCCATGAGTCACAAATACCTTGGGGAAAAATTCGATATTCACGCCGGCGGACAGGACCTGATGTTTCCGCACCATGAAAATGAATTAGCTCAGAATTACGGAGCTTTTGGCCACCTAATGGCCAATTATTGGGTGCACAATGGCATGCTATTGGCAGACGGTCAAAAAATGTCTAAATCGTTGGGAAATATAATCTCTCTGGATGAGATTTTGCGCCAATACGACGGCGAAATTGTACGCTATGTGTTATTGGGTTCCCATTATCAAAAAACATTGAACTGGAATCAACAGGCAATTTCCCAGGCAAAGAGATCGCTGGATCGGATGTACGGAGCTCTAAGATTGAACAACGATGAGGAACAACTTGAGCCCGAAGAAAACGACGATGATGATAAAGTGCTAGAGGCCTTGGGCAGCAATCTCAATACGCCGCTGGCTCTGCATTACTTGCGTCAAATTACCGAAAAAATACACGAAGCCGGCGATCCAAGCGTAGTTCGCAAACTGTGCCGAACCCTCCGAAGAGGAGCCAAGCTTCTCGGTATACTGGAGCGCAATTGTGAAGATTGGTTCCCCATAAGCTCTGGAGAAGAGATCACCGAATGCGAGATAGAAAGCCTAATGGAAGCTAGACGTCGGGCGAAAAACGAGAAAAATTTTCCATTGGCGGACCAAATCCGAGCTCAATTGCTGGAGAAAAACATTAAGATTGAGGATATGAAGAGTGGATCTATTTGGTCGCGGAAATGAATCGAGATGCGCTCCGAATGTTAATTGTTTGTTAGTGGTAATGGCTTATAGCTGGTTGGCCATGGGAAAAAATCTGCTATAATCGGCTCAATGAGCGATTGGGATGAAATGGTTAATATTGGGAGGTTGGCGTGGTAGTAGAAAAAATATCTTTTGCAGATAAATTGCGAGAAGAAGGCAGCGTGGTCGTCGGCGTCTATGCGGACGCTTCACTGTCCAAGAGTGCCACCGCAATTGATGAAAAATTTAACGGAATAATTTCAAGAAATTTAAAAAAAATGTCGATTTCCGGAAAATTATTTGAATCGACTCACTTCGTAGCTGCTGATTGTCCCATAAGTCATTTTGTGCTAATTGGACTGGGTGATGTTGGCAAAAAATTTACAGAATTTGAGCTGGAAAAATTAGGAGCGAAGATTTATGATTGCGTCGCAGAGTTGGAGGTCGATGTCACGGTGGCCGTCGGCGCCGAAGATATTGATTCTGCAAGCTGTTGTTCTTCTTCTTTTTTAGGGTTTGGCCTTCTTCTTAAATCCTGGAGCTTTGATAAATACAAGCCGAGTAAAAGCAAGAAAATCAAACTGAGGAACGCGTGTTTCATAACTTCCAATGCCCAAAAATCTGGGGAGCGTTTTCTAGAATTGCAAAAGCTTGCCGATGGCATATTTCTGACGCGTCAGGTGGTCTCCGAGCCGGCAAATGTGATCTATCCGAAGAGTCTTGCGAAAATTGCCAAGGATGAACTATCGCCGCTGGGAGTTGAGGTGGAAACTCTTGATCGCTCTTCTATGCAAGAGCTCGGAATGAATGCTTTGCTCGGCGTTGCTCAGGGGAGTTCCTTTGATCCGCAGCTGGTGATTCTGCATTGGAATGGCGGAAGCAAATCCGAAAACCCGATTGTTTTTGTTGGCAAGGGAGTTACCTTTGACAGCGGAGGCATCAGCCTTAAGCCCGGTGACGGCATGCACGAAATGCGCCAGGACATGGCCGGATCCGGAACAGTTTTGGGACTTCTGAAGGCAGTTGCGGCCAATAAACTGCCAGTAAATGTCATTGGCCTTATGGCTTTGGTGGAAAATATGCCTTCGGGAACTGCTCAACGTCCAGGCGACATAGTAAAATCCATGTCCGGCCAGACCATTGAGATTTTGAATACGGACGCCGAAGGGCGGTTGGTTTTGGCAGACGCTCTTTGGTACGCCCAGGACAAATTTTCTCCGCAAGTTATGATAGATTTGGCCACCCTAACCGGTGCCATGATTGTAGCTCTGGGGCACGAGTTTGCTGGATTGTTTAGCAACAGCGACGTATTGGCGCATCAAATTACGAAGTCCTCCGAAAAAACTGGGGAGAAGGTATGGAGAATGCCGCTTACGGAGCATTTCGATAAAGGGATAAATTCGGAAGTGGCTGATATGCAAAACATCGCGAAGCCGAATATTCGCGGCGGCAGCATCACGGCGGCACAGTTTTTGAAAAGATTCGTAAATGATGTCGATTGGGCGCACCTGGACATAGCCGGAGTCGACTCCACATCCGATGATCTTTTCATCTGCGCCAAGGGAGCCACAGGATTCGGAGTGCATTTGCTCTATGATTTTTTGCAGGAAAACTACACGAAAAAAACTAAAAGCGTCTGACAAAACTACGTTTCACCTGCTATACCAATCACTCTTGAAATGACGTTTAAGTTTCCGAATCGAATTCTTTCGTTTTTCCCAATCGTTGTGCTAAAATGTACGCGGTTAGTTAGCTTTCGCCATGAATAAAGTAGCAAAAAAAATAAAAAATCTTCACATTGTTCAAAATTATAGAAGTATTTATCCATATGTAAAACCGTATTGGATTAGGGCGCTTTTGGCGATTTTGGTAACGTTTCCAGTTGGCACTATGGACGCAGTGATTGCTTGGTCTTTGAAGCCGTATACGGATGTGGTGATGATAGAGAAAAATTTATCATCCAGCGCCTACATTCCACTTTTGATTATAGTGTTTAGCGTACTACAGAGCGGATTTAACTATTCGGCATCCTATTTAAATGCTTGGGCTGGCGCAAAAATCAGCAACGGACTGAAACACGACCTTCTTAGAAAATTAATGAGATGCGAAGCGGCTTTTTTTGATAAAAGCGCTTCGGGCTTTATACAGATGCGCTTCAATACGGATGTGGATACCGCATGTTCAGGGTTATTGAGGCATGTAAATATATTCACTACGCGAATATTTTCCTCACTTTCTTTAATAGGTGTTTTGTTTGTAAACTCTTGGCAATTGGCCATAGTTGCAATGATAGTTCTAATTATAGCTCTCTATCCCCTTTCCACGATTCGCAAACGCATTTCCAGCATTGTCGGGAAAACATTGTTTTCCAGCGCTGGCATTGCCACATACTATATCGAAGCATTCAATGGAAATCGCATTATTATGTCCTACAATTTGTATGATTATCAGATGCAAAGGTTTTCTAGTACATTGGAGGAGGCCTTTAGGCTTGGAATAAAAATGGTGCAGCGAACAGGAATTTTATCTCCCATGATGCACTCGGTTATTTCTATTGGTATAGCGGCAATCATTTGGATGGGCGGTTATTTGATAGCTAATCATCAGTTAACGGCTGGCGGTTTTGTTTCGTTTATCACTGCGGTTCTGTTGCTATATCAGCCCGTAAAATCCATGGGAAATGATTTTAATTCAGTTCAGCAGTCCTTGATAGCTATGGAGCGCGTATTCGAATTGCTCAAGAAAGCTCCAGCCATAATGAGCAAACAAAACGCCGTAAGATTGGAATCCATAAAAAACAGTATCGAATATAAAGGCGTTGAGTTTGAATATGCAAAAGGCAACCCAACGCTCAAAAAAGTAAATCTAAAAATAAAAATTGGACAAACCGTAGCTCTTGTGGGAAATTCCGGAGGTGGGAAAACTACCTTTGTAAATCTTCTGCCAAGATTTTATGACATAAAATCCGGAAGCATCATGATCGATGGCCTAGATATTCGAGATTTAGAGCTTGATTCTCTGCGGGCTAAGATAGCCGTTGTTTTTCAAGACAATTTTCTATTTACCGGAACCATTCGGGAAAATATTTTGTTAGGCAAGGAGAAAGCAAGTGTATCAGAGCTAAATCTTGCCGTAGAATCAGCCTGTTTAAGTGAATTTGTAAAAAATCTGGATAAAGGTCTGGACACCGAAATAGGCGAGCGCGGAATCCTATTATCCGGTGGCCAAAAACAGCGAGTCGCCATTGCTCGTGCGTTTCTAAAGAATGCTCCCATAGTTATTTTGGATGAGGCAACCTCATCTCTTGATAATAAATCGGAAGCTGTCGTGCAGCGTGCCATAGAAAATCTCATGAAAGATCGCACCGTTTTCATTGTTGCTCACAGATTGTCTACCGTGAAAAACGCCGATAAAATTGTGGTAATAAATAACGGAGAAATTGTTGAATCTGGAGTTCACAGAACGTTAATTGCTAAAAAGAACGGCATATACGCTTCACTCTACAATACGCAGTTAATCTAAAGCTTATCGAACGCCTGGAGGAGGCCCGCAAAGTATTTTGTATAGGTTCACGAGTAGATTAGGTTGCCTTTCATCGTGCGTTGATGTAGTCTGGTTCGCATGTTTTATCTTTTTTTCTATAGGCGTTGATTTTTAGTCGGTTTCGGATAATTGATAGGGGTTTTATGCATGGTTAGAACATTTACCGAGCGTAAGAGATTTAGGAAGAGCTTTGGCAGAATTCGGGAAGTTGCTACGCTTCCAAACCTCATTGAGCTTCAGAGAGCATCCTACGATGGGTTTCTGCACTCCGATTCCATGGAAAATTTAAGGGATGATATCGGTTTGCGCGAAGCTTTCCGGTCCGCTTTC
The DNA here is from genome assembly GCA_031267235.1 of Holosporaceae bacterium. GTDB lineage: Bacteria > Pseudomonadota > Alphaproteobacteria > UBA3830 > UBA3830 > JAIRZM01. The sequence continues at coordinate 20,777 of JAIRZM010000021.1, forward strand.
CCCATAAAAGAAGCATCCGGGCGGCAGCAGGTTGATTTCTGCGATTATCACTTCGACGCGCTCAAGTATTCTGAGGATGAATGCCGCAATCGAGGGCTGACCTATGCTGCGCCCCTGCGGGCTACATTTCGCCTCATAGTTTGGGAGCAGGAAGAGAATGGCGAAAAGACCATAAAGGATATAAAAGAGCAGGATGTTTACATCTGTGATCTTCCCGTAATGACTCGGGACGGAACGTTTATAGTCAATGGGATAGAACGAGTTGTGGTGTCCCAGATGCAACGCTCTCCCGGAGTGTTTTTTGATCATGACAACGGAAAAACCAGCAGTGCTGGAAAATATTTGTTTGCGGCGCATATTATTCCCTATAAAGGCGCGTGGCTTGATTTTGAGTTTGACGCAAAAGATTTAATTTATGTACGCATAGATCGCAAGAGAAAAATTTTAGCTTCGACGCTGTTGATGGCATTGGACTCTTGGCATACGGAGGAGGAAAAAGCGCGAAATCCAGGGAAAGTATTCAAGCCATCTGAAACTTATGGTATGGATCGGGAGGAAATTCTCTCCTGTTTTTATGACAATTATGAGATTCAGCACAACAAAAATGGATTGCTTTTTAGGAAATATGAACCAGATCAATGGAAAAGCATAAAATTGGAAAGAGATTTAATTGACGCCAAGACCGGCAAAGTTGTTCTGGGCTCCGGAGAGAGAATTACCTCTCGGGTTGCTAAAAAATTAAAAGATGACGGTCTTGAGGATATTGTGGTGTTTGCCGAGGATTTGGTCGGCAGATATAACGCTCTGGATATCATTGATCCAGACAACGGCATTGTCATGGCAGAGGCCGGAGATGAACTATCCGAAAACCTCATCGCCAAGATAGTTGAAAAAGGCGAAAAATTTTCTGTCCTATGCATAAATCATACGGAAATTGGCGGATACATTAGGAATACGTTGGTTATCGACAAGTGTACGAATCGGGAAGAGGCTTTGTTTGAGCTTTTTAGAATCATGCGCCCGGGAGAGCCTCCAACCATCGATAGCGCCCAGGATATGTTTTATAATATGTTCTTCAATCCGGATAGGTATGACCTTTCCGCTGTTGGTCGCGTAAAGATGAATGGCAGAATAGGCGTAGCTAGGCCGGAGAATCTGGGAATTCTCACTAAAGATGATATTTTGCGTATTTTAAAGATTTTGCATCAGCTGAAGGATGGCATAGGAAACATTGATGACATCGACAACTTGGCTAACAGGAGAGTTAGATCCGTTGGAGAGTTAATGGAGAATCAATTCCGCATAGGGCTTGTGCGAATGGAGCGAGCGGTGAGAGAGCGAATGGGGTCTGTGGACATAGAGAATGCAGTTCCCAATGACGTAATCAATGCAAAACCTGTATCATCTGCAATTAGAGAATTTTTTCTTCTATCCCAACTGTCGCAATTTATGGATCAAACAAATCCATTGGCGGAGATTACCCACAAGCGGCGTATTTCCGCTTTGGGGCCCGGAGGGTTAACCAGAGATAGAGCTGGATTTGATGTGCGGGACGTTCACACCACTCACTACGGTCGCATATGTCCCATCGAAACTCCGGAGGGACAAAACATAGGCCTAATAAACTCTCTTTCCATTTTTGCCAGAATTAATAGATACGGATTTATTGAAACTCCATATCGAAAGGTCGTCAATGGAAAAGTTGAGGATGAGGTGGAATATCTTTCAGCAATGGACGAGGGAAAATACACAATTGCCCAGGCCAATGCAGCTTTGACGAATGACGGTTATCTGATGGACGAGTTGGTTACCTGCAGAAGAAACGGAGATTTTGTAAACGTTTCTCGAGAATCAATTGATTTTATGGACGTTTCTCCAAAGCAGATTATTTCCATAGCGGCGGCATTGATTCCGTTTTTGGAAAATGATGACGCTAGCAGAGCTCTGATGGGCGCCAACATGCAGCGTCAAGCAGTTCCATTGCTTAAGGCCGAAGCGCCGTTGGTGGGGACAGGCATGGAAGCGGTGGTAGCTAATGATTCTGGTGTTGCCGTTTCGGCAAGACATGATGGAATCGTGGATCAGGTGGACGCTAATAGAATTGTTGTTCGAGTGATTGGCGATAACTCCAGCGTTGGCGTTGATATCTACAATCTTAGAAAATTCAAAAGATCTAATCACAGTACTTGTCTAAATCAGACTCCTCTGGTGAAAATTGGAGATGTTGTGAAGGTTGGCGATATTATTGCGGACGGATCCGGAACTGACATGGGAGAATTGGCGCTTGGACAGAACGTACTGGTGGGATTTATGTCCTGGAACGGCTATACATTCGAAGATGCCATTGTCATTTCCGAGCGTTTAGTGCAGGAGGATAGTTTTACCTCAATTCATATTGAAGAATTCGACATAATGGCTCGTGACACCAAACTTGGCAACGAGGAAATCACCCGCGATATTCCCAACGTTTCCGACGATGCTTTAAAAAGTCTAGATGAAGCTGGAATAGTGCACATAGGAGCCGAGGTTCAGGCAGGCGACATTCTTGTGGGAAAGGTTACCCCTAAGGGTGAATCTCTCATGACTCCAGAAGAGAAACTTTTGAGGGCTATATTCGGAGAAAGAGCTGCTGATGTTAGGGATACGTCGCTACGTTTGCCTCCGGGCGTCAAAGGAACAGTTGTGGACGTTAAAATTTTCTCCAGATCTGGAATTGAAAAGGACGAGAGAGCCATTGCCATAGAGCAAAAGGAGATTGAATCGTTTAAAAATGATATGGACGCCGAAAGGGAGATTTTTGAGGAAACCTACTACAGCAGATTGCGCGAAAAATTATTGGCCCAAAAGGTTTCTTCGGCTCCGGTGAAGTGTAAAAGCTCGATTATTAGCGACGAATACCTGGATTCAATGAAGCGTGGGCAATGGAGACAAATTGTGGTGGCTGACAAAAAGGTCGCCGCTGATATTGCGAATTTGCAGGAGGATTTTAACGCAATTCTGGCAAGACTTCAGAACAACTTTGAAGAAAAAGTAGAAAAACTCAAAAAGGGAGACGATCTTGCTCCAGGAGTTCTAAAAATAGTGAAAGTATATGTGGCGGATAAGCGCAAACTGCAACCGGGAGACAAGCTTGCCGGTAGGCATGGCAATAAGGGCATTGTATCTAACATAGTTCCGGTGGAGGATATGCCGCATATGGCAGATGGAACTCCGCTGGATATCATTCTGAACCCGCTTGGCGTGACTTCCCGTATGAACGTCGGGCAAATTCTTGAAACGCATCTTGGTTGGGCGTCTAAAGCTTTGGGTAAGAAGGTTCGCAAAGTGATTGAAAAGGTTCAGTCAAATAAGGAGTTGATGGCGAATCTGAGACTTCAGCTGAAGGACATCTACGACAAACCTGAAGAATCTTGCGAAATGGACTCCATGTCGGATTATGAAGTAGTGGAATTGGCTTCCAACGTTGTAAAGGGCGTGCCCCTTGCGACGCCGGTATTTGATGGAGCCAGAGAGCAGGATATTGTCAAGGCTCTTGAAAGTTGCGGTCTGGATAAGTCCGGACAGGTAATACTGGTGGACGGAAGAACAGGTGAAGAATTTATCAATAAGATTACAGTTGGGTGCATATACATGATGAAACTGCATCATATGGTTGACGATAAGATTCATGCTCGTTCCATCGGTCCCTATAGCTTGGTTACGCAGCAGCCTTTGGGTGGTAAAGCTCAATTTGGCGGTCAAAGGTTTGGAGAGATGGAGGTCTGGGCGCTGCAGGCCTATGGAGCAGCCTACACTCTTCAAGAAATTTTAACCGTAAAATCCGATGACGTTACCGGAAGAACTAAAGCCTATGAGTCGATCATCAAGGGAGATGAGAATATTGTTCCCGGTATTCCGGAGTCCTTCAATGTTCTCATGAAAGAGTTGTGTGGTTTGGGATTGAATTTTGAGTTTCAGCAGGATCTAGTATCCAAAGATATAGAATCTGGTATTTGATTAGGAGCGTGGGAATATAAAATGGTAAGTCAATTGCAAAAAGTTCTGGGGCCAATTAGCAATCTGAATAATTTTGACGCTATTAGAGTCTCGGTTTCCAGCCCTCAGAGGATAAGGTCTTGGTCGTTTGGGGAAATAAAAAAACCTGAGACCATAAACTACAGAACTTTTAAACCTGAGAGGGATGGACTGTTTTGCTCCCGCATATTCGGGCCGGTTAAGGATTATGAATGCCTGTGCGGCAAGTATAAACGCATGAAATACCGCGGTGTAATCTGTGAAAAATGCGGAGTTGAGGTAACTCTATCCAAAGTCAGAAGAGAGCGCATGGGGCACATTGAGTTGGCCTCGCCGGTGGCTCACATTTGGTTTACGAAATCTCCACCGAGTCGCATTGCGCTGCTGCTGGACATTACCTCCAGCGAAATGGAAAGAATTATGTATTTTGAGGACTACGTGGTCATTGATCCCGGAATGACGAGTCTTAAACTCTATCAACTGCTTTCCGAGGACGAGTATTACAAGGCGCAGGACGATTTCGGCGAAGACGCTTTTAGTGCCGGAATTGGAGCAGAAGCTCTGCGCAAAATGTTGGCCAATGTTGATCTAAAAGGTGAAAAGGATAGGCTAAGGCTGGACCTAAAGACGGTTACTTCCGATATGAAGCGTCGTCGTTTGGTAAAGAGATTGAAGCTTGTTGAGGCGTTCTTGAATTCGGATACGCGTCCGGAATGGATGATTATGGAATGCATTCCGGTAATTCCTCCGGAGTTGCGTCCTCTGGTCCCGCTGGACGGAGGAAGGTTTGCTACTTCGGATCTAAATGATCTCTATCGTCGTGTTATCAACAGAAATAATCGTCTTAAGAGATTGCTAGAGCTGAAAGCGCCTGAAATTATCGTAAAAAATGAAAAGAGAATGCTGCAGGAAGCGGTGGATGCGTTGTTTGACAATGGTCGGCGCGGAAGAGTCATAACCGGCACCGGAAAACGCCCTCTAAAGTCGTTGTCGGATATGCTGAAGGGAAAACAGGGGCGATTCCGGCAAAATTTGCTGGGAAAGCGCGTTGATTATTCTGGTCGTTCAGTCATTGTCGTTGGTCCAGAATTGAAATTACATCAGTGTGGTCTTCCCAAAAAAATGGCACTGGAATTATTCCAGCCCTTCATATATTCAAGACTCGAAAGATACGGTCTTGCTACTACTCTAAAAGCGGCAAAACGTATGGTGGAAAAAGGTCGCCCGGAGGTTTGGGATATTCTGGAAGAAGTTATCAAGGAGCATCCGGTTCTTCTTAATCGTGCGCCAACGCTGCATAGGCTTGGTATTCAGGCATTTGAGCCGGTGTTGGTGGAAGGGAAGGCGATTAAGCTTCATCCGCTGGTCTGTACAGCTTTTAATGCTGATTTTGATGGCGATCAGATGGCTGTGCATGTGCCTCTATCCGTAGAAGCGCAGCTGGAATCTAGAGTGCTTATGATGTCTACGAATAATATCATGAGTCCATCCAGTGGTAAGCCTATTATTCTGCCGACCAAGGATATTACTTTGGGAATTTATTATGTAACCATTGAAAAAGAAGGAGAGCCCGGCGAGGGAATGATATTCTCATCTGTGGGAGAGATAGAACATGCTCTGCAGGAAAAAATTGTCAGTCTGCACGCAAAAATTAAGGCTCGCTATCATCAGGTGCAACAGGATGGTAGCGTTAGGGCGATTACGGTGGACACTACGCCGGGAAGAATGATTCTTTCCCAGTTGCTGCCGAAGCATCATGAAATAGAATTTAGCTTGGTTAATAGGTTGTTGACCAACAAAGAATCTGCGGCCGTGTTCGAAAAAATCTACAGAATTTGCGGCCAGAAGAGCGCCATTATTTTTGCGGATAAGCTCAAGGATCTTGGATTTTTATACTCAACCAAGTCGGGGATTTCCTACGGTAAAGATGATCTAATCGTTCCTGCTAGCAAAAAAGATATTGTGAGCGAAACCAGGAAAATTGTTGCGGAGTATGATAGGCAATATATGGATGGTCTAATCACTGCCGGCGAGCGCTACAACAAAGTGGTTGATGCTTGGGCTGTTTGCAGTGATAAAGTTGCTGATGTTATGATGAAGGAGCTATCAAAAGTAGAGGTTGGCAAGCCAATTAATGCCATGTACATGATGGCGCACTCTGGCGCTAGAGGGTCGCTTGCCCAAATGCGACAAGTTGCTGGCATGAGAGGTCTTATGGCCAAGCCTTCGGGCGAAATTATAGAAACGCCCATCGTTTCCAACTTCAAGGAAGGTCTAACCGTTCTTGAGTACTTTACTTCTACCCACGGAGCCAGAAAGGGTATGGCTGATATTGCTCTAAAGACTGCCAATTCAGGATATTTGACCCGTCGTCTGGTGGATGTCGCTCAAGATTGCGTTGTTGTGGAAGAAGACTGTGGCACCAGAAAAGGTATTACCATTCGCGACATCATATCCGGAGGCGATATCATAGCTCCACTGACGGAGCGAATTCTTGGAAGAACACCGGTGGATGACATTGTCGATCCGTCGTCCGGCGCCATTCTCATCAAAGCCGGAGAGCTAATTGACGAAGAAAACGTGAAATGCATTGAGGAAGCGGGGGTCAACGAAGTTTGCATAAGATCTGTTCTCACCTGCGAGTGCAATGAGGGAATTTGCGCCAGTTGCTACGGGATGGATTTGGCAAGAGGGAGAAGAGTTAACCTCGGCGAGGCGGTGGGCGTTATTGCAGCTCAGTCGATTGGGGAGCCTGGAACACAGCTCACCATGCGAACTTTCCACATCGGAGGTGCCGCTCAAAAGGGAAGCGAGATGTCTTCCATCGACGCGACCTATGACGGCACAATTTCGTTGCGTAATGCCAAGACCGTAAAAAACAGCGAAGATCAAACAATTGTTATGAATCGAAACTCTGAGATTGTTCTGCTGGATGCAAAAGGGAAGGAAAGGGCGAATCATAAGTTGCCCTATGGTTCAAGACTATATGTTAAGAATGGGGACAGAGTTGGAAAGGGCGGCAAACTTGCGGATTGGGATCCGTTCACTTCTCCACTCGTTTGCGAAATGGAAGGCATAGCCCACTATCTTGATTTAGTGGATGGTATTTCTTTAAAGGAATCCATCGATGAATCTACTGGACTTTCTACCTATGTGGTTTCCGATTGGCATCAGCAGTCTAGATATGCTGATCTTAAGCCGAGAATTGTGTTGAAGGATGAAAAGGGAGATCCGTTGCTGCTGCCAAATGGTCAGGAGGTTAAATATTTCGTGTCGGTGAACGCGATTATTGCGGCAAAAAATGGCGAAAAGGTGAGGGTAGGGGATGTTTTGGCTCGTATGCCGAGGGAATATTCCAAAACCAAAGATATTACCGGCGGTTTGCCGCGAGTTTCAGAATTGTTTGAGGCAAGGGTTCCCAAAGATCCGGCTGTCATCAGCGAATACGATGGAAGAGTGGAATTTGGCAAGGATTACAAAGGGAAAAAGAGAATTATTGTACGTCCTGAAGACGAGAATCTCAATCCAATAGAATATCTGGTTCCTAGATTGAGGCAAATCACCGTTAAAGAGGGCGATATGGTTGCCAAGGGTGATGTTTTGATCGATGGCAACAAAGCTCCCCACGACATATTGCAGGTTATGGGTGTGGAAGCTCTGGCCCACTATCTCATCAATGAAATTCAGGATGTATATCGGCTCCAGGGCATAAAAATTGATGATAAGCACATTGAAATTATTGTGCGCCAGATGCTTCAGAAGGTTAAGGTTACATCTCCAGGAGAGACAACATTTCTTACCGGTGAACAGGTGGATCGTATGGATTTTGAGGAAGAAAACAACCGTGTCATCCGAGAAGGCGGAACTCCTGCTGTGGCGCAATTGGTGCTTCAGGGTATTACGAAAGCCTCGCTCCAGACGAGATCCTTTATATCCGCTGCTTCTTTCCAGGAAACGACCCGCGTTCTTACGGAGGCGGCCATCACCGGTAGGGTAGACAAGCTAAGCGGACTAAAGGAAAACGTACTAGTGGGTAGATTGATACCGGCCGGAACTGGTCTGATGATAAATAGAGTTAGAATGAAGGCAATGGCCTTGGATGCAGAAGCTTTAGCGGAAAATGCCGCCATTGCTGCTGCGACTGTCACCGAAGGAACGGTGACGACGGCGGAGAGTTAGTTCCGCCATATTCATGGGGTTGACGATCGCAATAAAACCCGCTACCATGCGGCACTTTGTGAATTGATGTTTTTAAAGGGGAAATGGCGTTATGCCTACCATAAATCAGTTAGTTAGAAATCCAAGGAAAGATGTAGCCAAGAGGAATAAAGTTCCGGCACTTCTGTCTTGTCCGCAGAGAAGGGGAGTTTGCACTCGTGTAACAACTACAACCCCTAAGAAACCGAATTCTGCTTTGAGAAAGATTGCTCGCGTTCGCTTGACCAGCGGATTTGAGGTTACATGTTATATTCCCGGAGAAGGTCATAATCTGCAGGAACACTCTGTGGTTATGATTAGGGGAGGCCGCGTGAAGGATCTGCCGGGCGTTAGGTATCATATTATCCGTGGAGCTTTGGATACCCAGGGCGTCAAAGATAGGAAACAAGGTCGTTCCAAGTATGGTGTGAAAAGGCCGAAGTAGGAGAAGTTAAATGGGACGCAGAAGAGCTGCCGAGAAGAGAGAAGTTTTGCCGGATCCGAAATTCGGCAGCGTTATTGTTACTAAATTCGTGAATGCCGTTATGTATGAAGGTAAAAAATCCATTGCTGAAAAAATTCTTCATGGCGCGTTTGATTATGTTCAAAAGAAAACGGATAAAACAGGGTTAATTGTATTCGAGGAGGCTATAGCTAACATAAGGCCAACAGTGGAATTAAAGTCTCGACGGGTTGGAGGAGCCACCTATCAGATTCCGGTGGAAGTTCGCTATAATAGAGCGCAAGCTTTAGCCATCAGGTGGCTTATCATTAATGCGCGCAAACGCTCCGAAAAGACTATGATACTTAAATTGGCAGGCGAGCTTTTGGACGCCTACAATGGTCGTGGCGGGGCTGTTAAAAAGCGGGATGATATTCATAAAATGGCTGAGGCAAACAAAGCTTTTGCTCACTATAGGTGGTAATTTATGGCTAGAAAAACCCCCATAGAGAAATACAGAAATATTGGCATTATGGCTCACATAGATGCTGGAAAAACCACCACTACGGAAAGAATTTTATTTTATACGGGGCGATCACATAAAATTGGCGAGGTTCATGAAGGTGCGGCCACCATGGACTGGATGGAACAGGAACAGGAGAGGGGAATCACCATTACCTCCGCTGCCACCACTTGCTATTGGAATGATCACAGAATTAATATCATAGATACGCCGGGACACGTTGATTTTACTGTGGAAGTTGAGCGTTCTTTGAGGGTTTTGGACGGAGCCATAGCGGTTTTTGATGGAGTTGCAGGCGTTGAACCGCAGTCGGAGACGGTTTGGCGGCAAGCGGACAAGTATCATGTCCCGAGAATCTGTTTTGTGAATAAAATGGATAGAACAGGCGCGAATTTCTTTCGCTGCGTGGATATGATTGTCGATAGACTGGGAGCGCGTCCACTTGTTTTGCAATTTCCAGATGGATTGGAAAGCGATTTTGTCGGAGTGATTGATATCTTAGGGATGAAGGCCCTTCATTGGAAAGATGAGACTATGGGCGCTGAGTACGAGACTATGGAAATCGATGAAAAATATGCAAAGCAGGCGGCGGAATATCATCATAGGTTGGTGGAGACTGCTGTGGAGCAAGACGACGCCATTATGGAGGCATATCTTGATGGCAAAGAGCCCACAGTTGAACAATTGACTGCATGTATTAGGAAAGGTGTTGTAAATGGCGCTTTTGTGCCGGTATTTTGCGGCAGCGCTTTCAAGAACAAAGGCGTTCAGACGTTGTTGGATGGCGTCGTTAATTTTTTGCCATCTCCCACTGATATTGGTGCGATTAAAGGAATTAGTTTGGATAATGGTTCTGAAGTTATAAGAGAACCGAAGGATGAAGATCCGTTATCTGCCTTAGCCTTCAAAGTTATGACGGATCCGTTTGTGGGGTCGCTGACTTTTGTGCGCATATATTCCGGACGTTTGGATAGCGGAAGCTATGCGGAAAATGCGACAAAAGGAGATCGCGAGAGGATTGGTAGACTGTTGCTTATGCACGCCAACAATCGTGAAGATATAAAGGAGGCGTATGCCGGAGACATAGTGGCAGTTTGTGGTTTAAAACTTACGACTACCGGAGATACATTATGCTCCACCACCAAACCCATACTGCTGGAAAAAATTGAGTTTCCGGACCCGGTTATAGAGGTTGCGGTTGAGCCAAAATCTAAAGCAGATCAGGAAAAAATGGGTGTTGCGCTTTCCCGCTTGGCTGCGGAAGATCCTTCATTCAGGGTTAGTTCCAATCATGAAACAGGCCAAACCATCATCAAGGGTATGGGAGAGCTGCACCTGGAGATCATTGTGGACCGCATGAAAAGGGAATTTAATGTCGAAGCCAACGTTGGCGCTCCTCAGGTTGCGTATAGAGAGACAATTTCAAAGGCTGCAGAGATAGATTATGTACATAAAAAACAATCTGGAGGAGCTGGTCAATTCGCAAAAGTGGTGATACAATTTGAGCCTGGTGATTATTCTTCTGGACTTCAGTTCGAGAGCAAAATTTTCGGAGGATCCGTCCCGAAGGAGTATGTTCCAGGCGTTGAGAAGGGCCTGAAAAACGTCGCGGAGTCCGGTTGTCTTATAGGATTCCCCATCGTTGGAGTGAAGTGTTCTCTGGTGGACGGAGCTTTCCACGATGTTGATTCTAGTGTATTGGCCTTCGAGATTGCGGCACGCTATGCCTTCCGAGAGGCGATGGTGAAGTGCGGGGCGAAAATACTGGAGCCGGTGATGACGGTGGAAGTAGTAACCCCGGAAGATTATATGGGAGATATCATCGGCGACCTTAATAGTCGTCGTGGTCAGGTTGTTGGTATGGATCAGAGAGCGAATGCTCGCGTTGTATCTGCTGAGGTTCCGCTGGCTGAGATGTTTGGCTACGTCAACACGCTGCGTTCCATGAGCCAAGGCAGGGCTCAGTATACGATGCAGTTTGCGCGCTATGATGCTGTTCCATCGCATGTGGCAGAGAAGGTTATAGCTGCGCACAAGGGTTTGGTAAAAGGTGAATAGTTTAGGAGAAAAACAATGAGTAAGGCAAAGTTTGAGAGGTCTAAGCCGCACTGTAACATAGGAACAATCGGTCACGTCGATCATGGAAAGACTACGTTGACTGCGGCAATTACGAAAGTGCTAGCCGAAAAAGGAGGGGCGGATTTCATAGCCTACGACCAAATCGACAATGCGCCGGAAGAAAGAAGTCGCGGTATTACCATTTCTACGACGCATGTCGAGTATGAAACGGGAGCCAGACATTACGCTCACGTAGATTGTCCTGGGCATGCCGATTATGTCAAGAACATGATTACCGGCGCGGCCCAGATGGATGGCGCTATACTTGTGGTTTCTGGCACCGACAGCGTCATGCCACAGACGAAAGAGCATATTCTATTGGCTCGGCAAGTCGGGGTTCCGGCGTTGGTGGTATTTGTCAACAAAGTGGATATGGTTGATGATCCGGATATGCTGGAATTAGTTGAAATGGAGATTAAGGATACGTTGGCCAAATACGACTTTCCTGCAGATGAGATTCCCATAATTAAAGGTAGCGCTCTCTGTGCGCTGGAAGGAAAGAATGATGAGTTGGGTAAAAATAAAGTTCTCGAGCTGATGGATGCCGTTGACAAGTATATTCCACAGCCTGAGCGTCCGAAGGATAAACCTTTCCTTATGCCAATTGAAGATGTGTTCTCAATTGCCGGTCGCGGTACTGTGGTTACAGGTCGTGTAGAGCGCGGCATTGTGAAAACCGGAGGCGAAGTTGAGATCGTAGGCATAAATGCCACCACCAAGACAGTGGTAACCGGTGTTGAAATGTTTCGCAAGCTTTTGGATCAAGGGGAAGCCGGCGATAATCTCGGCTGTCTGCTCCGCGGCACGAAGCGCGAAGAAGTTGAACGTGGCCAGGTGCTAGCTGCTCCGGGAAGTATTACGCCGCACACGAAGTTTGAGTGCGAGGCCTATATCCTGAATAAGGATGAAGGTGGTCGCCATACTCCATTTTTTAGCGGATATCGTCCACAGTTTTATTTTAGAACAACGGATGTGACTGGAAATGTCACATTGCAGGCCGGCGTTGAGATGGTTATGCCGGGTGATAACGTGAAGCTAAGTGTGGAGCTTATTGCTCCAATCGCCATGGATGACGGACTGAGGTTCGCAATTCGAGAGGGTGGTCATACCGTCGGCGCCGGTGTTGTTACAAAAATCCTGGCGTAGTTTTGGGGGGAAATTATGAACGCGCAGTGCATTCGCATATGCCTAAGAGCATATGACCATAGGATTCTCGATTGTTCCACAAGCGAGATTGTTATGACCGCCAAGAGGACGGGAGCTCGCGTTCATGGGCCGGTTCCACTTCCGAATAAAACTGAGCGTTTTACTGTTTTGCGCTCTCCTCATATAGATAAGAAATCTAGAGAACAGTTTGAACTGCAAACGCATAAGAGGTTAGTTGATATTCTGGATTGTCCTCCACAGACCGTTGACGCTCTGATGAAATTGGAGTTGGCAGCCGGAGTGGACGTTGAAATAAAGCTTTTGGGTTAGAGATATGCGTACTGGATTGTTGGGAAAAAAATTAGGAATGACGCGCATTTTGAGCGACGATGGCTGCCAGTATGCGGTTACGCTTCTGAAAATTGAGCAACATGAGGTTTTATCTCATAAAACAATAGAAAAACATGGTTATGAGGCGGTTGTAGTTGGAACGATAGGAACAGAAGAGGAAAGAAGATTAACTAAACCAATGCAGGGCTATTTTAAGGCTCTTGGTGGTAAATTTTATAAAAAATTGAAAGAATTTAGAGTGTCCTCAAGTAAAGCTCCTGAGGTGGGAACCATCTATGGAGCTGATTTTTTTTCTGCTGGTCAGTATGTGGATGTTACCGGAATATCCATTGGCAAGGGATTTGCCGGCGGCATGAAGCGGCATAATTTCAGAGGTCTTAGGGCAAGCCACGGCGTTTCCGTGTCGCATAGAAGTCACGGATCGACGGGAAATCGCGAAGATCCCGGAAAGGTTTTCAAAGGAAAAAAAATGGCCGGTCACATGGGAAATCGGCAGGTGACTTTGCAAAATTTAAAGATTTATGGTACAGATGACAATCTTTTGATCGTTTTGGGCAGTGTTCCTGGTCCGGAAGGTGGATACGTTCTGGTGAAGGATGCAATAAAAAGGAAACAGCCGCAATGAAGTGGCCAGTGATAAAATTGGATGGCAAAGCCAGCGGCAATATGGAGTTGAATGATGCGGTATTCAATATAGAGCCGAAAAAAGAAAGTCTTGCCGAAGTCGTAAGATGGCAGTTAGCTCGTCGCCAAGCAGGAACGCATGCTGTTAAGTGTCGCGGCGATGTCAATAGAACAAAAAAGAAACTATACAGACAAAAGGGGACTGGAGGCGCTCGTCACGGAGCTCGCACCGCCAATATTTTTGTCGGTGGTGGAGTGGTTTTTGGCCCAATTCCGCGATGCCATTGTTTTAAAATTAATAAAAAAGTAAGGAAATTAGCCATCAAGACGCTGCTTTCTATTAAAATAAAAGAAAGTAATATAGTGATTTGCGAGGATTTTAATTTGAAGGAAGCGAAGCTGAAGGATTTGTTGAATTCTCTAGAGAAGATGAAGTTATCGTCGGCGCTATTGGTGGATTCTTCGCTGGAGTGCGAGAATTTGAAAAAAGCTTGCTCGAATCTTCACAATGTTAATCTGCTGCCAACAATTGGGTTTAATGCATATGACGCGTTAAAACATGAGAAAATCGTCTTCACCCGGAGAGCAGTTATTAGTCTTCAGGAGAGACTGGTGGGGAAAGTTTCATGATATCAGTTTACGATTGTCTGCTTGCGCCTGTCATGACAGAAAAAACTTCTAATTCTGTGAAAGAGGCCGTTTACGTTTTTAAGATTAATGCCAATGCTACTAAGCCGGATGTAAAAATAGCTGTGGAAAAGATATTCAAAGTAAAAGTAGCCAAAGTGAATCTTTTCAATAGAAAAGGGAAATTACGTACGTTTCGAGGAAGAATTGGCGAGAGAAAATCCTCGAAATTTGCCGTTGTCTCTCTGGCGGAAGGCTCCATTAACTTCGAGGGTGGCTTCTGATGGCTCTGAAGGCATACAAACCAGTGACCAGTGGAACCAGGGGGCTTGTGCTGGTCGATCATTCCTCTCTGTGGAAAGGCAAGCCTCACAGAAAATTGGTCTGTGGTAAATCTGCAACAGGCGGAAGAAATGTTCATGGTCACATTACTGTATGGAACCGTGGCGGAGGTCACAAGAAGCTTTACCGTTTCATTGACTTTATTCGAAACAAAACTGATGTTGAAGCAACTGTGGAACGCATAGAGTATGATCCCAACAGGTCTGCGTTTATTGCTCTTATTAAGTACGCCGATGGGGATTTTTCCTACATAATAGCTCCCCAAAAGCTTTCTCCGGGAGATAAGGTAATTTCCTCGGGCAAGGCGGACATAAAAGTCGGCAACTGCATGAAAATGATTAATATTCCACTGGGAACTGTTGTGCACAATGTAGAATTTCATTTGGGAAAAGGCGCGCAGCTCGTTCGTTCCGCCGGAACCTATGGGCAAATAGTTGGTCGCGATTCCGGAATGGTCATAATCAAGCTCTCATCCGGTGAAGTCAGATTGATAAATGGCGAATGTCGTGCTACCATCGGTGCTGTCTCTAATCCAGACCAAAAGAATACGAATTTTGGCAAGGCCGGGCGTAGCCGTTGGATGGGAAAACGTCCCGTGAACAGAGGATCTGCGATGAATCCAGTGGATCACCCGCATGGCGGCGGAGAGGGCAAGACCAAGAGCGGCAGACATCCAGTAACTCCGTGGGGCAAACCGACGAAGGGTTATAAAACAAGGAGAAAGGCAAAGCCGTCGGATAGGTTTATCTTGACGCGTAGGAAGAAATAGGAGAGGTTGTGGCTCGTTCGGTGTGGAAAGGTCCATTTGTGGACGGATATTTGATGAAAAAGGCAAGAATTGTGCTGGAGTCTGGGCGGCGCGATCCCATAAAGACGTGGTCGAGGCGTTCTACATTAATTCCAGATTTTGTGGGGGTTACGTTTTCCGTTCATAACGGTCGAAAATTTATTCCGGTGCTGGTTACCGAGGAGATGGTTGGTCATAAACTGGGCGAATTTGCTCCCACCAGGACTTTCCATGGTCATTCCGGCGATAGAAGAGTGGTAAAGAAAGGCGATTAGCGATTATGGCCAAAAGATTACGCATACCATCGACTTCCTTTGATGTTGTGGCGAAAAATAAAATTATTTTAGCATCGCCGAGAAAACTTAATTTGGTTGCTAGATTAATAAGAGGAATGTCGGCGGAAAAAGCTATGGATACCTTGTTGTTTTGCAAAAAAGCAGTGGCCAAGGATGTTAGAAAAACTCTCATTTCTGCTGTTGCTAATGCTGAGGAAAATTATAATCTTAACGTTGATTTGTTAACGGTAAGGGAAGCGTATGTCGGGAAAGCTATTGCGCTCAAGAGGTTTGTAGCCAGAGCGAAGGGTAGGGCAGGTCCGATTCGCAAGAAGTTCAGTAGACTGACAGTTGTTTTATGTGAGAGCAGGACCTAATATGGGACAAAAGATAAATCCTAACTCGCTGCGTCTCGGCATAATTCGCAATTGGAACTCCAGCTGGTATTCCAAGAATAAGTACGCTGATCTTGTGCGTCAAGATTTTGAATTGAGAAGCTTTTTACATAAAAGGCTGGATCAGGCCGGCGTTTCCAAGATAGTGCTTGAGAGGCTGATCAATAAGGTAGTTGTAACGATACATACCGCAAAACCTGGAGTTGTAATTGGCAAAAAGGGCAATGAAATTGAAAAACTTCGTTCTGATTTGACTGCATTGGCGGGAATGGAAGTTTCCCTCAACATCGTAGAGGTGCGAAAACCGGAGATTGATGCGAAGTTGGTGGCAGATTCCATTGCCGCACAAATAGAAAAAAGAGTTGGATTTCGCAGAGCCATAAAGAGGGCAATGCAGTCTGCACTTAGGTCCGGGGGATTAGGCATAAGAGTGAATTGTTCCGGGCGTTTAGGTGGGGCGGAAATTGCCCGAATGGAATGGTATCGCGAGGGGCGCGTTCCTTTGCATACCCTGAGATCTGACATAGATTATGGGTTGGCGACTGCGCACACGACCTACGGCTCCATTGGAGTCAAGGTTTGGATATGCAAGGGGGAAGTGTTCAATGCAAGGCGCATATTCGTTCCTAAGCGTGTTGGCGATAGACCGGAAAGGGAATAGACATGTTATCTCCGGCAAAAACTAAATTTAGAAAGCAATTTAAGGGAAAGATACACGGTGTTGCGTCTCGGGGATATCGCTTAAGTTTTGGCTCGTACGGACTGAAAGCTATGGAGCCGGCTCGCGTCACGGCAGCTCAGATCGAGGCGGCAAGACGCGCCATCACCAGATGTATGAAGCGTGTTGGCAAAGTTTGGATCAGGATATATCCGGACGTTCCGGTTACCAAGAAGCCGGCCGAAGTGCGAATGGGCAGCGGCAAAGGCGGAGTGGAGTATTGGGCCAGCAGAGTCTATCCAGGTGTGATTTTGTTTGAAATGGATGGAGTTGACGAGGCAGTTGCCAAAGAAGCACTGTTGCTTGCTGCGGCGAAGCTGCCGATCTCCACCAAAATAGTAGTAAGGGGCGCCTAAATTATGGCAAAAAAAGACGCGACAACGTTTTCTGTTGATGAATTGGAAGTGGCGAAAATGGAAGTAATGAGGATTCGCTTTCGCAGGATTTTAGGAGAAAGCGTTCCGGCGCACAAGATAAAAAATGCTCGTAAAAGTGTTGCGAAGTGTGTAAGATTGTTCCACACCAATGAGGTAAAAAATGCCTAAACGTATTTTAGAAGGTGTTGTCACGAGCAATTCTAGAAATAAAACTATCGCGGTTTTGGTGACTAGGCGCGTTATGCATCCGAAATATAAGAAATACGTAAGCGTTTCGAAAAAGTATCACGCCCATGATGAAAAGAACGAAAAGAATTTGGGTGATCATGTCGCCATTTGCGAGACGAAACCAATATCCAAGAGCAAGTGTTGGGTTGTGGTTGCCAATGGAAGCGAGCAGACATGATACAAATGCAATCTCGCCTAAAAGTAGCTGATAATTCCGGCGCTAAGGAGATAATGTGCATCAAGGTACTAGGGGGCGCAGGTCGTCGATATGCTAGGATTGGCGATATAATCGTGGCCTCCGTAAAAGAAGCGATTCCGCGCGGCAAAGTAAAGTCGGGCGAGGTTGTGCGGGCCGTTGTGGTGAGAACCGCATCCGCCGTTTATCGCAAGGATGGCAGCGTTGTTAGATTTGATAAAAATGCTGCGGTTCTGATAAATAAACAGGGAGAACCAATAGGGACGCGTGTTTTTGGTCCAGTTACTCGAGAGTTGCGCAGTAGAAATATGATGAAAATAATTTCTCTAGCTCCGGAGGTTCTGTAATGAACAGATGGCGCATCAAAAAAGGCGACGCTGTTCAGGTGATCGCCGGTAAAGATAGGGGCGTAAGAGGAGAGATTCTCAGTGTTCTCCGAGAAGAAAGAAGGGTGATCGTGAAGGGTGTGAATTTGTGCGTAAAGCATCAGAAACCTTCCGTCAACAGTCCTGGCGGCATTGTTAAAGTGGAGAGATCTATTCATGCTTCCAATGTCATGTTGCTGGACTCTTCCGATGATAAACCGACTCGCGTTGGGGTCAAAATTGAAAACGAAAAGAAGGTGCGCGTCTCGAGGCGTACGGGTTCCGTAATAGGCTAGGTGTAGGGAAATTATGGCGCGGTTGAGAGAATATTATACGGAAAATATAGTTCCGCAGCTGAAATCGGAATTCGAGTTTAGTAATGTCTTGGAGGTTCCGCGGCTGGAGAAAATAGTGCTAAATATGGGAGTTGGCAAAGCCATAGCCGATAGTAAGTACATTAAGCAGGCGCTGGATGAGTTGACGGCAATTGCAGGCCAGAAGGCGGTAGCCACGATTGCTCGCAAGTCGGTGGCCACTTTTAAATTGCGCGAAGGCCAAAAGATAGGCGTAATGGTTACACTGCGTGGCGAGCGCATGTATGAGTTTCTTGATCGTTTGGTGAATATTGCTCTTCCGAGAGTTAGGGATTTCAGAGGATTATCCAAAAAATCCTTCGATGGAAATGGGAATTACTCCTTTGGCATAAAGGAGCAGATAGTTTTTCCGGAGGTTGCCATTAGCAATGTGGAAAACATTCACGGTCTAGACGTTGTGGTGGTGACTACCACCGGAAATGATGTCTATGCTGCAGCGTTGCTGAAGGCATTTAATTTTCCGTTTGTTGCTTGAGGAGATAGAAAGAAATGGCTCGTAAGAGTAGTATCGAATCCGCCAAAAGAATTCGCCGAAGGGTGAAGGCAAAAGAGATTCAGCGCGCGCAGCTGAAGGCTTTAATTATGGACAGAAATGCAGCTCCAGAAGAGCGTTTTTCGGCTCAATTGAAGCTGGCTGCCATGCCGAGAACGTCATCCTCCACAAGAATTAGAAATCGGTGTTTGATCACCGGAAGAGCTCGTGGCGTATATAGGAAATTCAACATTTCCCGTATTATGCTGAGAGAAATGGCTGCCGAGGGGCTAATCCCTGGTGTTTATAAAGCAAGTTGGTGATGGAGAATTGAGACTATGATGACGGATCCAATTTCAGATATGTTAGCTAGGCTTAAGAATGCTAGTCGGCGGTATTTCGAGAGTGTTGAAGTTCCTTCGTCCCGGATTAAGGCAGGGATCCTGCGAGTTCTGGAGAAGGAGGGATATATCAATGGTTTCGAAGAGATGAAACAGGAAGGTCGCAGTGTGTTGCGGGTAAGCTTGAGGTATTATGATGGAAAATCTGTGATCAAGGAGCTAGATAAGGTGTCCAAACCTAGTCGTCGCGTGTATTCCAAGCTTAAAAAGATCGGTTCAGTGCACAATGGATTTGGTATTTATGTGCTGTCAACATCCAGAGGCGTTATGTCAGATTCTGAAGCTAAAGAGAGCAATGTTGGCGGCGAAGTTTTATGTAGGGTGTTCTAGATAATGTCGAGAGTTGGAAAACATCCCATCAGCATACCAGCTGGGGTCGTAATAGATTTCCAGGATGGTTTGCTGAGCGGCAAAGGTAAAAATGGCAGCTTTGAGTTCAAAGTGCACAGCGCTGTAAAGATGGAAATTGCGGATAGCAAAATTATATTTAGGCCCTCCGATGATGGTAAAGTTTCCAGATCGATGTGGGGAACTTGCCGCGCCATTGTTTCCAAAGCAGTGGAAGGTTTGTCGACGAATTTCGTAAAAAAGATAAATCTTGTGGGCGTTGGCTATAAAGCTTCCGTTCGGGAAAAAAATTTAGTGATGCAGTTGGGCTATAGCCACGATATAACTTTTGAGATTCCCAGTGATTTGAATATTGTCTGCGAGTCTCCAACCGTAATTGCCGTTTCGGGCATGAACAAGCAACGAGTTGGCGAAGTTGTAAAGAAACTTCAGAGATATAGAACTCCGGAGCCGTACAAGGGCAAGGGAGTGATCATTGAGGGGCAATATGTGTATCGCAAAGAAGGAAAGAAGAAGTAATTATGTCCAGATTTAGTGATGCTTTTAGGCGCAGGGCCAAAAGGATTCGCCACAGAGCAAGAATCAAGTCCTTCGGAAAGCCTAGGCTTTCGGTTTTTAGGTCCGAACGTCATATTTATGCTCAGATAATTGACGATAGCTTTGGGAAGACTTTGTGCTCTGCCTCCACAATGGACAAAGATTTTGGCGAGAGTGATAAAACCTCCAATCAGGACGCTGCCACAAAAGTTGGCGCCATGATTGCCGAAAGAGCTCTGAAGACAGGAGTAAAAGAGGTGGTTTTTGATCGAGGGGGTTGCAACTATCACGGGAGAGTGAAGGCTTTGGCCGACGGCGCTCGCGGCGGTGGATTACTGTTTTAGAGGAAGATTTTATGAGTCGTGAAGAAACAGCTTATATAGAAAAACTTGTGGCAATAAACCGAGTCGCCAAAGTAGTAAAGGGCGGTAAGAGGTTTTCGTTTTCAGCTTTGGTGATAGTCGGTGACGGAAAAGGTAGGGTCGGCTACGCCAATGGAAAGGCGCGCGAAGTTGCGGATGCCGTGAAGAAAGCTTCGGAAAGAGCCAAAAGATTCATGCTTAGAATTCCAATGCGGGAAGGGCGCACCTTACACCACGATTCCCAAGGAAGATTTGGCGCCGGCAGAGTTGTGCTGCGGTCTGCTGTATCCGGTACTGGCATCATCGCCGGTGGCGCTATGAGATCTGTTTTTGAGGCTTTGGGCATGCAGGACGTAGTCAGTAAATGTTTAGGCACAACGAACCCGCACAACATGGTTAGAGCCACTTTTGATGCGTTGAATTCCGTGGCTTCTCCGAAATATATTGCCAACAAACGAGGGAAAAAAATCAATGAAATTACCTCTCGTCGTAGTTCGCTAAAGTAAAGGGTGCTGCATATGGCTAAGTCAAAAATTTGCAATTTGTGCGTTGTTCAAACTGGCAGTCAAGCCAGATGTGAGAAATCTCAAGTCCAGAGTTTAAAAGCGTTGGGATTGGGAAAAATCGGCAGGAAAGTATCATTGCCGGATAATGGTTGTGTGCGAGGCCTTATTAAGAAGGTTTCTCATCTGGTGAGAGTGGAGGATGGCAAGTGAGCGCTTTCGGCTTAAATAATCTTAAGGCCCGCCATGGGATAGACAAAAAGGCTCTGGGAAGAGGAATTGGTTCCGGTTGCGGAAAAACAAGCTCCTACGGCCATAAGGGCGGCAAGGCTCGTTCTGGGCGCGGCGCGGTAAGCTGGTTTGAGGGCGGACAGATGCCGATCTTTCGTAGATTGCCGAAAAGAGGTTTCAATTCTCGGCAGAACAAATCCCTCATTGCCTATGTTAATCTCGTTGATTTGCAGAAATTATGCGACGCGAATGTTATATCTGCGGAAAAGGAAGTAAATATAGAATTTCTAAAGAAGATTGGCGTAGTCAGAAAAACTGCGGAAAGTGTCCGTTTGCTCGCTAAGGGAGAACTAAAGGTTGCGCTTAATATTTCCGTTGGATACGCTTCTGGAGCTGCGTTGAGCGCAGTTGAAGCCATCGGCGGAAAAGTGCATATAGTGTAGGTTATTGTATGGCTAACGGTAATTTTACTCAAAGTTTAAGTTTAGAAACGTTTTCGAAGGCTTCTGATTTGAAGAAGAGGCTTCTTTTTACCTTAATGGCTCTTTTTGTCTACAGGATTGGCACCTATGTGCCGCTTCCGGGACTTGATCCGCTAATTATTGAAGATCTAGCTCGGCGGCATATGGCTGGCGGCGGAATTTTGGGAATGTTTAACATGTTTTCCGGTGGGGCATTGAGCCGCATGACGGTTTTTGCTCTGAACCTAATGCCGTATATTTCATCCAGTATTATTATTCAATTATTTACCATGGTTTCTCCAGCGCTGGAAGCCCTCAAAAAGGAAGGAGAGTCTGGTAGGAAAAGAATTCACCAATACACCAGATATCTAACGATTTTCGTTGCTAGTTTTCAGGCCTATGGCATTAGCTTATTTTTGATGAACATACAGGGGAGTCCCGTTGTTATTGGCAGCATATTTCCGGTAATAGCTGTTCCCTCTTTGGTTTGCGGCACGCTCTTTCTTGTTTGGCTCGGAGAACAGGTTACTTCTCGGGGAGTTGGTAATGGATCTTCTTTGCTGATTTTCGCAGGTATAGTTGCCAATATGCCGGCCAGCATTGCGAACATTTTTGAGTTGGGGAAAGCCGGCGCGCTTTCGATATTCGCTGTCATAACAATATTTGCCGTGGCTATTGCCGTGATTGTGTTTGTTGTATTTATGGAGAGAGCCCAGCGGCGCGTTACCATTAACTATCCCCAAAGGCACGCTATGGTGGCTCAGGGACAAAATATGGACTCCAATCATTTACCGTTGAAAATCAACTCTGCCGGTGTGATTCCTCCGATTTTTGCCTATTCGTTACTGTCTTTGCCGTTGATGTTGGCGAATTTTGTGAAAGATTCGGACAATGAGCTTCTGAGCTCGTTCATAATGTTTTTCAGTCGTGGCGGCATTTTATTTTCGATAATTTTAGTAGTGATAATAATGTTCTTCTCGTTTTTCTATACGGCAGTGGTTTTTAATCCAACGGAAACGGCGGACAATCTAAAGAAGGCCGGCGGTTTTATTCCTGGCGTACGTCCCGGACAGGCAACTGCAGATTATTTGGATTATATTTTGACTAGATTGACCACGGTGGGAGCCTTGTATATGGCATTTGTGTGCATTTTGCCGGATATCATGAATGCAAAGTTCGGAGTTCATTTTATATTTGGTGGAACTGGGATTTTGATTATAGTTGGTGTTACCATTGATACCATATCGCAGATCTATACACATCTCCTCTCGCATCAGTATAGGGGAGTGCTAAAAAAGATGGAAAAGAGGAAAAAATGACCCAAAAATTGTCCTCAATAATAATTCTTTTGGGAGCTCCGGGAGCGGGGAAGGGCACCATAGCGCAGCATCTAAAAGACAAATATGAAGTTTGTCATTTTTCCACTGGAAATTTGTTAAGAAACGAGATACAAAGAGGGACTGATATCGGATTGAAAGTTAAGGAGATTGTGGCGTCTGGTGGGCTAGTTGGTGATGATATAGTCAGTGAAATCGTGGAAAAAAATCTTACTGGAGCTGTCGCTGAGGGTCTTGTGGTTTTAGATGGATATCCAAGGACAAAGCATCAGGCTGAAGTTCTTGATGCCATGATGTTCGGAAAGTTAAAGGCTTTGATACGCGTTATAGAAATTAGCATTGATAGGGAAGCACTTATTTCTAGGTTGTCCCAGCGGTTGGTTTGCTCCAAATGTGGGAACACTTATGGCCCAATAGATGGCAGAAGTGTCTGTTCCTGTGGAGGAGACTTAATAAAAAGAAAAGATGATGAAGAGGCAACTGTCAGGGAAAGATTAAAAAAATATGAGGAGGAAACTCTCCCGGTTTCCGGCTATTATAGCGATAGATTGGTCAGGGTTTCCGGCGACGGAGCACCCGATGAGGTGGCGCAGAACGTGGATAAACTTTTGGGTAGCTTTGGTATTGAAAGAAGGAGATAACCTGTGGCTCGTATAGCTGGCGTTAATTTACCAGATAAAAAAAGAGTTGAATTCGCATTGAGGTATATCTACGGCGTAGGTCCGGCGCGCTCGGGTCGCATATGCAAAGAGGTTGGTATACCGGATTCCAAGAGAGTTTTTGAACTCACGGAAGAAGAGGCGCTGAGAATTCGCGAGGTGATTGATAGGGATTATCAGGTGGAGGGAGATCTTCGCCGTGTTGTATCCATGAACATTAAAAGACTTATGGATCTTGGCTGTTATCGTGGTTTGAGGCACAGGAAGGGACTTCCGGTTCATGGTCAGAGAACGCATACCAATGCTCGTACGCGCAAAGGGAAGGCCAGGGCAATTCCTGGCAAGAAGAAAGTAACGAAGTAGGAAAGACATTATGGCTTACAAAGGATCTCAGAAACTAAGAAAAAAAGACCGCAAGAATGTGACGTCCGGTATCGTCCACATTAATGCGACCTTCAACAATACCATGGTTACGGTTACGGATTTACACGGTAATACTATCGTATGGAGTTCTGCTGGAAGCTTGGGTTTCAAGGGATCTCGCAAGTCCACTCCCTATGCGGCTCAGGTGGCGGCGGAAAAGGCAGCCTCCAAAGCCATCGAACACGGCATGAAGGAAGTAAATGTGGAAATACTGGGACCAGGAGCCGGAAGAGAGTCAGCCTTAAGGACTTTTCAGTCTTTAGGGTTGATCGTTGGTTCCATCAGGGATGTAACTCCGATCCCGCATAACGGGTGCAGACCACCAAAACGTCGTAGAGTGTAATAAATAGAAGAGGTTACAGTGATTCAAAAACAATGGCAGGACCTGATTAAGCCCTATAAGCTTCAAGTTGATGGCGTTGAATCCGATTCCGGAGCCACGATGGCGCGCATTGCGACTATGGTTGCCGAGCCTTTGGAAAGAGGATTCGGGGTAACTCTCGGCAACTCTCTGCGCAGAGTTTTACTCTCTTCGCTGAAGGGGGCGGCGGTTACTTCTATTCGTATTGACGGAGTTCTACACGAGTTTTCCACGATTCCAGGCGTTACTGAGGATGTTACCGATATTATCCTTAATGTTAAGTCTATACCGCTAAAATTGGAGAGCGATACTCCCAGAAAAATGAAGGTTAATGTCACCGGTCCCTGCGAAGTAACTGCCGGAAACTTTGAGCTTGGATCTGGGATTGAGATTTTAAATCCGAGTCACTACATTTGCACCGTCAGTAAAAATGTGAGTTTCAGCATGGAAATGAGCGTGGCAGTGGGGCGTGGCTATGTGCCAGGCACTCAAAATAGAACAGAGAATGCTCCTATAGGGACGCTATTTATCGATTCCATATTTAATCCGGTTAAAAAGGTTGCTTATAAAGTGGAAAACACGCGTGTCGGGCAAGCAACAGACTACGATAAGCTGATTTTGGAGGTGGAGACTGATGGATCAGTTTCTCCGGAAGATGCAGTGGCTATGTCGGCGAAGATTTTGCAGGATCAGCTTCAGAAGTTCATTAATTTTGAGGATGACATTGAAGAAGCTCAGATAGAGAGCGAGCGCGCTCTGCCGTTCAACCCTAATTTGTTGAAAAAAATTGATGATTTGGAGCTTTCTGTCCGTTCCATGAATTGTTTGAAGAGCGATAACATTGTTTACATAGGAGATCTTGTACAGAAAACCGAGGGCGATATGCTGCATACTCCTAATTTTGGAAGAAAGTCGTTGAATGAAATTAAGGAAGTTCTTTTGCAAATGGGACTTTGTTTGGGTATGCAGGTTAATGGTTGGCCTTTGGATAACGTGGAAGATGCCATCAAAAAAACACATGATAAATTTTAGAGGGATTTACGATGCGCCATAGAATTAGCGGTAGGAAGTTTAATCGGAGAACGTCTCAGCGAATGGCGTTGTTCAATAGTCTTGCGAAAGCATTGTTGAAATATGAGCAAATAGTCACAACTCTTCCCAAGGCAAAGGATTTAAGATCCTATGTGGAGAAGATGATAACTCTCGGGAAAAAATCATCCGTTGCTCACCGAAGGAATTTGTTTGCAAAACTAAGGGATGAAAGTTTAGTATCTAAGGTATTTGGTCCGTTGGCGGAACGCTATATGAAGAGAGATGGCGGCTATACGCGAATTGTAAAATGCGGTTTTCGTTCCGGAGACGCAGCTCCAGTTGCAGTTATTGAACTGCTGGATCGCGACGAGTCAGCCAAGCATGCTCCAGCACTCCGGACGCTACAAATGTCTAACCACGAGTAGATTTGCCTTTAATTAATCTTAATTTCTCGCGATTCCAGTCGCGCTCTTTTATTTTTTCCCTTTTATCTATGTTTGTTTTACCTTTTCCAAGTCCCAGTGAGATTTTTACAAATCCACTTTCGTTGAAATATATGCTGATGGGCACCAGAGTGTGGCCGCCCTTTTTTAATTGTCCTATTAATTTAAGAATTTGCTTTTTGCGTAGAAGCAATTTTCTAGTTCTCAATGGATCATGATTGCGGCGATTGGCCATTGCATATTCTGCAATGTGCATCTTATAGAGGAATACTTCTCCATTTCGGGATAAACCTGCGTAGGCATCTGACAAATTTACCCTGTGCAAACGAAGAGATTTAACTTCGCTGCCCAGCAACATAATTCCTGCTTCCATTTTCTCAAGAATATTGTAGTCGTAATTTGCTCGGCGATTGTAGCCAATTTCTTTATATTGTGGCATTTTCAAACAAGATCGATTTTTGCTATGTAGGCGTCGATTCGTGCCTCCAGTGCTTTGCTTATGGGCGTTAGGGGAGCGCGCAACTCATTCTGCATAAATCCAAATTTACTTAGCAGATATTTTATCGAGGCGGGACTTGGCTCTGTAAATATTAGTTCGTGCAATGGCGCAAGAACATCTCTCAAAACTCCGAAACGTTCTAAATCTTTCTGCTGAAATGATTTGTACATCTTTAGACATAGATTCGCGGCCACATTTGCGCTGACCGAAATAGCTCCAGATGCGCCCATGGCTAGAGCAGCGCAGACCAGTTCGTCATTTCCAGCAAGAAAGCTAAATTTTTCTTTTAAATGCATATATTTAGGCGCATACTTAGACAAGTTCGTGGAGCATTCCTTGATGGCGACAATGTTTTTCAGATTACACAGTTTTTGGAGCATATCGAAATCGATATCAATGCCAGCCCTTTCTGGATTATTGTAGATAATTATTTCTTTGTCTGTACTTTCGCTGAGAATTTTAAAGTGATGAAAAATCTGGTCGCCGGATGCCTTTACATAAAATGGAGAGATACAGAGAAAATAATCGGAGAATTTTTCAGCTTTTTCCATGAGTTCTAAGCAATTAAGTGTTATGGGCTCTATAACGCCGCAAATTATCTCGATTTTTCCATCGATCACTTCGTAAGCAACGCGCAGAAGCTCTATTTTTTCCTGAAGCGAAAGAGCTAAAGATTCACCGGTTGATCCGCAGATCACAACGCCGGAAACTCCTTGGCTCATCACATGATTTATATATTTTTCGAAGGAGGGCAAATCAAGTTTTCCGTTCTTAAACGGAGTAACAACCGCCGCAATATAGCCGCTCAGCATTTATGTATATTCCTTCACGAAAAACTACATGAATACTAGCAATTATTTATGAAAAAGTCGATACTGAAAGCATAATTTTTCGCAAAATGAGGCTATTCTCAAAGAGATAGATCATCGGTTACTGCGCTGATCCAGCTCAGATACTCCGGAGAGCCATCGCTGATGGGAATCTGCACTATTTCCGGTATTTGATAATCATGATTTTGACGAATGAATTCGGAAAGTTTGCTCCCTAAAATTGTTCTGGTTTTTATGAGCAGGAGATACTCTTCGCTACGCTCTATTTTCTCATGCCAACTGTAAAAACTCTTTGTCTTCTGAATCTGAATGCAAGCTGCAAGTTTTTGCTCCAATATCTTCTCGGCAAGCGCTTCAGCCTGTGCCCTGCGTCTTGTTGTAGTCAGAATAATGCTATGGCCATCATCCATGCGATAAACTTGCATGAAATTTCCTGGCCAAATCCAGATCATCCGGAGTATCTACGCTGATGGGCGGAGCTTGGTCCATCACCGTAACGCCGATGGTCATACGATTTTCTAACATGCGCAGCTGTTCTAGTTTTTCTATTTTTTCCAGCGGACTTGGGGGAAGCGATACGTATTTCTCGAGAGTTTTTCGCCGAAAGCCATATATGCCAACATGATGAAAGTATGGTCCGCCGTGCGGTATGGGAGATCGACTGAAGTACAGAGCTTGCCCACAATTTTGAGAAGTGAAACTGATTGCCGGTTTTACGACGTTGTCAAGCAAGTATGCTTCGTCTTTTATGGTGGTAGCCAGCGTGATCATATCATGGGTTGATTCTTCAACGATGGTGCGAACTGTACGAACTAATTCCGGTGAGATGAAGGGCATATCGCCCTGTACATTGATGATAAACTGATACTTTTTCGTTGTATCGTACTGAGTTAGAGCAGCGAATACCCTGTCGGTGCCGGACGGAAGCCTCGGATCTGTCAGAACAGCCGTTCCGCCAGCTTTCCGAATGACGTCTGCTATTTCTTCACCGTCGCAGGCGACTATTACGTCTCCTGCCTGAGATGCTGCCACGTTTTCATAGGTGTGCGCAATCAATGGCTTCTCTCCGATGGTAGCGAGCATTTTATTAGGTAACCGCACAGAAGCAGTGCGAGCTGGAATTATTATCAATGTGTTCATGACTACATTCCATTCTCTCATAAAAAATGGTGCGGTCGAGAAGAGTCGAACTTCCACAGAGTTTCCCCCATAGCGACCTCAACGCTACGCGTCTACCCATTCCGCCACGACCGCAAACATACGAAGTACGAAAATATCAGATGTCCAAGTAACTGGCAATATGAATCCAAACTTGCAGGAGTGCAAATTTTAATATATACGGAGAGGAAGTTTTGTCGTGTTGAGAAGCAACCTGGGGCGAGTTTTTAATTATGTTTCTAAATGTTGAGCTTTTTAATCGGCTATTGGATCTATGTTTTGGTAGCTGTTCCAAAGTTGATCTTGCTAAAAAATCTGCTGTGTTTGGCGTTGGAGTGTCTATTTTTCTTGTCATTATCAAGTTTTGTGCTCTGAAAATCACCAGCTCCGTATCCATGAGAGCATCGCTCATGGATTCCATTCTAGACGCGCTTTTTTCCTTTTTATCCTACCATGCGCTGGTATTTTCGGATACAAATTTTGATAAAAAACACAATTTTGGTCATGAAAAAGTAGAAAGCATTGTGGCTTTGTTTCAATGTCTGTTGCTGGTTTACACGGGAATTATGGTGTATCGCGAAGCCTACGAGATATTTCTTGATCCAAAGCCATTAATTCATACCGGACTAGGCATTTTGGTGATGGTGATTTCCTGCTTAGCAGTCTATAATTTATTGTATTTTCAAAGATATGTCGTGGTAAAAACTGGATCTTTATTGATTCGGGGAGATTCGTTGCATTATCTATCAGATTTTCTCATGAATATTTCCATTATTGTTTCTTTGATACTGTCGCAATTTTTCTTGTATGTGGACGTTTTGTGTGGAATGACGGTTGGAGGATATGTACTCTACAATGCATTTTCCGTAATCAAAAACGCTATTATGGATTTGATAGACGAAGCGTTGCCAACGAAAATTCAGAAGCAAATCATGAAGATTGTTGAATCTACAGATGGCGTAAAAAGCGTAAAAATCTTGAAAACCAGATCGGCTGGCATGAAAAAATACGTGGAATCTCGAGTGATTGTCAGTGGGGAAATGTCGCTGCGAGAAGCCAATAGCATCTCCCAATCCATTGAATCCAAGATAAAAAGAATGTTCGAAAAAGTAGATGTAATCATAAAAGTCGAGCCTCAATGATTGATTTTTCAAGATCAGACGATCGTATTTTCAGTCGCTGGTGGTGGATTATAGATCGCGTAACGCTGTTTTCATTTCTAATCATGATTATATTCGGAATTTTGCTTGCCATGGCCGCTACGCCAATGATTGCTAATCGCATAGGCATCGAGACTTCCTATTTTCTAAGACGTCATCTACTGTACTCCATACCAACACTGCCGATAATTTTTTTTGTGTCGCTTCTGGACCAAAAGAATATTAAACGACTTTCATTGGTTTTGCTGATTGGATCGTTATTCCTTTTGCTGGCAAGCGTTTTTTTCGGCGTTGAAATTAAAGGGGGCCGCCGTTGGATATCGATTTTTGGATTTTCATTACAACCGTCAGAGCTTTCCAAACCTGCTTTTGCCATAGTTACGGCCTGGATGTTTGCGGAACAGCGAGAACACCCTGAATTTAAAGGAAAATTTATCGCTAGCATTTTTCTATTAATTTTGGATCTACTTTTAATCATGCAGCCTGATATAGGCATGATAATTATCGTAACATCCGTTTGGTTTGGACAATTATTTCTAAATGGCTTGCCGGTGATTTTTATGATGGCTGCTATTATGGCAGGAGTAGGCGCCCTTGCTATGGCCTATCTGTTTTTGCCGCACGTAACAGCGAGAATTGATAGATTTTTAGATCCGGAAATAGGAGATCACTATCAGATAAATAAATCACTGGAAGCGTTTGCCAATGGCGGGCTTTTGGGAGTTGGTCCAGGAGAGGGGACCATAAAAAGGTATGTGCCAGACGCTCATGCAGATTTTGTTTTTGCAGTGCTAGGAGAGGAGTTTGGATTTTTTGTCTGCACATTTGTGATCATTTTGATCGCATTTATCGTGATTTATGGCATGCTGAAGTCGTTAAAGGAGAATAATCTCTTCAATCTTCTTGCTTCGGTTGGATTATTGGCGCAGTTTGGGCTGCAGTCTTTCGTAAACATTGCCTCCACATTACATATGATTCCCACTAAGGGAATGACGCTACCTTTCATGAGCTATGGGGGCTCGTCTATGCTGGCGACCGCTCTAATGGTTGGCATGATTCTTGCGCTCCAAAAGAGGAGAATGGACGATGTTTATAGGCATCACATCTAGCTATTGCCAATGTTTTTGCTCTTTTTCTCATAATATGATATCGTCGACTGCTTTTTAAAATTAACTTGGAGAACCAAATGCTCGCTAACAAAAAGGAGAAAGAAGAAGAATTTGTAGGTTGGAGGTCAATATTCTGGCCAATTTACTCTATGGAACTCAAAAAATTTCTTCCCATGGCTATAATGATGATGTGCATGCTATTTAACTACAGTGTGCTCAGAGGCCTAAAAGACTCTCTTGTGTTCATTAATATGGGAGAAGACGCGATTCCGACGTTGAAATTATGGTTTGTGTTGCCGGCTGCGGTCTTGTTCATGCTGGCCTATTCTAAATTATCCAACATTTTTTCTAAAAATTCAGTTTTTTATATGGTGGTGACATTTTTCCTTGGATATTTTTTGCTATTCACTTTTGTTTTATACCCACTCCGTCAGTTTTTAAGCATTGATTTTTCCGGCGTTATTTCCAGCGCTTTTTGGAGGAAACTGCTTATTCCAATTGGCAATTGGGTGTTTTCATCCTTTTACGTTATGTCGGAGCTTTGGGGTAGCGCTATGGTTAGCCTCATGTTTTGGCGTTTTGCCAATGACGTTACTTCGCTAAAGCAATCCAAAAGGTTCTATTCCATGTTTGGGTTCGTGGCCAACAGTGCGCTGATGATCTCCGGAACAGTCCTGAAAACCATCAAGGACATTGATTTGATTTTAATTATTGCTATTGTGTTGTGTCTGGTAATCATGGGAATTTACTATTGGCTAAACAATTATATCCTCACCGATCCGCGATTCTTCAATCCAGATGATCTAAAAAAACAGAAGACAAAGATGAAACTGAACTTGGGAGAGAGTCTAAAATACATTGTTAGGTCGAAGTATCTGGGACTCATAGTTTTGCTGGTTGTTTGTTATGGCACGAGCATAAACTTGGTTGAGGTTATGTGGAAGGGACAGGCAAAGCTATTGTATCGTACAGAGGCTGAATTTAGCGGCTTTATGGGTGGGCTACAAATATGGACTGGCGCTGCGGCCATAATATGTATGCTGGTGGGCGCCAATGTTCTTCGAAGATGTTCTTGGTTTACGGCGGCGATTATTACGCCTCTAATGATATTCGCGACTGGATTAATCTTCTTTGGGTGTATAATATACAAAGATGCTCTAACGCCGCTGATTGATTCGGTTGGTGGGTTAACGGTTCTTGGAGTAATAACGTCCGTTGGTTTATTACAGAATATGCTTGGCAAGGGTACGAAGTACTCCCTGTTCGATTCCACCAAGGAAATGAGCTATATCCCCTTGGATGATGAATTAAAATCAAAAGGTAAAGCCGCTGTGGAAGTGATTGGCGGTAGAGCTGGAAAGTCAGGAGGCGCCGCTATACAGTTTTTGCTGCTGAATGTGCTGTTCATCGGCTCTAGCTTGGTAGAATTAGCATCGGTTATTGCGCTCGTATTTGTTGTCATTCTAATACTGTGGTTTTATGCGGTTTCTGGTCTAAACAAACAATTTCTAAAAATCACTGCCAATAGTGACAAATGACGCAGCAAACTAGTTGAAAGAATGCGTGTTATTTAGGCTGCGGATACAAATTGGGGCGCTCCTTGCGGGCGCCCCATTTTGTTATCCTTTGATTTACATTAGTACTTTACGTGGTATACGAACAAACATTTGAGAGCCACCGCGTGACCGCGCTCCAGCTCGTAGCGATCGTTCTTTTTTGTGTTTTTCAATCTATACTCTAGGTCTCCGCGAAACGTAATCTTCTTGCTCAACCCTTTCTCTACGCCCAGCGCAATAATAGGAGCTAGTCTCGCATTGGTTAGCCTCCAGCCGTCGTATTCTACCACAGATTTGCCGTAAACGGCTCCGGCTTTCACGAAAAACAATGTACTAGAAGCGGTTACATACCCGATACGAAAGCACAATGACGGCGCTATTCCGTTGTTGCGAAGCCTTATGTCTCTGCTATCAAAATTCTGACTAGAATTTTTGGTTTTTGCAAAATCAACCGATAGTTCTCCACCAAGATATACCGGGTAGGCTGACATAACTTTTCCCGATCCCAGAGATATTCTTCCATCAAAACGATCGCTATTTTTTGATGTTTCGTGGCCATTCTCCAGCGACTTAAATGTGTCCTTGGAAGAAACAGTGCCGCCAATGCCTATTCCGAAGAAAATGCCGTTCCAAAGATCACTGCCATAGGCTTCATCAACATCATTAGCAGAAACTGTGCCCGCAAAAGCTGCTGCTAGCGCTGATGCAAATGCTGTTTTTTTCATATCATTCTCCACAAATAAAATGAAAGCTATATAAATTTTATAGATAAAACAACTGCCACTGTTAAATGGAAGCGCGAACTGTTGCCGAAACACATCAGGAAACACTTTTGTTCACCGCAGCATGTTTTTTAGTATTTGTTTTTTTTGAGTAAAACGTAGAAAGCTCCCTGACCTCCGTGCCGTATATCGGATTGAGAATAGTCGGCTATGTAGCTTCCAAATGAATCTTCTGCCCATTGCCGAAAAGAATCCCGCAAAACCGACTTCTTCATGGAGTTTCCTCCGGTTATCACAATTATTTTTCTTATTCCGTTCATCTGACATTGAGCAAAAAAGCCTAGCAGCACAGGAAACGCCTCATCTACAGTTAATCCATGCAAATCTATAGTTTTTTCAGGCGTGAATTTTCGCCGAACCCGTCGACTCATTGACGGAAAGTTGTCGCTGGGAAGGCGGCTGCTAATTTTCGCTTCTCTAAAAAAAGTACGAGAATCCGTTAAAGCGGATTTTCTTTTGGGTAACTTTGCAATAGAATGCTTGGTAATGTTCAATTTTACGTCGAAGATATAATCTTTCATCGTTTTTTTGGGCAAAGAACGTTCTCCAATTCGTTTCGGGGAAGTTGGCCAACAATGATAGCAGATTTTTTTAGAAGTTCATCGCTTTTTGAACTGCGCATATTAAGCCGCTGTTGGAAAGGATTGCCAGTCTATATACCACTAATTTTGTTGGGAGCCTGTTCAGCTGGGTCTGAGTATAGAGAGGGAAAATATTGGCATCACGGCAGCGAAAGACCATACATGATAAGCGGCGTCATGTATTATCCGCAGGTACATTACAAATATGCAGCAATTGGAGAAGCGAGTTGGTATGGATACGATTGCCAAGGCCTTCCAACTGCAACTGGAATAAAATTCGACAAAGATAAGCTCACGGCAGCTCATAGAACGTTACCGTTACCATCCGTGGTAGAGGTGGAGAATTTAGAAAATGGTAGAAAAATTCAGTTGCTGATTAACGATCGCGGTCCATTCGCGAAGACTAATCATCGCATAATAGATGTGTCTCAACGTGCGGCCAAAATCCTTGGCTTCAAAGCAAAAGGGTTCGCTCGTGTCAAAGTAGCATGCATCCCCAAGGCTAGTAGAGTTGCCGCGCTTTCCTACCAAAGAAAACCCTACTGAGCTCATCGTCTTTCCTGCATAGCATGCCACGGCTGTTTCATAAAATTGCATATATTCGGGAATAAAGAAGAGATACAGCCACAAAAATACTATAAATACAAACGATTGATATGATAACTGTCCGAAGTAGACGACTGTACAATAGCATTTATTCTACAGGTTGCGAAGGGGGGGGGGGGGGGCTATACTCATTCGCGTTAATAAGTTGGATTTTGAATGTGAAAATTCACGGCAATTGTAGCCCTTCAAGTCCAAAATCTCATCGTGATTGAGTATATATTCCTCATTTTTTGGGTCCAGAAATATAAAATATAATATGAAGATTTTTGAGTGAACGTGGATCGATTTCATCAAAAGTTTTTTTCTTTTCTTCTTCGCATTCTTTATTAGATATAAGAAAAACCGAATCAACAGTACCTGGTCTCTGTATATCACTGAGAAAATCCGAGCATAATATGCCGTTCGGCACAATAAGGCCAGGGTATCGGTTGAAATCATTGTTTGGCGTCTCAAGCAAAATTTTAATGCCTCCAAAAGCTCCGCTGTGGCATGACGAGTATATTAAAAGTCTAGTGTCTTTCGGAAGATTTGCAAGATCCTTTCCACAATCTTCCAATTTCGAGCCTTTGGTGAAAATGTTCGCTAGATTAAAACGCGCTTTAACACCATCACTCGTCATACAATAAATAGACGAGTCATCAGGGTATATCCCATCTACAGAAAATACCAGAAACATCGGAATAGCTATGCTAAATAATATTTTTCTGATCATTTTTTCCCATTCCAATTAACCGAAAAACAGTATAACATTTAAGCAATTTTATGTCAAATATCGTCTCCATTCTTGGATTGATCGCCGAATGTACTTATGACGATTAAGACTTTCTTGAGATTTTTTTTAAATGAAGTTAGAGTGGAGCAACTGTTGCTGGCTATGTGAAATCAATGCGTGAATTGTATCATTATCCTCTTTGTCCTTTCGGGCGATTGGCGCGTATCCATATGAAAGAAAAATCTTTGGATCATGAATTAATCGTAGATATTCCATGGGATAGGAAAAAAATATTTTCGCAGAATCATGTTTTTTCAGATCTTCCGGCTTTGATTGATATGGATGGCACTGTTTTGGAAGGGTGGTATGCCATAGTAGAGCATCTAGAGCAGCATTATAGATCCAACACATTGCTGCGAATTACCCAGAAGGAGAAAGCAGAAACTCGTAGAATCATGGCGCTATTTAATGAAATGTTTTTCGCTGAGGTTACTCAAAACGTCGTATTCGAAAAGGTGATAAAAAAATACGTTGATAATTCATCTCCGGATTCTGCAAGCATCAGGAAAGGTAATGGCGCCATCAGAAAATACCTCGACTATATATCATGGCTCACGGATCGCAGAAATTGGCTTGCCGGAGAGGAGTTTACTTTGGCTGACATTTCGGCAGCAGCTCAAATTTCCTGTGTTGATTACGTCAACTCTGTGGAGTGGGACAGCCACCCGAATGTGAAGGAGTGGTACATGAGGGTAAAATCGCGGCCATCGTTTCGAGAGATTCTAGCTGATAGGGTCCCGAATGTTACGCCTCCTGCTCATTATCAGGAATTGGATTTTTAAACTGCCTGGAGAAGCCTAAATGCGGCTTGTTTCCAAAAGACATTTGCCGGGGAAAATTTCTCGAAGAATTCTGGAAATTAAGTACAATGATCCGGTAACCACCAATAAATCATCGCTTTTGGCATTGAGAACGGCGGCATTAAAGGCTTCGAGCGGATTCGGAGATGCGAATTGCGCTAGTTCTAGAAAATTTTTGTCGTAGCATTTCAGAGGAAGAGTTTTAAGAGGGGTTTCCGTAAGATACAAGTGAGAATTTTTTAAAGTCATTAATTTTTGTAGCATTTTTAGGTGGTTTTTATCGCTGCAAATACCAACTACAAAATGTATTTCCCTAAATTTATAATGACTTAAAATTTCCAACAAACTTTCAATGCCCTGGGGATTATGGTCTCCAGACAGAAAAATGTCTCGATTTTTATGGTGAATTTTTTCCATGCGTCCTGGCCAGTTTACATTCTTAACGGCGGATAGAAACTTTGCGGCATTGGGCTCCAGATTATCAAACACCGTGATAGCTAGCGCTGTATTTTCGACAGCCCGCATCCCTTGCATATTCATAGGAAAATCACCAAATGGCGTTCGTATGCCAAATGTAGGGTATTTTTTTGATTTATCTATCAGCATGCTGCATGCATGCGCTTCTATGGCGTTGCAGTGTAGCTCTCGGATGCATTTCTCAAACAATAGGCTAACCTCTGCGCTATCAAATTTCATGTGAAATACGTTGTTGCGAGGCGCGATAATTCCGAATTTATTGACTGCAATTTCAGGCAGATTGCGTCCAAGAACAGACTCGTGATCTAATCCAAGTTTGGCAATGACGCTGGTGGCGTGCGGTATGGCATTTGTGGAGTCAAGAGCTCCTCCAAGTCCGACTTCTAGAATGGCGTAATCTATATTTTCCCTATGCGTATCAAAAAAATAATAGACGGCCATGGCTGTGATGTATTCGAAAAAGCTCAGTGTCAGATCTTCCGCTTCTTCGCAAGAAGTTGTCACCTTTTTTCGCACGGCTAAAAAAACACGGCAAAAATCATCGTCGGAGATGTCTTTTCCGTTGAATTTGATTCGTTCGTTTACTTTTAAAAAGTGTGGAGATGAAAAAAAGCCGACATTTTTTCCAGCGGCCATGAGTAACGTTTGCAGCGTTGCGCAGACGCTGCCCTTTCCATTTGTACCGGCTACAACTATAACCTTTGACGGATCAATATTTAGATCCATAGCTGCATAGGCCTTTTTGATATAATTCATGTATTTCAGTTTATGTGGATCCTCAAGAGAAGAAACCATATCCTCATAGGGTATGGCTTGCCTCAGCGCGTCATACTTAGATTTTTTCTGATTTTTCAAATAATGAACAACGTCTGCGTAGATCATTCGCTCTGTTTTGGTAGGTTTAACAGCTCTTGTATCTCCTGCAACCGTTGATTCAGATCTTTTTGTTTTTGCTTGTCTACTGAGCACCCAGGAGCAATGTTTTTTTCTTTACGAAGCTGCTCAACAGTTATTTTTAGCTTTTCGGCAAAATTAATTAGGTCTGCCGGATATACGCTGTCCGAAAAACTAATTCTAAGAGTGCAGGATGGCAATTTCTTTTGGGGATCAATGGCCAGGATTACATTGGATGTGCCTTGGCCGATACAAGAGCAGCCGGCGGAGAAGGAATACTCTCTCATGCGTTCCAGCACATCTTTAAGCAGAACGCCTCCGATGGAGATGGAAACTATGTGCGATGGGAGTAGAGAATTGATGTAAATGTCATCCATTAGCAAAAGTTTGGAAATCAGCAGATAGAAATTACGATCAATTTTTGCCCTATCAAAGTGACAATTGCTCACCGTAGCTGCTAGCGCAGCTATTAAAGCCGTTGATTTTGTTCCCGGAAATAAATTATCTCCGGATCCAAAAAATATGGGCTGCATTTTACTGCGGTCACGAATATATAAAGCGGCTATCCCTTTGGGCGCTCCTATTTTGTGGCCTGATATGGTGAGAAAATCTAGATTGGCTTTCTCAACATTTATGTCGTACTTACCAAAGGCCTGAGCGCCATCTGAATGAAACAGAACGCCATGATCTTTGGCTATTTGCCCGATGGCGTTTATGTTTTGGATTACGCCTATCTCGCTATTTAAAGTTTGTATGGAGATCAGCTTGGTATCAGGGCGAATACTCCTTCGCAATTGATCTAAATTTATATTGCCATAGCGATCGACATTCAGATATGTTGCAGAATATCCGTTGTTTTCCAAACGGTTAAAAATATTTAACACACTTTTATGCTCTATTTTGGAAGTAATAAGATGGCATCCTGGATTTTTATGGGCAACGCCTAAAATTGCTATGTTATTGGAAATGGTGGCCGAGCTTGTGAATAAAATTTGCTCCGGTTGGGCTCCAAGTTTTTCAGCTATAACCATGGAGGCGTTGTCTTCTATGCTTTTAAGCGCTTTAGCATGAGGATTGATTCCGGACGAGTTCCCATCCATTCTGCTCACTCTCTCAAATTCTGCAAGAGATATGTCACTTACATGATAGGAAGCCGCATAATCTAAGAACGTAGTAGATGTCAGGTCTTTATTGTCATGGTTCTGAGTCCTCGGAGAACATGATGCTAAAAAAAGCAAGTAGCAAAGGGATTTTTTGACGGATATGTTCACTGCTCTTATATCTTCGTAATTGAGCTGCAATCTTCTATCTGTTGAGTTTTCGAAATTGGCGCTGAAGCTATTTCTATGATGCGCACATTCCCTTCATTCCTTTTGCGCAGAAGATTCAAATGCAATAGACCGTTGTCAAAATCGGCGCTTTTAACTTCAACGCCGTCTGCGAGCACAAAAGTTTTTGCAAACTGACGACTTGCTATGCCTCTGTAGACGTAAACAGCGTTTGGATTGGCTTCTTGTTTTCCCTTAATAGTTAATTGATTGTTTTCCTGCGATATTTGAATGTTCTCTTTTCTAAAGCCAGCCAACGCCAAGGTAATGCGAAAGCCACATTCTCCTATTTGCTCAATATTGTAGGGAGGGTAAGAGTCCTCCTGAGCTTTAGAAAGCGAGTCCACCAACCTTTCGAAATGATCAAATCCAAGGAATAACGGACTACTAAACAAAGACAATCTATCCATGCGAAAACCTCACGCTGCCCTAAGCACAGAATTTTACAACAAATACGTGTAGTATTACAAGTCATCTGCCGACTATGACGGCTACTACGCTTCTTCCGCTGGAATTTTTTAAAAATTTAACTGTTCCAGTCGCCATTGCGAATAATGTATGATCGCGTCCCAATCCAACATTGCAGCCAGGATGAATTTTGGTGCCTCGCTGCCTAACAATGATGCTGCCGGCCAGCACAAACTGCCCGCCGAAGCGCTTTACTCCCAACCGTTTGCTTTCGGAATCGCGGCCGTTCCTGGAACTGCCTCCGGCTTTTTTTGTGGCCATTTTTTCTCCTCCTAATGCCTAATATTTTCAACTTTTAGAATGGTAACCGGCTGACGATGACCGTTCTTTCGGCGATAATTCTTGCGACGACTTTTTTTGAAAATCAAAACGGTTTTTCGTTTTTTTTGATCTACAACGCTTGCTGTTACCGTGGCTCCAGAAACAAGCGGCGTTCCTACCTTCACTTCTCCATTGTCTTCGATCATTAAAACGTCGCTAAATTCGATCTTAGCTCCGATTTCTCCGGCAAGCTTTTCCACGGACATGAAGTCCCCTACGGCTACCTTATATTGCTTCCCACTGGCTTTCACAACTGCAAGCACAATTCTATCCTCTTTCTGCATAGGGATAATTATTAGAGCATTTTCTTGGCATTTGCAAGGTGAAATGTACTTGTCACTGGCGGAACGCCAATTTCTTACACATCGGCATGTTGTCTCCTGTAGGATAGAGCGGACATGATCAATCCGCAACTAATCATGAATGTAATCAGCGAGCTTCCGCCGTAGGATAAAAATGGCAGAGGGATGCCAACTGCCGGAACGATTCCCATTACCATGGCAATGTTCACAAAAACGTGCAAAAACAGCAGCATGCCCAGTCCATGGCACAGTAGCCATGGGAATGGTCTTCTGGATTCAGATGCTGCCCAGAAAAAATAAATGGTAAGCGCAAAAAACAGAAAAATGATCAAAAATGCTCCCAGAAAGCCTATCTCTTCCGCCATGGTGGTAAATATGAAATCCGTATTTTTTTCAGGCAAAAAATTTAATTTGCTCTGACTGCCCCGGAGGAATCCTCTTCCGAATAGGTGGCCAGATCCTATGGCAATTTTGGACTGCAGAACATGATAGCCGGCGCCCAGCGGATCGCTGTTGGGGTCCAGAAAGCTTAATATGCGTTTTTTCTGATAGTCGTATAGAAAGAACCAGCCAAATGGACAGAGCAGCAATCCGGTAACGATTAATATTCCGAATATTTTAAGGGGAAAGCCGGATAAAAATATCATGCCAAGTCCGACGCAGAAGAGTATGCCTGCGGTGCCAAGATCCGGCTGCTTCAGCACCAATATCGACGGCAACAATGTCAAGATAAGCGGAGAAATGTGATTTTTAGGTTCTCTTATTTCTAGTAGAGAAAGAACAGAATAATATCGCGCCAGCGCGAGTATCAGCGCCAATTTCATTAACTCCGACGGCTGAAAGGTAAAAAAATGAAGATCGATCCAGCGCTGCGCTCCTAACTTTATGCTTCCTAATATGTCCACAATAACCAGAGATACAAAAGTAAAAGCATAGAACACATAGGCAAAATTGCTCCAAATCTTAAAATTAATAAAATACATTCCTAGCATTATGACCAGGCCGACTATGATCCGCATCAAATGTTTCTGCACAAACCCATCAAACTCTCCGTTAAAGGCGCTGTATTGCCCAAGGAAACTTGCAATTAGTAGGCAAAATACGATAAAGAACAGTATATTAAATTCACTCGGGAAGAGAAAATGAGATTTTTGGCCGCTAATTTTCATCTTTGCTTTTCCATAAGCTTGTCGAATACTTTGCGAGCTATGGGAGCGGCTACTGCGCCACCACCTCCGCCGTGCTCGATTAAAACGGCCACAACATATCGGGGAGCATTATGGGGAGCGCATCCAACAAAAAAGGCGTGATCGCGCAATTTCCAATCAAATTTTTTCTGATTAACGCCGGCTTCTTCAGTTTTTATTTTTCTGACCTGGGATGATCCAGTTTTTCCAGAGATTCCATAGTGTGTATTGCATGATCTTGAAGCTGTTCCATAGAGACAAACTTGGCATAGCGCTTTTTTTATGGTTTCCAATGGTTTTGGATCAATGGGATGCCAAGTTCGCGCTTTTACATTGTCTCTAATCATGGTCGGCGTGAAATTATAGTCGTTGGCGTAAATTTTTCCCATCATAACAGCCGTCTGGAGCAAGGTTGACAGAAGAGCGCCTTGACCTATGCCAACGATCATGGTTTCGTACGGTTTCCAGCTGGTTCCATATCTCAGGAATTTCCAGCTTTTGGTGGGCAGAAGCCCGTAGCTTTCGTTTGGTAATTCGATTCCAGTTTGTGATCCGAATCCGAATTTTTTTGCATATTTAACTATCCTTTCGATGCCAAGTCGCCTTGCGATCTCAAAAAAGAAACAATCGCAGGACCAGCTTAGGGCGCCGCATACATCCAGACTGCCGTGTCCATTTCTGTTCCAGCAGTGGAATACGCGATCATCCTGTTTTACTCCGCCAGAACAAAAAATACGATCTCCTGGAGCAATTACCCCTTCGCTAAGAGCGGCGAAAGCAACCACTATTTTGAAAACTGATCCCGGCGGATAAACGCAGATGGCAGCGCGATTTATTAAAGGAAAAAGCTGATCGTTGGCTATACTTTTCCATTGACTGCTAGTTATTTTGTTGGAGACCAAATTAACGTCGAATCCGGGTACCGACGCCATGGCAAGCACTTCTCCCTTGAGAATGTCCAGCACAACGCAAGCTCCAGCTTTTTCTTCCGAGATTATATCGTAAACGTATTTTTGAATTTTCGAATCCAGTGTTAATTTGATATCCTTTCCATTTTTCGGCTCCACAAAGTTTGTGACCCTTACTTTTTTGCCCAGCGCATTCACTTCAGTTTGAAGATTGCCGATCGTTCCAATCAATCGGCCATTTAGAAAGGCTTCGATACCAGTTTTCCCGGTTAAAATCTGAATGCTGTCATCGCTTCTTCCGGTATGGCCGATCACGTGGCTGAATTCTAAAGGCATGTCATAATTTCTAACATAAATGGTTTCCAGAGATAAATTACTAAACTTAAACAGATCCATAGAAATGCTTGCGTACTCATCCCACGATAACTTATCTTTAATAACAAAAGACATATGCGGTCGCGCTTTTTTCCTTGCCTCTGCGATGCATTGTTTATCATGCTCTGAAAGCTTTAGACATCTGTCAAGAAGAGTTAGATTTTCTTTGAAAATTTTATCGTTGCAATAGTCCATGATTAATCTGTATCTATGCACGCTACTGGCCACAATCTTTCCATCCGACGTGATGATGCGTCCACGCTTCGGCAAAACGGGA
Source organism: Holosporaceae bacterium (assembly GCA_031267235.1). Lineage (GTDB taxonomy): Bacteria > Pseudomonadota > Alphaproteobacteria > UBA3830 > UBA3830 > JAIRZM01. The sequence goes on from JAIRZM010000021.1 coordinate 62,836, forward strand.
GATAACCGTATTCTATTTTTATCCGACATCAGAGAATACTTTTCGGAAAAATGGACCTGCAACATGTAAAGCTCAATCAACAGTATTGCGCTAAGGACAATTACCAGAAAGATGATAATTTTTGCTCTAATTTTCCTATCTTTTTGAGATTTTTCACTAGCGAGCATACTTGTTTCTTATTCTTAGAAAAATAATGTCTGCGACATAGAAGGTGCTCATAATGAAAGTCGCCAGGAGTATCTGAGATATGCGCTCGGTCAGATTTAGATCCATTGTCATAAGAAAAATCAGCATAGAATGAAAAAGCTCGCAGATACAAGATAACATAAAAAAGCAATATATCTGAATAATTATTGGAGCATTCGGCAAAATCGATCTTAGCTGATTAGAGGCGGCAAAAAAAGACGCTAGTGGAATGATGGATATGCCGATAAACCTGGACGTATAAGCATCGAAGAGCAGTGATAGAAAAAAAATCGTAGCGAAGTCGATGTATTTCTTGGTGCGAACTTCCGAAATAAAAATTAGGCAATAGAATGCACAGACTGCTAAATTGCAGGATAAAAAAGATAGTATTGCAAAGGAGGAAAATATTGGCACTGTAATTTTCAGCTGTTTTAACATATGTTCATCGGAAACATTTTACGCTATTTTTCTATCTGGTGCTCGTTGGTTGGCGCGTTGTTTTTAATTATAGCGACATATCCTAGGGAATTGAAATTCACAAACGGGATTACCGCCGCCTTGCCTCCATCCATCTTGATTTTTCCGATCGGAATTTTTTCTGCAAATATATTTCCATAGCCGGAAGTTTCCACCAAATCGCCATCCCGAAATGTAACGTCTTCCTGAACCATAGTGATCTGTAATTTATTGGAGTTCCCGCCGCTGAGCATGGCATTAACGCCGTTGATTTTTACCGGAACAACAGAGTTAACGTCCGTGATTAGCAATGCGCGACTCCAGTCGTCTGCCACTTCGATTATGCGTCCTATCAACCCTTTGTCATCCATTACAATGTCGTTCAGTGCTACATTTTTAGACGCGCCCAAGTCAAGAGTGGTCGATCTGGCGAAATCGTTGGCGAAGACTGCGATAACCTTAGCTACGGTCAGTGGATGATCTTCGAGTTGCTTCAGCGCCAAAAGTCTGCGCAGATTTTCATTCTCCGATTTTAGATTTTTCAGCTGATCTATTGCCAATGATAGTTTCAAATTTTCGCTGCGAAGGTCGAATAGGATTTTATCTACGTTTTTAAAGAAAAAGTATTGAAAATTCGCAAAGCTCTCTCTAACTTTATCGAGCATTGCATAGGTGGTGACATGCAGTGACATAATCTGCGTTTTCAATCCGTCGATGTGCCTTCGTGCTTCTTCGCTATGTGCCAGAACCAATATGGCGATGCATAGCAATACCTTTCGGAAAATTTTTCTTCTTCTGAAGCGTCTAAAAAGGCTAAAGGAACTATTTTTTACTTTTATTTCTAAATTGTTATTGCGCATTTTACATTAAGATGTTCGCAGTAACACAGTTTTCATTGCATGCAGCTCTTCCAGCGCTTTCCCAGTGCCGATTGCTACGCAGGACAGTGGATCTTCTGCCACGGAAACCGGCAGACCTGTTTTTACCCTAATTAGTTCATCCAATCTAGAGAGTAAAGATCCTCCTCCGGTCATGATAATTCCTTTGTCTACTATGTCGGCTGATAATTCCGGAGGAGTGTTCTCGAGAGCGAATTTAACCGCTTCCACTACGGCCGCAATGGGCTCGGACAAACTTTCTACCACCTGGGCTTCCGTGATTTTTATTTCCTTTGGCACGCCATTGACAAGGTCGCGGCCTTTAATGGGCATAAAGCGTCCAGATCCATTTTCCGGAGACATAGCCGCTCCGATTTCTTTTTTTATTTTTTCCGCTGTGGTATCTCCTACGAGAAGGTTATGACATTTTCTTATATAATTGATTATGGCATCATCCATTTTATCTCCGCCGACCCTGACTGAATTGCCATATACTATGCCGCCCAAAGATAAAACTGCCACCTCAGTGGTTCCGCCGCCAATATCGATCACCATGGATCCTGTAGGCTCCGTCACAGGCAATCCAGCGCCTATGGCCGCTGCCATCGGCTCCTCAATTAGAAACACTCGCCTCGCGCCGGCGCACTCCGCCGACTCTTGAATGGCGCGCCTTTCTACGGCAGTTGCTCCTCTCGGGATGCAAATCATAATCTGTGGGCTAACAAAGCTTTTTCTGTTGTGCACTTTGCGAATAAAATATTTGATCATTTCCTCTGCAACGTCGAAATCTGCGATAACTCCGTCCTTCAACGGTCTGACGGCGGTTATATTTCCCGGAGTACGGCCCACCATCAGCTTCGCCTCCTCTCCAACGGCAAGAATGCATTTTTTCCCTCCGTTGTCAGCCAAAGCTACAACAGACGGTTCATTCAGTACGATGCCTTTATTTTTTACGTATACCAGCGTGTTGGCTGTTCCCAAATCTATCCCCATATCAGATGAAATCAGTCCTCGTAAAGCAGAAAACATTGCAAATTCTTTCCCTAAGATTACATGGAGAAGATATAGTTTTTTTTCCTCAACCACAAGCAAATATTTGAGATTGCAAAAAAGAAATAGCGCTTCTATAATCCGTCACCGCGTATGTCGCTTGGTGTTAACAGTGGTATTTTATGGCAATTTTTATGCGGAAATTTCTACTGATGTTGGTTTATTGCTGTCTGCAGGCATATGACTGCGGCGCAAACGAGCAAGAGGTTGATTCGTCCAAGCGTTCCACTTCCTCGGAGAATAATATTTCCGATGATGCCGATAAAAATGATAGCAACTTTTTTCGAACTCCATCTTACAAAAATATATATGATCAAGTCGCTAAGCAGTTGGCGGGACTCTCGGATGATTTGTCCAGCGCTGACCACGCAAATTTCATCAGCGAAAAATGGAATTCTTTGAGAGAAAATAGCCTATTGCCGATAAGTAATTGGGCTCAAGAGTATTTGACTACATTTGTGGGATCAAACCAAACGGTGTTTTATCCCTTTGGCGGGCCGGATATAGCCCATGCCATTGGATTTTTTCCAACCGTCCAGAACTATGTGTTGGTTGGTCTGGAACCTATCGGAAATTTCGATAGCATCAGAAATGCAGTGCAAAGCGAACCCATGTTGGCGTCCATAAGAAGAGCGATCTCCTATTATCTTCAGCATGGATTTTTCATTACTCATGACATGATGACGCATCTTTCCAACAAAAACACCAAGGGAGGATTGTGTTTAATTCTGCTGGAATTATCGAAGCTCGGATTTACCGTAGATTACGTTGAGAATATTTCCCTGAATTCAGAAGGGATGGAAGTGGCTCGAAGAAAAGACATGCTGAATTGCGTAAAAATAACTTTTCACGGCGAAGACGCAAATTTTTTTCGCAATGTGTATTACCTGAGGGTAGACCTTCAGAATTCACGAAGTGATAGGGCGATCGGTCTAAAAAAATTTCTAAAACGCGCGCCATTCGTGACTTTGGTAAAGAGCGCTTCCTACGCCATGCACGATTTGTCTTTCTCCAAAATAAGAGACTTTATTCTGTCTAATACAAAATTGCTCCTCCAGGACGATTCTGGCATACCGTTTCGTTATTTTAATTCTTCCAAATGGGAGAAGCACATTTTTGGAGAGTACACGAATCCGACACTGAAGGTATTTCAGAAAAACAAGCAGGCCGATTTAGCCGATTATTATGCAGCTCATGAAAAGATAGAAATACACTTCAAGATGGGTTATGGATACGGTCAGGAGCGTCCGAATTTGCTGCTAGCTGTGCCAATGCTAATTGAAATACCTGTCGCTCGGGCAGAGGCTCGCAGTAATTTCTCCCAAAAGACGCCAGATTTTGTGACATTGGCGCATAATTTGATGCAAAAAGCTGGCGAAGGTGGTTGCTCCTGCAAAAGAAAAACGCGGCCGCCTCAGTTGCCGCCAATTCCGCCGGTGGAGGAGCGTTTTCTTTTGCCAATTCCTCCAGATACGATAATTTTGCTAGCGGAACCTCCTTTAAAAAATGGAAGAACTTTTTTACGATAAATTGTTTGATTCCATCCGTGAATCAAAGAAGAGCGGTCTTCAATGGCATATCAAAATTTAGGAGGGGAGTTCTGTTGCCCGGCTCCCCGAACCGCGTCTACTCAACTAAGCTGCTACCGTTACCGGCATAGGCTCGTTAGAGTTGCATGCGACAAAATTATCGTTCGCATTTATAGTTTTTGGTTCTATAACGGAAACCACTCCGAATGAAAACCGAGCTTTTCAATGCGCGTCGAATCTATTCGCCCCCCTAAAGATACCACGGTGGAGGCGTCGGGCTCTGCCCCCGAGTCCACATCATCTATTAATCTCGATGTTTATCATCATAGCCGCCATTAACGGCAACAAATTCAGTATACAACAATTTGCTAAAAATAACCAGTTTCTAATGGCATATTTTTATTTAGTGTATGGAAGAGCACAGTTTTGGGGGTTGTCAGTCATTGGTCATTTGAATAAACTCTTAGAATTGCCGAGGAGGAATCATTGAAAATAGTCATATGCTCTGGTGGAACTGGTGGTCATATGTTTCCAGCCTGCGCGCTATTTATGTCCGCCCAAAAAAGAGGACACAGCGTTGGCATGGTAACGGATGGTCGCGGAGAGATTTTTTGCGCAGATATTTCTCCTAAAATCGTGCTAAATACTGTTCGCTTTTCCTACAAAAAAATATTTGGCATCATCATTGGCTTTGCTTCTACATTTTTGAAATTTTTCCGATTGTGGCGCCAAGAGACTCCCGATGTGATTGTTGGCTTTGGCGGCATACTCACCATTATCCCTCCGCTGGTTGGGAAAATTCTTGGGAGCAAAGTTATAATCTATGAGCAGAACGCCATTGTCGGCAGAGCCAATAAATTTTTAGAAAAATTTGCGAATCTGAAATTGTCCACCTTCGAATTGGGGAATGACTGGATAAAAATTTCTGCTCCGGTGCGAGAGGAATTTAGCAAATGCGCCAGACCTTATAAATGCGATGGTAAAATAAATATTCTTATTCTGGGTGGAAGCCAGGGCGCTGCGTCCTTCGCCAAAATTATTCCCCAAGCGTTGTCTTTAATAGATCCTCGGGAAAGAAAAAATATAGAGATAATTCAGCAAGTGGGAAGCAGCAGTGTGGAGAAATTGCGCGTCTCATATGAAAACATTGGAGTAAAATCTACTCTAGAAAAGTTTATAAAAAACGTTGCAGAAGCTATGGCAAATGCGCAGTTGGTAATTTGCAGATCAGGTGCTTCGACCCTTTCGGAGCTAGCGGCAACGGGGCGTCCTGCGATTTTAATTCCATATTGCAATTCTTCCAAGGATCATCAGCTGCACAATGCAAATTACTACAAAAGCAAAAAGGCTGTCTGGATTCTGGAGGAAAAAATCGGGATAGACCAAGAGTTAGCCAAAATAATTCAGCAAATTTTACGTGATAGGGAATTGCTAAAATCTGCGGCCTACAATATGATGAAAAGCTTCGCAGGCAGAGCTGTTGAGGATTTTGTGGAATTGATAGAAAGAGCGCATTTGGAAAGATAATGAAGGAATCAGCGTGAAAAAATTTCCCGTCAATAGGGGAGTCATTCATTTCGTGGGAATCGGCGGGATCGGCATGAGCGGTATTGCTGACACTCTAATCAATCTTGGATATAAAGTTAGCGGCAGCGATTTGAAGGAAAATGCCCTAACGAACAAGCTTTTCCGAAAAGGCGCAGAGATAATGATTGGCCACGCAGCTAAAAACGTTTGTGGCGCGTCAGTTGTGGTCGTGTCTTCGGCAATATCACGAGACAATCCGGAGATTCTTGAGGCGCGCCGGTTAAAAATACCTGTGGTAAAAAGGGCAGAGATGTTGGCAGAGCTCATGAAAATGAAAAGTTCAGTTGCTGTGGCGGGAACTCACGGAAAAACTACCACAACGTCACTGATTGGAGCAGTATTGGAGCAGGCGAACCTGGATCCTACCGTGATAAACGGCGGCGTTGTGAATGCCTATAATAGTAACGCTCGCCTCGGGGCCGGAGATTGGGTTGTGGTGGAAGCCGACGAGTCGGATGGATCTTTTACGAAGTTAATGTCCACAATCGCTGTCATTACCAACATCAATTTTGATCATGGTGATAATTTTAGAGATTTCTCGGAGCTAAAAGAGTTCTTTAAACAATTCGTGGAAAATATTCCCTTTTATGGGGCTGCAGTTTTGTGCATTGATCATCCGGAGGTGAAAAAAATAGCCCACGAGATGGTGGATCGACATACAATTACCTATGGATTGTCCAAAGATGCTGACGTTTCCTGTGAGAATGTAGCGCTTTCGGACAAAGGAGCGGAGTTAGATCTGCTGTTTTCAGAAAATATTCAGAAAAAATTTGCGATTATCGATACTGAGTCTTGGAAAAAATTCTTTCTTCCCATGTTTGGCATGCATAACGTGCAAAACGCTTTGGCTGCCATTGCCGTTGGCCTGGAACTGAATATATCTCTGGATGACATGCGAGTCGCTTTAGGATCATTCATGGGTGTGAAAAGAAGATTTACCAAAGTCGCCAATGTTAATGGAGCGGAAATAATCGACGACTACGCTCATCATCCGGTGGAAATAGCAGCGGTTCTCAATGCAGCCAAGCGCTCCTGCTGCGGTGGAAAAGTATATGCCGTAATGCAGCCGCACCGCCATACCAGATTGAAAAATTTTCTTGACGATTTCGCGAAGGCGCTGGAGTTAAGCGACTACGTATTTGTTGCTCCCATTTATTCGGCCGGAGAAAAGAACAATGGAGTTGATCATTTCTCGCTCCTGAAGCGATTGGAGGAAAATGCTGTAGTTCCAGCGGACTTTGTGGCGGATTTGCCAACTTTGAAGGACAAAATCGCCAAAAAAATTCACAGTGGGGATTTGGTGATATTTCTAGGAGCCGGAGACATAACCCAATGGGCCCATAAGTTTTCAGATGTATTGTCGATTGATGGAGAATGAAGTGGCCTCTTGGTTAGCTAATCTTCCGCCAGTTCGCGGTCTACTGCAGGAAAAGGTTAATCTCGGGAGAAAATCTTGGTTTGGCGTTGGTGGGCCGGCGGAAGTTCTTTTTGTTCCCGAAGATATGGATGATTTGGTCGCATTTCTGCGAAACATTCCGGATGGCGTGAAGTTTACCATTCTCGGAGCAACGTCCAATGTATTGGTTCGCAGCGGTGGAATTCGAGGCATTGTGATAATACTCGGCGATTGGTTTAAAAAGATTTTCATTGAAAATGATATTTTAGAAGTGGGAGCAGCAGTTCATTGTGCTGAATTGTCAATGGTTGCCATGGATCGCGAACTTGGGGGGCTCGAATTTTTGAGCGGCATACCGGGAACGATTGGCGGAGCCATAAAAATGAATGCTGGCTGCCATGGATCGGAAATAGCAGACATTCTGATGGAGTGCGAAGCCGTAACTTTATCTGGGCAGGTAAAATGGTTTAAAATCAGCGAAATGGGGTTCGCATATCGTACTTCAAAAATTTCGAACGAGCTAATTGTAACTCGTGCTTGGTTTAGAGGAATTCAAGATGTTGACTATTCCATCGCAAAAAAAAACAAGGAGCTATTATCTAAGCGTTCTGATAGTCAGCCGATAAACATGAGAACATGCGGTTCTGCCTTCAAAAATCCGGATGGGAAAAAGGCGTGGGAACTCATAGAAGCTGCTGGATGTCGCGGCATGAGATTCGGCGGAGCAGCTATTTCGGATAAACACTGCAATTTTATAGTGAACGAAAACAATGCGACTCCGGAAGATATTGAAACTCTTGGAGAAAAAGTAATAGAAAAAGTGTTTGAAAATTCCGGCATTCGATTGGAGTGGGAAATAATTCGTCTGGGAGAAAAATAACAAAGGTCAATGTTATGAAAAAATACCACAAGATATGCCTTCTAAAAGGCGGTGATTCTCCTGAACGGGAGGTATCTCTCATCAGTGCCGCAAATTACATGAAGGCCCTCGACGAGTTGGGAGTCAATTACGCTGATTTCGATTTTTTCGGAGATGCGGCTCAGTTAATCGCTCATATTAAAAAGGAGAATCCCGAGTGCGTGTTAAATGCTCTTCATGGCGGCAGTGGAGAAAATGGCAACGTTCAGGCTGTTTTAAATCTAATGAAAATTCCCTACACCCACTCCGGCGTAATGGCTTCAGCCATTGCCATGGATAAGCGCGCCTCCCGTGAGTTATTTGCGAAGAATGGCATCCTGGTTCCAGCTGGATTCGCGACTTCCTGGGATGAATTCAGACGGCATCCTAGTATGGAGCCGCCCTTTGTCCTAAAGCCGGTGGATGGAGGATCTTCCGTTGGCGTTCACATCGTGAAAAACCCAGAGACGTTAGCTTCCATCGATTGGCAGCGCAAAGGTAATGAAATTTTGGTGGAAGAATATGTTCCTGGACTGGAATTAACGGTGGGAGTACTTGGCGATAGGCCATTAGAGGTGACAAACTTGGTCGTACAATCTGGATTTCTGGACTACGGCAACAAGTACAGCGCCGGTCATTCGCTACATGAAATTCCGGCCAAAATTTCTCCAAAAGTCAGGAATGAAGCGCTGGAAACTGCTCTAAAGGCCCATCAAATCATAGGATGTCGTGGAGTTTCTAGATCTGATTTCCGCTATAATGATAAAACTGGGGAGCTATATATTCTTGAGCTAAACACTCAGCCTGGAATGACGCCATTTTCCTTCGTGCCAGAGCAAGCGGAATTCGTAGGCATTTCTTTCACTCAATTGACTCAATGGATTATAGAAAAAGCGTGCTACGACACCTAATATTCTTACTGAAAAATGACCTTTTTCTCTCGGTAGCTTTCTTTAGCGCAATTGCCGGTGGGGTATATTTTAACTGGGATAAAATACTGAAAGGAAAAAGCGATGTTTTCTGCATAAAAAAAATAGAATTCGACGGTAACGAACGAGTTTCGGATATTCTTTTGCTGAAAACTTCCGGCTTGAGGTACAAAAGCAACATCTTGGCGCCATCGTTGGAAGCGGTGAAAAAACGACTGGAAGACGTTGCCTGGATTCGTTCTGCGGTGATCCAAAGAAGATTACCGGACAAAATATACGTGATGGTTTCCGAAAGAATTCCCATTGCAATTCTTCAGCTGAAACATAAATTATACCTTGTGGATGCGGACGGTAAAATTCTAGAAAACGACGGCATCGGAAGCTTCAGCAATCTTCCCATAGTCATTGGGGAAGGCGCAGAAAAGGAAGTGTCGAAATTTTTGGATTGCATTGAAAAATTTCCCCGTATACGCAAGCAGTTGGTTTTTGCTATCAGAATTGGGAAAAGGCGCTGGAACATAAAAATTAACAAAGGTATTACGGTGAGGCTTCCTGAAAAAGGCATCACAAATGCTATGAGAATCCTGGAGGAAATATCAGACAGCAACGGATTTTTCAACGAAGATATTTCCACTATAGATTTGAGAATGCTGGACAGAGTTATCATTACCAAAACATCTCACGAAGATGGAAAGTCGACGAACATAGATGAAAAAAAATAGCATTGTTACGGCAATAGATATCGGAAGCACAAAGGTATGTTGTTTTATAGCGCACATCGGCGATCGAGATAACTTTAAAATATTGGGAATAGGACATTGCCTGTGTTTGGGAGTAAAATCCGGCATAATAATTGACATGGAATCTGTCGAAAAGTCTGTAGCGCAAGCTGTGGAAAGCGCTGAAAAAATGGCGAACTTTAGAGCTCGATCTGCCTATGTGAGCATTTCCGGCAAAAATGTCGAGTCTAAGATTGCGAGCATGACTCTAACTCTTGGAGGAAGGATTGTAACCAAGGATGACCTGCTTTATCTATTCGGTCAATGCAGTAAAGAAATTGATCCGAATCGCGAGATAATTCACTCTATTCCTGTGCTATACAGCGTAGATTCATTAAATGGCATTAAAGATCCGCTGGGAATGTTCGCCAACCAGTTAACGGTCAACATAAATCTTGTAACGGTTGCCAAACCTCAATTGCACAATATACTAGTTTGTTTAGGTAGATGTCATCTGGATGTAATTGGAATTGTAGCTGCTGGTTATGCAGCTGGTCTAGGCGTAATTGATGAGGCTGATATGCCGGAAAATCAAATTGTTATAGATTTTGGTGGTGGAATTATCTCAATGGCATTTTTTTACAATGGCATTTTTTGCGGATCTGATGTTGTTCCTATGGGGGGAAAAAATATTACCAGTGATATTGCTTATGGCCTAAACGTATCTATTGCCAATGCCGAAAGATTAAAGACTCTTCATGGCGCTGCATTTACGGCCATGACAGATAACAGAGATATGATTTTCGCTCCTGTAATAGAAGACAATGATATAATAAACCTTCAACAAATTCCCAAAAGCGCTTTGAATCAGATAATTCAGCCGCGAATAGAAGAGATTTTCATGGCCGTAAGAAAAAAAATTAACGATTCGGCGTTCGGATCTGATTTTTCGCGCAGCGTAATAATAACGGGCGGTGGCAGCCTCATGACCGGTCTGAGGGATTTTGCAAGCGGAATTCTAAATAAAAAGGTTAAATTCAAAAAAATGGATGATTTTCTTGACGGATCCGACGTGCAGATAGGCAATAATTTTTCCGTCGTTCTTGGCATAATTAAATTTGCACAATTAAATGATTATAATTTCGCAAAAACAAAATCTTTAGCCAAAAATGGAGAAAAAATCGGCTTTTTGAAAAAAATACTAAATTGGATTGAAAATAACTTGTAAATTGAGGCGTACTGCTATATGATGTTGCCGATGGCTTCTTGAGGAGTGTTTTGCATGGCGACTACCGATGGTGTGACAGCTGAAAAACAAAAGAATAACGACGCGCAGGGCGATTTTTTTAATGCCGATGCCTTTCCAGAGGCCGGCAACTATCTAAAGCCCAAAATTACAGTTTTTGGCGTTGGCGGAGCCGGCGGCAATGCCGTTAACAACATGATTCGTTCGAATCTGGAAGGTGTGGATTTTGTAATTGCTAACACTGACGCACAAGCGATGCTGCAATCGCTGTGCGAGAGGCGCATTCAATTGGGGCTAGAGATTACCAGCGGACTTGGAGCCGGAGCAAGGCCAGATGTCGGGAAAGCTGCGGCAGAAGAAGTCATAGATGAGATAGTCTCCTATGTTAAAAATAGTCACATGGTTTTCATTACCGCAGGTATGGGTGGTGGAACTGGGACTGGGGCTGCTCCAGTTATTGCTAGAGTTGCAAAGGAGCACGGTGTATTGACCATTGGCGTTATCACGAAGCCGTTTCATTTTGAGGGAACGAATCGTATGCGCATTGCTGAGAAAGGCATTGAGGAGCTGCAGCAGTACGTCGATACTCTGATAGTCATCCCCAATCAAAATTTGTTCCGAGTTGCCAACGAAAAGACCACGTTTGCCGATGCGTTCAAGATGGCAGACGACGTCCTGCGCTCGGGAGTGCAGGGCGTTACCGATCTTATGGTAATGCCGGGTCTCATTAATTTGGATTTTGCAGATATAAAGACAGTCATGAGCGAAATGGGCAAGGCCATGATGGGCACCGGAGACGCTGAAGGAGAAAGAAGAGCCATTGACGCCGCTGAAGCTGCCATTTCTAATCCGCTACTGGATGATGTGTCCATGAAGGGTGCTCGCGGCATTCTGATAAACATAACCGGCGGCTATGATATGACTCTGTATGAAGTAGATGAGGCTGCAAACAGGATTCGCGAGGAGGTGGATCCGGAAGCTAACATAATATTTGGCTCTACCTTCAGTGAGAAAATAAGTGGAAGAATGAGAGTTTCCGTTGTTGCGACTGGCATAGATGCAGCCGGCGTAAAGCAAAAGAAGGAAGAATACGAAGAAAGAAATTCCGCTTCGATTGCTCTCCACAAAGAAGAACCAGTGGGGCTGGAAAGTAATCATTCCGCCGCCGAAATGAACAACGTTTTTATCCAACCTCCGGCCGCTGCTTCTCATCCGGAAAAAAGTGCTCCAGTTTTCGGTGTAGTAAATAACAGATCTTTTGAATCACTTGAGGGCGAAGGAAAAAAGGCGCCGTCGCTGTTTGAACGCCTGACAGGCATGAAGAAGCCGTTCTCCTCTAACAAGAAGGAGTATGTAGTTGCTCAATCTGAATCTGCGTCGACTTCTCAGGATGAAGACTTAGAAATCCCAGCGTTTCTGCGCAAAAATTCTTAGTATTTGAGTTTTTAATGGAATATGCTAGTATCCTTCGCAGATAGCGCTGGGCGCTTAGGGGTGTAGCTCAGTTGGTAGAGCGGCGGTCTCCAAAACCGCAGGTCGGAGGTTCGAGCCCCCTCGCCCCTGCCAAAAATTGAAAGGTGTGTTTTTGTCCATGCTTAGTCCTGCCGAGTTTGTTAGCCAAGTTAAGCGAGAGCTGCAGAGGGTTGTCTGGCCAACTCATGCCGAAACAATGGGGATGACGGCGGCGGTTGTCATCATGGTTGTTTGCGCTATGATTTATTTTTTTATATCAGACAGTCTAGTGTGCTTCTGTTTGAAGAGAATTCTGGGGGATTAGCTTTGAAATGGTATGTGGTTAACGTATATTCCGGATTCGAACAAAAGGTTCTTGAATCGATATATGATCAAGCAAAGAGAAATGATTTGTCTTCTTTGTTTGGGCAAGTATTAATACCAATGGAAGAAATCATAGAAGTTAAAAAGGGCGAAAAAGTAAAATCCGAGAAAAAGTTTTTTCCGGGATATATCCTGGTTGAAATGGAGCTTACGGATGAAACATGGCATTTGGTCAAATCTATACAAAAAGTATCTGGATTTTTAGGTGCTCGCGGCAAACCATTGCCAATTTCCAACGCAGAAGTTGAACGGATCGTGAGAAAAGTGGAGGATAGCGCCAGTAATTCGCGCTATTCTGTGGACTATGAGATTGGAGATACGGTTACGGTGTGCGATGGACCTTTTATTTCGTTCCAGGGAGTCATAGACGATGTTGACAACGAGAAGGAGCGCGTGAAGGTCGCTGTTTCGATTTTTGGAAGACCAACGAACGTTGACCTAAGCTTCTCGCAGATTGAGAAAGCCGTTTGATTTTTAGTTTTGGTTTAGGACTATAAGGAAAATCCTTCCGGAAGTTCATAGTTTGCGATTACGGATTGCACGTCATCGTTGTCTTCTAGAGTTTCTATAAGTTTCAGCAGAGTTTTCGCTGTATCGGTATCAACTGCAACGAAGTTTTTCGGTTTCCAGACGACCTTTGCCTCTTTTGGGTCTCCGAATTTTTTGATCAAAGCGTCTCTTAGGGAAGATAGATTTTCCCGCAAACAGGTGATTTCGAAAAACTCATCCGTAGCAAACAAATCATCTGCTCCCACTTCGATTGCCGTCTCGAACATGGCTTCCTCCGAGGCGGCTTTTTTTTCATACAGAACATATCCAACCCGGTCAAACTGAAAGCTTACGCTGTTGGCTTCCCCAAGACTTCCGCCAAATTTTAGAAATGCGGATCTAACATCCGGAGCTGTGCGATTTTTATTATCCGTGAGTCCTTCAACTATTATGGCTACGCCGCCGGGGCCATATCCTTCATATCTCACGCTCTGATAATCGGCTCCTGTTTCTCCTCCCAAAGCCTTTTTGATGGCGCGGTCCACATTATCCTTGGGCATATTTTCAGATCTTGCACTCAGCAAAGCAGATCTTAGTCGAGTATTGCTTTCGGGATCGGTTCCGCTCTCCTTGACGGCGACGGTGATTTCTCTGGAAATTTTGGAAAAAACTTTCGCTCTTCTGGCGTCTTGGGCGCCTTTTCTATACATAATGTTCTTAAATTGAGAATGCCCGGACATATTCTTTGTTTTTCTCCCTAGTTCGATTGAATTATATATGCTCTCCGATGGCAGGTCCAGCTTCTAAAAAGCAAATCATTTTATTGAAAATATTAATTTACTTAATTTACATTTTATTTATATTTTATGAGTGAAATTATGATGTTGATAGTTAAAGAGCATATGAATGGATCCTGTTGTAATTGTATCAGCCTTTCGGACTCCACTTGGAGCGTTTAACGGCAAATTGAAATCGTTGACAACTCCAGAGCTTGGAGCAACGGCAATCAAAAAAGTTTCAGAAAGATTGGGCGCCAAAATAGATAGCGTTTATATGGGATGCGTATTGTCGGCGGGCCTTGGTCAGTCTGCTGCCCGCCAGGCAGCCTTAGGCGCAGATCTGGATAAATCTGTTCACTGCGTTAATGTGAATAAAATATGCGGATCCGGCATGGCTGCCCTAATGCTGGCCAGAAATTCCATTTTAGCCGGAGAGGACGAGGTCGCAATTGCCGGTGGAATGGAAAGCATGACCAACGCTCCCTATCTTCTGGAGAAAGCGCGATTCGGCTATAGATTCGGCGACGGCACATTGAAAGATCATATGCTAACCGATGGACTGTTGGACGCATACGATAAATGCGTTATGGGAAGTTTTGCTGAAGACACGGCTGAAGAATACTCATTTTCTAGGAAAGATCAGGACGAATACACCATGAATTCGTTTCTAAAGGCACGTCGAGCAATGGAGAACGGTTTTATAAAAAACGAAATTGCCAAGATTCTTGTGAAGGACAAAAAAGGCGATATTTTAGTGGATGAGGATGAGATTCCATTCTCCGTAGACACGGCAAAAATGAAAAATTTGAAACCGGCATTTAGGGCAAATGGCACCATAACTGCGGCTTCAGCCAGTTCAGTGTCAGATGGAGCGGCGGCTGTTTTGTTGATGAAAGAATCGAAATCCGCGCAATGGAATGTAGCTCCACTGGCGCGCATCGTAGCCCAAAGTTGCTTCTCTTTGGCTCCCAAGCAATTTGCCACCGCTCCTATTGGCGCAATCAAAAGCGTTCTACAAAAATCCAATTGGTCCATCGAAGATGTGGATTTGTTCGAAATAAATGAAGCATTTGCCGTAGTGCCAATGGTGGCCGCAAAGGAATTGGACATAGATAGTGAAAAGATCAACATTTTTGGAGGAGCCTGTGCTCTGGGACATCCATTGGGAGCCAGCGGAGCTCGCATAGTTGTGACTCTTTTGAACGCCATGAAAATAAAAAATGCTCGCCGTGGTCTGGCTACTCTCTGCGTCGGAGGAGGGGAAGGCGTGGCCATGACATTCGAAACAATCCATGCATAATGAATGATTGAGATCGCTATGTATTTAAATTGCCTAGGATGATCTAAAATTACGAAAGTAATCGTCGCAGAATGAAAAAGGCATACACACATGTCTTTCTTATGGTTTTGAGACTTAATCTATGAAATCGATGGAATTTTATTACCGGAATCAAAAGCAATATGAAAAACCTATTAATTATGCTTGAATCAAATATTACTTTCACTCTAATCCATAATTCGCATTGGTAATAATTTGTTTGTTTTTGGTTGGTATAATTGAGTTAGAGTGAGGAATAATGAAAAAGTTGTTTTTGTTTTTCGTTGTGATTCTAGCGCTACAGAAGGATTTGTTTTCAATTCCCATAGAAACCCCTATTTTTGACGAAAAAAACGAGCTTGTCATCCGAAGTCCTACCAAATGGGGTTATAGAACATTTAGAGGAAAAAATGGATTGATCGGAGTTCTATGGCCGTTTGGCACAAGCTTTAACTCAACAAATACTGTTATTTTTATATTCCTGCAAAGCGAGAAAGATAAAAAATCAGAAAACCCGGATAATATTAATCTATTTAGAGAAAAATGTCCGCGCGCCAATTTTAAATTCGCTTCTCCGAATGATATGGATGATCAGACAAAGTCCATATATGAAAAATATTTTTTGGGCCGCTGCGGGCGCACCATGGTTCTTTTGGAGGAAACTGTTCAGGACTACACCATTATTGTGGCGCTGGTATCCGGAAGGTACATTTCCAAGCAAGAACTCAGGGACGCCAAGGAAGTGGCAGCTTCCTACGTAAAAGAAATCGAAAAATATATCAAAGATAATTTTTCGGAGTCAGAATCAGAAACGGAAGGCGATTCAGAAACTCAGAAAATATCGGAAGCCGTAGCTACATCCGAGCACTTGACTAAAATTTAGTTTGTTTGCGCAATAATAAGCATTTTTAATTTGATTGCTTGGCTAATGCTCGTTTTTTCTTTATTTTTCTTGAGCTTCTGCTTGCGCAAAAATGCAAAATCGACAGTTTTTCATTAAATATTGTCCATATTTTTTATTGAAACTTACATTTTGTTAATAATTTTTTGCTAAAATGCAAACAACGGAAAGGGTTAACTGCTTTGCGCTGCGTCTTGTTTGCAATATTTGCATTTTTCTTTAATTTTATAATTGTTTGTCCTCTAAAAGGAAAAGATGCTACCTTTGTCTTGGAAGATGCAGACGAAAATATTGACTTTCAATCAAAAGATGATGAGAACCGGTTTCCCATAAAACTGGAAATCGACGCTTTTTTGAATCGCAATGACGTTCAAGCATACAGAGAAAAAAAAGAAGGCAATCGCGACAACGATAATCACGGCTCTGATCGCGGTCGATCTAGAAATTCTGATAATGGTCGTGATAGCAACTATAATCACACACACAATGATAATAGTAATCATGATAATGAAAAAGTCCGCGATGAGGATAACCATGATAGAGATCGCAATGATGATAGCAGCGAAGTCAAAATGCGCGAGAAAACCAATTCTAGACGTAGCGGTAATTCTAGGATTTACAACGCCGGAAGAAAAAACGAATTTTCCAATAACGACAAAATTGAAAGATTTGGTAGTAGCAATCGAAATTCTAGTTATAGAGAACGGGAGGAAGATAATTTTCGGAATGGCTATGACAAAGAATTTGAAGAACTTTATAAAAAAAGAAGAAGAGATGGCTACGATTCCAAAGATGGCTACAACAGAGAAATTGAAGAGTTTTATAAAAAAAGAAGAAGAGATGGCTACGATTCTGATGAAGATCAGCTTTCGAGTCTTGAAGAGAAACTTATGCGCAATTTCGGCTCATTCGATTCACGGAACGATGAGGTGGAATTTGAGGCATCCAACACCTTAAATTCACGCGCCAAAACACGAAATGACGCTAAAAACTACGACCTTAATCAGTTCTATGGAGACTCCTACGAAGAACAAAACGACTACGATTCATTGCGTAATCAGAATGCGTATTCGCCGTACAATCGAGATGCAGATTTATATGACGACTACCATGAAGATCAGAACTACAGCATGTCGACAGTACCCTCCTCGTCATTCTCCGACTATGACTACAACAGTGCTCTGAATGCCTCGCCGTACACAACCGCAGATCTCTACGGAAATCAGGATGGAACATTCGCGGGCCTGTCATCCCGCTATGACTACGGCAGCGATTTTGGTGCAGATTCACTGTACGACGGCATAAATGGCAACTACTACGGAAATCAGGATTACGGAACATTCACGAGCCTGTCATCCCCCTATGGCAACAGTGCTCTGAATGCCTACTCGCCGTATGATACAACCACAGATCTCTACGGAAATCAGGATTACGGAACATTCACGAGCCTGTCATCCCCCTATGGCAACAATAATGCCCTGAATACATTGCCGTACGATACAACCAATCTCTACGGAAATCAGGGTCAGGAAGTACTCACGGGCCTGTCATCCCCCTATGGCAACAATAATGCCCTGAATACATTGCCGTACGATACAACCAATCTCTACGGAAATCAGGGTCAGGAAGTACTCACGGGCCTGCCATCCACCTATGGCAATACAGACGGCAGTATGCCCTACAATCAGAGCTCCATCTCCGCGCAAACACCTGGCATCAATAATCCATATGAGAATACGCAAGCACTGGGAGCTCAACAATTATCCTGGAATAATAACGCCGTGACCAACGATAATATGGGAAATTTTGGAGAAGCCAATACAGGCCACGGAGGAGAGCAAAATTCGTTGAATTCGCCGAATTATTCCGGTGCTGGAGAATTGTCGACCAATACCATGATGACGACGAACAAAAATATAAGAGATGACTTGACAGTTGCAGGCTCCTCCTTTGCCGCAACTAGAGAACACGAAAATGAAAATTCAGATGAACGCTCAACATCGCCTGCAGCGACTGATATTCAAGAGAAAGAGCCGATGGTCGCAAAGGATAAAGATATCGATGCTGGAGTCGACGTTGAAACCGTTAAAAGAAAAGAAACGAGGCGAAAAAAAATTGACAAACGAAATGACGACAACGACGATGAGAAATCACCTACCAAAGACAATTCGAATGACGAGTTAGACGACGAGAAAAAAGATAATCATTCCCGTCAGGCCGCTGCCGATAATCTGCGGAAGGCTAATGGGCCAGCAAGAAATGACTCATCCTCTAACGATGATCTTTCAGATGGCGCGCAGGAAACTAAGGATACGGAAGAAAGTGACTTTTCGCTCAGCACTTCGTTCCCAGACGATGCACTAGAGCCCAGTAGCGAAAAGCTTGCAGAATCAAAACTTAATCGGGAGGAATACGAGGCGGATCCGCAGGGCACAGGTGATAATTGGAAGGACGACGACGCTTTGCTCCATAATGTTCCGCTGGGGAAATTGCTTCCCCAGAGAAATGAGCCAAATGAAGCAAGCGGCAGCAGTGATCAGAGGCTCCACAGTAAAGATTTTTAATACTCCGCTCCGGAAAGATTTTTTAGACACCACATAATCCTCCGATACTCAGATTGGACCAAATGCATCCTCTGGTAGCAATCCATACTAAAAAATACACTTGAAAGAAGTGTTTTAAATGGATACCCTAGGAGAGATATTTGAGATGGATGACTCGGATTGATTTTGGAAGGGAGACCAATGAACGGTGGCTTTTCGGCAAAAATTCCCTATGCAAATGCGGAGCTTGTTCCTGTTTTGAGTTCGGAAACTTTGGATTATCATTATGGAAAACATCATGGCGGATATGCTAGCGCTCTGAATTCTTTGATAATAGAGACAAAGTACGCCCATAAAACGTTGGAGGAAATCATTCTTCAGTCCAGGGGCGTCGATCAAAAGATATTCTCCAATGCCGCTCAGTTATATAATCATGATTTTTATTGGAGCTGTCTGAAGGTGTCAAATTGCAAACCGGATAGAAAATTAAAAATACTGGTGGAACGCCAGTTCGGATCGGTGGAAACATTTTTGGGTCAGTATGCCTCTTTCGCGCATAATATGTTTGGCAGTGGATGGTGTTGGTTTGTGCAGGAAGGCGAAAGCCTATCTTTTGTTAATACGCAGAATGCAGAGACTCCCCTTGGCACGAATCAAAGAGCGATTTGCGTAATTGATTTGTGGGAGCATGCCTATTACATTGATTATCGAAACAATCGCGCTGAATATATCGATAAGATAACGAAGCAATGTATAAATTGGGAATTCTGCTCTCAGCTGGTTTTGTAACGTGTCGTAAAAATCCAGTCACGACATCTTAGCCAGCGGGTTCTTTATTCTAGCGCAATTGACATCTGGTCGTGGGCTGGCCTGACGTTTTCCGGCAAAATTTTCAACAAACTATCGTAGTCCATTGTGGCTCCCATGTGGGTAAGAAAAGCTCTGCGTGGCTTCACCTTATTTATCCATTGAAGAGTTAAATCTAGATGAGCGTGTGTTGGAGTTGCGCTTTCTAAAGATGTACATTCCACAATCCAAACGTCGAGATTCTTTAGTTTTTTGAAAATTTCATGATTCATGGAGACCACATCCGTGCAGTAGGCAAAATTTCCAATTCTTATGCCTGTTGATTTGGAGAAACCATGATCCTGCTCGAAGCATATGCCGGATATATCGCCGATCCGAAAATTATCTTCCAGAATATGGGTGGAAATATGTGGCTTATAGATATCATACTTGGTTTCTTGAAAAAAATAGCTGAACACTTGATTGATTTCATCCAGCGTATTTTTTCTTGCATAGATAGATAACTTTCTATTTTCTCCTGAAAATAATGGTCTCAATTCGTTAATGCCAAATGTATGGTCAAAATGTACATGGGTTATTATGACAGCGTCTATTTTTTCCTTACCATAATCTAAAATTTGCTGGCGGAGATCCGGAGACATGTCAATCAATAGAGAGGTGTTTTCACTTTCTATAATAATAGAAGAACGAGTGCGGCGGTTTTTGAAATTTTTTTTATCGCAGTATCCCCAGCCATATCTGAGAGCTGGAACTCCCATGGATGATCCACATCCGAGTACCGTTATTTTCATTCGTAAGTCTTTCAAAAATCGCCGTCATTTTACAAAAATTATTGGATACGAGGCAAGACGGCATGATTATTTCATCCGGACGCTTCATAAATTTTTTGCAATTTGAAGCGAGAGTTTTAATCCATTCCTGCACAAAAAATATGGTGCCGACTACAGCTCGGCAGCCACGCGGATCGAGATCCCGACCTTGCTTAAATTTCTCCGAAAAGAAGTCCAAGAAAATCTTGATAGATTATTCCTCTTCCTTCTTGGAAAGGCTTGTTGAGAAGGCCTTGATTAGATCCAATATTTTTTTTCTCATCGCAGGATTTGAAATTTTATAGTAAGCCCGCAGTAGCTCGATGGATTCTCTCTTTTTTAGATTATCAAACTCATAGCTGGGAACATTGTCATCTTTTAATGATGAATGGCTATGATACCCTTCAACAAAATACGAGAAATCTATGGACAAGGCGCTGGCAATACTATAAAGGGCGCTAGCGCTTATTCTGTTGACTCCTTTTTCATATTTCTGGACTTGTTGAAACGTAACTCCGAGATAAGATCCAAGTTTGTCTTGACTTATTCCCAGAGCGGATCTGCGAGATTTCACCTTACTACCTATATAGAAATCTAAATCCATAAAATGAGACTTTCCGCCCTTTTTTATTTGCGAATAACCAGCCATTTAAACTCCTTAATACATCTACCAAAACAAAAGCCATTTTATTATAAGGTAAAAAAATAAATTTTCAATTTGAAAAGCGTGGCTCCGATAAACAAAATTTCATTTTCTTGAAAATAGCGTGATATATGAGGCAATACGGCGAGCATCGGGCCGGCAATGATCTGTCTTTTTGAATAATTTTTTTACAACTTCTGATGCGCATATGCATTGCCTTGTCAATAAAATTATTATCACTAGAAGAAATTTCGGCCGCAAAAATTGCCAAGTTTCGCAATGGTCTGTTTTTTATCTTTTTTGGTAGCATAAAGCGGCGCAAAATCCAATGCAGAGGAGGGTATTTCCATCGTAAAATTTTAAAAAATCTTGCAATAACGTTGTATTAAAAACAACTTTTTATTAAACCTTTAGTTGCGTAGCGGTTTTCCGTAGTCAATAACAGAAATTTCTAAAAATTTATCAACTGAACCCATCATACCACTGCAATCTTCTATTGGCCTAAAATTTAAAAGAGACTGCTGTATATAATGATCCGAGCAGCGGCTCCGACAAAAGTCTATGGCGAAAAATATCCATTGGGCGGCAGTCTCTGATGGGTTCTATTATCTTTGCTTGCCAATCCAGCTATAATCCAGTGCAGGCGAGATAATATGGAAAAATAATCTTTATTCGCATATACTGCCGCCGTCGGTTTAGTTCTAGGAATCCTCAGATGCTTACATCGGACATTCGGCGCAGCTTTTTGAAATTTTTCCAGCATCATGGCCATGAGCTCTTGGAATCCAGTTCTGTAACTCCGCAAAATGATCCTAGTCTTTTGTTTGCCAATGCCGGTATGGTGCAATTCAAAAACGTATTCTTAGGACTAGAAACACGCGGATATAAGCGCGCCGTAACAGCTCAAAAATGCATCAGAGCCGGAGGTAAGCATAACGACCTAGATCAGGTGGGATTTACGGCTCGCCATCATACATTCTTCGAGATGTTGGGAAATTTTTCATTTGGAGATTATTTTAAAGAGGAAGCGATAGATTTCGCCTGGTGTTTTCTAACCAAGGAGTTGGGGCTTTCAAGAGATAGGTTGCTGGTGACTGTTTTTCACCTGGATGAGGTAGCGAAGCAGGTTTGGGAAAAAGTCGCTCCCGGAGTCATGATTATTCCCATTTCCACCACGGATAACTTCTGGTCCATGGGCGACGTAGGTCCTTGCGGTCCATGCTCGGAAATTTTCTACGATCTTGGCGATGATGTGGCCGGAGGTATGCCTGGCACGCCGGAAGAGAGCGGTGATCGTTACATGGAAATTTGGAACATTGTTTTTATGCAGTTTGAGCAGAAGAAGAATGGCGAGAGAGAGCCGCTGGGGAAGCAATCCATTGATACCGGCATGGGGCTGGAGAGGATAGCTTCGATTATGCAGGGCAAAAAGGACAATTATCTCATTGATTTGTTTGAAAATATTATGGAGCGGATAAAAAGGATTTCCGCTACAGATTACGAAAACACCTATCCGTCCTACAAGGTAATCGCCGACCATATTCGTTCTATTTCATTTTTGATAGCTGATGGAGTAGTTCCCAGCAATGAAGGTCGGGGCTATGTTCTGCGGCGTATCCTTCGAAGGGCGATGCGCCATGGAAGTTTGATATGCATAGAGAAGCCGTTCCTGTTTGATCTATCGAATGTGCTTGTCGATGTCATGAAGGACGCATATCCAGAATTAGAAAAAGCTAGGGCGGTAATTGCTTCAACGATTCTAAGGGAAGAGGAGAATTTTCTAGAAACTCTGGAGCGTGGGCTGAAAATCCTGCAGGCTGACGCTAAAACTATTCCTTTCGGAGGGATTTTGAACGGCGAGAAGGCATTCAAACTCTATGATACCTATGGTTTCCCTCTTGATCTTACTCAGGATATTCTAAAATCAGAAAATATAAGCGTGGATACTGCTGGATTTGAAAAATCTCTTCAAGAGCAGCAGAGCAGAAGCAAGTGGACCGGATCGGGAGAAACGAAGGAGGAAGAAATTTGGCATGCGCTCCGGGAAAAACTTGAATGCGCCGAGTTTTGTGGCTATGAGAAGGTTGAAGATAGGAGCGATATTCTGGTCATTGTCCAAAATAGTGTCGAAATTTCTTCGCTATCTGCCGGAAAGGCGTTTCTGGTAACCAGATCAACTCCATTTTACGCTGAGTGCGGAGGACAATGCGGCGATACTGGGCTTCTGGAAACTTCCACTGGAGTTTTCAGGGTTATCAATACGTTAAAATTCTGCGACGCTGTCGTCGCTCATGAGGGAGAGCTAATTTCAGGAAATTTAAAGATTCATGACGAAGCGCATTTGAAAATAGACTATGCTAGGCGCCAGAAGATCATGGCTAATCATACGGCGACTCATTTGCTCCAAGCTGCTCTTAGATCTGCACTGGGCGATCATGTGGTGCAGCGGGGGTCGTCTCTCAATGAGAACAGATTGCGACTGGATTTTTCGCATGGATCGGCAATTTCTCCCGATAATTTGCTAAAAATAGAGGCAATGGTCAACGAATGGATTTTTCAAAATCTAGATGTGGTGAGCAAAACAATGCCCAAAAATGATGCCATTGCGGCTGGAGCCATGGCGCTGTTCGGAGAAAAGTACAGTGATTTTGTAAGAACGGTGCGCGTTGGCAACGGAGAATCCTTTGAACTGTGTGGCGGAACGCATGTATCAGCGACGGGAAAAATTGGAGTGTTTAAAATACTATCGGAAGCTAGCATTGGATCCGGTATAAGAAGAATCGAAGCCCTAACCGGAAGAAAAGCACTGGAATATTTTGAAGAAATTGAAGAATCTATAAACAAATTGTCTGAAAAATTGAAATGCGGCAAATCTGAGGTGGTCCTCAAAGTTGATGATTTATTGGGGAAATTAAAACAGAAAAATCACGAAATTTCAATCTACAAGCAAAATTTTGCCCTGGAAAAAATGCAGGTAACTGCCAAAAATGGTTTAACTATTTGTTCTTTAACGGTTTCGGATTTTAGTGTTGACGAATTGCGTTCACTGAATGACGTGATCAGATCAAAAGATCCTTCAGCTATAGTTATTATTCTAGGGCAGAACGACGATAAGATTTCCCTTCTGGTGAGTGTCGGGAAAGATTTACAGAATAGATACAATGCCGGACAAATTCTTAAGGTTGGTCTTGGGCCATTAAATGGGAATGGAGGAGGGAGCGCTGCTCTAGCTCAGGGAGGCGGAACTAAAAAATCAGGCATTTCCAGCGCAATGGAATGCATGCATGATGCGATTTATGCCATATGAAACATGTGGTTACAGACGATGAAGACTATTCTAGAGCAGACAAAATAATAAAAAACATATGTAACGATGCGAGTCATGCCTTTGTGCAGAAGCTGTTTCGCCAAAAAAGGATAAAATGCAGTCGCGGAAAAATTTCCGCTTCAGATCGGCTTTGCGCCGGAGATATTTTGGAAATTTTTGCTGATCTATCAATTGAGAAGAAAAAAGATCCGCTGCGCGATGAAAAACTTTTTCATCAATTGCAGCGCATGATTATATTTGAAAATAAAGATTTTTTCGCTCTGAATAAGCCTGCTAGATTGGCAGTTCAGTCCGGAGCAAAAATTTCCATGTGCGTGGATACTTTTATAAAATCGCATCCGCAAGGCGAGTGTCGCCTAGTTCATCGTCTGGACATGAATACGTCCGGCGTTTTGTTGATTGCCAAAAGTCAGAAATCAGCTCAAAAACTTACGAAATTATTTCGAGAGGGAAAAATTCAGAAAACCTATCTCGCGATTGTGGATGGGAAAATAACAGACCGCGGCGCAATTGAAAATTTTTTAACAAAATCCTTTCGTGGAAACGAAGAGAAGATGCAAGTTTCAGACGTTGGCCAAAAAGCTATTACCGAGTATAATCCATTGAAAACGATTGGTCGCTATACATTGCTGGAGTTGAATCCACTCACGGGACGCAAACATCAATTGCGAGTGCATTGTGCCGACGTTTTAAAAGCGCCGATTCTTGGAGATAAAAAATATAATCCACGACTGATGCACCGAGAATTGTTTCTGCATGCTTACAAATTACGTATTCAAGAGCTAGGGGTAGAAATAAGCGCTGAAATCCCTGTATATTTCCAAAAACTTTTGAATGATGCGCCGGTCATCGATCAATCGTAATTTTTTGCAAAATTTTCCAGCGATTCCAGAGAATTAATATTGACGAGCTTCCAATGAGGCATTGTTCTTTTTGCCAAGCCCGTCAGAATTTTTCCAGGTCCAATTTCTAGACAATAGGAAACGTAGTTGGCATCGGCAAACAGCAAACTTTCTCTCCACCTTACCATCTCGGTGAGCTGTCGCAGAAGTAATTCTTTGAAATTATTAGTTTCTGCTCTCGCCGTAACATTGGAGATGATTGGCTTAGCAGGCTTTTGAAAATGGACGCCTTCCAGCGCCACTGACATGGAATCAACTGCTTTTGCCATTAGCTTACTATGAAATGGCCCACTTACTTCGAGTAATTTTGCCATTTTGGCGTTTGAAGCCAGAGATTTCTCCATAGCTTTTTCCACCGCTGCCGAAGATCCACTGATTACAATCTGTCCGGCCGAGTTATCATTGGCTATTTGCACAATTTCTTGGCTACTGGAACATTCAGCAACGATATTTTTCAGAACGTCTAAATCCAATCCAATAATTGCGGCCATGGCTCCGCCATTGGGATGTGCGTTTGCCATAGCGTTTCCTCGAATTTTCAAGACTTTAGCCGCCTCTCCGAGAGAAATTACACCGCTGGCACACAGCGCAGAATACTCTCCCAAAGAATGTCCGGCAAAAAAACTAGCTTTTGAGCCAATGTTGCAGCCAAATTCCTTTTCTAAAACGCGCAGCAGAGCCACACTAACCGTCATCAGCGCTGGCTGAGCATTTTGGGTCATTTTTAATTCTTCTTCGGTTCCCTGGAAGATTACCTGCGACAATTTCTGGGAAATTGCGTCATCCACTTCCTGGAAAACTCCGCGAGCAGACGGGAAGACGTCGTACACGTCCTTTCCCATTCCTACGTTCTGAGCTCCCTGACCAGGAAACACAATTAGCATAACTTTCTCCGGATTATCGCTGGGCGAGCATGTTTAGAAATTAAATTTCATGCCCACTAGCACAGCGTTAGCTCTGTTTTTGTCAACCACAGGCTGTTCGCTGGCTTTGGCATAGGCGAGAGCTCTAGCACAAGTGGAAGTGCTGATGTTATCATATTCCACGTACAAACTTAGCGCTCTATTAAAGTTATATTGAGCGGCAATGGTAATGATATCGGCTTTGGCCTTCTCGTTGCCGGAAAATTTTACTTCGGATTTAAAATACCCTGCGGAAATTTCTAGCTTATCAAAAGCATAGGCTAGACCTATGGAGTATATCTTGCCAGCGTCGGCATCACTTTTTATGCCAACGTCCGGATCGCTAATCTTATATTCTCTGTTCGGGTCAAATGATGAGATTTCCTGAGTGGCATGCTTTGCGGGTAGCATAGATTTGCCATTATCTGCATATCCAAGAGATATTTTGAGGTCTTTGTATCCAAAAAGTGCTCCGATGTTATAGGCGCGTACGTTGCGTACCTCTGCATTATTGCTAGAGCAACCTGATTTGCCTTTTCCAAACCATCCCGTAAGCGAAAGCTTCGCATTAAAATCGTCAGGAGCGCCCCATTCGTAGGCAATACCTCCGGTAACGATATTTTTTGAATAGGCCGAGCAGCTGGCAAAATTCTCCTTTCCAAAAGGATTATCAATCTCTTTCTCATGACTTGTTTTGAACAAGTTTACGTCGCGACTGTCTAGGGTAAATGACAATCCTGCCGAAAATCCTGCCATGATAGGCGACAGCCAAAAAACTTTTGCGGCATTATCGTCGTCGAACGCAAAGTCGGTGCTGACAATCGATCCAGAAGACGCATTGTAGAAGCAGTGGAGATTCCCGCTTCCAGCTCCTTTATAGGCAACCAAAACTTTGTCTCCGCAGATGCTGAATTCATCTGCCGCTGTATTCGTATAACCAAATTTGATTAGGCCGAGAAAATCAGACTCCGCAAATAAAAATGATGAATCCAGTATGGCTCGTCCGGATTTTATTATTCCAGATCTGGTCTTCGCTCCCATTTCACAACCAAACCCATAGCCGTTATATTTTTGCAGATATTTTAAATTTATATCTCCCTGCAAAGATGCAACAGAACCATCCTTATCTCTCTTTTCCTTTTGATTTATAAACGTAGTGCTAAAATTCAGATTGCCGTCAAAGCGCAAATTCATATCTAGGTCAGCTTCCAGGAGATGTCTGGTAACTATCTCATTCACCAGTTCGTCGTCGTTAAATGCACCTTTGTCATAATCGCCTGCTTCCAGCGAGCCAATAAAAAAAATGGACGACCAAAAACACATTTTCTTAAACACATTAACTCCTATTTTGAGGCCGAGTGTAGCAAATATTAAATTTAAAGACTATCGCTAAAAACAATGACGTATCATAACCATAATATCATTAAAATTGCGTTAACCCTAAAAAACTGTCTTCCATAGTTTTTCATTTTCATTGTTTTATGGTATCATCAACTGCGCATACTGCAGAGTGTTATTGTGCTTCCTAATTTGCTGACTCTATCAAGAATTTTTTCGATTCCATTCATCGTTGGGTGCTTTTATGTGGAAGGATTTTGGGCTCATCTTACGGCTACTGTTCTTTTTGTAGTCGCTTGTATTACGGATTTTTTTGATGGGTATTTGGCTCGAGAATGGGAGCAAGTCTCTTTGTTCGGGCGTTTTTTGGACCCTGTGGCTGACAAATTGCTCGTTTCTACAATTTTGTTGATGCTGTCCGGAACCGGATCTATTTCTGGAATACATTTGATAGGAGCTGCCATAATATTGGCAAGAGAGATTATCGTTTCCGGTCTTCGGCAGTTTATGTCGGAGATGCAAATGCGTGTGCCAGTGACGAAGTACGCCAAATGGAAAACTGCCATGCAAATGATTTCTATCTCTTGTTTGCTGTCTTCCGCTATGTTTCCGGACATTGTTTTGCTGAAAAAAACTGGCATTGTACTTCTGTGGTTGGCGGTTGTGATGACTGTCTTTACCGGCGCTAGATATTTGAGGTTTGGAATAGTTAGAGTGGCAGAATTCCCATGAACTAGAAGATCATTGCATACATTTCCAGTTTGAAGTGATTCGTAGTGGGGATAGCCATTCGATTGTGTTATTATCTCCGTATTTTGGAGAAGTAGTTTTATGCGAATATTTTCGTTTTGGTTGGTTGTCTTTCTCATTACGAAAGCGTCTCCAGTTGCTCTTGCTTCCCAATTTGTTAGTCTAAAATCATCCGAAGTAAATCTGCGTGTTGGACCTGGCAAGGAATATCCGATCAGTTGTGTGTTCATGAGAAACAATCTTCCAATGTTGCTGGTTGCCGAATTCGAACAATGGAGAAAGATAAAATTTATGGACGGCACGGAGGGGTGGGTCCATCAAAACATGATTTCAAGAAAGAACACCGCCATTGTAATTACAGAGGATGCAGTTCTCTATCAATATGCTACCAATTCTCATCCAATTGCGAGAATGGAGAAAGGTGTTGTGGTTAGAATTTTGAAAAGAGAAAACGAGTGGGTGAAAATTGAGGTAAATAAAATAAAGGGATGGGCGCACGGCAAAGATCTATGGGGCTTGGAAAAAGAAGTGTAATCGACAAGCGTCTATGCGGCGGCGCCGCATCAGGAAAAAGCTATTTCCAGGAGAAGGCGCTTGCAAAAATGCGGCAAAGTTAATAGATTTACTGTCATGAGCGGGTGTAGCTTAATGGTAAAGCTTCGGCCTTCCAAGCCGATGACGTGGGTCCGATTCCCATCACCCGCTCCATTTATGGCAGAGCGCAGACTTGGAGTATGGTGCTCAGTTTTACTTGCATGCTTGAAGTTACAGATACTTTGCTAGGTTGTTATATATTCTTTGATATCCGCCGCCGACATTTCTGAAAGCAGCAGTGCAGGCGACGCAGATCAGAGTGATTATTAGAACGTATTCCATAGCAGTGGCGCCTTTTTTGTTTTTTTTCAGTCGGCCTAGTAAGTGTTTTAGTAAACTCATCAATCAGTGTTCCTCAATGCGCAATGCGATTACCAATTATTAGATGATTTTCACACAGCGAGAGTTAAAAATTAGTTAATGATGGTAATAAATTGAAATTTAGTGTATCATGGCCCGCTAGATTTGTGGATGTGCCATGGAGCTTTTTCTAGATACTGCAGAGCTGGACGAAATCGTCAAATATAGAGATTTTATTGACGGCGTTACCACCAATCCGAGCATCATGTCAAAATACAAGCTGTCCGACCATGGTTCACTAATTAAGGAGATTTGCAAGGTGGTTTCAGGGCATGTCAGCGTAGAGGTAATTTCCCAGAAGTATGACGATATGGTTAAGGAAGGGCGAAGAATCTCTAAAATCTGCGACAATGTCTGCGTTAAATTACCATGTACGTCAGATGGACTAAGAGCGTGCAAAACTCTGTCCATCAAGGGAATTCCCACAAATTTGACGCTGTGTTTTTCTTCAATTCAAGCTTTATTGGCTGCTAAATGCGGTGCGACCTACGTTTCGCCATTCCTGGGTAGATTGGATGACAATGGTCATGACGGAATGCTTTTGGTGGAGGAGATTGTTGAAATTTTCGATGCGCAGGGTTATGAAACAAAAGTGCTGTCGGCTTCCGTGAGAAATCTGCAGCATGTGATTCAATCGGCGCGCGTTGGTGCATCGGCCATAACTATATCTCCGCAAATCTTTGGGCAATGCCTCCAGCATCACCTCACAACGCTGGGATTAGAGCGTTTTAGTGAGGATTTTCAAAAAAGCAAATAATGGTTACATGCGTTTCATCGTAAAGAGCTATGGGTGCCAGATGAATTCCTACGATTCTCAGAGAATGGAGGATTCTCTACTGGAGGCTAGCCATCAGAGAGCAAATTCGCTGGTGGACGCTCGTCTGATTGTTTTCAATACCTGTTGCATACGCGAAAAAGCCAGCGAAAAGTTGTTTTCTGATTTGGGGCGAGTTCGGGCGCTGATGAATGGGTCAGCGGAAAAATTCTTGATAGCGGTTACGGGCTGCGTTGCTCAATTTCAGGCTCAAGATGTGCTTAAGCGTGCCCCCTGGGTAGATATAATACTTGGCACTCAAGACATTCATCAAATCGCAACAAAAGTCGATGAGGCAATGCATAAACAGCTTTCCGGAAGCTTGGTTTCCACAACGCTCAATGCCAAAAGCAAATTCATGCGCTTATCCGAGCAATTTTTCCACAGGAACGTTGCAGAATTTATAACAATACAGGAGGGATGCAATAATTTCTGCACCTACTGCGTTGTTCCTCACTCGCGAGGAAGAGAATTTTCCCGCGCCGCTGTTGACGTGATTCAGGAGGCTAAACAATTGATACTTCTCGGCGTAAAGGAAATCACTTTGCTAGGCCAGAACGTTAACGCGTACGCCGGAGAAGGCTTGGATGGGAAAAAATGGAATTTATCTCGACTACTTGCGGAATTTGGGCAACTGAACGGCCTGAAGCGATTGAGATACATCACTTCTCATCCACGCTATATGGATGAAGGCATCGCGGAGGCACATGAAAAAATTGCTACTTTAGCCCCTTCTTTGCATTTGCCTATTCAGTCCGGATCTAATAGAGTACTTGGGAGAATGAATCGCAAGTATACCGTGGAAGAGTATCTAAAATGCATCCAGATGCTGAGGGAACACAGACCTGACTTGGCATTTTCGTCCGATTTTATCGTCGGTTTTCCGGGAGAGACCGATGAGGATTTTCAGCAAACCATAGAATTAGTTGAAAAAGTGCGGTTTTCTCAGGCGTATTCGTTTAAGTATAGTTCGCGACCGAATACAGCGGCTGCGACGATGAACGATCAAATTTCTGACACTATAAAGTCTCAAAGACTCAGAGTCCTGCAAGATCTTTTGAACGAGCAGCAGAATAAATTTAATAAAAGTTTTGTGGGCAGGCATGTAAACGTATTATTTACAAAAAAAGGTAAACATAAAGATCAAATAACAGGGCGTAGCGAATATGCTCAAGCCGTGACTGTGTACAATGACGATGGCGCTGTGTTCATCGGAGACATTGCTCGGGTAGAAGTTACGGAAACGTTACCCCATAGCTTGATTGGTAAAGTGGTCAAATGAATTTGGATATATCCGTTGAATGCGATTTGTGGAACGAGGCGGAAGTTAGAGTCGTCACGAAGGATAGCCTAGACGCAGCATTTTCCATTGTTGAGCCGAATCTATTGGATGAAAATAAATTTCGAAAAAGTGCAATTGAAATATGCTTTCTGTTTACAAATGATTACGAGGTTCGTCTTTTGAATAAAACATACCGTGGAATTGATAAACCGACTAATGTACTGTCGTTTCCCACAAACTCGACATTGCCGAAAATTGATGGTGATTGCCTGGAGGAAAAAGATGCGCCGATATGCGTTCTTGGAAGCGTCGCTCTGGCCTATGAAACAATCAAGCGAGAGTCTTTGGATCAAAGCAAGAGCATGGAAAATCATTTAAAACACCTGATAGTACACAGCATGCTGCATCTATTGGGGCATAGCCATGACGATCCGGTTGCCGCTGAAAAAATGGAGAGCCTGGAGATCGTCATTCTTAGGAAGTTGAATGTTTCTAATCCATATCAGAGAATAGAGGTTGTATGATTTCTAAATTTCGTAATTGCCTATCAAGATTGTTCGGGGAAAAGCAGGATGTTCCCCTCATAGATAGACTTGAAAATCTCATAGAATCAGATTCGGAGACCAACAAAAACGCAGCGGTTGATGATACCAGCGAGCTTGCGCTGGTTTCCAATGTGTTGGGCTTGAAGGATCTTACAGCGAAGGATGTAATGGTACCTCGAGCTGATATAGTTGCGGCAAAGGTGAATGCTACCCTGACCGAATTCATTGAGATTTTTTCTCAAAATAGTTTCTCCCAAATTCCCATTTATAAAAATACGTTGGACGATGTGGTAGGCATAGTTAAAGTTCGTGATTTTCTGCCATACACGAATAATCCTAAGTCCTTTGATATAAGATCGCTGCTACGGGATGTAATTTACGTGGTTCCCAGCATACAATTGTTGGAATTATTAGTTGAAATTAGAGGTTCTGCCAATCATATGGTTCTGGTGGTAGATGAATTTGGGGGAGTCGATGGGTTGGTAACTCTACAGGATGTCGTTTCGGAAATTGTGGGAGAGATTCAGCAAAGTCACCATAGTATTTTTCCGCAAATAATAGCCAAACAGGATGGTTCGTTTCTTGCCGATGCAAAAATGTTGGTCACCGAATGTGAAAATTTGCTGGACATAGAATTGTTGAAATCATTGATGCAAAAAGAAGATGATGAGCCAGATGTGGAAACATTGGGAGGCCTTGCCATGCTGTTGGCCGGCCGGATGCCAACTCGCGGTGAGACTCTGGTTCATCCATCCGGAATAGAGCTGGAAATAGCGGAAGCGGATCCTCGTCGCGTAAAGAGAATTATCATTCGCAAGCCTGCACCAGAGACGTTTTCATGATTTATTTTCGGTGATTGTTAGAGCGGAGAGATTATGCAGCAGAAGTGTAGAGTTTATTCTTCAAAAGATTTTGTGAGTCTAAGAAAAGCGGGAAAGCTTGCTGCTCATATTTTGGATTATATCACTCCATTTGTAAAAAAAGGCATAACTACGCTGGAGCTTGATCAGCTGTGTCACGAGGAAATTCTAAGACATAACGCCATACCGGCAACAAAGGGCTATAATGGGTACCCGAAGTCCACGTGTATTTCTTTGAACCATGTAGTTTGCCATGGAATTCCTTCTGAACAAAAAATTCGCAACGGAGATATTTTGAACATCGATATTACGGTTATTCTAGACGGTTGGTACGGCGATACCAGCAGGATGTATGTGGTTGGAGAAGTTCCTTCCTCCGTTCTTGAGTTAATAGATGTTACCCACGAGGCCATGATGCTGGGCATCGGGATGGTAAAGCCTGGCATACATCTGGGGGACATTGGCCATGCCATCCAGAGCTATGTTGAAGCGAAAAAATTTGCTGTTGTGAGAGATTATTGTGGTCATGGAATCGGTAGAGTTTTTCATGATGATCCAGCAGTTCTACACTTCGGTTATCCCGGGACCGGAATGCTGCTGCAGTCGGGGCATGTCTTTACCATTGAGCCCATGGTGAATGCTGGCGGATATCAGACGAAGCTTTTGGCGGACGGATGGACAGCCGTTACCAGGGATCATTCTCTATCGGCGCAGTTCGAGCATACCATTGGCGTAACCACAACCGGGCATGAAATTTTTACCTTCTCTCCTACAGGATTGAGCAAACCACCCTATGAAATGTCCAGATAAAAAAGATGGGAAAAATCACTTCATTGGTCATCGACGCAGACTGAGGGATAAGTTTCTATCCCATCCAGATAGTATGCGCAATTACGAATTGATTGAGATGCTGCTTTTCCACGTTTTTCTCGTAAAAGACACTAAAAAATTAGCCAAAACTTTGTGCGATCGCTTTGGAACATTTAGAAGAATTATTTTTGCTGATATGGCTGAAATCAATAAAATTGATGGACTGGGGATAACCTCAATTTGCTTGCTGCATCTGCTGCGGGAAATTTTTTCCCGAATGCTGCTGGAGCAGATTTCGGACTCTCCGATTATGGCCTCCAGCGCTCAAGTAATTGATTACTATAAGAATATTATTGGTATTATCAAGAAAGAACAGCTACGATTGATGTTTTTGAATAACAAAAATAGGCTTATTTCTGAAGATATTCTGCAGGTTGGAACCATTAACCACGCTTCCATATATCCGCGGGAAATAATGCAAAAGGCGCTGGAATATGGCGCTAGCGCCATTATCATGATACACAATCACCCCAGCGGAGATCCAAAGCCGTCCAGGCAAGATGTTGTTGTCAGCAGAAATTTGAAAGATATTGCCAAAAAGCTTGATATAGAACTGTTGGACCATTTAATCATTGGGAAAAATTCTGTCTCTTCCCTGAAGGAGATGGCGCTAATTTAATGGAACTACAAAATCATTGCGGCAGAGTCTAACTTTCGAGCTGGCATCCAGGAAGTCCTTCCCAAGATAGCTATTTTCTTATCTTGGCCGGAGGAAGTAGTTCCGATTTTTAGCGATGGAACGCTCTTGGGAGTCAGTTTCAGTACACAATAAAAGAACTCTCCCAAATATTTTCTCACCAAAAGTTTTAGTTTTTGCCGGGGTTCTTCATCGCAAAGCAACTGAAAGATTCGATGGTAATTTTCGTGCGTTAAAGCTATTTCTACTCCAAATGACGATAGAGAAACACTTTTGCCGAGTTCTGACGTTTTCCCCAATGTCATATTTCCGAGATGGTCTATCTTCTTGCGATGGGTCCAGAAAGTTCTAAATTCTTCTATTTGCGTTGAAAATCCAAGAGAAGCCTCGATGATAGCTTTTAGTCCGGCGGCGCTTTTTTCTTTTGTCCAGAACAAATAAGAAAGTCTGGCCATTCTTTTGTCCATTAGGGAAGGAGATTCTCCGGAAAAAGTCGCAATAGCGCGCGTCAACATGCAATTCGTGCCGCTATGTCTCTGGAGACTTAAATATCTGCGGCGACTAATTTGGTATGAAATCCCCAATATTCTCATATTAAATGTGTTGACGAATTCGGGCATGGCGAAATTTTTTTCTTGATTGTTGCGAAGAATTAGCTCTCCATAGGGAGTCGGCAATGGCGCATTTAAGCCAGACAGAGACAATCTTTCAACATATATGATTTTTACTCCGTCTATTTCTGAAATTTTTTCTATCTCGGTTCTGCGAAGATGGAATGAATTGATACTGCCGGTTCGAAAAGTGGAATCGTAGAGATTAATCTCTTTGCCGAAAGATGTCTGCGCACCGTGTTCCAGAATATAGGCAGCCATCTCAAAGGAAAATTGCTGCGGATATTTTTCTAGATATTGGATTAAAGGTAACTTTTGATCCCGAATTGAGTTCCCCATTTTTTCAAAACTCCGTTTCTAGAGGTATTTTTTACTGATACTTCAGTAAAAGTATTTATGGAAGTGTAGGATGATAAAAATTTCGCTAACACAAGACTCAGGGGTATTCCAAGATTGGAGATAGTATCATCAAAAGTAATTTCTATCTCGGATCCCTGCACAAATCCTCTCCAGGTTTGATTGTCAATGCGTTTGGTGACGATGGAACTATCCATCGATACAATTGAGTCAATTTCTCCTGCGAGGACGGATCTGGATGCATCGGCGAATACCTCTAGCACTTCGCGAATTTTATTGACGCCGTTTTTGTCAAAGGAAATTGAATTCAACGAAAGCGCCGAAATTAATTTCCAAAGCACTTCCCCACTTTTAATGGATGGCTTTTGAATGGTAGGCCTATCCAGACAATAAATTTTTTTTACGGGAGCTGATAATTCCATCTGCAATACGCCATGAACAGGAATTTGTTCCGCTGTGAACCTGTTGGTGCACAAAGTATAAGCATAGAATATCTTGTCAGCTGGATTTTGCGGATTAAAATTTGTGTCGATAAAGGAAACATATGTATCTTCACCCAATGCATCCTTCATGTACGTGCTTTTTTTTCTGGATTTCCAGAAAATACCGAGTTCATTTGTCGAATAATGATTGCAGGAAAAAAATTCTGGAATATATATCTCGGAGTTGTCTTTTGGATCTGCTGCCACCATTTTTTCTATCCTATAGATTTCATGGCTGGAATAGCGACGATAGTCGGGCACAAGACAGTATTCAACCTGCCTATGATCCAAATGTAATGGCTCAGTTATTTTAGAAAATATGTTTATGGCTGGAACGGAGGATAGAGAAAAATTGTCCGGCGTTACGGGCATGGAAATATCATAACTCATTGGAATGTAAAGAAAATTATCTCCAGCGATGTCTTTGTTTTTAGGTAATTTAACATCAAAGCCATAGAACTTATCTGGAAATGAAAAATACTCCTGCAAAAATCTAAAACCCTTGTGGACAGTCGGAGGGTACGGAAGCAATGATTCGTCGTCTCCTAGGCCAACTGGTGAAATTGCGGAAACGAATTCGAAATGCTTATCTTTTTGGTATAGAACGCTCTCTTCCGTAGAGAATATGGCCGAGAAAATTTTGCTTCGCAGAAGAGCGTTGGCTCGTATGTAGAAGCGCAGCTTTTCCGGTAATTGTTGGGCATTGGGAGTATAATTTATTTCTATTTTTAAATAGTACGTGGATCTGGCATAGTAGCCGGGCAGGGATTCTCTTTGAATAACAGCTGCGGATCTAATTTCAGCTGGCCATAGCGCCAGGTCGTGCGCTATTCTGAAAGAGCATGTCTCTCCCGAATGACTAATGACCTGAAGCGATGTGTTTTTGGGAACTTTAAAGCCTGCTGCTTTCGCTGCTCTGGCCTGGTCAACGTCGAAATTTACCATAACGCAGGATGGAATCGTAAGAATCAGAGGTTCGTACAGCGCTTCCAGCATGACGCTGGCAATTTCCGGAAACTGGTCATCTATCTGTTTTTGTAACTTTCCCGTTAGGAATGCGAAACTTTCTATCATTCGTTCCACATGAGGATCTGAGGACTCATTATGAGATAGATCCAATCTTCGAGCAATTTTGGGAAATCGCGCAGCAAAATCGCGACCTGCCGTTCTTAGATAAGAGAGTTCGTATTGGTAATATTCTGATAGAATGTCTATGTCATTTTTAATCATATTATGAATCTATCACTACCGGAAATGATAACTGTGCTTTCTGGTTTTCAAATTCTACAGTTGCATCAATGCTTACGAACAGAGAACGCGGATCATTTCCAACGCCAACGACCTTGGATTTTACATTTCCCAATCGCGGTTCGAACTGTTTTATTATTTTGTCGATATTATTTTCTAATTCCTGCGTTTCAAAAACGTTTTCTGCTGAAGTTGGCGCTGTAATGTTTATGCCATAGGAAAATGGACTTAAATCTTTCCGATTCTTCCATAAAATAGCAATCCTAGTATTCAATAGGCGCATTAGATCTTCGCGAATGGAATTTTGTAGTTCATCCAAAGTCAGAAGTCGTCGAGAGTTTTTTTCAAAAAGCGTTTCCGGATCTTTATCCGTTAATTTTTCAAATAATGGAATGATGTTGCTCATGATAAAATTTCTCAATCATTATGAATCTTCAATTTTCCAAGCGGCAAGATCAATTTTGACTGCTGCATTCCCACCCTTAACTCCGTCTTTTTTAATCTCATGATAGGCATCAGAAAATGATGAACTACTAAATGTAAACGTAATCTCCTCTTCATCTTTGGAGAATATTTGATAAAAAGAATGAATTATGCATTTGGAAAATTCTTTTTCTTCCACAACTTCCAAATTTCCCGATAGCATAATGAGTTTTTTTATGGAAATTTTAGGAATTACAGCTTTCTTGGCCATGCGAGTCTGAATGATTGCGCAGTGTACGCCTGAAGTCATATGTATTTTTGTATTTTTAGCGGAAATAGCGCTATCGGAAGTTTTTTCTCCATCAAATATGGAAACTCTTGACATGGAGAAGTGCATGCCGGAGATTTTTGCGTATTTTTCAAAACCTTTTAGCTCGCTTTTGAATACTGAGTCTGCGGAAATAATCCACATATGCCGTGATGATAGTTCCGCAGTTTCCATAATAAGTTTTCTCCAAAAACTAATAGCAGATTGTCAATCTTAGCTTAGGACGCGGAAAGTTAAAAAATCGTAAACTTTTGCTTTAGATTAGTTTATTGCGACTTTAGACTTAGGAAAGAGCTCTAATACTGCGCTTCGCATCTTGTGGACCACTCCGGATCCATTGCATTGCTGGGAGTTGAGACCTCGCGCTTGTTGTAGCCGGTTATGTCTACGCTGTAAATCTTCTCCTTGCGTGCGTAATCCTGATGTGAAAACATTATGACGCGACCATTGGGAGCCCAGGTTGGACCTTCCACAAGATGACCGGAGGTTAACATTCTCTCTCCGCTGCCGTCCGGTCTAATTACGCCAATGAAGAATCCACCTGAGCCAAATTTTGTAAATGCAATCCAATCTCCTCTGGGAGACCATACAGGAGTGGCGTATCTTCCTCTGGAGAAAGATAGCCTTCTTATGTTAGAGCCGTCTGCGTCCATTATGTAAAGTTGCTGTGTTCCTCCTCTATCCGAATTGAATACTATGTACTTCCCGTCTGGAGAATAGCAGGGAGATGTATCGATGCAGCGGCCTTTGGTTATGCGCGTGAGTCTTTTGGTAATTAAGTCAAAGGTGTAGATTGACGACGATCCGCGATGCGATAGACTAAATATGAGCAAATTGCCGCTGGGAGAATATCTTGGAGCATAAGTCATACCTTTAAATTGTGCAATAAGCTCAGTTTTTCCAGTAGCAAAATTATACCTATATACGCTCGCTGACATAGGAATCCTGCGTCCATTTACTATTTTTTCTCGGTAGGAAAAAAACGAAAATTCTTTGCCGTCAGGAGAGAAGCGCGGAGTTAGTACTATGTTATTGCCGTTGGTCAGAGTCCTATAGTTGTAGCCATCCTGATCCATAATGGCCAAGCGATGAGTTTTTCTGCCAAAGGAACCTTTACTAACCGCAACGTGCAGGATTTTTGTGTCAAAATATCCCTTCTCCCCAGTAATTCTTTCATAAATATTGTTGGCTACCAGGTGGGCTATTTTTCTCCAATCTTTCGCGTCTCCAGAAATTGACATTGTTCCGACTTTTGCTTCGGATAGAACGTCATAGAGGACAAGATTAATGGATATTTTTTTGGGATTTGCTGAAACTTCTGCATTCAGCAAATATTCGGCCCTGATTGTCTTCCACAGTTGAAATTTTGGTTCCTCATTGACGCTCCGCAGATTTTGCATAAATGCAGGCTCTCCAATTATCCGGAACAAATAGGTTCCTTGAAGATCGTTTTTCACGACTTCTAGAAATTTGTCTTTAATGCTATCGGCTGGATCGAATACGTTTAAGGCAATGGAAACTGGCTTCATCACACCCTTGTTTACGTTGACTACCACCGAATCACTCCCGAATGCACTAGCTGATGAAACTTTTATCAACAGAATCAAAAAAACTATTTTTTTCATAAAATCAAACATTTTCACTCTCCCAATGCTTCTTTAAGGTTGAAACGCAAAATAAAATCTCTAAACAACTCCATCTTATCCCGCGGTATCCTCAGCGGACTGGCTTCCAATATCGCCCTTTTGGCGCTATCCGCTGCTGCCCTGAAAATATAATCAGCCGCATAGCGTTTTTCATCCAGAATTTTTATGCTGGACAGAATTACTTGGCCATTGTCCTTTATTTGGACTCTTATTTCAATGATTATGTTTTCCGCGTCTCGAACGCCGGATGGCACAACCCAATGTGGATATATTTGTGAGCTAATCATCTCGTAATCACCTTCACTCAAGCCCGGTCCGGATCCTGACCAGCCGCGACCATCGCCTTTTTTGCCCTTGCCAATGTTCTTTTTCATATCCTGAATACTTTTGTTGAGCATTCTGTCAAAGGCGTCGTCTTTCTTCTTTTTAGTTGTGTCATTTACGATTTCCAAAAGCTTCTTTCTAGCCTTGTCCTTTGCTTTTTTCTTTTCTGCCTTTCTGATGACCTCCATCAGAGCTTTTTTGTCGCGTTTTCTTCCGGGGCTTTCTTTTTCTTTGATTGTGGGTTCCTTTGCCGAAAGCTCATCTTCCTTTTTTTGGGCGACGGATTCCTTCTCAGTAGATTTCTCGCTTACGGGAGGAATTGTCTCTTCTCTAGGATTTTCTATTTTTTCATCTGCGTTTGCACCATCCTCTTGAACTGGAGGAATTTCCTCCTCGGCGCCTGGTTCTTCGACTTTTTCCTCCGGCTCCATGTTTTCCCGCAAAGATTCTTCAGGTTTCTTCTCTTCCGGCAGATCCTGTTTCTCTGGCGCAATCTCTTCGGAAGGAAGCTTTTCCCGATGCTGATTCATTGTTTCTCTCAGTTCGCCTTCACCGGCTAGCTCAATATCCATCAGCATAAGGTTGCTTTTTGTGGGCTGTAGAAGTGAAGCAAAACCGCAGACAAACGCCAACGCATGCAGCGTTATGGATCGTACGATATACTGCTTCGCGATTTTGTCATGATCGTTTCGAAGCATTCTGTCCCTGCTTTTTAGGCAACTCGGTTACTAGAATAACTTTTTTAAACCCAGAGCTGCTGATGCATCCCATAACTTCCATGATTTTTCCGTAGGATAACGAACGATCGCCCCGCACAAAAATTCTTGTATTTTCCATGTTTTCCTTGGTGATGGCGATCAATTTTGCCGGTAGAGTTTGGGCGTCAACTTCCACATCACCGAGGAAAATGCGCCCCTCATTGTTCACATGAACCAGTATGGGAGTTTCCTTATGGGAAACGTTTGGAGCATTTGCAGTGGGAAGATTCACCTTGACGCCGACGGTCAACAGCGGAGCCGTAACCATAAAAATCACCAGCAGCACCAGCATAACGTCAATCATGGGAGTGACGTTCATTTCACTCATGGGAGTCAACCGCGATTTCGCTCTGCCTTTCTTTAGAAATACCATTGCTATACCTCAGTGTCCTCAATTTGGCGTGATATTATGGCAGAAAACTCGTCCACAAAAGCTTCCAGCCTATTTTGATATCTATTTATTTCGGACGATATTTTGTTGTAGGCAATAACTGCCGGAATCGTAACCACGAGCCCTAATGCTGTGGCGAACAAGGCTTCGGCAATTCCTGGAGCCACTGACGTTAGACTGGTGTTTTGTTCAAATCCAATGGATTCGAAGCTATTCATTATCCCCCAAACTGTGCCGAACAATCCAATAAATGGCGCAGTGGATCCAACAGTCGCAAGAAATCCCAAATGTCTCTCCAGATAATCAATTTCTCGACCAACTGTGACTCTCATCATGCGATCTATTCTGTCCTTTAAAGAAATTCCCCCTATCGCAGATTTAATTTTTGTTTTGGTGCGACGTAATTCCTTCATGCCAGCTATAAATACAGAAACAAATGGATCGTCATCTTTATTCCCCATGCTATCGTAAAGCATATCCATTGATCCGCTGTTCCAGAACGAATCTTCAAATTTATCGCCACTGGCTTTCAATTTTTTCATGAGCGAAAGCTTAGCAAATGTAATGCTCCAGCTCCACAGCGAGCTTGCTAGAAGCAAAATAATAACTACCTTAACGGTAAAAGAAGCTTGGGCAAACAATCCCAATATTGATAGATCATGGCCATAGGCTACGCTTGTTGCGGTTATGACTTCTTCAGCGCCATTCATAGTAATTCTCCGTCGTATAATTCACTGCTGCCATTTTTTGGTATTACTCCCAGATATTTGTATCCCTCAGACGTTAGGACACGTCCTCTTGCCGTCCTTTGGACGAGGCCATTTTGGAGAATATATGGTTCAATAATTTCCTCAATGGTATCTCTTTTTTCTGACAGCACAGCCGCTAGTGTCTCTACTCCAACAGGACCTCCATCATAAAAATCGAATATGCATTTTAAATATTTCCTATCCATGGAATCAAGGCCGTTTTCATCCACATCCAATTTTTTTAGCGCCATATCGGCGATTTTTTTGTCGATTGTTGCTGAATCATTAACTACGGCGAAATCTCTAACTCGCTTCAGCAGTCGGCAGGCTATCCTTGGGGTTCCGCGTGACCGCCGAGCAATCTCCTCTGCCCCATCTGAGGATATTAGGATGCCCAACAGTTCAGAATTCTTCTTTATTATTATCTGCAGTTCTGCGTGGGAGTAAAATTCTAGATGCAGCGGAATGCCGAACCTATCTCGCAGTGGAGAAGAAAGCATGCCGGAGCGAGTTGTGGCTCCTATTAGAGTGAAATGCGGAAGATCGATTCTTATGGAACGTGCCGCTGGCCCCTCTCCAATCATCAAGTCCAGCTGAAAATCTTCCATTGCCGGATACAGAACTTCTTCCACCAGGCGATTCATGCGATGGATTTCATCGATGAACAAAACATCCCTCTCCTGCAGATTTGTTAGGATCGCCGCCAAATCGCCGGCCTTGGCAAGAATTGGCCCGGAAGTAGCTTTAAATCCTACCTCCAATTCTTTGGAAATTATTTGGGATAGGGTGGTTTTTCCCAACCCGGGTGGACCAAAAAATAGCACATGATCCATTGCTAAACGGCGTTTTTTAGCTGATCCAATGAAAATACGAAGATTGTCTTTTACGGACTCTTGGCCTATAAAATCTTTGAGATTTGTAGGACGAAGAGAGTACTCCGACGATTCTGACTCCAGCAACTCCGGATTCAATTCATTATTTTTCATGAGACAGCTCCGGAAGATAGCTTACTCAAAACGCGCTTTAGCATGATACTAAATTCGCAATTTTCTTCGAATTGCATGGAAGCCATTATTCGCAACACATCTGCACGCTGATAGCCAAGATTCAAAAGCGCAGAAACGACGTCGTTTGCAATGCTAGATTCTGACGGAATACGTGATGAAATGGCTGAATTTAGATCAATTTTTCCTATAATTTTATCCTTGAGTTCGGTTATTATTCTTGTAGCAAGTTTTGGGCCAACCCCATCCGCTCTGGAGAAGATATTTCTATCTCCATTGAGAAACGCTCCGTATATATCGTCATCCGAAAGTGCGGACAGAATTGCTATGGCTACTTTCCCGCCAACGCCCTGTACCGAAATTAGCGCATTGAACCAAAATCTCTCCTGTTCGGTGATAAATCCGTAGAGCGTCCATGAATCTTCTCTAATGCTCATGGCAGTAAAAATGTGCGCCAATCCGGAATGAGATCGAGCTTCATTTATGGTTCTGGCAGAGCATATTATGCTATAGCCAACTCCATTCACGTCTAGAACGATGGAATTTTCGGCTATTTTTTCAATGGAGCCATTCAAATGCGTAATCATCTCTTTGCCTCGTAGAACGTCCTATGGTGAGCGTGGCAAATGGCCGTTGCTAGCGCATCTGCCGCGTCCAGTTTTACACTACCACAGTTCAGCAATTTTTGAACCATGATAGATACCTGATCTTTGGTGGCATGTCCGCTTCCCACAATGGATTTTTTGATTTTATTGGGAGTGTATTCCGCAATTTTTAGGCCAAGAACGCCGACGCAGCAAATCACGGCGCCTCTCGCCATTCCTAGTTTTAGTGAGGATTCAGGATTTTTGTTGACGAAAACATTCTCTACTCCTACCTCCAGTGGAGAGTATTTTTCGATGATGTCGGATAATTGTTTGAAAATATAGCTCAATCTTAGGCTAATTTCGTCAGCGGTGGATGTCACTATTACTCCATGAGCGATATATCCCAGATGAAAACCGTCATAATCCACAATACCCCATCCGGTGATATGCAGCCCAGGATCTATGCCTAAAATTCTCGACAAAATT
Source organism: Holosporaceae bacterium (assembly GCA_031267235.1). Classification (GTDB taxonomy): domain Bacteria; phylum Pseudomonadota; class Alphaproteobacteria; order UBA3830; family UBA3830; genus JAIRZM01. The sequence continues at coordinate 106,411 of JAIRZM010000021.1, forward strand.
AACTCTCTAACCATTTCGGCGGATTATATACTTGATTTACCGCACTGTTAATAAATTTCTCCGCGAATGGGCAACTATATATTATGGATAGCGGCAGCCTCATTAAATTATTTGAAAAATACAACATAAATGTCAATTGATTTTCTCATGCCAAAGCTTAAAATGTAAAGCAAAATGAGGGAGTTCGCCATTGGGATTTTTAGTAAAGATTTTGATGCTCGCTAAGAGGTAATTGTATGGAAAACATCAAAGGATTCTTGCTGAGCAAAATATCTTTAATTCCTCGCGAATTAATCCCCGCAGTATCCTTTGGCATGATTGTTGTTGCTATTATATTGATTCTCGTCGTATTCGTATTGGGCGTTTTGTTTATTAATGCCAAACCAAAACCTGTCATAATTCGCCGAGATGATAAAAATACAGATCCTCAAAAGCTGCCAGTGACGGAAAGAATACGGCGGGAAGATCTTCCTGTGATTTCTGGAAGGCTTGGAGAGATTTTGGCGCTTCATGGATTTCTGAAGATAGGCCCCTTAACCAAAGTTTTTTTCAAGGTTATGGAGATCATAAAAAATAGCTCCTACGATATTCGTTGGCGATACAAGCTTCCGTGTTTCATGATGGTAGGTCCGCCAAGTAGCGGAAAATCAACACTCCTCGAAAGTCTGAATTTCGAGCATTTGACTGCTGATGGATCGGCCATTGATTCCATGTGGAAGCTATTTCGTCGAGGGGCAATTTTCGAACTTCCACGAATTGATGCTATGGAGGATGAAAAAAATTTCTGGTCGTTTATAGGAGAATTGTTCGTCTTCATTCGACCTCGGAGACCATTGGATGGAATTATTGTGACTCTGCCCATGGATATGCTTCTTTCAAATCAGACGAATATGGAAAAATTAGCACAGGAGATTTTCGATAGAATTTTTGCCTTTCAGCACGACTTGAACTTTTGCCTGCCTATTTATGTGATTGTCACAAAATCAGACGTGATTCCTGGATTTGCGGAATTTTCCTATCTTTTGAACAGCGATTCTCGGCAGCAAATTTTTGGTTGGTCCTGTCCATATTCGTTGAATGGTGCATTTTCTACCTCCTGGATCGAAGAAATTTTTCAGACGCTAGAGAATGGAGTGAGAAAGGCGACCGTTCACTTTTCTCGAGAAAAGGAAGTGTCTGAAGACCTAAAGATGGCGCTTTTGTTTCGATCGCATCTGCGCTCCATAAAGTCAGCGCTATTTCAGTATCTTCACACCATGTTTCAGAATCACGCTCCGGAAGAAGGATTGATTCTGCGTGGCGTTTATTTTGTTGGTCGTTCCAAGGAGAAGGAGACTGCCTCCGGCGAATTGCTACAACCGTCTGCTTTGAGTCCAAAATTGTTTGTTAATGTTGACGCAAATTTGGTGCATTCTTACAACAATACTTTGTGTTTCGTTCAGGATTTATTTAGGGAAAAAATTTTCAAGGAGTACAATTTAGCTCATCCCATCAAAATTGACGCCCTCGATATGAGCAAAGCCGAGTATCGCAACAAAATTATCTTGGCTGCCGGCTCTTTTCTGATTTCGATTGGATGGTTCGTAGGAAATAATAACGTAAAAAATAAGATACACGATTACTACCAAATTATGTCTTCCCTGAAAACCTCCATGGTGAAAATCAAATATCTGGAGGATAATCTGCGTGGCGAAGAAGATCAGGCTCTCATAAATAAACACACAATTCAGTTGTTGCAGAATATGCCGCTGATAAAATGGTCCGATGTTTCATCTATTTTTGTTCCTCAGTCTTGGTTTTCTAGCCTGCGCAATGAATTAACTGAAACTCTGGCTCTGGTTTTCGATTCGGTTGTTGTGCGGGCCATGTACATAGACCTGAATCTGAACACCAAGAGCATTTTGCAGAAGATTGGCCAAGAATTAGAAATGCATCATGAAAAGAAGGATTTATTTGACGTGAATTCCTTTCTAAGTTTCAAAAATTTGCAGGAGTTCATTAGACGCGTAATTGATATAAAAAAAATTAGCGCCGAATATAATTCCATACGTCGTTTGGAGGACAGAAAAAGCGTTATTGATCTTACGGACACTATATTTAAGGATAAATTTAATATCACGGAAACAATGAAAGCTCACGTCCCCAACAGAAAGCTTGTTCTTCCTCGCTTTGATATTGAACTATTTCAGCCTCATATAGAATCTAATCTTCGGCGGCTATTCGGCATTTTTTTGAACGACGTCTTTGATAAAACCATTGAAAAAATATTGCAAAGCTTGTCCGCTGATATCGAAAAAATGTTGGAGTCCTATAGAAATGCCGGCGCTGCTTACTCGGCGAAGGATCTGGCCAAGATCTACGAAAAAACTGTGCTGATTACGGATGTATTGAGAAATAGTAAATTCAACTGGATTGCATTGGATAATTTTGCTCCGAGCAAAGAATACGTCAAGATGATAGATGATCTGAAATCTTCGGAAATTGTTGACATAGATAGCATCCGAGATCTACTACGGCTAGCGGAGGTTCAGTTCCGTCAGTTTAAGTCTCGTCTTCTGGAGTTGAGAACGGATCTGACGGGGCCGCTGCTGGCGAATAATATCCAAGCGCCTTCCAAAGGATTTGAAGATTTTCAGAAAGAGATTCGCGCGTTGCTGGATCAGGCATTTATTAGGTCAGTTCCGGAGGCGCCATTTAGCACTACGATTCTGGAAGATAAAGCGCTAATCTGGGACGTAAAAAGGCTGAAGGAAATATCAGATTTACTTGATAAATACTATGAATTTTCCACGACAATACCTGCGACCATGCGAGCCCAATACTTTGAAATATACAAAACAATTGCGCGGAAATGTCTGCATCCTACGTTACAATCACTGCTGGGCAATGCGCAAATTTTCGATGATATGCCGTTGGCGCATTCCAGAAACTTGCTGGAAGACGCCTACAAACGTCAGGCTCTCAACATAAGAAATTCCTCCGTGGCTGTTGCTAAAATTATGAAAGCCCTCGACGAGATTCAGGAAGAAGATAACCAGAAGGACTTTGGTTTTTCCACACTGGTGATTTCCCAGTATACTTCTCTGTTGGAAAAAGTGGATGCGCTGTTTAACCTGGAAACTCCATATTCGCCCGGGAATGCACTGTTTGACAATTGGAACGGAGATAATAATCCGAGATTTTTGAATTTTGATGATCGCGAAGACTTGAAACAATATCTGGTGGCGCAATTTGAGCGAATAAAATTTTTGGCTAAGGATCTGGCTACTCCAGTGGTGGATCTGCTCTCCATAGAAAATGTTCTGGAGAAAGTAAAAAATCGTCCACTGTTGGAAAAATGGAAATCCATTATCGCCAGCATAGTGGATTATGAAGCTAGAAAACCTGGGAATTCCATTGCGGCTTTGGAAACGTTCATTTCGGAGAATTTATCGCGAATCTCTCTTGAATCTTTCGATAATCAAGGAGAGATTCGAGCCATTGCGGAAAGCGGAGGCGACTATTTCCTAAACAAACGTTCGAGTGTGGCAAAATCGCTGATATCCAGAGCTGAGCTCGTGCAGTATGAGCGAGCCTCCAGAGCCTACAACAAAATAAATAAACTATTCAATGATTCTCTCAGCCATAAATTTCCCTTTGGTAATACGTTGGATGATGCATCTCTGCGAGATATAGAAAAATTCGTTGACTTGTACGAGCAGAGCTCCGCTGGCATATACACGACTCTGGAGATTAACAAAGAGAACAAGAGCATCAGCTTGAAGGCGCTGGAGTTCTTAAAATCTATGGATAAAATGATCCCATTTCTAAAACTTTGGATTGCTCAATCTAGGGGATCAGATCCAAATACCGCTCCCGTATCGTTTTCCATCCAACTGCGTCCTTCTCCAAATGTAGAAGCTTTCACATCCTCTTTGCTAGAGAGAAAAATAACCATTAATGATGCAGAGATCGAAGATAATGCTATTGGAACTTTCTTTAACAACGACAAAATGGGCGTGACATTTAGCTGGGTAGCATCTGCAGATGAGAAGCCCTACGAGGGAGGATCCAGCAAGAATCCGTTAATTCAGGGAACCAAAGCCACGTTCTCCTATGGTGGAAAGTGGTCAGTGTTTCGACTGATCGAGGAGCATAAAATCAGCAGGGAAATAGCGCTGCCTCAGGGGATTTTGCTGCAATTCCAGGTTCCCATAGTTGACGCCAGCAAGGGGAACGATGTGCTAACCTCTAAAATTGTTCTGAAGATTACGCCAATGGTTCGCGATGGCGACAAGCTTACTCCGCTGGAATGGCCAATATTTCCTAAGTTCTGTCCGGATTTGCACGGTCATGAGCGCAGCGTTGATCTTGTGGAATCTGTTGGTTCGGCTCCAGCAATTGACAATTTAGACACTCCCATTTCCTTTGATAGAGAAAATCTTGAATCGCAGCCGACAGTGGAGGTAGCTGAGCCAGTGCAGGAATCGGAAGTAGAGGGAGAGACCGATGAAGCGGAGGAATAACACGTGATAAAAATCGATGATTTTTTGCTTCCAATTTCTCCCCACAACGAATGCGGCGAATATTTGCGCTACGACAATGTATACGATCAAATAATTGAGCTGCGTCGCGAAGATGACATTAGTTTATCGCAGGGGATCTGGCAAACAAATGCCAAAAGGGCTAATTGGCTGGAAGTGCAGCATTTATGTTCGGATTTGCTGTGCACCAGAACCAAGGATCTACAGATTGCCATGTGGCTTCTGGAATCTTTAACTGCGCTGCAGGGATTCAGCGGCCTAAATCAGGGGTTGATACTGGTGAAATCTCTCTGCGTAAAATTTTGGGATGGCATTTATCCGCCGTTGGATTCTGAAAATAAAAGCACGATCTGTCGAGCTGCTCCCTTCTACTTTTTTTCGGAAAAAATTCGGGAAAGAATAGTGTTGATCCCCCTAACAAATCCCAGCGATGGCGTTGCCGACGCTTATAATTTAGCTGACTGGATGATGGCACGTCGGAATCTGCACATCAAGAACACAGGCGGACTTTCTCTTAAGCAAATTGGAAAAAGCGTAACCGTCACTCCAAAAGATTTTTTTGAAAGTACAGAAAAAGAAGTTAGTGCGCTGTTGGATAATTTAAAGTTACTCAACGATTTTCTCAATGAAAAATGCCCCGAAGAAACGCCAAGTTTTCATGAAATTTTCGTCTGTCTCAAAGATATCGAACTCATAGTCTCCAGAAGCGCAACCGATAAGAAATCGTCCTTCGTTAGCGGTGGACAAAAACGTTCCGACGAAGCGGCGGAACATGTTGATCGTCAACCTATTGATGGAGATGATGCGTTTCAATCAGATGACGGAAGCGACGGAAATGATAAGGCGACAACAAAGGCACATGAAACTTTGGAGAGCGCCTATGAAACTCTTGTGAAGATTGCCGCCTTTTTAGAGAAAGAACAGCCTCAGAGTCCAGCATCCACATTGATCAAAATTGCCAGCGCCATCGGCAATAAAACCTTTCAGGAACTTTTAGAGATTAACATGCAAAACGGAACGTCCGTTATGCGCGTAATTTCGGAACTTCACGGTCTTCTGAGTGTTGATTCAAGCGGAACAAATAACCAAAACTGATAGCGCGAAATTTTCCCATTGGGTGCTATACTGGCGCTGTTTTTAATGTTGGCGTTGATTATGATGGAATTTTCCAGTTTTCTTTGGGTATGCCCATTTTGTGGGATTGTTTTTTCCATGTCTTTTTTCCCACTGTTATTTCCGAATTTTTGGCGTAAATATGCCTGCTATGTGCCATTATCTTGGTCACTAATATACCTGGTCTTTGTGGCTTATTTTTTCGGCCTTTCTCAGATTGTTGATGCTATTTTTGACCCACTGCTTGTCGATTACCTGCCCTTTATAATTTTAATTGCTACGCTATATATTGTATCTGGTGGTATTTTTGTGGATTTTCCCAGAGGCAATGGACCAATTTTTAACGCATTATTTCTACTTTTTGGCGGTTTCTTGGCGGGATGGATTGGGACCACCGGAGCTTCTATGCTGCTGATACGTCCGTTTCTGCGCGCAAATGCCGGAAGAAAAAGATGCTCGCATTTGGTGGTGTTTTTTATATTTCTGGTGGCCAACATCGGGGGTAGCGCCACTCCTATCGGAGACCCTCCATTGTTTATAGGTTTTCTGAAAGGCATAGATTTTTTTTGGTTTATTAGAAACCTATATCCAATCATAGGCAGCACAATTTTTGCGCTTGTTGCATTATTTTTGATCATTGATTTTATTTTGTTTAAAGGTGATCCGGCAACAGGTCGCAACGGGGCTGCCCAATCGGTATTTGTTTTGGAAGGGAAGGTAAATTTGTTTCTTATGGCGGCGGTTCTCTTCATCGTTATTTCTTGTAATTTTTCCTGTGAAGTTTCGCTGTGGGGGCATAAGTTTAATTATTCTTCCATTTTAAGAAATGGACTACTTGTGGCCATCGCATTAATTTCGCTTAGGATTACACCTAGAGAAATTCATAAAAAAAATGGTTTCTCAGCTGCGCCTCTGAGAGAGGTAGCGGAACTTTTTGCCGGAATCTTTATAACAATTGCTCCCATTATATCCATATTACAACAGGGCGTTAACGGAGCTTTGGGTGGCGTTTTCCGATGGATAGCTCCCGCTGGAGAATTTATTGCCAACAGATGCTTTTGGGCCAGCGGTTTGTTGTCCTCGCTGCTGGATAATGCGCCAACATTTTTAATTTTTTTTCATCTGACCTCGGGCGATGCGCAAACTCTTATGACAGTTAAATCTCACATTTTGGCGGCCTTTTCTATTTCAACGGTCTTCATGGGGGCGCTGACGTATTTGGGAAATGCGCCAAATCTAATGGTTCGGTCGATAGCTGAGCATCATGCCGTAAAAACTCCCTCATTTATGGAGTATTTGCTCTGGTCCAGTGTAATTTTACTGCCGATTTTTGCTGTTATTTCTAGTTGTTTGTAGTTTTATGGAACATATTTCAGTTTTACTAAAGGAAGTTTTGGCAATGTTGTCTCCCAAAAATGGAGGCATTTATTTCGATGGGACGTTCGGCGGCGGTGGGTACAGTCGCGCAATCCTAAAGGCCGCCAATTGTCGGGTAATTGCCTGCGATCGAGATCCCATTGCCGAAAGCATGGCGGCGAATCTGAAGCGCAATTATGAAGGCAATTTTGATTTTTCTTTGGCTAAATTCAGCGATATCCGTTCAATTGCAAAATCATATGGCGCAAAAAGTCTGGACGGAGTCGTCTTGGATCTTGGAGTTTCCAATTTTCAATTGGCAGATCCATCCAGAGGATTTTCTTTCAAATTATCGGGTCCGCTGCTTATGGGCATGGGACTAAACGATGAAACGGCGCTGGGCGTAATTAGAAAATATTCGGAGAAAAATTTGGCAGATATTATTTATCAGTTCGGAGAAGAGCCATTTTCTAGACGTATAGCTAAAAATATCAAATTAAATCTACGCAGTATTCAAAACACAAAAGACTTGGTTAACGTGATTCATTCCTGCGTCAAAAAAACTGGAAAAATAGACTCTGCCACCAAAACATTTCAGGCGTTAAGAATTTTTGTGAACGACGAACTGGGAGAGTTGGAAAGAGTTCTATCTGAATCCGTGGAATTGCTAAATCCCAGTGGAAAAATAATTGTGGTAAGCTTTCATTCACTGGAGGATCGGATAGTAAAACTATTTTTTAGAAAGTTGTCGCGCGGCGAAAATAAATTTCAACTTCTAAATAAAAAACCAACAACTCCTTCAGAAGAAGAAATTTTATTAAATCAACGCTCAAGATCGGCTAAACTTCGAGGAATTTCTATGCTATAACTAGACGGTTTTAGCATCCTCTGGCATGATAACGAAAAAATCTTCTATATTTTTTGCGATTCTGATATGTGTTGTTGGCGCATGGTTGTTTTACTTGAAATATTCTGTGCTATCCATTGAAAATAGAATCCGACAGACCAAGAAAGAAATAGCAATTGAGAAAAAAAATCATCATATTTTAAAGGCTGAATGGAAAACGCTAATATCGCCCGAGAGAATTCAACGTCTCGCGGTTAAGCACCTTAAAATGCGTCAAATTGAGCCCAAACAGCTGCGAGAATTCGACGCTTCAATATTTCACTCGGAAAAGAGCAAATACAAAGAAACAAAAAGGCTATCAAAATTAGTGGATGAGATTTTTTCACTGGAAAGTCGCCGCTAATGCATTCCGGCCTTGGCAGCAATTTCTATTCGTTATCAACGCGAGCCTTGAAGATTGCAAAGCAGCGAACACTATTCGCCGTAAGCGTTTTTTTTATTCTATTTTGTCTGTTGATCTGTAGACTTGCGCAAATAATGATTTTCGACGTTCACGGCAAAGGGAATTCATGGGGCCAAAATACTCCAACGTTTGTTTCCCGCGCCGATATAGTTGATAGAAACGGCGCAATAGTTGCCACAAGTCTTCCCACTGTTTCTCTATATGCATGCCCTCATGAAATAATAAATTTGAAGGAATCTGTTGAAAAAATAGGAAATGTTTTCAGAGAGATAAACAAAAATGAATTAATGAAAAGGCTATCTTCTTCAAAAAAATTTATCTGGATAAAACGTCATTTGTCCCCATCCCAGGAACAGTCCGTCTTAAATCAAGGAATTCCTGGCATGCATTTTTTGAGAACCGAAAGGCGCGTTTATCCAGACAAAAATCTTTTAGCTCATGTGGTTGGAGGAACTGATATTGACAATGTCGGCATCTCTGGAATTGAGAAAGTGTTTGATCAATCATTGCGAGAATCTACGAATCCTATAGCTTTATCAGTCGACACAAAAGTTCAGCATGCTGTCCGCGATGAATTGCAAAAAGGAATAGCGGAATTCAGCGCTCTAGGCGGCGCTGCAATCGTAATGGAAATTGCGACAGGAGAGATTAGAGCACTGGTTTCGTTGCCGGATTTTGATCCCAATAAAAATTCTGATCCGCAGGCGAAGGAGAGATTTAATCTGGTAACGTCATCCGCCATTGAGCCGGGCTCGTCCGCTAAAATTTTTAATACTGCGATGGCGTTGGAGTACGGCGCCGTTACTCCATTTACCAAATTCGATGCAAGGTTTCCGCTAAAGGTGGGAAAGTACACAATACATGACTTTCGAGGAAAGGGCATGCTTTTGTCCGTAGAGGAAATTATGAAATACTCATCCAACATTGGATCCGCCAAAATAGCCATGAAGGTTGGTCCTACAGCCCAGAAAAAATTCTTCAAACGCATCGGGTTACTGGACATGGTTTCCTGTGAATTGTGCGAAACGCAGCGTCCGCTTTATCCATCTCCATGGTCGGAATTAAATTCCATCACAATTGCATTTGGACATGGCATTGCCTTCAGTCCTTTGCATTTGATTACTGTTGCCTCTGGAATTTTAAATAATGGAATTCTTAATGCCCCAACATTACTAAAGCGGCAGGCAATTCCAGGCAGAAAAATTCTCTCCGCTAAAACGTCAAATCAGATGAAAGCGTTAATGAGGATAAATGTTCTTGAAGGAACCAATAGACTTGCGGAAGTTGCCGGTTATATGGTGGGAGGAAAATCCGGCACTGCGGAAAAACAAAAGGGTGGCAGATACCTAAAAAACGTAAACTACAATGGCTTCATGGGAGCTTTTCCGATGACAAATCCCAAATATGCTGTTTATGTATTGCTGGACGATCCAAAAGCCACAAGTAAAACTCATGGCTACAGAGCATCCGGATGGAATGCTACTCCGACTGCGGGGAATATTATTCGAAGAATCGGCCCAATTCTCGGCGTTACTGCATCCAATGGCCATGAGCCGGATTGGCACGATCTTTTAAGGAATATGAAATGAAAAAACTCGGAGAGTTGGTAAGCTTTTCGCTCCCGAATAGCCTGAAACGGCTAACGATAACTGATATTTGTGATAATTCTCAAAAGGTCATTGCGGGAAGTGTTTTTGTGGCGTTGAAAGGGGCTTCCGTAGACGGTAAGGCCTACGTAGATGACGCAATTCTTAAGGGGGCAAGGTGCGTTGTTTTGGATGGCGAGAATTTTGCCTATGGCGTTGAAATAAGGAACGACATTCCTTTTGTTTTTGTAAGAAATGCGCGAGCGGAGCTGGCTCATATGTTGGGAAAGTTTTTTGATGGTAATTTCGATGGTTTGGCTGCGGTGACTGGAACCAATGGAAAAAGCTCCACGGTTGATATGGTTAGGCAGATTTGGACAGGTGCTGGGATTACTGGAGCCAGCATAGGAACTCTCGGGGTTATTAGCGAAAAGAATAATGAAAATTTATCTGCTAATTTAACGTCTCCCGGAGCAATAGAGTTGCGCAAAATTTTAAACAAATTGCAGGAGCGAAAAATAAAGAACATCGTTCTGGAGGCCTCAAGCCATGGCCTAGATCAGTCTAGAATAGACGGCTTGAAATTTGATGTTTGCGCTTTCACCAATTTCAGTCGTGATCATCTTGATTATCATCAAACGCTGGAGAATTATTGGCGTGCCAAGGAGCGATTGTTTTCCGAAATTGCGCTGCAAAAAACCGTGATTGTTGTGAATTCAGACGACAAATATTCGGCAAGAATATGCGAGATAGCGAAAAATAGAAGAATGAAGTGTATCAGCTATGGATATGAAGCCAACGATATTAGAATTGTAGAGATAAAACAGGAGGAAACTCATCAAAAGGTAAAAGCGTTATTTTGGGGAAAAGAAATTTCCTTCGTTTTTCCCATCTCTGGAACATTTCAGGTCTATAATGCACTCTGTGCTGCAGCAATTTGTCACTTTACTGGCCTAAAACTTGATGCCATTGTTGATGGATTAACAAAATTACATCCCATCAATGGGCGACTTGAATTAATATCTCAGGTGGGAACTGCCAGCATCTATTTGGACTACGCGCATACTCCGGATGCTCTAAAAAATGCAATTTTATCTCTGAGAAATTGCGCAAAAAACAGAATCATCGTAGTTTTCGGATGTGGCGGCAATCGCGACGCTTCCAAGCGCGTTCTCATGGGGGAAATTGCGCGGGAGTTTGCGGATATTGTCATCGTGACAGATGATAATCCTCGAAATGAAAATCCAGAACAGATTAGAAAAATGATTTTGAAAGGATGTCCAGTCGCCAAGGAAATTGCTGATAGAAAAAATGCAATTGAATATGCTATAGATATGCTGTCTTATGGAGATGCACTATTGGTTGCTGGAAAAGGTCATGAAAACTATCAGCAGATAGGTGACGAATTCACGGATTTTAGCGATAGAGACATCATTTTGAGCAAAGTTTTTCCATGATTGTTGCTTTCTCTCAACAAGAGTTATCTAAGATTTTTTCCCAGGAAGTCTTTCGAGATGTGAGCGATCTGTGTGTCAATTCCAATGAGGCGAAGGCTGGAGACTTATTTGTGGCCCTTAAGGGCGAAAAAGTAGACGGTCACTGCTTCGTTGCTCATGCTCTGGAAAACGACGCCGAGTTGGCCATCGTGGAAAAGGATAAAAATTTAGATGAAATTTGTGAAGACAGACTCATAAAAGTCGAATCTTCCGGTGCTGCATTACGGCAATTGGCAAAATATAATATTGAAAGATCAAAGGCAAAATATGTTAGCATTACCGGCAGTGTTGGAAAAACGACTACGCGGGACATGATGCGTCATGTATTGGAACAGAATTTTGAGGATCCAAATCTTATTTACGCTAGTCGAAAAAATTTCAATAGCCAAATTGGTTTACCAATTTGTGCCGCCGTCATGCCGAATAATGTGAAAATTGGAATTTTTGAAATGGGCATGAGCTCTTCCGGGGACATAGCAAAATTGCTGGATATAGCGCCGCCGTCCATTTCCGTAATCACGAGCATTGGAGAAGCTCATCTGAAGTTTTTTAATTCGCATCGGGAAATTGCCTTGGCAAAAGCTGAAATTTTTGCAACAAAAATACCGCAGGAAGTCGCCATTATTCCAGCTGATTCTCCCTATACCGACTTCTTAAGGGCTAAGGCAAAAGAATGCGACATACGTAATATTTTCTCGTTTGGCTCGCCAAAATCGGATGCGCAAGTGGTTTCTTGTGATTATATGGATGAGGATAATATCTCCGTTGCAGCTAAAATTTTGAATGAAAAAGTGCAATACAGTATGCGCTGCGTCAATGACGCATGCGTTCTCAACAGCGTATTAGCAATTTTGGCTGCCCATGTCGTTTCCCAAATACCGCTGCAAAAATTGGCTGAGGCGCTTGCTTCTTTTCGATCATCTCCCCATCGTGGCGAAAGTATTTTTATGAAAAATCGTGATCTAGTTTTAATAGACGACTCCTATAACGCAAGTCCTAAATCTATGCGATCAGCGATCCAGTCACTCTCAAAATACAAAAGGCGCAGAAAAATTCTTGTCCTGGGGGATATGTTGGAACTTGGCGATAGCGAAATATATCATCATGAGAATTTGTCTGCCACCGTTGACAAATTTGGGATTGATCTACTATTTGCCTGCGGACCATTGTCTAAATTTTTATTAAACAATTTAAGCGGCAATGGGAGAGGCAGATGGTGCGAAAACTCTTCAGAAATAGCCGAAGAATTGCTGAAGGAAGTGCAAGATGGCGATTGCATTTTGGTAAAAGGATCTCGCGCAATGAAAATGGAACACGTGGTTGACGTTTTAATGAAAAACATGGATTGATCAATGCTTTACAATTTTGCGCCATATCTTGGGTTTATTTCCGGTGTAAATCTGCTGCGCTATATTTCTTTTAGAACGATGTGCGCTCTGTTGACGTCGCTGATAATTAGCTTTTTACTTTATCCTACATTTATCAGACGTTCCAAACACTCCCAGCCGATACGCAGCTGCGGTCCGGAATCTCATGTCTTGCAAAAGCAGGGAACTCCAACTATGGGCGGAGCGATCATTATTGCCGGCACTGTCATGTCTTCATTGTTATGGGGAGATGTTCGCAATAATTATTTGATATTGCTGATTCTTTTAACATTGTCCTATTGTTTTATAGGTTTTTTTGATGATATATCCAAAGTTAAACACAGGAATTCCAGCGGCATTAGGGGAAAGAAAAAATTACTGCTGCAAACGGCGGTAACTTTGGTATTCTCTTGTTTAGTCGAATTTCTCAGGACTCCAGAGATCGCCGGTTGTTTGACGTTTCCGTTTTTGAAAAATTTTACCATAAATTGCGGTCCTCTTTTGATTGTTTTTACGTCCTTTGTCATAGTAGGCAGCTCCAATGCAGTGAATTTAACAGATGGATTGGATGGATTGGCTACCTTCCCATCCATGTTAGCGGCGTTATGCCTGGGGATTATCAGTTACATGGTGGGGCATTTTGTTTTTGCTAACTATTTGCAGGTTGCTTACATCGCTTCCGTTGGCGAGTTATGCATTTTCTGTGGAGCATTGATTGGGGCATGTCTTGGATTTTTATGGTACAACGCTCCTCCCGCCATGATATTTATGGGAGATACCGGATCACTGGCCATCGGGGCTGCTTTGGGCGGTATTAGCGTCATAATTAAACATGAGTTTGTTCTCGCCATCATCGGTGGGCTATTTGTATGGGAAGCCCTGTCAGTCATAATACAGGTGGCATATTTCCGGGTGACAGGCAAGAGAATCTTCCTTATGGCTCCCATACATCATCACTTTGAAAAAAAAGGCTGGACAGAATCCACGGTTGTAATTAGGTTTTGGATTATTTCCTTTGTATTTGCATTAATCGGCTTAGCAACATTGAAGATAAGATGATTTCACTGGACTGCTATAGAAATAAACGTGTGGGCGTGATTGGTCTCGGGAAAACTGGGCAAGCAGTGGTGGCAGCTTTGCGGGAAGGTGGAGCCCATGTAAGCGCTCATGATGACTTTTTGATATCCGGCGATCAGTACAATAACTTGGAATTATTTGATTTCGATTGGAGCACTATGGATTTCTTGGTGATTAGTCCGGGAGTTAATCTTTTGTGGCCCAACAAAAATTTGGCTGTAGAGTTAGCTCAAAAACATTTTGTTCCCATAATTAATGACATTGATTTGTTTCAGTCCCAGGTTCTTGGTAAAAAAATATGCCTAACGGGGACCAATGGAAAATCCACCACGGCAGCCTTAATTGATCATATATTCAAGCGTGGCGGCAAATATTCTTCCATCGGAGGAAATTTTGGCAATTCTGTCTTTTCCCTAGAAGCGAACAGCGAGTTCTACGTTCTAGAACTTTCCTCCTATCAATTGGAATCTTGTAATATTCTTGGATTTGATACGGCGGTTTTGCTGAATATTAGGCCAGATCATCTGGCTAGACATGGAGGAATGGCCGGATATGTTGCCGCCAAACAGAAAATCTTCGGCAACTTTGGTACAGAATCTAAGGCAGTCATAGGGATCGATGATGAACATTGCCTGGAAATTGGTAGGTTTTTGAAAACGATAAAACAGCCGAATATAATTACCGTTTCCGGCGAAATGGTTCCGGATTTAGGAGTTGGTTGGAGCGAAGAAAGCTTGATTGACAATCGTTCTGGCTCTTTTGTCACTGTTTGTGCTGCTCCTCCGCAATTGGATGGCGTTCATAATCGCCAGAATATTGCTGCAGCTTACGCTGTTTGCGTAGCAAATGGTCTCAATGGCGACGATTTTTGCAAAGGCCTATGCTCGTTTGACGGCCTAGAACATCGACAGGAATTTGTGGACGATATTTATGGTATTCACTATATTAACGACAGCAAAGCCACAAACGCCGACGCTGCAGAGCAAGCTCTCAGACGTTTCAATAAGATAATATGGATATTGGGAGGACGGCCCAAAGAGAATGGCATTTTTTCTTTGGTAAAATATTTTCCACGCATAAAATTCGCGCTTTTAATTGGAGAAGCTGCCGAAGAATGGTCACAGTTTCTCGAAGCAAATGGAGTAGGCAACGAAGTTTCCGGCACTTTGGATGTGGCGGTTAGTCGAGCCAACGAAATATCAAAAAAATACCAAGCAGAAGTCGTATTACTATCTCCGGCTTGCGCCAGCTTCGATCAATTCAAGGATTTTGAGGATCGCGGCAATAGATTTAAGAAATTAGTGGGTGATCTTCGCCGTAAAGCAGTGGACTTTGATTGTGATAAATGATAGCATGCCCGCTGTGAGTGTAGAGGCGTGTTAGGATCTTGATAAATGGGCGATGTTACGTTCGGGATTTTGTTGTTCTCGGTGTTTCTTGCCGGGTTGTTTAGCAAAAGCGTGGGCGAGCGCATTCTGCGCGCAATAGGAGCCCATGATTGCAGCTTGAATCTGAATTGTCGTGACAATAATCGACCTGTTTCCATCGACATATGTGAAAAGCAAGATTTTCGTAATCGCAATGGAAGCCGTAGTGATGAGTTACACATTCTCGGCAGCATGTGGTTCTATATGGCATCCAATGACGAGAGAGACATGCAAATTTATAGCCCAACTCCTCTGCAGGATATTGACCCTCAGAACCTTGCCTAGCTATTGAAAAATCCGCATTGCGGGTTTGAAATTTGCTGAGCAGTTTATTTTACTGATGCCTTACACAAGAATTATTCAACCAACTTCCGCTATAATTTCTGCAGAAAAATTGTTTTACTTCTATTGGAACTATAGCGGCGAATTTTTTTATCTATTGACCTTTTGAGCCTTAAACTGTACAAGGTAGTCGTGCCTATGGCGGGCGTAGCTCAATGGTAGAGCACTAGCTTCCCAAGCTCGGGACGAGGGTTCGATTCCCTTCGCCCGCTCCGATCGGTGAGATTCTTATGAGAGAAGAGAAAAGCGTAAATTTCATGGAAAGCACTAGGAATGCGTGCCTCCTTTCGCTGCTGTTGTTGCTCTTTTTTTCCTACGAGATTGGGAATAGACACTTCGCAGATCCTGACGAAGGCAGATATGTGGAAATACCCAGAGAAATGGTTGTAAGCGGAGACTACGTAACGCCGCGCCTTAATGGGCTAAAATATTTTGAAAAACCTCCATTGTTCTACTGGATGCAGGCGGCGTCCATCAAGGCGTTTGGTATAGGCGAAATAAGCATGAGAATTTGGGTTATGCTTTTTGCGGTCATCGGATGCCTTGGAGTTTTCTTTATTGGTTCGCGCTGTTACTCCGTCAAAGTAGGTCTTCTATCAACTGGAATATTGGCCACCAGCGTTTTATATTACGTTCACAGTCGATTGATTATTTTAGATCTTGTTCTCTCGGTTTTAATGAATGGAGCTTTGGGGTGTTTTTATCTTGTTTTTGTGAGTAAAAATGCCGGGAAATTATCACACAAACCCTGGATTATTATTATGTATGCGCTATCTGCGCTGGCATGCTTAACCAAGGGACTTGTGGGAATCGTTTTACCTGGATTTATTGTGTTTCTGTGGATGGCGCTTACGGGCGGCTGGAAAAAAATAAGAGAAATATTGTATCTTCCAGGGTTGCTGGTTTTTTTTGCGTTATTTTTGCCTTGGCATATCTTGGTTGCCAGCCGAAACGATGATTTTCTTCATTACTATTTCGTGGTAGAGCACTTTCTGAGGTATACTAGCACCATTCATTATAGATATCAGCCTGTGTGGTTTTTTGTGCCGGTTCTATTGGTGGGTTTTTTCCCCTGGACCGGCTTTTTTCTTGTTGGTCTAAAAAATTCATTGCAAAAAATCAGAAAAAATTCAGAAAATATCTTTCTGGTATGTTGGATTCTGGGTGTTTTGCTTTTTTTCTCTTTCTCTGGATCAAAGCTGATACCATACATTCTTCCGGCAGCGCAGCCCATGGCTCTTGTTACCGGAATCACATTGGCGAAATCCATTGAGTCCAGGGATGGAAATTTCAAAAGTGGTGTTTTGTTAAACATTTTGTTCATTGCCATCGCCTATGGCGCATACTTGTTGGCAAAATCGCAGATTGCCGATGTTATGGAAGATGTAAATGCCAGTCTGTTGCTGTGTGTTTTTTTTGGCTTAGTTTTGGTTGCGGCGATTATCTTGCTCTATGCTTTGTATTTTAAGAATTCCAGATACAAAGCTCTGCTGTTTTATCTATTCCTAAGCGCAAATATAATGCTGGTCCTGAATAAAGCTGCAACTTTTTATCAAGAGGTGAAAAAACCATCCACCAAATGCTTTGCTGAAATTATTAATCTCAACAGAAAAAGCGATGATTTGGTTTTTTGCTATGGCAGATATTATCAAGATTTTCCAGCATATTTGGGGAATACGGTTGGCGTTGTGAATTTTGTGGGAGAACTGGAGTTTGGAGCTCGTTCCGAGAAGAATACGGACAGACTAATAGCGAAGGAGGATTTTTGGAAATTATGGAATACTACAAATCGTAGAATTTTTCTGCTACTATCCATTGGAGACTATAGAGAAGTTTTTACGAAGGTTAACATGGTTCACAAGATACTTGATCTTAATAAATATTTTCTGGTGATCACAAATCAATGAAATTTTTGAATTGTTTCCTTGTCTTTCTGCAGATAATTATGAATTCTACAGCTCAGGTTATTTTTAAGAAAGGAGCTTCTATGATTAATTATAATCAGCCGTTAGGCTCTCTCTGCTTATCCATAATTGCCAATATCTACGTTTGCTCAGGTGTTTTTGTGTTGATTATGGGGTTGATTCTGTGGATATATTTAATTTCTCAGTTTGATGTGGGTTTTCTGTATCCAATCACTAGCTTGGGATTCGTGATTACGTCAATTGCCGGATGGGCGTTTCTGGGGGAAATTATCACTTGGCATCGGGTTGTTGGAATTTCTTTTATATTAGTTGGGGTGATGTTTGTTGCAAAAAGTTGATAAGTTTATTCCCATTGCGAAACCGAGCATAAGCGAAGAAACAATTGACGAGGTGGTTGGTGTTTTGCGTTCAGGTTGGTTGGCTACCGGTCAACTAACTCAAAAATTTGAAGAAAATCTGAAGAAATATTTTGGCGGTAGGTCTGTTATGACTTTTTCGAGCGCTACCGCTGGGCTTCACGCTTCATTGATGGCAATTGGGCTGAAAATGGGAGATGAAGTTATTACAACTTCCTTAACCTTTGCCGCCACCGCTAACGTAATCGCCATGTTGGGCGCAAAACCGGTTTTTGTGGATATTGAGCTGGATACTTTCAATATAGATCACAACAAAATCATGGCGGCTTGCACCTCGAGGACAAAGGCTATTATGCCGGTGCATTACGCCGGACTGTCCGTGCATTTAGATCCGATCTATGAAATAGCAAAAAAGAAGAATCTCCGAGTTATAGAAGACGCTGCTCACGCAATGGGGACCTGCTACAAGAATCGGAAAATTGGGACTTTTGGGGATATTCAGGTCTTCAGCTTTCATCCCATAAAAAACATGACTTCCGGAGAAGGCGGATGCGTTGTTTTAGATTCCGAATCGGAGCAAAAAATCATTGCTCTCCAAAGATTTCATGGCATTGATCGCTCCATTTGGGATAGATTCTCTAAAACTGCAAATTGCTATTACGATGTTGTATTCCCAGGCTTTAAAAGCAATATGTCGGACATTCAATCGGCAATCGGAATACATCAGCTGAAAGAAGTCGAGACCATGAATGAGCGTAGACGTTACCTTTCGGCCAGGTATCGAACGGCTTTTGAAGATATGTCCGACGAATTTGTGATGCAAGAAACTCCAAGGTTTGATTTTGTGCACTCGGGAAATCTCTTTCCAATTTGCTTTCAGGATGAGACGCGGCGCGACTTTTTTATGAATTTTCTCAAAGAAAAGTCCATAGGCTCCATACCCTATTACACTCCGCTGCACCTCTTTAATTATTACCAAAAGACTTTCGGATATAAAAAGGGAGATCTGCCAAACGCAGAATATGTTGGCTCCAGAATAGTTTGTTTGCCGTTGTATTATGCGCTCACGGATGCAGAGCAAGATTATGTAATAGATACTGTAAGGAAATTTTTTCGGTGAATAACATGGTTAGTGGCGGAAAAAAGACGGCAAGACCAAGAGCATCTGAAGTCTCTCCAGAGATTTCTGTGGTTATTCCCGTCTTCAATGAACAGGAGAACGTTGACTTACTTTTTCGTCGTCTACTAAAGACGATGGATGCAATCAAAAAGGTGTATGAAGTTATCGTGATAGACGATGGAAGTTCCGATAATACTCCTCGGATGTTGCGCGACTGGTTCCGAAAGCGCTCAGATGTTTTAAGAATAATTACGTTTAATGGAAATTATGGTCAATATGTGGCCATTCTCGCTGGGTTTGAGCGGGTTCGCGGAAACATAATTGTAACTATGGATGCAGATCTGCAAAACTTGCCCGAAGAAATACCTAATTTACTAAATAAAATAAAAGAAGGTTATGATCTGGTGGGCGGATACAGAGCAATGCGCCATGATAACTGGTTTAGAACAAAGGCATCCAAAATAGTAAATATCCTGAGAGCAAAAATGACAGGAATAGAGACAAAAGACCACGGATGCATGCTGCGCGCTTACAAAAGGATTATAGTGGATGAAGTTGTAAAAACCAGAGAAACGTCTACTTTTATTACGGCGCTTGCCCAGAAATTTGCCGGCAATCCCATAGACATTCCAGTTACTCACGCTGAACGGAAAGCCGGAGGATCTAAATATAATTTTTATAAATTAGTTCGCATTACCTTCGATCTAATGACTGGCTTTTCCTTGGGGCCGCTGCATGTGTTTACCATGCTCGGAATGATAATTTCCGCTCTGAGCGGAATATATTTTTTTGTGGAACTCTTCAAAAGATTTGTTTCCAATCACCATGGATATGGGCTAAGATTTGCCTTCGTTTTTCTGTTGTTGAGTGTAATTATTCTCGGAATTGGCCTTCTGGGAGAGTATTTGGGAAGGGCATATTTTGCCGTTTGCGAGCATCCTCGTTTTGTTATTCGTGAAATTTTAGAAAAGAGAAGTACCAAAAAACAATGAATATATTAATTATTGGAGCTGGCGGCTTTATAGGCAGCCATTTGTCCGAAGAAATTATTCGGAATCACGACGATTGGAACATTGTGGCTCTCGATATTGCTTCGTCAAAAATAGAGCATCTCCTCAATCATAAAAGGTTTAATTTCATAAAAGCTGATATATTAAAGGATCTGGATGTGGTGGAAGAGCAGCTGAAGAGCTGTGATCTGGTTTTCCCTCTGGCTGCGATCGCTAACCCATCGATGTACGTGCAGGATCCTTTGAAAATTTTTGAGGTGGATTTTGAGGGTAATCTACAAATTATAAAATGGGCCGTAAAGCACAACAAGCGAATAATTTTTCCATCCACATCGGAAGTATATGGAATGTGTGAAGATGAAGAATTTGATGAGGAAACATCCAATCTTATTGCAGGCCCTATTGGAAAACAAAGATGGATATATTCCTGTTCTAAACAAATGCTGGATCGAGTAATCTATGCTCATGGCCTAAAAAATGGATTGCGCTATACGCTATTTCGTCCATTTAATTGGATTGGTCCTCGTCTGGACGATATTTTCAAAGCGGAAAGCGGAAGTTCACGGGTAGTTTCACAATTTTTAAGCAACATTCTCCATGGAAAAGATATTAATCTAGTCGACGGAGGAAGTCAGCTGCGCTGTTTTACATATATTTCAGATGGAGTAGCTGCGTTGATTAAAATTATAGAAAATAAGAATAATTGCGCTGACGGTCAGATATTTAATGTTGGAAATCCGCACAATGAGTTGACTATAAGAGAGTTGGCAGAGAAGATCATTAGGTTTGCCGGAAAATACGACAAACTTATGGAAGTAGCAAAAAAAATAAAAATTACCAGCATGAGCTCTGCGGATTATTATGGAAAAACATATCAGGATGTCATCAAAAGGGTTCCATCAATTAAAAAAGCAGAAACTGCTTTAAACTGGAAGCCAATTGTTGGCGTTAATGAATTGTTAACGAAAACAATGGATTTTTATTTTAGATAGTGGTTTTTTGTTAATAAAATAAATGTTATACATACCGATGCGAGTGCGCTGCGGGCGTGGTGAAACTGGTAGACACGCCAGATTTAGGTTCTGGTAGCTTGTGCTATGGGGGTTCAAGTCCCTTCGCCCGCACCAGAGTTTTTGTCCAATGGGAGCCGTTATGGAAATTCTAAACAAAACAGCCGATGGTCTTGCCAGATGTTATAATGTCCTTGTGCCTGTACATGAACTTGACGCTGCTATGACAGTTAAGCTTAAAGAAACTGCCGCGAAAACGCGTCTGGATGGATTCCGTCCTGGAAAGGTTCCGTTGGACGTCATTAAGCGCATGTATGGCAGCAGTTTAGAAAGTAAAGCCAAAGAGTCAGTGATTGCTTCTGCCGTCAGTAAAGTGCTAAAAGATGAGAAATTGTCAATATTTAATTATAGTACTGAAATACAAAAAGAGGACGCAAAGGGAATAGAATTTGCTATAAAATTTGAGTTGATCCCATCCTTCGAGTTACAGGATATATCCGGAATAGAAATAGAAAAGCATGTTGCTGAAATTGACGCAAAAGAAGTGGAGTTAGTGCTCGCTTCACTTAAAAAAGAACATAAAAACTGGATTGAGGAGGATAAGACTACCTCAAAAGTCGAAAAGGGGCAAAAAATCATCATCGATTTAAGTCGAGTTAAGTCCGACAAAAACAAAAAAAATGATACAGCGAAAGATTTTGAAGTTGTGGTTGGGGGCGAAACTTCGGTCGACGATTTTTGGAAACATTTAATCGGGGCAAAGATCTCTGAAACTCGTGAATTTTCGATAAATTATCCGAATGGTTTTCGAGATAAAACGCTGGCCGGAAAAAATGTAGCCCACACGGCCCTAATTAAAAAAATTTTCAAAGCTCAAGAATACAAGTTGGATGATGAATTTGCCAAGTCAATCGGTTACGAAAATTTAGAAAAACTAAGGGAGTGGGCAAAGTCTCAGCTTGCGCTTAAGTATGATGTGATATCGCGGGACGTCATGAAACGAGATCTGTTGGATAAGATGTCCAAGATATACGATTTTGCCGTTTCGCAGAGTATGTTGGAGCTGGAGAGCAAAGAAGTCATAAATCAGATCTCCGAAGAGAGCAAGAGGTTGGGTAAGGAAATCACGCCGGAAATTGAAAAGGAATGCGTTAAGATTGCGGCTGAGCGAGTTCGGCTAGGACTGATTGTTGCGGAAATAGCCAAAAGAGAAAAAATTGGCGTAACAAGAAATGAAATTTCTCAGACCGTCAACAATATTGCTGCAATGTATCCTGGTCGCGAGAAGGTTATCTGGAATATGTATAGTCGCGGCGATGCAATGCGAACCGTTGCCGCTCCAATTCTAGAACAAAAAGTTATTGATTTTTTGCTGGGAAAAATAAAAGTCCACGAAAAAAAATGCTCCGTGAAAGAGCTAATTGCCATAGATGAGGAACCTTTTGAGTTCTTCAAAGACGACGTCGCTAAACCTAAGGGAAATCGTAAATCGACCAAGAAAATTGTCGATCCTGCCGAATCTTCAAAGAAATCTCCAGATGGGAAAAAAGAAGAGTAGCTTTTGTTTTTAAAATATGGGAGGTGGAAAAATGGGTGCAGACAACATGAGTTTACTGGTTCCAATAGTAGTAGAGCAAACAAGTCGAGGAGAGCGTTCCTATGATATTTATTCCCGCCTCCTTAGGGAGCGCATTGTATTTTTGACCGGTGAAGTCAATGATTCATCGGCCAGCCTGATCTGCGCTCAGCTTCTTTTCTTGGAGTCTGAAGATCCTAAAAAAGACATTTTCTTTTATATAAATTCTCCGGGCGGAGTTGTGACCTCCGGGCTATCCATATACGACACAATGCAATACATTGTGCCGGAGGTTACTACCCTCTGCATAGGTCAAGCCGCGTCCATGGGATCGCTGTTGTTGGTGGCAGGAGCCAAAGGCAAAAGATGCTCGCTACCGAATTCCAGAGTGATGATTCACCAACCATCTGGAGGATTTCGAGGACAGGCTGCGGATGTAGAAATTCAGGCAAAAGAAATCCTAAGTCTTCGTGCTTGTCTGAATAAAATCTACGAAAAGCACTCTGGCATGCCGCTGAAAGAAATCGAAAAGGCAATGGATCGCGATAATTATATGTCTCCGGAAGAAGCCAAAAAGTTTGGTCTAATCGACGAAATAATAGAAAAAAGAAAAGCCTAGATCAGGCGGAGATGGTGTAAAATTTCAACGTTCGAGGTAATTACCAAGCGTTGTGCGACAAATCTCAACTCAGATTTTAGTACAATTAATACCATCGATTGGTTTTTCTTCCATTGTTATTCATTTGTTAAATATTTCCGGGCAGTATTTCCCTGATGGTGGCAAGCGGGGATTCCATGAAATCTGCGAATATTAATTTTGCGAAAAATCATCAGGATAATTATTTCAAGGTAGCGGTTCTAATTCCCTGCTATAACGAATCAAGCACCATTGCGAGCGTCGTTGGTTCATTTAGCAAGCAATTGCCGAACGCAACGATTTATGTTTATGATAACGATTCCGAAGATGGCAGCGCCGAGATAGCAAAAAAAGCTGGAGCTATAGTAATGTCCGAGCAAAACCGTGGAAAAGGTAATGTGGTGCGTAAAATGTTCTCGGAAATCGATGCCGATATATACATAATTGCCGACGGAGACTCCACCTATGCGCCGGAGGATGCTCCAAAAATGATCAACCTATTGATAAATGAAAAAGTTGATATGGTAGTGGCTGTGCGGAAGGAGGAATCTGAAAAAGCCTTTCGCAATGGCCATAAAATTGGCAATAAATTGTTTAATTTCATGCTAAAAATCCTGTTTAACAGTACCTTTAACGACGTTTTTTCCGGATATCGTGCGTTTTCTCGACGTTTTGTAAAAACCTTCCCTATAGCAGCCAGCGGCTTCGATATAGAAGCGGAATTATCTATACATGCTCTGACATTGTCCATTCCGTTTACAGAAATGGAGTCCATCTATACGAGAAGGCCTGAAAATTCTCACAGTAAACTGAGCACGATCAGTGATGGATTCAAAATTTTGTTTAGCATAATCAGACTACTTAAGGAAACGCGTCCGATGTTTTTTTTCGGTACAATTTCTTTAGTACTATGTCTGCTTGCCTGCAGCATTGCTTTTTCTGTAATTTTGACATTTCTGGAAACCGGTGTGATGGCTAGATTGCCAATTGTGGCGCTTTCTTTCGGCATTATGATGATTTCGTTCCTCAGTCTTACCTGCGGGATAATATTGGACAGCATTAGCGAAGCTCGTAAAGAAATGAAGAGATTGCATTATTTGAGAATATAGCTGATTTTCTTTAAATCGTTTCCGAGTAATTTATTATTTATTTGTTGTTTTTTAGGTTTTTCATTGGCATTATCAATTGAATAGTTGTTTTGTAGCATAGGAGTTGGGTAATATGAGCGTAATTCTCGGAAAAAGATCCTGCGATTTATTAAACAAGCAGATAAACGAAGAGCTGAATTTTTCCTATACATATTTAGCGATGTCCGCCGTTTTTAAAGAGATGGGACTGGATGGTTGTTCGAGTTGGATGATGTTGCAGGTGGAGGATAGCTATCAAAAGGCCATGAAAATTTACGATCATCTGCAAAAATGCAACGTCAAGATAAAATTACTACCGCTAGCTGCGCCCAAACAGGAATGGCGCGCTCCTCTTCATATTCTTGAGGAATTGGTTAGAAGTCAGCAAAGGATGACGTCTCTGATTCACGCTATCTATGAAGCGTCGGTGGCCGAAAAAGACTGCCAAACCCAGTGTTTTATAGCGCGCTTTGTCAATGATCAGGCTCAAAAGGAGAATATTGCACTGAGGTTGTTGGATAAGTTAAGGAAAATGCAATCCTCAGACCTTGGCGTCATAATGTTTGACGCTGAAATGATAAGTAGGAAGATAACGTGATCGACCATGCTGCGGTTCACAAAAAAGATGAACATGTAACGCTGATCTGCGATGAATGCGTTCGATCGATGGCGAGCTCAGGCTTCGCTAACTATCAATTTGAGCATAATGCTCTTCCGGAAATGGATTTTTCTGAAATAGACATTTCGGTTAATTTTTTAGGGCGTAAAATGCATATGCCGCTCATGATTTCTCCCATTACGGGAGGCGGAGACAAAAGCGAAAAAATCAACAAAGGACTTGCGGAACTCGCCAATGATTTTAGTTTAGGGTTTTCCGTAGGAAGTCAGAGGATTGCCATCGAAAATGCGTCATGTGAGAAATCTTTTAAAATAAGAAATTATGCTCCTAATGTGCTGCTATTCGCGAATCTAGGTGCGGTTCAGCTAAACTACGGATGGTCAATTGACGAATGTCGGCGTGCTGTAGATATGATCGACGCAGACGCGCTGATCCTGCACCTCAATCCGCTGCAGGAAGTGTTTCAGCCCGGCGGGAATATTGATTTTTCAAATTTACTGAAAAAAATCGAAAAAATTTGTTCGTTGCTGGATGTTCCATTGGGAATCAAGGAAGTTGGTTATGGGATTTCCGCTTCGTTGGCGAAAAAGCTGTGCAACGTTGGGGTTCAGATAATTGATATTGCAGGAGCGGGATCAATTTCCTGGTCTGCCATAGAGAGCTCCAGGTCCAATGACATAGTTCTTCGTCATTCCTCTGCCGCTTTTTTAAACTGGGGAAATCCTACCGCCGAATGCATTAGGTCCATATCCGAATCCGAGAAACTTGACGCTAAAATAATTGCCAGTGGATCTGTGAGAACTGGCGTTGATATGGCGAAAGCTCTTGCGCTGGGAGCGAACATCTGCGGGAATGCCTCTGATTTTTTGCGCAGGATACTGAAGTCGCGCGCAGAATGCGAAAATTTTGTTGAATCATTAACGTTGGAGTTAAAAGCGGCAATGTTCTGCACCGGATGTAAAGACATTCAGGCGTTGAAGTTTGCAAAACTTGTAAAAATAGCCTAGGATAATTCATGACATCTTATCAATATATTTACGTGCTGAAGGGAGCTTCCAAAAGTTATCCCGGAGGTAAACAGGTTCTGAAGGATACATGGCTTTCTTTTTATCCGAATGCCAAAATAGGCGTCATCGGAGGAAACGGCGCGGGAAAATCAACACTTTTGAAAATAATGGCCGGTCTGGACACAAGCTTTAATGGCGAAGCTTGGTTGGCAAGCGGCGCCACCGTTGGGTATCTGCCGCAGGAGCCTGAATTAGACAAAAATGCCACCGTTTTCGAAAACATAATATCCGCTCTAAAAGAAAAAAAAGCAATTCTGGACGAGTTTGAAGCCCTGTCTGCAAAATTTGGAGAAAATATTACGCCGACAGAAATGGATGATCTAGTAGTTCGCCAGGCTGAGCTGCAAGAAAAGATAGACGTCCAAGGGCTTTGGGATCTTAATCGCGCCGTCGAAATAGCAATGGATGCTCTGCGTTGCCCTGATCCAAACGCGTCGGTTCTAAATTTATCCGGAGGAGAAAAAAGGAGAATAGCGCTTTGCAAGCTGTTGCTTCAGAAGCCGGATCTGCTGCTGCTGGACGAACCAACAAATCATCTGGATGCGGAATCGGTGGCCTGGTTGGAGAAATATTTGCGGGACTATAGGGGCGCCGTCGTGTTGGTCACCCACGATCGATATTTCCTGGATAACGTAGCTGGATGGATATTGGAACTTGATCGCGGAAGTACGCATCCCTTCGAAGGGAATTATTCTGCCTGGCTGGAAGAGCGTCAAAAAAGAATCGACCAGGAAGATAAAAAAGAAACGGATCGCCGGAGGTTTTTATCGCGAGAATTGGAGTGGATAAAACAGTCTCCTCGAGCGCGCCAGGCCAAGAGTAAAGCGAGAATCACAGCCTACAATGAAATGTTAACACAGGAAGCGTCCCAAGCTTATAATACATCAACGTTGTATATACCTTCTGGACCACGGCTAGGAGATGTTGTGATTCAGGCCAGCTCTCTGGGAAAATCATTCGGAGAAAATGTGCTTTTTGAAGATTTATGCTGCGATATTCCTCCGGGAAGTATTGTGGGAATTATCGGCGCAAATGGAGCTGGAAAATCTACTCTGCTAAAAATACTGACTGGCAGGGAAGTTCCTGACAAAGGAGTAGTGAAAATCGGCGAAACGGTAAAAGTAGCCTATGTAGATCAAAGCCGAGACACATTGAATGATGCAAAAACAGTTTGGGAAGAAATATCAGATTCGCTGGATGAGTTAGAGTTGGGAAAAAGAAGAGTTCCCAGTAGGGCCTACGTTGCCCATTTTGGATTTAAGGGGCCAGATCAGCAAAAGCGCATTGGGCAATTGTCTGGCGGAGAACGCAATCGCGTGCATTTGGCCAAGATGCTGAAATCTGGCGCCAATGTTTTGTTGTTGGACGAGCCTACAAATGATTTGGACGTAGATACGCTACGAAGTCTGGAGGATGCGTTGCTGGATTTTGCCGGTTGCGCAATTGTGGTTAGCCATGATCGTTGGTTTCTTGATAGGGTTTCCACCCATATCTTGGCCTTCGAAAACGATGGCAGGGTGGAATGGTTTCAGGGAGATTTCACGACCTACGAGGAGGATAAAATGAAACGCTTGAAAATCAGCGAAATAATTCCACACAGGATAAGGTATAAAAAATTGCAGACAACTTAGCGAATGTTTGTTTAGTACTATAGGATCGGAGGGCAATTGTGAAAATAGAAGGAAATATTATGTCAGTTGCAGAGCGCTACGATGCGCTTTTGGTGGATATTTTTGGCGTACTGTTTGATGGTGCTGCGCTGTTTGAGCGAGTTCTTCCGGCTCTAGAGAAATTGCGGAGTAAAGGGAAAAAGATAATCATTCTGTCAAATTCAACACAGGTATCGGAAGACGCTAAAGTCGGCTATAGCCAAAGGGGCATGATTGAGGACGTGCACTACGATAGATTCATAACTTCTGGCGAGTTTTTGCATCACGTCATCGTAAACAGACGAGAAGAATTTTCTAAAAAAATTGGAATGGACGCACAAACGGTTAAGTGCATATTCATGGGAAATAATGGAGTCTTTCGTGGATCTCACCTAAAGAAAACCGACGATTACGAAAGCGCAGACTTTCTTTATTTAGGAGTTCCGAGAATTTCCTACGGTGCAGTCAGAATGGATGACGTTCTAGACGAGTCCGACAATATGGTGAGCCTGGAG
Organism: Holosporaceae bacterium; assembly: GCA_031267235.1. GTDB lineage: Bacteria > Pseudomonadota > Alphaproteobacteria > UBA3830 > UBA3830 > JAIRZM01. The sequence goes on from JAIRZM010000021.1 coordinate 134,619, forward strand.
GAAATTGTTCACAGCGATTGGCACAAACTTAAGGATACTCAGGGGCGACGCGGCTTTTCCGAATTTGCTCGCCAACTGGAGATTTGCCTAGAAAAAAATAAGATTTTGCTGGTGGCGAATCCTGATATTTTCGCTCATGGAGCTTTGGACCACACCAGACGTCGCTATCCGATAGTGACTCAGGGATGCATCGGAGCCTACTATGAAAAACTTGGCGGAAAGGCGGTTTATTTCGGCAAGCCATTCGGAGAGATTTTTGAATACGTAAAGGCAATGCTCGATCTTCCCAACGAAAAAATTGCTATGGTTGGAGATACTCCCTGGACTGATATAATGGGAGCGAATGCCGTCGGTCTGGATTCGATTATGGTGCTGACCGGAATACCAAGTGAATTTTTCGATAGAATGGATCGTTCTCTGAGCGTTGACGAAAAATTAGACTGTTTGTTTAACAAAATAGCTCCCCAGATGACGGAAATAACCGGGTCCGTGATTCCTACCCACATAATAAAGCGATTTGCCTATTCTGCTTGAGCTTTCATGCAAAAAAAACACACATCGATTTGCCCGACATTGTATCCCTCTCTCGATAAGCTGCCTTTATTACAGCAATATCGGCAATTCGCTACAACTGTTTCCGCTATTTAATAGCGGGATTTGGCGCAAAAGCTTGCGACCCTTCGTACCATGGTTAACAACAGGAGGTGCCCGAGATTATAACGTGCCCGGGTCCGATACGCAATCCTGACCAAAAGTCACACAGCGTTGCGTTAACGAGTCGGTGTTCGGGAGCTCATTGCCAGAGTCCCAATCCAATCGCGAATCCCCGAAGCAAGCGCAATGCCCGTGACGATCCACCGGCCAGCAAGCCCAGTCCGGGACGTCGGAGCTATCCGCCGTCTCAAGACCTCGGCAAGGGCCGTCTACACAAGCGAGTCCATCGACGGCGGGCCTTTCCCACATATTTTTATTTCTTCGCTTTACCGCCGAAAGCTTCCGCCAGTTTACTCACCTTTGTCCGGCTTATTGGCTGCACGGGGAGTCGGTCTGATGTTGGTTGTCCGGACGCAGTTCCGACAAAACGCTTCGCCAGTTCCTTCACATTCACATTTGTATTTTCCTGCAATTCCCGGTCCAGCTCAGCCATCTTTTCCTTTATTTTAGCGATCCGCCCATACACAACCTTTCTCATTCGTTCGGTCAGTTCGGCAGTTCCCTGTTGTGCCGGTCTGTCGTGTGTTCTCCGGCCGGTGTCCGGAGTGGTTTCTTTAACATCCAGGTCCTCACTGTCTGAATCAGGTCGTCCAGGCAAATCCGAGGGCGAAGCGCGGTCATCGTCTGCTGGAGTCAGGTTTTCCGCAGCAAGGTGGGCGCTGGTGAGCCGGTTTCATAGTCCATGCGTTGTGTCGCAGTTGGTCTGCAGGTCGTGCGTGGTGGGGTTCCCGTCGTCGGCTGGCGCCGCATTTAGCAAGGGGTTCGCATACGTGTCCCAAATCGACTGCGGCGGGGGCAGGGTGTTGCCGACGCGACCAGCCATATTCTGAGGTTGTGCGGCGGCGCGTTTGCCACCGTCCGGAATCTTTGTACCAAACAGCGGGTTCAAGCAGATTGTCTCGTACATTGTTGGGGGCACATCGGAGTGGAGACCCTTTTCGGCAATTCCGACAGAACTGGGTGTAGGTGCGCCAGCCGCGAGTTTGACTTTGGCCCCGGTCGCAGAGTTTCCGTCTACGCCCAAGTTGTCTCCCGGTTCGTTGTGGCCGGCAACGAGAGCAGTGTTGCCCGCAGGCTGCGCACCTTCCTCACCTTGCTCTCCCTGCGCCACGCCCAGTTCCGGTTCCTGCGCAGCAAAATTTTCCGGACCCAGGTGTTCCTGCAATTCGCGTATCAATCGTCTCTCCTCGGTCTCCAGGATGACGGAGAGCTGCACGAGCGGCACCGCAACCGCGTCCGTTATTGCCGCGTACATGAGAGACCGGCTACTCCGCGTAGCCAAGTCAACCGCTCTCCCCTGCTCATTAACCGTAAATCTCCATTCATCTCCATGGTGGTATTTCGGTTCCAGGCGCTCATCCAGCTCTTGGCACATTATGCAGAGATCGAGTCGTCTCAGCTCGCCTCGTGTCAGCGCTATATCTGCCGCCTCGCGGAGGTGTGACTCACAGCTCTCCTTCTGCCATGTCATTTCGGTGTGCACTTGCCTTTCCAGTTCCTCAAAGCTTGGGATCACGCCCAGCATCGCTTCCGATTGGTTCGATAGGGATGAGGATAAGGCCAGCACAAACGCTGACGATTTTAAAAGCTTGTTTTTCATTTTTTTCTCCTTAATTGTAAAAAACATGTGCGAATAATAACAGGCGAAAAATAGCTTGTCAAGTAAAAAAAAATATTTAATTGTCGCCAAAGACAAATCTCGGGGCAATGACCTTGGGTACAGGAGCTGTATAGCGCGAAGCGACAAAAAATGCTTGCAAAACGACCAACCATAAATTGCATAGATTGGGCAATATGTCATAAAAGTCGAGGGCGCCTTTGTTTTGCATTCAAATTTCAGGTGTTTGGCGAGACGCGTTCTTGCTGAGAAGATAGTTCTATTTAGCGGCAGCGTTCCCTTTTATATTACTTTTCATACTGCTACAAAATCACAGTTTTCTTCGCCCATTCAAGAGTGAAATGCATCAAGGCCGAGGGATAAGATTGAGCTGAGTTACGACTGCAGGTTGTTGTATCCTATAAACATATATTAAGTGAATATATGAAAAACTGGAGCATATTGGCTGATTTTGAGTAACATTTTGTTTTTTCTGTGGAGTTTTGCAAGATAGAGGAAACTTTTCTTTCTTCAAACTCTACAGGAATATCTTCGATTGCTTTAGCTCTTCAATGGCTTTTTCATAGCATTCTCTTTTGAAATCAACCACCGTTTGCAATAGCTCTTCGATGGTGATCCATTTCCAGGAAGAAAATTCTCTGTTTTCTTTGGCGACATTCAACTCTCCATCATCTCCCAGAAAATCGAAAACCACAAAGGACAACTCCTGCCCCGTATATTTAACTTCTTTGCCGTTCTTCAGGAATTTTCGCTGGAAAGATTCGGGAAACTTGTAGCGGTACTTGCGAGAAGTTGAACCGAGCGCTTGAACAGTCTTGGCATTGACTTCCTCGAACAGCTCTCTTCTGGCAGCTTCTGCATTACTTTCGCCATCTTCAACGCCGCCCTGGGGCAACTGCCATGCGCCTGGAATATCAGTGCGCTGACCAACTAGTATTTTATCATCTTTTATCAGAAAAATAGCGACGCACTTTCTGTAGGGCAACATGGAAAACCTCTTCATGGAAACGCTAATCGGAGCTATGGCAAAATCCTTGGCCATCACCTTTAGGAGAACCGTTAGTTGCTCGAATGGAACAACAATTGTGTCACCATCTTTAATTTTAGAGGCGTCCATAGCGCTAAACCGATATCCGATATTACAATAGATTAATCCATTTTTTTCGGACAGCTGAGTCAACATCTCGTTGGATTTTTCGAGGTCCAGAAGCGCAAGTCCTCTAGCCGCAAGCTCGTCGCCAATGACAGCCATATCTCTGGAAGATTTTGTAAGCAATGTTGGTGTTGTGTTAACCACCCCGATCATGTGCTTAACGGAAGCCATTAGGTAGTGTAATTTTTCCAGCGTATCTTCTGGATTTGCATTGGCCAGGAACGGAGAAACGGTATTCTTTTTATCGGTTGGAATGGAAGACTGAGTCGGAATTTGGAGAAAAAATTCATGACCATTGGCGATAACTATTCGGGAAATTTCCTCAAGTTTGTCCAAGTAGTGCGGAAAAATGAACGTAACTTTTGCGCTTCCCAGTGCTCTGATGAATGAGGAAAAAGACTCCGGACTTGTGTCTTCAACCTGCACCGCAACAAATACTTTTTTTAACGACTGCGAAGGTTTGAATCGCGAGGAATACACGTCAAATATCTGTCTCCCATAGCCAATAATTTTTGGCAATTCGCCATATTTCGTGCGTTCATAGAGTCCGGCATCCGGATCTGCATTTTCCACCTTTTTCCAATGAATAAAAATGCCGGTTTTTTCTCTCCGGGATTCCAATTTTGCCAAATCCTCATTTATTAGAATCCTGCACTGGTAATTTGAAACGTATTCTCTCCGAAAGTAATGATAGGACTCTACGCCGACAACGAACAAAATCACAGTAATAATGAACGCAATCCAAGCACCGGCCAATCTTCTACTTCTTTTCATTTTTCCCATCGTTCATGTTATCAAATTTTTTTAACACTTTTATTGCATCAAAAGCTTTGCTCAATTGATAATCCTTTACGACGCGTTCCTCGAGAGAAAGCTTCCGATACAAAAGTTCCTGATCCTCTTCTTCGGCGTCTTTTTTATCCTTCTTCTTTCCTAGCTCGTCAATGCTCTTTTTATTCTGAGCATCGCTGAACTTTTTATTTTTTGCTTTTTTATCCACATCCATAGCGTTATTGAAAAATTCTTCTCGTATGATAAATAGTCCATCTGGCTTCTTGATCATGGCGTAATCGGCCTCAATATCAGGAGATATACCATTGGCCTGAATGCATTCGCCGCTTGGAGTATAATGCTTTGCCACCGTTAATTTTATGGCCGTTTTTTCGGACAGAGGAATTACCTTCTGCACTGATCCCTTGCCGAAGGATCTTACGCCAACGATTATGGCTCTCTTGTTGTCTCGCAAAGCCCCTGCCACAATTTCCGGAGCGGAAGCTGTGCCACTGTTAATCATAACCACCAGCGGCAGCCCATTGGTTAAATCTCCGGCGTCTGCGGAGAAAAACCTTGTGTTTTCAGCTGTGCGACCACGGGTAGACACTATCTTTCCGCCATTAAGGAAAATATTTGATACGGAAACGGCTTCGTCCAGCAATCCACCAGGATTATTTCTTAAATCCAAAATAATGCCGTGCAGATTTTTATTTTTGTTCTCATGAATAAACTTTTTAACGTCTCGGCTGGTGTTTTTATCAAAAGTTGAAATTCTTATGTAGCCGATATTGTCGAGAATTTCAGCTTTTACTGACTGCACCTTTATAATGTCGCGTTCAACTTCTATGTCAAAAGGAATCTTGTCATCTCTCTTTATCTTAAGTTTTACCTTAGTCCTCGGTTTGCCGCGCAGCTTTTCTACGGCTTCTTCGGAAGTGATTCCATTAATGCATTCGTTATCGATGTAGATGATTAGGTCGCCACATTTCAGACCAGCTTTGTAGGCAGGCGTATCATCTATGGGAGATATTATTCTAATGAATCCTTCGTCTATCATAATTTCTATACCAATGCCGCCAAATTCTCCATCCGTTTGATTTCGCAATGAAGCAAATGTCTTTTCATTAAGATAGGAAGAATGTGGATCAAGGGAGGCTAACGCGCCGGCGATGCATTTCTCTATTATCTCGCATTCGGATAGATTTTTAACGTATTCCGTGCGAATAAGATTGAATATTAACTGCAGGAAAACCGAATAGCGCATCTCCTGTGGTATGTTTTTTTCGATACTTTTTGGAATAATGAGACTGCATTTCTTCTCGTCGTTCTTTTCCGACAACAAATCGTTTGAAGATTTTTCTAGCTTACTAGACGCTGACGGAACTTCTTCGATGTTGGCGTTTTTGATAGAGCTTCCAGCATTGCAGAGAGGGCAAACGAAAAAAAATGAAGAGGCGAAAATCGACGTCCATTTCGCTCTCCAATTAATACGCCACAAATTTCTGATCTTCAGTAATGTCATCATGATTTCCCTTTCTCTAGCGTTTCCAACAACCAATGCCTCGGATCAAGAGGTTCTCCAGATTTCTTCAGTTCCATTTTTATTACAAAACCGTCCCGAGAAATAGTTCCCATTCTACCAACATAATCGCCAATTTCCACAATATCGCCGGTGGATGTAAATAATAAATCCATGCCATACAAAAATATACGATATTCGCCGTTGCTGATTATAATCATGTTTCCGTAATTTAAAAACTTCCCCGTGAACACAACCAATCCTTTTACTGGAGATGTGACGACAGCAGCTGGACTTGTGGAGAAGGAAATATGATATATCATTTCATTATTAGGGCTTTTATCTCCAAATTCAGCGATGATCTTTCCGACAACCGGATAAACAAGCGCCAATTCTGTCGAAATTTTTATGTTCCTCAACACGCCAATGGTATTCTCGGCCTCCAGTTCGGCATCCAATTCTTCAATGGACTCAGATTTGCTCGCAATGTGGTAGACTATGTCATCCTGAATGATATTTTCTTGCCTTGCCATAGCTAACTCGGCTGTTTTGGAATTTATTTCTGCACAGAGCGTCTCATAGACAGCTTTTTTCTCCGCTAACTCCGCCAGATATTGCTGTTTATTTTTTCTCAACAAAGAGACTTCCACTTTATTTTTACCAAGCTGCGAACTAATCCCTTTAAAATAGGGGTAAAAATTTTTAACGATGATGGAACATCTTACGAAATCATTCTTGTCATCTTTCTGGGTTAAAACGAGTAAATCCGAAAAACGCTGTATGTCTACAAGAATTGTGTAGCACCTGGCTAGAATCTCAAATTTATTCCGAATGATTGGCGCAAAAATTTTTTCTTTTTGATTGATTGTCTCTATCTCTCCCAACGCTCTAGATATGTCTCTTTCCAAATCCTGCGCTTTTTTGCATAGCGACCGTATTTCCTGCGGCTGTTGCAGATTTTTCTTCAACTTAGCTTGACAATCGAGCGATGTAACGCCGTATGCTAGAATAAAAATTCCAAAAATTATCTTACGCATTCTAGAATTCTAACTTTTCAAAATATCTTCCCACGGAACAATAGGAGAAACCAGAACTCATTACCTCCGAGACAGGATACATACTCCTCAAATCAATGAGCAAAGGATTCTTTACGCGATTGCGCAATTCTTTCAGATTAAGCGCTTTAAATTCGCTCCAGTCTGTAATTATCACCACTGCGTCAGCATCATTGCAATTGTCGTAGGCATTTTTACCCCAAATGACATTGCTAAAAATTTTTTTCGCCTGCTCGCTGAAGGATGGATCGTAGATTCTTATGTTCGCTCCATGTTTGATCAATTCGCTAACGATATCAATGCTTGGGCTATCGCGCATATCGTCGGTCTCGGCTTTGAATGTTACGCCCAGCACTGAAATGTTTTTGCCTTTTATATCATAATCGCAAGCTCGAAGGATCTTTTCGACCATTTTTCCTCTTCTGTTCTCGTTGGATCTGATTGTTTCGTTGACCAGAGGCATGTCTACCCCAAGCTTATCGGCGAAATCCTCCAGAGCAGAAGTATCTTTAGGAAAACAAGAACCGCCATAGCCGGGGCCAGCTTGCAAAAATTGATCTCCTATGCGCTTATCTAGACCCATCGCAAGAGCCACTTCATTTACATCTGCTCCACAGCATTCGCACAAATTCGCAATTTCATTTATGAAAGTAACTTTCATGGCCAGAAAAGCGTTAGATGCATATTTAGATAACTCAGCAGTCTCCAAACTCGTAAAAATAATGGGAATATTGAAAACATATAAGGGACGATAGGCGTGAGAAAGAACTTGCTTTGCCTTTTCGCTCTCCACTCCTAAAATAACGCGATCCGGATGCATAAAATCTTCGACGGCTGCTCCTTCTTTTAAAAATTCTGGATTAAAAACTACATCCAGCTCTACCCCTCTATCCAGAAGAAATTTTTTTATTGCCCTTGTAGTTCCCACCGGCACCGTTGATTTTATCACCAGCACTGCATCCTTATTTATGGAAGAGGCGAGATCATCAATGGCTTGATAAACGTGGGACAAATCGGCGCTTCCATCGCTTTTGCTTGGAGTTCCCACGGCAATGAAGACAATGTTTGCATCCTTTACGCTTACCCTAGTATCGGAAGTGAAACTTAGGCGGCCTGCTTTGGTGTTTTTTAGCAGTAGCTTGCCCAATCCTGGCTCATATATGGGAATGTTTCCCATCTGCAATGCAATAATTTTTTCTACATCGTTATCGACGCAGACAACATCGAACCCGAACTCTGAAAAGCAAACTCCCGAGACTAGACCAACGTACCCTGTTCCAATTACGGTGATTTTCATGCTTTCTTCTCCCAGAAGTTGTCTATAACGTGTTTCAGGCTTTTGTCTAGGCTGGCCACATGCAGAATAGCCTCCAGCAGCCCCTCCTTTGAACCGCAATCGAATCTTTGTCCTTCAAATTTAAAGCCAGTCAACCCGATTGAGGGGATCATTTTCAAAAGAGCATCTGTTAGCTGAATCTCATTACCAACGCCTGGCTTTAGATTGACCAACACATCAAAAACTTTGGAAGATAGGAGATATCTTCCAACTATCGCATGAGTGGATTTTGCCATGGCCGCCGATGGTTTTTCATCCACTGATTTTGCGATCACAAGTCTTTCGGATTCGCTTTCCACGTCCAAAATGCCGTATTTACTAACTTCTTCGGGAGCTACCCTTACTACAGCAACCATATTTGAGCCATCATAATTGGCCGTCATCTCGCCAAGGCAAGACTTGCTATGCAATATGAAATCATCCGCCGACATTACCGCAAATGGCTCATCTCCTATTAAATTTTTGGCACACAGAACGGCATGACCTAGACCTCGCGGTTCGTTTTGGCGAACATAGCAAACGCTCCCATTTTTTATGTTAAAGTGCTGCGAATGAGTAAACATGTAATCAAAATAGTCTTCGATGGAATTTTTGCCATGGCGTGTAACCAAAATAAATTGATCCATGCCTGCTGCCATAGCCTCTTCAAATGCATAATGAATCAAAGGCTTATCGATTATTCCAAGCATTTCCTTGGGAATCGCCCGAGTGATGGGAAGAAAGCGCGTTCCCAAACCACCAACCGGAAACACAACTTTGCGAATTTTCATAAAAACATCCAGGCAAACTAAGCGACTGCATGATAGCGTGACGAATGCGCAGAAGCAACAAAAAGGTAGCAGTTGTGGCGGAGAAACAGACGAAAAAATATATGGAATAGCGCTACCCTACTCCAAAACGTAGGCGTCTTTCATTGCTTCGATCCCCGGAAGTTCGCTTCCTTCCAGGTATGACAAAAACGCGCCACCAGCTGTGGAAATGTGCGACATATCCTGCGCAACGCCAAATTTATTCATGGCAAAGCCTGTATCTCCTCCACCTATGATGGAAATCAGCTGTTTTTCTCTCGTCAATTGAGCTACTTCCTTTGCGATGGACATTGTTCCAAAATTAAACGGCGCTCTTTCAAATAATCCGACTGGCCCATTCCAGAGTAATATTTTACTCTCTCTAATGTTTTTTTTGAACAAATCAACCGATGCAGGGCCTATATCAAATATACTGGCTCCATCATTCTCGGAAGAGATAATAGCATGCTTAAAAGAATCACGATCGTTGATCAAAGCGGAAAAATCTATGGGCATTATCAATTCACACTCGTACTGTCGAGCGTTTTCTATAATTTCCGCAACGTCTTTTTCATATTCTTTGGGGTCAAAAATTTTCAGTGTTTTGTTTCCAAGGAACGAAAGGAAAGCTCCCGCAATGCCGCCTCCCAGCGCCAACTTGCGAACTTTTTTCACCAGATTCCTCAATAGCTTAACTTTTGTTGATAATTTAGAGCCGCCGATGAGGCACATCTTGGGGGCGTTCGCTCCTCTAAAGAAATTATCCACAACCTGCATTTCATTTTTGAATGACAATCCGAGAGAGTGCGGTAAAAATTGCGGGACGCCAAAGATGGAAGCATGCTTGCGATGAGAGACAGAAAAGGCTTCATTAACGTAGAAGTCCGCCAAATCGGCAAGTTTTCTTGCAAATTCCATATTGCAGGCCTCTTCCTCCATATGAAATCTTAAATTTTCCAATAGAATGATTTCGTCCGAGGATGTTCGGGAAATAACATCCGATGCATTCTCGCTTAAATAATCTCCCACAAGAACAACTTTGGCATTATACTCTTCAGAAACATCATTCTTAACTATTCCAAGGCTTTGATCAGGATTAAATGAAGACGTTTTCCCTAGATGAGACATTAATATTATCTTGGCTCGCGCTTCCCTTAAAAATTGCACTGTCCGGGCAGCATTTTTAATTCTTGCTCTGTCCTGAACCACGCCATCTTCCACAGGAATGTTGAAATCAACGCGAAGTAGAACTTTTTTTCCTTCCAAATCGCTTTTTTTAAGAGCTCTAGAATCTCTCATGGCTTAGTCCTTCTAGGAAAGTTATGTTACGAACAGAATCTGGTAAAAAAATGAAAAAAAAATTAACAGTATTCAAATTTTTTACGATCCAGTGAAGTCAATGCTATCATAAAATCAATGCAATCAAAACTTTTTTGTATATTTAAAAAAAAAGTACTTGTGAAATGATTGTAAAGATACTATTTGATACAATAGATTTTACTGTATTCAAAAATTTATAGGAGACGCAATGCCAGAGATAGTTTTGACAGGACATGCAGGAAGAATAGAGGCTAAGTATCATCACAGCAGAAATCCAAAAGCTCCGTTGGCAATAATTTTGCACCCCAATCCTCTGCAGGGCGGAAGCATGAACAATCGCGTAACTGTGTCACTATATAGTACCTTCGTTAAAAATGGATTTTCAGTCATAAGATTTAATTTTAGGGGAGTTGGAAAATCAGAGGGAGTTCATGACAAAGGAGAGGGCGAATTGACTGATGCTGCGGCAGTACTTGACTGGATACAATCCATAAATCAGGGACAACGCGCCATTTGGATAGCGGGTTTTTCTTTCGGATCACTGATAGGAATGCAGCTGCTTATGAGGCGTCCGGAAATTTCCGGATTCGTATCCGTATGTCCTCCGGCAAATATATATGACTTTTCTTTTTTAGCTCCGTGCCCGGTTTCAGGAATGATCATCAATGGAGAAAATGATCAGATATGCCCCATTCTAAATGTGAATAAATTGGTGGATAAGCTCAATAATCAGAGAGGTATATCCATCGATTACAGAATAATTTCCGACTGTGACCATTCATTTCAAAATTACTTGACACTCATCCATGAGTATGTTACAGAGTATCTAGAAGCTAGAAATGTAATAAAATGCTCTGCTGCAGCGCGTGTCGGCTAGTTAACGTTTTGTGATGATATGAAATACAAGTCCTCATTTCTGAATGAAGCCAGCATCAGGGGCTTTTTTTATCAGTCCACCAATCTAGAGGCCATGGATGAGTTTTTGGCAACTAGAGGAAGGCTTGGATATCTGGGATTCGATATCACTGCCAAAAGTCTTCACGTAGGGCACCTCATCCCCATATTTTTGTTGAGATTGTTCCAGAAGCACGGTCACAAGCCTGTCATGTTAGTTGGCGGAGGCACCACAAAAATCGGAGATCCTAGCCTTAAAAACACAACGCGCCCCATTCTAACGGACGAAGAAATTGAGGAAAATATGAAAGGCATAAAATCCTGCCTTGTTCCATTCCTTAGGTTTGGAAACGGAGAGTCAGACGCGGTTCTTGTCAACAATGCGGATTGGCTGGATAGGCTTGAGTACATTCCATTTTTGCAGGAAATAGGTAAATATTTTTCCGTTAATCGTATGCTAAGTTTCGAGTCCGTAAAAGCCAAATTGACGGATAATAATTCGCTGAGCTTTCTGGAGTTTAACTACATGATTCTGCAGGCCTACGATTTCTACAGATTATATTCAGATATGGATTGTCGCATTCAATTTGGAGGGCAGGATCAATGGGGAAATATAGTATGCGGTGTAGAATTAGTGCGGAAAAAGTCGAGTAACGAAGTTTTTGGATTCACAAATCCACTGCTCACCACCAGTGACGGGAAAAAAATGGGGAAAACTGCTTCCGGAGCCGTTTGGCTATCGAAAGAAATGCTTTCCGCTTACGATTTTTGGCAGTATTGGCGTAATGTGGACGATGCGGATGTGATAAAGCTTATGTACCTCTTTACTGACGTTGAAATTGATGAAATAAAAAGAATGGAGTCCGTTCGCGGTAAGGAGCTGAACGAAATCAAGGTTAGACTGGCAGATGAGATTACGTCCATCGCCCATGGTAGAGAATCTCTGCAGCCTATACATCAGGCAGTTTCCAGCGTTTTCGAAAGCGATGGAGAGCTGTCATCCGTAACTTCAATTCCACGCTACAATCTGAAAAAATCAAGCATAAACGCCACATCCATAATCGACGTTATTGTGGCCAGTGGGATTTGCGTCACGCGCAGCGAGGCTAAAAGATTGCTGCGGAGCGGAGGGGTTTATATGGATGGCGCAAGTGTCGATGAAGAGTATAGAATTCCAGAAACACTGACGAATGGCGATACCCTAAAACTATCCTGTGGAAAGAAGAAGCATCTTCTTATAGTTTTGGAGTGAAGCTATTCGACAAACGCGGAAACACCAGAGCGCTCGTCGGCTCACAGATCCGAGCATACGGCAAAGGCGTTCGCGCCAAGCGAACGACGACTAGCGAGGAATTAAATCCACTACAATCGCATTCCATAAGCGCAGTGTGATGCTCCACAACTAACCAAGATTGTTTGCTATATTGTTTAGCTGATTGCTAATTTTACCACCAATAGTTTTCATACCAGCAATGGCGACAACGGCAATCAAACTTGCGATAAGAGCATACTCAATGGCGGTAGCACCCTTTGATACCTTTAAAAATCTCAGTGCCTTGATTAACATTTTTCTTCCTCCAGAAACAACTAACTAACTCGCGTAACACCAACAGTAAACATTGATTATGTTACTAAACTGTTAATATCATGAATTTTTTTGAAAATTATATTTTTCGAAAACTTAGGAAGGGAAGAACAAAAATTCCGCTAGCGAAAAATAAAGCTGAAATTAGAATAGGTTGCCAGGAAGCATCGGCCATTGTTAATAAGCAAAAAGCCATGGCGAAAACTCCTATTACGAGCTTTCCGATTTTACGCTCCTTCAGCATAATTTTAAGAAAAGCGGCGCAACAAATCGTATAAACCATCAAAAATGCCATGACCGAAAAATTAATGATGCTGGAGACCTGCTCCGAAATGCTTTCGTTCTTGGTAAGCGCGAGAATCACGATGGTGCCAAAACAACAGATCAATACGCCTACGTAGGGAGAATCTTCGGAGTTCTTCTTAGCCAAGAAGCGTGGCAGCAGCCCATCCTGCGCTAGTCCAAGAGAGGCTTGAGCAGAGGTTAGTACCCAGGCATTCACCGTTCCAGCGCAAACAATTGACGCCGCCAACGATAAAAGAAGGGAAATATTTTTTCCCGCCACAATACTTACTGCATCAGCAAATGGAGCCTTGCTTGCCGCAAGTACTTTCCCGGGTATTACGCCCATAATAGCAATGCTATTGATGAAATACACCAACGCAACTGCGCAGGTACCGAGAATAATTGCTCGAGGAATAGTTTTGGCCGGATCTTGGACAGATCCAGCCGGCGTGGTAGCGCATTCCAATCCAATAAAACCCCAAAGACACAGAACTGTTACTGCGCTCAGCAGCTTAAAGGGCGAAAGATGCGCGTAATCCGCGGCTGTTGTTATGTTTGCGCAATTAAAGTCTGGGATGATCAATACTGGCACAATGATAAAAGGTACAAATTTCAGCATCATCAATAGAAATTCTGTTTTTCCGGCAAATCCTACGCTTTTGCAATTTATTGCCGTAATAATAACAAGCAAAGTGATCTCCAGCAGAAGACTGTTAAGGGGAGAGATGTCTCCCATAAATGGATTTAGATACGCTATACTGGCCACGATGACGACGGACGTACTGATCCAGGAAACAAGCCAATAGCACCACCCGACGAAGAAGCTAGGGATTTGTCCAAAAGTTTCCTTTACGTAGGCGTGAGGCCCACCGGTGTTTGGAAATCTTGAGCATAATTCGCCAAATACGACCGCCAGTAATACGGCTCCTAGACCGGCCATGAGCCACCCGAATACCGCCCAAATTCCATAGGGAGCTAGCGTCGCTGGCAGCATGAATATGCCGGAACCCACCTGTCCTCCGAAAACTATTGCAAATACCGATTTAAACCCCATCTTTTGGGACATAGGACCTCCCTGACATCGAAAGCTGCTCCAAGCAAAAATCAGTCTTTTTGCTGTTGGCGAGTATATATTTTTCTAGGTTATGATTCAATTGCAAGAAAAATCTGGATTGCCCCATAAAGATAGAAATTACCAAACGTTAGCGTTCTCAACAATCCCAAAAACAAAACTCGTGATATTGCTTCACAGTTCAACAAACTTCAGGGGAAGGTTAATACTATAATCTCAACTGCTTCGTGATGTCGAAATATTTCAACAGGTTCACTCCCTGCGGCGCAACACCCATGTTTAGCTGCCACATTTTTACGCCAGCCTGCAATGATTGTCGCACAGCGTCAACAATAATTTTATTCCGTTTAGTTTCCTTTGGAGGAGTGAAAATTGGCGCATCGTACAAAAAACACAGTAGCAGAACGGCGCTTTCATGTTCTCGCAATCGATTTCCAAGTTCGGTGACATGACGCACAAATCTTTCGTGAGAATTAACGCATTCCATTCCGCTGGGACGATCGTTTTCCGTCAGCGCCAGAAACTGCAGCGGCGTTTTCACCTCTATATATGTATTTTCTATCCTAAAATCCAGTTTGGAATCGCCGATTTTTTGTTCTCGCAGAATTTCTTGACCATTGGCGACGATATCATTTAACATTCCGGCTCTGAAAAAGTGTTCCACGTAGCGATTGGCGGCATTTTGATTTATGCCGATCCAGGACTGCCCATCGTCAAGGGAAATCGCTTCTACGGTGTAGGGCGTTTTTCTTTTTTTCTTCCCCGAGGCGGATAGAAGGCAGGGAACATCATCGAAAACTATATTTCCAATCTTCCCTGTACTTGGACAGTGGCACACGAACCTGCGCCCGTTCTTTTCCACATGCATAATGAAACGATTGGGACGAAAAACCACTACTCCGAACTCAAGAGGAACCGAAAACTCATACACCTGCATGCTCTTTTTTAGCAAAGCTATAGCAACTCTCGAGTGTCAAATGGGCGCTGAACTGGGATCCAGCGTCTTGTTGCCCTTAATCCATCCGCACTGACACAGCTCACCAGTCTGAAGAGCATCCAGCACTCTAAGCACCTCTAGCGGATTTCTTCCGACGCTTGAATCTGTAACCATAACGAAGCGAATTATGTTCTCGGGATCAACAATGAAGAGCGCCCTTTGAGCAACTCCAGAATTTCTACACAGAATGCCCAACTCGGCCGACAACTCTCTTTTTACATCAGCCATTAACGGAAATGGCAAATTGCGGAGTTCAGGATTATGCTTTCGCCACGCCCAATGCACGAACTCGCTATCCACGCTGCAGCCTAAAATTTGCGCGCTCCGCTGGATAAACTCCTCCTGGAGATTGGCGAACGCTATGATTTCGGTCGGACAAACAAAAGTAAAGTCCTTTGGATAAAAGAAAACCAACTTCCATTTGCCAGGATACGTTGATTCCGTAATGGTCCTAAAGGCGTTGTCCATCTTTAACTGTTCAAATGGTAGATCCGAACTCGCCATCAAATTGAAATTTGGGAACTTATCTCCGACCGTTAACATTACAACCTCCAACCAAAACTATGTTTTTTATTGTAGAACCATATCTAGAAATTAACAAATACTTTAAGGGCGAAAGTTTTACCGTTTGCTATCCGGAAGATGGGAAACCGAAACATATAAAAACCTCCAAACTTCAAATTTTCTGGATCTTGAGATGGTGGGCAATGCAGGATTCGAACCTGCGACCACCTGATTAAAAGTCAGATGCTCTACCAACTGAGCTAATTGCCCGCACATCGCAATATAAATATAATGACCACGAGATGCAAGCGACAATCGACCTCGAAAAGTGCTAAAATTCCGAACACCTACTGAGGTTTTCTTCGATCGCACTTTTGCAATCGTCGGTCCTAACTCTGATGCATTTCAGATTTGAAATGGCGCAATTCACAACTTGTCTTTCGATCGTTTTGCTACTAGAATGAAAGCCATGGCTTGTGTTCTGTTTATATTTGGCATGTTGTGCGCCATAGTGGTGGCCGGGTTTATATCCGGATCCGAGACGGCGGTGACTAGTGCGTCCAGAACCTATTTATATCATCTAGCCAAAAAGGGAGATGCGAGGGCGAGAAAGGTTATGCTTTTGCAGGAGAACATGTCTTCCTCCATCGGCACCATTCTTGTTATGAATCAGTTTGTGCTGTACCTGATTCCCATTGGCAGTACATTGTTCGCCGTCAAGCATCTTTCCGGAGCGGAAACTGCTATGCTGCAGGCTATTATCGCTGTTTTATTGGCCATCTATGCGGAAATTTTTCCTAAAATGTTAGCCATTAAGTTCACGGTGCCCTTTGCGCTCTTTGTGGCTCCATTTATTTTGAATGCCGTAAATTTTTTGAAGCCTGCCGTTTCCGTTTTGGAATCCTGTGCGAAATCTTCCCTGAAGCTAATGGGCATAAAAATTGACGCCAAAGACCAGGAAGATCAAGCGGATGAAGAGCTCAGAGGCGCAATAGAAATGCACAACTCCGACGGAGACGAAGAGGAAGCTCAGAAAAAGAGTATGCTGAAAAGCATTCTTGATTTGGAAGAAATTTCCGTCAGCCACATAATGGTGCATCGAAAAAATCTACGCACCATCAATGCTTCTCTGGCCATTGAAAAAATAGCGGAAGAATTGGGCAATTGTCCCTTTTCTCGCATTCCTCTATGGCAGGATAATCCGGAAAATATCGTTGGCACTCTGAAAAGTAAGGTTTTTTTTCGTGCACTGCAGCTGCAAAACGGCAATTTGGAAAAAATCAAAATAAATAACCTAATTTCTCCGCCCTGGTTCATACCGGAAACAACGCATCTGCTTGATCAGCTGCAGAATTTTCGCAAGAAAAGAGAGCATTTTGCGTTGGTGGTGGATGAATACGGCGATCTTCAAGGATGTATTACGCTGGAGGATATTCTGGAGGAAATCGTCGGAGAAATTGTTGAGGAGCATGATACGCTGACCAATGGAATACGGGTGCAGCCGGATGGATCGGCTATGGTGGAGGGATCTACGCCAGTTCGCGATCTAAATCGGCAATTTGATTGGAATATACCCGAAGAAAGCGCTGCCACCATTGCCGGTTATATTATGCATGAGGTAAGAAAAATTCCGGATGTGGGGCAAGTATACGTTCTGTCCGGTTTTAAAATCGAGATTTTGAGAAGACAGCGCAATCAGATTGGCCTCGTGCGCATTACCCCGTCGGCTAAACCCTAAAAACGCTCCATTGATTAAAATGAAGACTTCCCCTGCCAATGTTTTTTCAGCCAAAAGCAAAACGTTCCTGGTGGGCGAGTATGCAGTTTTATTCGGTGGCAGCGCAGTTCTCCTGGCCACTAATCCTGAGTTTAAGCTGCTGGTAGCCCCTAAAACGGCAGCAGAAAATTTTTTAACCGGTGTGAGCGATGAATCTGCGGCCAATAAATTTTATCTGGCTCACGCCGATGTTTTCAAAAATCTATCCATTGGATTTGTTGATCCATTTAAGGGGGCCGGCGGACTTGGCGCTTCCAGCGCGCAGTTTGTTTTGCTTTACAAGCTTTATCTGCGTCTAAGCGAAGGTAAATTTGCTGCGAACTCATTTCTGGAGGAGTACAAAACATTGGCTGCTAATGGAGATGGCTCGCCAAAGCCAAGCGGCGCCGATTGCCTAACCCAGTATTACAATCACAGCATTTGTTTTGATTCGCATAGCGGCAGTGTACGAAAAATTTGCTGGAATTTTCCACGTTTGGATTTTGCAATTTTTAGAACTGGATTTAAGGTCGTAACTCACGAACATCTGAGAAAATTGCAGCCTCTGGACATTGCGGAACTGGAAAGTTTTTCCTCCATTGTACAACAGAGCTTTAGCGATGGAGACGAGCATTCTCTGGTGGAAAATGTACAAAATTTTTTCAACGTTCTAAAAAAGAAAAAATTGGCACTGGAGCAAACTTCGGATCTGGTGGAAAAATTTTTGAAACATGATGGCGTTTTGGCGGCTAAAGGCTGCGGTGCGATGGGAGCGGACACAATTATTGTGATTTTTTCCAAAGAACGAAAAAACAGCGTGCTGGAAATTGCCAAAAACCTTGGATTGTCGACCATTAATTAGCATCGTTCCCTGACGTTGAGCACTATGTAAATTGTATCCATGATTTGCTATATATAGCAGCAGCATATTTGAAGGAGTAACAATGTCTGCAGCATTTCGTCATGGCAGTGCGATTGATGGAGACTTGCTGACGTCCTACGTGTCGGGAATTAAAAAATTCCCTATTTTGGGAGAGGATGAAGAATTCGAATTGGCGGTAAAATGGAAAGAGCATGGAGATAAAAAGGCTCTGGAGAAAATTGTCTCCAGCCATCTACGCCTGGTCATGAAAATTGCCAGTGGATATGCCGGATACGGACTATCTAAAACTGATCTTATAGCAGAAGGCAATGTCGGTATCATGCATGCTTTGCAGCACTTCGATCCATCCATAGGGTACAGGTTCTCCACCTATGCAGCTTGGTGGATAAAAGCAAAAATCCGTGAGTTTATATATAATTCCTGGTCGATCGTAAGGCTTGGCACCGGAAAAAATAACAGAAAACTATTTTTCGGTTTAAGAAAAATAAAAAATCTGCTTGGAGTGAAGAATCTGTCCGAAAAGGATGCCGAAGTCATAGCCGATAAAATGAATGTGACGAAGGAAGATGTGATAATTTCGGATATTCGCCTCACGCACAAGGATTTTTCAGCCAATTCTCCAATTGGAGACGATCAAGGTCGAAGCTGGCAAGATTTTTTGGCTGATACGAGCGCTTCTCCGGAGTCGGTGGCTTTGGAAAAACAGGAATACACTTACCGAAAAAAAGTGCTGCATGATGCTCTTAATACTTTATCCAAAAGGGAATATGATATTTTATGTTCTCATAGACTTCATAATCCAATAAAAAGCCTGAAAGAAATTGCGGAATCTATTGGCTTATCAACGGAAAGAGTACGTCAAATCGAGAAAGATGCTTTCCTTAAACTGCAAAAGTACGTTAGATCTGTTGAATGGAATACGCTGGAAGCAGTTCGCGCCTACGGCTCCCTCTGATAATGGGATTGTAAACGACGTTAAGCTTCATTATCATAGGGTTCTATTAATTTGACGTTGGCGGCATGTCTGAAAAAAACTGCAAATTATCCATGAACGATATAGTTTCTCTTTGTAAACGAAGAGGATTCATATTTCAGAGCGCCGACATATACGGTGGATTGCAGGGGGTGTATGACTATGGTCCCTTGGGCGTAGAGTTAAAGAATAACCTGAGAAATGCCTGGTGGAAATCCATGGTTTATGAGCGAGACGACGTGGAAGGCCTTGATTCTTCTCTGATTAGTCATCGCCTTATATTCAAACATTCCGGTCATGAAGATACTTTTTCCGATCCCATGGTGGATTGCAGAGATTGCCAATGCCGCATGCGCGGAGATCATGTACAGAACGGAAAATGCGACTATTGCGGCTCCAAAAATCTCACCGAGCCAAGGCAATTTAATCTGATGCTAAAAGCAAATTTCGGTCCGCTGGAAGATGAATCAAGCTTTGTGTATCTGCGTCCAGAAACTGCGCAGGGAATTTTTGTGAACTTCAGGAATGTGTTGGATTCCACATCTCGAAAGTTGCCCTTTGGCATAGCGCAAACTGGCAAGTCTTTTAGAAATGAAGTAACTCCGCGAAATTTTATCTTTCGAGTGCGAGAGTTTGAACAGATGGAGATGGAATTTTTTGTGGAGCCCGGCACCGACGAGGAATGGCACGAGAAATGGGTTGATTATCGTATGAATTGGTGGAAAGAACAAGGATTAACGCCGCATAAATTAAAGCTTTTTCATCAGCCACACGAAGAATTAGCTCATTACGCTAAAGCGACCGTAGATATTTTATATGAATTTCCGCATGGCTTCGAAGAGCTGGAGGGCGTCGCCAATCGGACTGATTTCGACCTCGGGTCCCACTCGAAAAATCAGGAGGAGCTGAATATTTTCGCAAAAGTTCCCGCCAATCATGATTCTAACGCTAAACTTGTCGTACAAAATCTTGAGGACAAGCATTCCTTTATTCCCTATGTCATTGAGCCGTCCGCAGGTCTTGACCGCGGAGTGTTGGCGGTGCTTTCGGATGGCTTCAGCAGGGAAATTTTGGAAAATGGCAGCGAACGCATAGTTTTGAAATTAAAACCGCACCTTGCTCCATTTAAAGCTGCAGTCGTTCCTCTTGCAAAGAATAACGCGCACATTGTGGAGAAATCTAAAGAAATAACTAGAATATTAAGCAGTTTGGGGCTTGGAAGGGTAAAATACGAGGATATAGGAAATGTTGGGAAGGCTTATCGTCGCCATGACGAAGTCGGAACACCATTCTGTGTTACGGTGGACTTCGATACATTTGAGGGAACAGAAGAAAGCGTTACCCTGCGAGAAAGAGATTCTATGCGGCAAAAACGCATTCCTCTTCGTGAGTTAGAAAATTTTTTCCGGAAGTTTTATGCCGCCGGACATGCCGAAAACAACGTTTGGTGAACGCAGCGATCCCATAGGCATTTCTTTTCGCAAACTATTGCAAGAGATGTATTTCCGCAGAATATAGCCAATCCCTTAAAGGTTTGACGTTTGGTAAATTCGCATTCGAAGACACCATTTTTTCCCGAGAAATGTGATATGGCAAGCTCTTCGAAGGGGACATAAAATCCCAGCTTCAGCGCTTTGGACAAAGCTTCTTTTAGTGTCCAAGCTACAGTCAAATTTTGAAGATTATCTGGAATTAACTCCTCGCCACTCATGTATTTCAGAGCATTGCGTCTATTGCTTCGCATTTGTTCAACGTCGATGCCAAAGAGGAATTCCTTTGGAAAAACAAGGCAAGCGATCCATTCCCCCGAGTGGGAAATACTTACGCCATATGCGGAATTGCAAATGATAGGTCTGCCGTTTGCCTCGTTTGCTATTTCAACATTGGAGGGAGCAATGTCTTCGAAAATACCGAGAGCAGCTTTAGCTGCTACTCTTCCGCAGGCAAATTGAATTTTTATTTTTTCTGAGCTAATGGAGTTAAATTTCTTTTCTTCCGGCTTAGAAAGCCATTTCGCGGATAAAAATTCACTGAAATCAGAGACTCGCATAACCGCTAATCCGCAGGCTTTTCTCTCTTCTTCGCACAAAAACGGAATTCTAAATATGCCGCAGATGGATTCCATCACTAAATCATTGCCATGCCGCCGTTAACGTGCAATGTATGCCCTGTAATATAAGACGCTTCTGCGCTTGCTAAAAATCCAACGGCAGCCGCAATTTCTTCGGGTTTTCCAACTCTTGCCATCGGGATGCTCTTTTCCATGTATTCCCGATGAACGGCAGGAATTTTTTCCACCATTGGTGATTCGATGAATCCGGGAGCTACGCAGTTTACGGTAATATTCCTGGCAGCCAATTCGGCGGCTGCAGATTTTGATAGGCCAAACAAAGCAGATTTAGCTGCCGCATAGTTGGTTTGTCCCGGATTTCCTACGGCCCCTACAATGGACGAGATATTTATTATGCGCCCCCATCTTTCCTTGATCATATTTTTAGAAACAGCGCGCATGAGCCTAAAGGGCGCTTCCAAATCCACAGTAATTACGTCCTGCCAAGATTCGTCCGGCATTCGCATCAATAGGCTATCTCGAGTTATTCCAGCGTTGTTGACCAGGATGCTCACGGATCCGCACACCCGTTCGATATTTGGCACCAATTCTTCTACTGCGGCAGATAAACTCAGATTGCAGGAAAACAGATGAACTCGCTCTTTCAATTCAAGCGCTAGATTTTCCAGATTATCTACTCGAGTACCGGAAACGGCCAATGTCACTCCCATTTTATGAAGCGTCCTGGCAATCGCGCCACCGATAGCGCCGGTAGCGCCAGTAATTAGAGCGATTTTTCCGGTTAAATCAAACATGTCTCCTCCCAAACTAAATATATAACACTTCTAGGATTTCATATTTTTTATTGCCGGATGGTGTATTCAATTTTATCTCATCCCCAACGTTCTTTCCGATCAGCGCCCGCGCCAATGGTGACTCAATGGAGAGGAGTCTTTGTTTGATATCCGCTTCGTCTATTCCAACTATCCTGTAGGTAATCTCCTCATCAGACACATCATCAAATACTGTGACTGTTGCTCCAAACTTGACATTATTGCCGTTAAGCTTCGTAATATCTATGATTTCAGCCCTAGCCAATTTAGACTCCAGCTCTCTAATTCTTCCTTCAATGAACCCCTGTCTTTCCTTCGCATAGCTATACTCTGCATTTTCAGATAGGTCGCCCTTTTCCCTTGCCTCTGCAATAGCAGCTACAATAGCCGGACGTTCAACAAATTTTAAATTCTTGAGTTCATCCTCAAGAACTTTAAATCCACCTGGAGTCATATAAACCTTTTCCATAGACTGCTCTCTCTTTCTGTTTACACGGCACAACTGATATTTTTAGCCGATAACCTTTGGAACGACAAACATATTGCATTCCTTCTTGGGCGCATTATCCATAACAGCAGGATCACAGGGAACGGCAACGTCGCCTCTCTCGGGCAACCCGGCAATACGCCGATCGGAATCATCAACTCTGGAACAGTCAACCTGTTTTAATTGTTCAACGAAATCAAGAATGCTATCCAGACCACCGCAAACCTCTTTGAGCTCAAAGTCTTGGATTTTTATGCAAGCCAGGCGGGCGATCCTTTTGATCTCTTCTGTTTTTATGGACATAAACAACTCTCTTAACAACATCTTCAGCTTATTACAAGGATTTTAAAAAGTCTACTGCTCGACTTAGCATATAGTCATCTATTCCATGTCCGGTATTTGCGCTAACGGCGCTTTGCACATTGATGCCGACAGATTTTAGCATGCTTTCAGTCGCTCTCATGGCGGAAATATCAATAACCGTATCCTGAACGCCATGCGCCAATAACACCTTTGTACGCTGGGAGGCAATGATGAGCTTTTGATCGAGCAGCAATCCCGAAAAGGCAATTATCCCACGCGCTCCGCATCTCAATCCCAGATCCAGAGATAACATAGCTCCCTGAGAGAATCCGGCAAAAATCACATTCTCATAACTGATGTCTTTTTCCTGCATTCTGGATTCCACGTAGGAGACTATTTGATCAGAATGCTCTCGAAAAGACTTCTCCCAAGTTATAGGGTCTTCTCCCATTAGAGGAAACCATTGATAACCGAAACATGTATCGCAAACTTTTAGACCATCCGGAATACGAATCTCAGCCGATGGCATCGCTTGCGCAAACTTCTCTCCCAGTGGAAGCAAATTATTGCCATCAGCTCCATATCCATGAAAAATAAACAGAAGTTCCCGGAATTCTTCCTTAGATTTTAGTGCAATTTCTCCCATTTTAGCACTCGTTCCCGCAAAAAAATAAAAATCACAATTCCTGCCAAAATTCCCTTACCTTGGCGAAAAATCCTTCGGTTTTTGGCTGTGTATGATCTTCTTTAGCAAATTCTTGGAGTAATTTCTTCTGGTTTTCAGTCAGATTGACTGGAGTCTCAACGATGGCATGCACTAGCATATCTCCGCGCAGTGAATTCCTGATGATGGACATTCCTCTTCCGCGCAATTTCAGAATTTGGCCAGATTGAGTGCCAGCCGGAATTTTTACGACGGCCTTTTTCCCTTCGATTGTTGGAACTTCTACCTCTCCTCCAAGAGCTGCAGTTACAAGCGATATGGGAATGTCGCAGTGTATCAAATTTCCTTCTCGCCTGAACAATTGATGGTGTCTGACGGAAACAAATATATAAAGATCTCCGGAAGCTCCACTCCGAAGTCCAGCTTCGCCCTCTCCGGAAAGTCGAATTTTTGCTCCATCCTCGATGCCAGCAGGAATCGTCACATTAAGAGTTCTCAACTTGCCAACTCTACCGGCTCCGCGACACGTTTTGCAAGAATTTTCCATGATTTGTCCTGTGCCATTGCAGGAGGTGCAGGTCTTTTCCACCATAAAAAATCCCTGAGAAAATCGCATTCTCCCTGATCCATGACAGGATGGACAAGCTTTCGGCTTTACTCCACCTTCGGAGCCATGGCCATTGCAATCTGTGCATTTGACGTTGGTTCTCAATTTTAGCTCGATATCCTTTCCGCGAAAAGCTTCCTCCAGCGTAATGGTGGCATCGTAGCGCAGATCGTTTCCTCTCATTTCGGCGCGAGAACCTCTCGCCGACCTTTTGGCGCCCCCGAAGAATCCTTCAAATATATCGGAAAATGGTGAGTCAGCTCCAAATTCAAAACTAAATTCCTCAGATGAAAATCCTCCTGGGCTGAAGCCATTGCCATTGGCATTCTTGTAGGCGTCATGACCATAGCGATCATAGGCAGCTTTTTTCTGAGAATCTTTCAGAGTTTCATAGGCTTCGTTTATTTCTTTAAATTTAGTTTCCGCATCTTTGTCGCCCTTGTTTTTGTCTGGATGATACTTCATTGCCAATTTTCTATAGGCTTTTTTTATCTCGTCATCGTTGGCTGACTGCGATACACCAAGCGTCTCATAGTAATTCATAGTTGGGATCCCATCGAAAATATGGATGCAAGCCGGAAAGCATGCATCCCAAGAACTTTTTTAGGACTTGTCGTCTTCCTGTACCTTATAATCGGCATCCATAACGTTTCCATCATTGCCCTGCGACGGTGCATTGGCGGAAGTTTGTTGAGGAGAAGATTCCTGAGCTGCTTTGTGAATAATCTCTCCGGCTTTTGCCATAGAACTCATTAATTTCTCGGATGCTCGTTTTATCTCTTCGATATTATCGCCTTCTAGCGTTTTTTGAACATCATTGGCGGCGGCATTAATTTCAGTTTTCAATTCATTCGCGATTTTATCCGCGTGCTCCGAGAGCATTTTATTTGCTCCATTGACAATCTCCTGAGCGCTATTCCTTTCCTGAATAAGGTCTCTTTGCTTTTTATCTTCTTCGGCATGGGCAGCTGCATCTTTCACCATTTGCTCAATCTCTTCATCGCTCAATCCGCCAGAAGCCTTAATGCTGATGGCCTGTTCCTTGTTCGTGGCCTTATCTTTTGCTGAAACATGAACGATGCCATTGGCGTCTATGTCGAAAGTTACTTCGATTTGAGGCATTCCACGAGGAGCCGGAGGAATTCCAGTTAGATCAAACTGCCCCAGTAGCTTATTGTGAGCTGCAATTTCTCGCTCCCCCTGAAAAACTCTAATCGTAACGCCACTCTGATTATCTTCTGCAGTTGAGAATATCTGACTTTTTTTAGTCGGAATTGTGGTATTTCTATCGATTAGACGCGTAAAGACACCGCCCAGCGTCTCAATTCCAAGAGAAAGCGGCGTAACGTCGAGTAAGAGAACGTCCTTCACATCTCCTTTGAGAACGCCGCCTTGTATGGCAGCTCCAATGGCCACAACTTCATCCGGATTGACTCCTTTATGCGGCTCTCTTCCGAAGAAATTTTTCACATATTCCACGACTTTTGGCATGCGTGTCATACCGCCAACTAAAACGACTTCGTCGATCTGGCTCGCGCTTATTCCTGCGTCCTTCAGAGCAGATTTACAGGGCTCCATAGTTCTTTTTATAATATCCTCCACCAGAGATTCGAATTTCGCCCTGGTGAGTTTGAGCGTTAAATGCTTCGGACCGGAAGCGTCCGCCGTAATAAATGGCAAATTTATTTCCGTCTCAACGGCGCTGGATAGCTCTATTTTAGCTTTTTCAGCTGCTTCTTTCAGGCGCTGCAGAGCCATGCTGTCATTTCTTAGATCCATGCCATGCTCTTTTTTAAACTCGTCCGCCAGGAAATCTATGATTGTTTTGTCAAAGTCCTCGCCGCCAAGGAATGTGTCTCCGTTGGTCGCCTTCACCTCAAACACGCCATCCCCTATCTCAAGGATTGAAACGTCAAAAGTTCCTCCTCCCAGATCATAGACGGCTATCATTCCGGATTTTTTCTTGTCCAAACCATAGGCTAGCGCCGCAGCAGTTGGCTCATTTATGATGCGCAAAACCTCGAGCCCAGCGATTTTGCCCGCATCGCGAGTGGCCTGTCTCTGGGCGTCATTAAAATACGCCGGAACCGTTATGACGGCCTCTGTAACTTCTTCTCCCAGAAAATTTTCGGCTGATTCCTTCATTTTTTGAAGAATAAAAGCGCTTATTTGGCTTGGACTATATTTTGCGCCGCGAGAACTCACCCAAGCGTCTTCATTTTCCGACGCTATAACATCATAGGCTGTGTGATATTTTTTCAGATAATCGTCATTCTTCTTTCGACCGATCAGTCTTTTTATGGCGTAGAACGTATTTTTGTAGTTCGTGACGGCCTGACGCTTTGCTGCCTGTCCCACCAACTTCTCGCCTTTTTCTGTGAACGCAACCACCGAAGGCGTAGTTCTAACGCCCTCTGCATTTTCTATTACTCGCGGATCTCCGCCGTCCATTACGGCAACACACGAATTTGTAGTACCAAGATCTATACCAACGACTTTAGCCATGATAATCTCCTTCCATAGGCAAATTACAACCAGCAAACCTCATCATTGAGCATTTGCAAAAACAACCAGACAGAACCCCAACTGGGCATCCCACCCGCATTAACGATACTAACATCGCCAACGATATTTAATTATACATACGGTAACGAAAATGTCAAGAACGTGTTATTAGCATGATTGTTCGACAAAATGGAATGCTATTCTCTTCCCACTTTGGCACTGATGGAGGATCTGAGAAATTCGTCGATTTCACCATCGAGGACGGCGGCCACGTTGCCTTTTTCGAATCCAGTGCGCAGATCTTTCACCATCTGGTAAGGCTGCATGACATAGGAGCGAATTTGATTGCCCCATCCTATATCGTCTTTGTTTTGAGCGGTATTTTTTTCCTCGCGTTTGCGCAGTTCCAACTCATATAACCGAGATTTTAGCATCTCGAAAGCTATGGCTCTATTGCGATGCTGGGAACGATCAGTTTGGCACTGCACCACAATTCCAGTCGGCATATGAGTAATGCGCACAGCACTTTCAGTTTTGTTGACGTGCTGGCCTCCAGCTCCGGAAGCGCGATAGGTATCCAGGCGCAGATCCGCATTGTTTATCTCTAGGTTGATGGAGTCGTCCACTACCGGATAAACCCAGACGGAGGCAAAACTCGTGTGTCGGCGAGCGTTGGAGTCGAATGGAGATATGCGCACAAGGCGATGAACGCCAGACTCGCTTTTTAGCCAACCGTAGGCTTTAGCGCCACTGATGCGGATAGTCGAAGACTTGACGCCGACTTCCTCTCCGGGGCTTTCTTCGATAAGTTCAACGGAATATTTATGAATCTCCGACCATCGATAATACATGCGCAATAGCATTCGGGCCCAATCCTGAGCATCGGCACCGCCGGCGCCGGCGTGAACCTCCAGATAGCAATTGTTTTTGTCCGCTTCGCCGGAAAAAAAGCACTCCAGCTGATATATTTTTAAGCACTCCTCCAATTGGAGAATACTCTCTTCAATTTCCAACAAAAGAGGTTCGTCATTTTCCTGCTCCGCCAATTCCAGCATATCTTTCATATCGGAAAAATCAGTCTCCGCACGGGAAAACTTCGCCATCTCTTCCTCTAACTGAGATTTTTTCTGGAGAATCTCTCGGGCTTTAGTTGGATCAAGCCACAAATCCGGAGATGCGCTTAGGACAGATAGCTCGCTAACCTGCTTTTGTATAGAGGAGAGGTCAAAGAAACCTCCGCAGTAATTCCAGCGAATTCTCGATGGAAATCAAAACTCGTTTTATTTCTTCGCGCATTTTGCCTCGGATTCTGTATATTTTACGCCGGGATTATTGATAAATACGACACAGATGACAGCGACAAATGTAATGGCTGAATTTACAATAAAAGCAACTTCAGCGTCATAGCGCTTCCAGAGCTCTCCGGTAATTACGTTGGAAATGCACATGCCTACGCAGCACACCATATTAAAAATTCCGATGGACGTCGCTTTGATTTGGGGCGGAGAATAGTCGGACACTATAGCACAGAAGGTGCCCTGAGTGGCTCCATAGTGGATGCCGTAAATGGCCACGCCAATCATCACGTGCCAAATTTCATTTGCAAGAGCCAGCACAATGCAGGAAACCAGCATCATGGAAAATCCAAAGGCGAGGAAAAGCTTTCTTTCATGCTTATCCGACCAATTGCCAACTATCTTTGAAGTTGGAGAGTTAAATAAATACATGAGCGCCAAAACCAGAGGCGCGTACTGAACTTCAAGACCGAGATTCTGGGCTCGATATATCAAAAATGATTCGCTGTAGCGCGAGCACATGAATATAAAACACACAAACATGTAGTACCAAAACTTATGTCCCAGTTGCTTGATATCATCATTTTTGATGGGAAAACCTTTGCGATCTTTTAAGCTAGCAATACCCTTTGGCTCCTTAATTCCGAAATATATCAGCAATACGGCAACCGCAATGGGAATAGTGGCAAGCATATACACCATTCTAATGGTAAATGCCGAACTGCCGAAGCGCCAAAGCAGAAAGAATCCGATTATTGAACCAACCATGGATCCCAAAAAAGCAAAACTTTGCCGAACGCCATAGCTTTTTCCCTTGAGCTCTCGTGGAGCACAATCTGCTATCAGAGCATCCCGCGGCGTATCCCGCAATCCATTGGTAACTCTTTCCAAAAGCTGAGCCGAAATATAGAGGCCTAATCCTTGGCAGAGAGCAAACATTGGTTTTGCAAAAGCAGCGCACAAGTATCCGATCAATATCAATATTTTTCTCTTGCCAAGCCAGTCGCTGAATACTCCGGACACCATTTTTACCAGATAGGAGAGAGCCTCTGACAATCCTCTGATGTATCCCATAGCAGCCGGACTTGCCCCCAGAATGTTTATTATAAACTCCGGAGAAAAAGCCGTAACAACCACTGAGGCCATATTAGAAAAAAAACTTACTACGCCGACGACCCATATTGCCCTGGGCAATCCGCAGATGATATTGGCGTTTTTCGAGTCCGTTGGCGATTTTCTACCGCTCATCTAAAATCCTCAAGCTGAACGCGATGCATTTTTAACATATATTTTGCTTTCTCTGATAATGTTTTTTGCAAATTTCGCGAGAGAATTGTCTATTAATCTAGCAATCATTCTGCTACACTGCTTTTGGGGATAATTGGACGTTCAGGATTGCGAACTCGGTCAGGGTTGGAAAAAAGCAGCCGTAGCAAATACCGGATGGGTCAATTATCCCAATAGAATGTTTCGGGAATGTTTTCATGAGCGTTTATATTCCATTGGCAACCAAGTATCGGCCACAAAAGTTCGCTGACGTTATAGGTCAGGATATTGCCGTCAGAATTATCACCCATGGAATGCAAAAAAACAGGCTAGGAGCAGCTCTGCTTTTCTCGGGAACTCATGGGGTCGGAAAAACAACGGTTGCCAGAATTTTGGCCAAAGCTTTTCGCTGCGAAGAATATGACAGAAGCGATCCTGAGCCTTGCTGTCGCTGCGCATCCTGTCTTGGATTTGCCAGCGACAACCAAACTGATGTTGTGGAAACAGACGCTGCCAGCAATACAAGCGTAGACGACGTTCGCGAAATCATAGAATCATGCCAATATAGACCCATCAGTGGACGCTATAGAGTTTTTATAATTGACGAAGTTCACATGCTTTCCAAAAGCGCTTTTAACGCTTTGCTGAAAACTTTAGAGGAGCCTCCACCCCATGTGAAATTTCTACTGGCCACCACCGAAACTCATAAAATTCCGGAAACTATACTTTCGCGCGTTCTTAGATTTGATTTAAAGAGAGTGGATCTCGGCCTGGTCGCCCAATATTTGTCGTCCATTTGCAATCAAGAGCACATCTCCGCTGGCGCCGAAACGTTATCTCTCATTGCGAGCGCCGGAGATGGATCCATCAGGGATAGTCTTTCCATTTTGGATCAGGCCATAAATATGTCCGCCAACAGCGAGCTTACAATTCAGAATGTGAGGGATATGCTAGGAGTTTCGGACGACGCCGACATAATAGATCTTCTGAGATTGATATTAAATGGCAGCCTAAAAGACTCCATTGCTCAATATAGACGCATACTTGAGTCCAATATTTCCGCTCCCATGGTGGTTAGGAGATTAATGGACTGCGTCTACATTCTTACATGTTCAAAAGCAAATGTTGAACCTCAGGAAAGTATGATTTCGGAAAATGCACTGCAAAAATTAGAAAAACTTTCCCAAATTGTTTCTCTTCCGGCTCTTTCTCTGGTATGGCAGATGCTGCTAAAGGGCATTGAAGAGTTAAAATTATGCGATCATCCGGAAGTTGTTTTGGAAATGATTCTGGCGCGCATATCATATGCTTCCGAATTGCCTGATCTTCATGAAATAATTGCTGCGTTTTCCGGAACGTCAGAAAAATCTTCAAGCAAAAAGCTCGCCAATGAAAAGCCGTCCAATTCTTTATTCGATGAGGCAAAAGAAATGTTTCCCAATGCGACTGTATATTAATTAGGAGGCGTCTTAATGATCAGAAAAATTTTACCTGTTTTAGCAATGACGCTGCGGATGGCATGCATTGACGCCGAGGATGTTGCCCATCAGGGGAGCTCTTTCCAGAAACTGGACAACAACATGTCCGTCGTTTTCGTAGACGCTGCTAGATCCAATTCGCTGCTAGTAATGCTATGTATTTCTACCGGAAATACCGATGAACTTGACCGCGAAGGAGTGGCAAATTTGCTGAGCCACATGTTTGCTAAAAAATTGAAGGAAAATGCCGACGCAGACACACTGCAATATGGGGCCGAGAGCAATTTTTATACCGGACACGACTATAGTATGTATTATTTCTACGGGAAATTAGAAAATCTTGATGGTTTTATCAAAAATCTTGGCGATGTATTCGAAAATTTTGCATTTTCTCAAGATGATTTGGATAGGAGTAAGCGCAAAATTGAACAAAAGATTGTCAGCGAAAGTCAGCTGGATAAATTTACGCTACATCAGGAATCCAGGAAATCCATCTACTGGAATTCCAAATATGGAGTCAACGTTGCCGGCGATTTGGACCATCTGAAGGAAATTTCCGAAAACGACGTTCGTAATTTTAGAAACAGAAATTATACCAACAACAGAGCAACCATTATCATAGCAGGCAATGTAAAAAAAGATGAAACGCTGAAGGTAATCAGGAAATACTTTGGTGATGGGAAATCAGTTTCCAGAATTGATAGATTGCAGGAGCCTTCGCACCATGGATCCACCACAAGAATAGTGAAATACAGCGCTCAGATTAGCGTCCCCATTGTGGAAATGTATTGGAGAATTCCGAACTACCGCAGCGAAAAAGAGAAAGCTTTGGCTGCTGAAATTTTTGTCAATCATCTAGAAGGCGAGCTGCGAAAAAAAATAATGGATGAGCAGAAAATTATTTCATCCATATCGTTTGATTATTCGTTTTGGAATTACGACTATGGAGATCTTTCCATAACAATTACAGCCAATCCTTCAAATGTTGAGGAGTTAATTACTGCAATTTTGGCAGAAATAAAGTACATAGCCTTCGACGAAATTACCAAAGAACAGGCGGACAAAGCGGCCAAAAAAATGAAATTTGCAGCAAGTATATCCAATAAATATGTGCTGAATGCCGTCAATTGGCTAGCTGGAAAAATTGGCTCCGGTAATAGATTTGGCTTCATAAAAGAATATCCTAGCTTTGTCGAAAAATACGATCTAAAAGATGTGGCAGCCCAGGCAAAAGAAATCTTTAAAAACGATCCCTGCGTGATCTCCATCCTGAAGCCTCTAGAGAAAAAAAATGCTATTTGATCAAAAGATTTTTATTCCGAGAAAAACGCAGGAGCGATCTTTTGATTTTTGGGATGGAATAAAAGATCTAGCTTGTTTCTCCGTAGTTAATTCGAAGGAAAATCTGAAGTTTTCTGAAAATCCACGCCTAAAAAAATGGATGACTTACAAAAATTTTTTGATTTTTGGAACTGGAGGATCCTGCTTGGGAGGACAATGCATTCGGTCCATTTCGCCATCTGCTGCAAAAAATGTTAGATTTGCCAACAATCTGGATCCGCATACTTTGTGTCGCGAATTTTCGGAAATAGATCCAAAAGAAACTGGATTCCTATGCATTTCTAAGTCCGGAGAAACTCTCGAAACCATCGTTCAAACATTGTTAGCGGTCGATTTTATAGAATCTTTTGAAAATCTGGAAGATAAGTTTGTTATTTTAACCGAAAACAAACCGTCTTCGCTGATGGAAATCGCCAAACATTTCAACTTCTTATGTCTCGAGCATCCATTGGATGTTGGCGGACGATTTTCAGTATTTTCAACAGTGGGAATACTGTCCGCACTGCTTTGCGGCATAAATCCAGAGGAAATCCTCGAAGGAGGTCGCAAGGTTTTAAATAATTTTGAAAATTCCATCTCGAAAATTGAAAAGGGTGCGCGCTTTGTGACCAGTCAGTTTCAGGGAGGATTTTCCCAGCATGTTTCGTTTATTTATGCCGACAAGCTTTCCTACTTTGGAGCTTGGTTAGCGCAGTTATACGCAGAAAGCACTGGAAAATCTGGCAGGGGTATAACGCCGTTGATCGCGGCCGGATCTGTGGACCAGCATAGTCAACTGCAACTGTATTTGGATGGTCAGCGCGACAAGTGTTTTACTTTTTTTCTGGAAAAGCAAAAATCCGAGCTAAAAATGCCGAATGGATTTGTGCCGAGAAGTTTCGCATATCTGAACGATAAAAAAGTAATCGATATTTTTAAGGCCCAATGCACAGCCACAATTGCGTCTATTCTAGAAAAAGGACATGGCCTACGAAAAATAGAAATTCCCGAAATAACGCCGGAAATCCTCGGTGCTATGTTTATGCATTTTATGCTGGAAGTTACCTGTGTTTGTAAGCTGATAGACGTAAATCCCTTTGATCAGCCAGCAGTGGAATACGGAAAAACTGTTACTCGGGAACTACTAAAAGGAAATCTATGATTGTAAATTTTCATAAAATGCAGGCTCTTGGAAATGATTTTGTGATCATAGAGCGCAACTATTCTGAAGAGAAATTGTTCACTAAAGAATCCATTGTGACCATCAGTCATCGCCTCTACGGCGTTGGTTGCGATCAAATGGCGGTGTTTTATAGAGAGAATTGCTTTGTGCACTCGTCCTTTTTCAACAATGATGGCAGTGAAGCTGAAATCTGTGGAAATGCATCAAGGTGTCTCGGCAAACTCATGAAACGTTTCTACGGCATGCAGCGATTTACCATAGCTGCAGCTGGAAAAGATTATGACGTACTGGTAAACAACGATGACACAGTTTCCGTAAATATCGGACATCCTAGCTTTAATGGAGAATCCATTGGATTGTCAAAAAAAATAGCAGATCCTTTGAATCTAAGCCTGGAGTATGATCTGCAAATTGGAGAAAATTTTTTTCCTGGATGTTGTGTCGATGGAGTTGCCTGCGTTTCCGTAGGAAATCCACATTTGGTAATGTTTCTTGATGAAGTGCCCTCATTGGAAAACGTTGCAAAAACCGGAAGAATTTTGTCCAGTCACGCACTGTTCTCCAACGGCGTAAACGTCTCATTTGCTAAAGTTATTTCTGATAATTTGATAGAGCAATCTTCTTTCGAGAGGGGGAGCGGCCTTACCATGGCTTGCGGCAGCGGAGCTTGCGCCACAGCATTTTTGGCTCGAGAATGTGGGTTAATAAGCGCTAGAAATGTCATTGTGCAACAGAGAGGCGGCAATCTATCGATTGTATTCGAAGATGATGAGTCGGTAATGCAAACAGGCCAGGCTTTCTATGTTTTTTCTGGGACTTTGGAGCTATGAAACACGTTGAGATTTACACGGATGGAGCTTGCAGCGGCAATCCAGGACCTGGAGGCTGGGGAGCGTTGCTGGTTTATGAGCAAACAGAAGAAGAATTATGCGGCAAAGAAAAAAATACCACCAATAATCGCATGGAATTAATGGCAGTTATTCGGGCTCTGGAGTATCTACCGGACATATGTTCTGTGGCATTATATACCGACAGCACCTATGTAAAAAATGGCATCACACTATGGATTCGCAATTGGATGAAAAATGGATGGCTGAACTCCCAGAAAGAGCCGGTTAAAAACCAAGATCTTTGGTTGCAGCTTTTGAAAATCTCAGCTAAACACAAAGTTTCCTGGAATTGGATCAGAGGGCACGTCGGCAATCAATTTAATGAACGCGCTGACCGGCTTGCTAAAGGGCAATGTCATTCATAAATTTCTTAATCTACACCTTTGGGATTACTTGCCCTAGTAGGCAACAAGTATTCAAATTTGAGGTTTATACACTTTTCTGAAATTTTCTACATTTTGCTAAAAGAACCTAGTGACTTTTTCATAAATTTGTATTAATATCCTGGAGGAGGGTGAGCATGAAGTTTATTTTTACAGCAAGCGCGATTGTTATTTCCTGTGGTCTTTTGGTGACTGGATGTTCTTCATCGAAAAAACCTGAATCCAGTAATCAGGCAATGGAAATCATCGAAACTCGGTCTCGACAAGATAAGATGAAGTCGGTGATAGCCATAGATGGACATGCCGGCAGTGGAAAAGGGACACTGGCCGAGAAGTTGGCAAAGCGTTATGGTTTTGCTCATTTTGATACGGGGATCCTGTATCGTTATGTGGCCTATAAGGGGCTGTCGCCGATTGAAGTAGAAAAGTTATCTCTGGATGACATCTTTAATGACCTAAAGGAGATACCACAAGAGATTCTGCGGTCAGATCAGGTAGGCGCGAAGACGGCGGAAATGGCAAAACTTCCGGAAATACGACGATATATTCTTCGGTTGCAACGAGATTTCATCGCTTCTCCCGGGAAGTACGCTGGAACGGTTATGGAGGGGCGAGACATTGGCTCAGTAGTGGTTCCGGATGCTGTGTGTAAGCTTTTCGTAACCGCTCGTCTGGATGTACGAGCAAGGCGGCGCCTAGCATTCCTGAAGCAGAAAAATCCAAACGTAACCTATGAGGAAGTGTATGAAAATATGAAGAAGCGGGATTTCCAGGATGAGAATAGGAAGGAGTCTCCTCTCGTTTGTAATAGCAGTTATAGCATAATCGATACTTCTGATGAGACGGTGGATGAGTCCTTTGATAAAGCTTCCAAAATTGTTGCAAAAAATTTGTACCAATACTCTAAAGGAGATTGATCACAAATTTTGTCTTTTTGTATGTGCGTATCATTCCGAAGTCATAAGCGTGCCTACTAATGCGCTTGATGTGTACAGCCCCCATAATTCCAGGTAGCTTAACACCACATATTAATAGCTTTATCCTGCACTTCAAACACTTAGGGAGGTTAAATCCAGAGGGGTTTAGGGATATGAGGCCGATAATTTTAAAATACGGAGTTTTATTAGTATTTTAATCTGCTTTCTGAGAGATCCTCATGCTATCATTTTAGACGATAGTGATCTCATTCTCTCTAGCCTTATTTCTGAACTATGTTATTGTTTTTGCACCAGTGCGCGATCAATTTTTGCGACTACAATATCATTGAATTTTTTTGAAAGGCTTATGAGCCTAATCCAGGCAGGGCAAGTTTTTTTTCTGGGCTTACTTTCTGATTCATCGATTATAATCTGCGCTAAACTCATGTTTTCAACAGTAGATTTTTGCTTTGCTTTTCGAATGAATATATAGGAAGTATTTGTTTTGCGTAAAATCTCCTTTGCTTCATTTTCGTCGTATTTGCCTTCCATAATTTTGTAAGATGCAACTATACCCCAGGTTTGCCTGTGATATGGAACGCCCACAACACTATGTTTGGTAAAATACATTATATCTGTGCCATCGTTGGTGTGCGCCATAATTACAACGGGCTTTTTGCTTAATTTATTCAGCTCTCCATATAATTCTCGTTTATCATAGGCAGGGTAAGGTTCTTCTATGTGATCATCATTTTTCAAGCAAGCAACCACCAATACAAAGAATGTCGAAAGAAAAAACGTTACCATAATCCTCAACGTAGACGATAGGTATTTTACAAACTTGCTGTTCATGCCAAACTCAACTACCAGCGGTAAACTAAACAAAGCGGAGTAGGGTAGCATGCGATAAAACAATCCAGCAAGGACTGTGTAGCAGAGAGCATTGGCTATAAAAATCCACCAAAGTAGATCAATTTTTGAAAATTTTTTGCTTAATAACTTTGTAATCATATCATATGTGGAAATCGCGACAATAATTGAATGGCTCGTGAAAAATACTGCGTCGCCACACTTTAATGGAGAGGTCATTTCTGACACTCTATGTAGCCAAATTTCTTTCACATAGTCACTTATGTCTGCGCTCATTCCATGTAAAAATCTAGGATATATGCATAAAAATACCGCTGCGATAATTATTCCCCAAAATAGAGCGAAGATCGCTCTGCTTTTGATATCCTTTTCCTGTTGAAACATATTTATTCCCAAAAATAGCGACATAAATATGTATAGGGACATGTGCACAAAGGAAATTTTATCATATTCTACTACAGGGAACAGAGGCGATAAGATCATCATCAGAAAAAGCACAATCCAATGCCAATGCTTAAAAATTTGATCAGTCAGATAAAATTCATTAAATGTAATATAGGGAACGACCAGAAACATGGCGCCCACCATCAAATAATATCCACTTGCGTGATTTGGAAGACAAATAATCGCCGAAATGAATAGTGTAGTAAATAAGCTTTTTATGTACAAATTTTCGAGTCTTAGAATGTTCAAAAAAGTTGATAGCAGCAAAATTCCGTCAATTAACAGTAGCGGAATCAGAGTTTCCGGTGATATCCAGACGTTCAGTGCAGCGCTCAAAGCTGCTTTTATGGAGTCGCTTTGCTTTGTCGAATTTGTTTCCAGAATACGAGCAATATTTGCTAAATGAACAATCATGAACAGTATTATAAAAATGTGATGATCTGGTCTGCCAAAAGATCCTAGCGGCAGAATAATAAAATTTGTTGCGAATAGCGTAGCCGCCAGAAAAGCGTTCCTTTGGGAAAGAATTTTCTGAAAAATATGCAAAAGTACGATTATTGCAACACTTTTTACTATGGGACTGATGATAAATCCTACGTATTCCACAGATTTTTCAATGGAGAGGCCAAAAAGATTGATCATATAAGCTGGAACTATCAAAAAGAAATCATAAAACCGCGTCCAATGTAGATCTCCTCCAAAGGGAGCATTGCATCTGCTAATAATGCTATTGGACAGATCTTTATGTTCGAAAAATTCTCGAATTCGAAGTAATTGCATATAATCATCCGTGTCAAAAAAGGAAATGCAAAATTCGAATTGCTGGAGGTAGTAGAATAAATTTACTAGCAGGGCCGTAATAAGCAGAATGATTATTTCAATTTTATTTTTATATAACCAAGTCACACATCATCTCCAAAAACACCAGAGAAATAGCATTTCCTTGGTATATACAGCGAAATAGTTTAAGTTTTTTTTAAGATTCTATCTGAGACCGCAAGATATTTTGTGGTGTGGCAGAGAAGGCAGGATGAAGATGGAGGAAATCGCTCATTAGAACTTCTTTCGAAACGATGGATATGTTATAGATAAAGGCATTGTTGTTTGGAAATGTAGTTGCGAGATATGCGACACAAGCTTACCCGTTGGTATGATCTTTGACAAATTCCAAAACTGCGCCAAAAAATCCATCTGTTTGATTTTTGTATGGCGTTAATTGCAAGAACTTTCCAGAGTAACTTGATAGTCTAACATATCCAAGTCTAAATTTTGGAAATTTCGCCAAAAATTTTTCCATCTGGATTTGGTTCTCTTCTTTTAATATTGAACAGGTTGCATAAATTAATTTTCCTCCATTTTTAACTAATTGCTGAGCGGATTCCAGAATTTTCTCCTGAAGTATCAAAAGTTCCTCCAGATCTTTCGGAGTAAATTTTGCTCGCATGTCAGGATTTCTTCTCCAGGAACCGGTTCCGGAACATGGAGCATCTACCAGAACCACATCTGCGCATTCTCGATGGCGTTTGATCCATTTAGAAGTAATTTCCTGGCAGAAAACGTTACTGAGGCCAGATTTCTTGAAGCGAAGCTTGGCTCTTTTTAGTCGATTTTCATCTTTATCTAGAGCAAAAATGCGTCCTTTATTATGCATAAGCGCGGCAATAGCGAGCGTTTTCCCTCCAGCTCCAGCGCAAAAATCCACCAGCGTTTCCACCGAAGAAACGACGCACATTTCAGCTACCAACTGCGACCCTTGATCTTGAATTTCTGCCAATCCTTCTCTGATTATATCGTGATTTCTACCTATGCGTCCATCCGATAGTCTCAAGCTAGTGGGTGAATAGCGGCAATCCTCCACTTGAAATCCAGAATTCATCAGCATCTTCTTTACGGTTTCGCGGGATGATTTCAACGTATTCACCCGAAGATCCAGGGGTGCTCTTGCGTTAAGGGCCAGCATTTCATTTTCCAGATCTTGAGGAGAAAACGCTTTTTCCAGCAGCGGACTCATCCATTGTGGATAATTGAGCAGTGCATTTTTAGGAAAAACGGTCTTCCGTTGTAAAGCGCCAATGAATTCCTTTTCAAAATTTGTTAGCGCAACGGGAGCGTATCGCTTTCCATCAAATAGCTCAGAAATTTTTTCCGAAGATAATTTTTTTTCTGTCGCTAAAAAAGCCAATACATATAATCTGCCAAGGTTTGCGTCATTTGCGTCAACGGAAGACGTTAAAAATTTTAGCTTTTCAAAATTTCTAAATATGACATATGAGAACTCGGCAATTTCTCGGCGATCGCTAGCTCCTATCCATCTGTTATTTCTAAAAAATTTACCCATAAGCACGTCAAAGGGAGCGCCGGATTCAAAAAACAAATCTAGCATCTCGATTGCGACCTGAATCCGAGCACTCAACTGCATTCTTTGAAGCCTATGGCAACAATGTATATTTCCGCAGACATAGCACGGCTGGATTTTGGCTTAAAAAATCTCGCACTACCGAAGCTTTTCCTCAGATCCCGAAGAAGTTCCACTTCCTTGCCACCGTGAAAAACTTTAGTAACGAAGGATCCACCCTCCTTCAGAGCATTTTTCGCAAAGGAATAAGCGCCTTTGGCCAAATTTATCTGCCTAAGATGATCCGTCTGCGCATGTCCGCTTGCAGCTGAAGCCATATCTGCCGCTACTAGATCTGCTTTTTGGCCAAGATATTCCATTATCTTCATCTGAATTTCCTCATTCTCAAAATTTCCATTGAAAATTTTAACTCCGGAAATTGCTGGAAATTCCAGCAAATCGATGGCTGCTATTCGGGCGTTCTCTCCGGATCTTTGAGCCAAAAGCT
This sequence comes from Holosporaceae bacterium, assembly GCA_031267235.1. Classification (GTDB taxonomy): domain Bacteria; phylum Pseudomonadota; class Alphaproteobacteria; order UBA3830; family UBA3830; genus JAIRZM01. The sequence continues at coordinate 174,183 of JAIRZM010000021.1, forward strand.
GGCTCCAACCTCCTGGAGCGGCTCCTAAATCTATCACGCATTTTGCATTCTTAATAAGATGAAACTTAGCATCAATTTCCATTAATTTAAAGACAGCACGGGAGCGATATCCGCTCTCTTTAGCCAGAAGCACATAGTGATCTTTTTGCTGACGATGGAGCCACAACCTAGAGGAGTGGCTTCTTTTTCCGATAACTTTCATTGGCGCATATTATCCCAATCCAGCGTCAGCAACAAACTCAGCAAAATTTTTCTGATAAAGTGTTTAAGCGAATTTTATGCGTAGACCAGCTGCTATTTTTGTCACTGGCTATCTTTTGCGACTTTATTCTGGGTTCAAACTCGTCTAGCATGGTGGAGAGTGTTTTGTAAGTTGCGCAGATTTCTAAATGGGAGATGAGGTTTGATTTTGGAAGAGGCAATTCAAAACTGGATCCAGGAGCTGACAGTGCAAAAACGCTGTTCGAAACATACGATCGCATCCTATGGGCGAGATTTAGTTTTCTTCAGGAAATTTCTCGAAGAGCATTTGGGAGAGGAAATTTCTCTAGAAACTTTTCGTAATTTGAAAATTTCGGATTTCAGATCATGGTTTTCGTCGCGCATTGGTGCCGGATTGGTTGCACGTTCCAATGTCAGGGCTCTGTCTTCCATAAAATCATTTTTCAGGTATTTGGCGAGACGCGATCTTGTTAATCTGAAAATCATTGATTCAGTCAGAAGGCCTAAATTGCCGCAGCTACTGCCGAAACCGCTGGATGAAAATGCGCTCACTAATTTTCTGAACGTGGATTTTTTCTTTGCCAACGACAAGGAATGGGTAACGCGACGGGATCGCGCTCTTTTTAGTCTGCTTTATGGCACAGGATTAAGAATTAATGAGGCCTTGAACATAAAAACCCGTGAAGTTGCGTCTGAAATGGAAATATTGACCAAAGGACAAAAAGAACGAATCCTGATACTGCTGCCATTGGTGCTGGAGAGAATAGAACGCTATATCGCCAGCTGCCCGCACAATCTTGATGATGGCTTTTTATTTGTGGGAGTGAAGGGGAAGAGGCTACATGCTTCGGCCGTCGACAATCGATTACAGAAACTGAGATTAATGCATAATCTTCCGGATCACGCCAGCGCTCATTCATTTCGCCACAGCTTTGCCACTCACCTTCTGCAAAATGGGGCCGATCTGCGATCGGTCCAGGAGCTTTTGGGACACGAATCCCTATCCAGCACTCAGATATACACTGGCATAGATGACGGAAGTTTACTTAGAGTGTATGAAAAAGCTCATCCGCTGGAAAGATAAACGCTCTCTTCAATAGGTCCTGTTAGCGAAATGTAGAAAATTTTAGGAAAGTTGTATAAACAACGAACTGGTTTTTTCCCATTGCGATCCGTTTGGCCAATTCATAATGAGACTTGCTTAACTATACTTTAATCTAATTTTTATGAAATGGCCGTGATTTTGGCCATGCTATCTAGATTATTTTCTCCAAAGCCATTAGAATCACTGCCAGTTGTTTTGGGGGTCGCGTTTAATGTGGTGTAGATTAATTGGCGTATGTATATTGTTTTTTAGTGTTATAGCTAATGCATTTTCAGCGGAAGCGCTTGAATCCAAGAAGCATCAAAAGGGCATTCTAATTCCCAGAAGCGTTCTGCTGGCGAAGCCTGATCGTTTCTGCGTCACCATGAGCCACGACGGCTCGAAAATAGCGTGTGTGGCCAGGAATGGCAGCGAAGTGGAGGTGCGCGTCGAGGACTCATCCGGTAAGCCATTGAGAAAATTCCCCATCAAATCTTCCCGCGGCCTCAATGAGGTCGGCCTGGTGTGGATGTTTACCAATAACCATATACTGGTTCTTCAGGATAAAAATGGTGACGAAAATTGCCAGATTCACTGCCTGGATGTGGGCTCTGGTGGATCGAAAAATCTCACTCCATTCGACGGATCGAAGTCGGCTCCCCATCGGCTGAGTCGAAAATATCCTCGCGAATTGATAATCTCCTGCAATAAACGTGATCCCAAGTGGTTCGACGCCTATCGGGTAAACATCGACAGCGGAAATGTCAATCTTGTGTTCCAAAATGACGAATACGGAGATTTTATCTTCGATCCTGATTTTAATTTAAGAATTGTTGCTAAAAGTATGCCGGACGGCAGCGAGGAATACTATGAGATGCTTGAAGGCAAGGCAAAACTATTCAAAAAGGTGCCATTTGAGGATACGAAAAATACCCATATGCTGTATTTTAGTTTTGATTGTGAAACATTATACGGATTTGATTCCTCCGGAGGCGACAAAAATGCTCTAGTGGCCTATGACTTAAAAAACAAGACCTCCAAAGTGCTTTTCCATAGTGATTTGGCGGACTCGTCATTGTCCGGCTGGGATCCGAACACCTATGTGCCACAAATGGTTGGACTGGAATATCTTGAGCCGGATATTATTGGTATTGACGATGCTGTTTCCAAAGACGTGGCCTATCTGAAATCTAAATTGAATAGAGGACGCTTTTGTGTGATAAACCAAAACCTTGAAAACAATCGATGGCTGATTGCATCTTTTAGCGACGTCTCGCCCACACGATATTATTTGTATGAAAGAGATCCACAAAAAGGCGCACCTGTGTTGCTGAAATTCCTATTTTGTGCCCAGCCGGAGCTGGAGAAGTATCAGCTGCAGAAGATGACTCCGGTGGTGATAAAATCCCGTGATGATCTGGATCTTGTATGTTATCTCACCAAGTCATTCGATTTTATCGAGGGGAAACCGTCGAAAATGGTGATTCAGATTCACGGTGGCCCTTGGGCACGGGATGACCTAGGTTTCGACAAGGACGCTCAGCTGCTGGCCAATCGCGGCTATTCGGTGTTGCAAATCAATTATCGCGGGTCTCTGGGTTTTGGAAAAGCTTTTACTAATGCGGCCAACGGAAATCTCCACAAAATTCGCAACGACATAATTGATGCCGTCAACTGGGCCATAGAGAATAAGATCGCCGCCAAAGATAAAGTGGCTATTATGGGTGGGAGTTTCGGTGGATATTCTGTGTTGGCTGGACTGGCCTTCACTCCGGATGTGTTCTGCTGCGGCGTCGATGTGGTTGGCCCCTCCAACTGGATCACCATTGCGAAAACCGTTCCCCCGTATTGGCTTCCACATATGGCCTGTTGGTATAAGTTAATTGGGGATCCGCGCACGGAAGAGGGACGTGCGTTGGCAGTTGCCAATTCTCCCATTACGCGGATGGAGGCCATAAAGAAGCCTCTCATAGTTTTTCAAGGAGAGCATGATCCTCGGGTAAATAAGGCGGAATCAGATCAAATGGTGTCCGCCATGAAAAAACGTGGGCTCGACGTTACCTATGTTCTCTATCCGGATGAGGGACATGGATTCATACGGGAACCCAATAGCAAATCATATTACGCCATCACAGAAAAATTCTTTTCGGAAAAGTTGGGCGGCTGGTATGAACCAATCCATGATAAGGAACTGGATGGTTCTTCGCACAAAATTCTAGAAGGCAGAATCTGATTGACGAAGAATGATGTAAAAATCAGCCCAAGATCAGTTGTCGTATGGGGCGTTGCCAACCTCTTCTATCTATACGAGGTGATTCTGAGGGTGTCTCCCAGCGTCATGACCGGTGGCTTGATGCTTCACTATGGAATAACGACCAGCATGTTGGGAGTATTGATTTCTTTCTTTTATTTTTCCTATACCATTCTGCAAATTCCCTGCGGATTGATTTTGGACAGATTGGGAGCGAGGAATCTCATAGGTTTTTCGGTGATTTTGTCGATTTTAGGATCGCTATTGTTTGCCATCACTGATCTGGTGTACGTAGCGCAATTGGGGCGCTTTCTGGTGGGCGCTGGAGCTGCTAGCGCATTCATATCCAGCCTGCAGATCGCCGCATCGGTGTTTCCGGTTAAATATTTCGCACTATTTGCTGGCGTAACCAACATGATGGGAACTTTGGGCGCTCTCTGCGGAGGATTTCCAGTGGCTCGGGCCGTCAACACCATTGGATGGCAGAAAACCATATTCCTTTTGGCTCTCATCGGTATGGTAATTGCGGCGCTTGTTTTTTGGCTCATTCCCAAAACCATAAAAATCCATCAGAATATCGGTGAACATTTCATGACCACCCTTAAAAAAGTGGTGAAGAACAAGCAGATAATCCTGTCCGGACTGATTGGAGGATTCATGTATCTGCCGGTTTCTGCCTTTTCTGAGCTGTGGGCCATTCCGTTTTTCATGAGCAAATACAACCTGGACAATGAGGTGGCTTCGCTGGCTCCTTCGGTGCTTTTCATTGGCTTTGCCTTGGGAAGCATTCCGGTGGCCATGGTGGCCAGAAAGGTTCACGGCTATGTGAAGACCATACAATTCTCTATTATTGGCGTTGCGATAATGTTTATTCCTTTGATATATCTGGATAGTATGCTGTTGTCTTTGGGAATCGTGTTTCTGATTGGAGTTTTAACCAACGGCGAGGTGTTGGTTTTCACCTGCGCCAAGAATAACGAGTCGCAGCGTAATGCCGGGACAGCAATTGCCTTTTCCAACTGTTTAATTATGTTCGCCGGATTGATCTTCCAGCCGGTTCTCGGGTTTCTGCTGGATTTTTTTTGGACCGGGAAAATGTCGGAACAGGGCATGCGACTCTATGACGTCTCCTGCTATCAAAATGCGATTTTAACATTGCCGATTTGTTTAGCGGTGGCCTATGTTCTGTCCATCTTTATGAAGGAAACCATCCATACAGAGAAAGGGCAGATGTAGCGCTTTTTAGGCGCTGTTAACAAACCTCTAATTTAATAAGAACAATAGCAACGAAAGCCATAAAAGTACAGTCTAGTTTGTCGCAGCGCATGCACAACCTTCTGTTTTCTTTTAATTTTTGAAAGAGATTTTTAATGCGATGCCGCCATTTGTAGACGGTTTTATCGAATCTAAACGGAGTTTTTCTATTCTTTTTATTGGGAATTTCAGCATGAATATCGTTTTCTTTTAAAAAATCTCTGATTTTGTCCGTATCGTAGGCTTTATCCGCGACAAATCTCTTGATTTCGTTGAGATTTAGAAAATTCATCATCTATTCAACCGGCTTGGAGTCATGCGTCTGAGCTCCTGTAATATCAACACAAATTGCGTCTTCTTTTCCCATAATGATATGAATTTTTGATCCTTTGCCGGCCACATTTTTACCCACATTTTGTGGGCCTCTTTTTTTTTGGCGCTCCGGATCCATGTCGATGAAGCTTTACGGTTGTAGAGTCCATAAAAACAATCTGAAATTCCAGACATTTCTTCTGTTTCAACGTCGTTAAAATTTTCCAAAACAAACCGTTTTCACTCCATCTTTTAAAACGCGTATAAATGGTGTGCCATGGACCATACTCTCTCGGACAATCTCTCCAAGGCATGGAACAGGACAGCATTTTCAGCATGGCGCAAAAACACCTATAATGGCTTATCTTCGGCGGACGACCTCCCAAGGGAGTGGTCTCCTCTAAAATCAATGGTAATATCTTTTCGTTAAATGCGTCCTCGCTCAATGGATAAAGCCTGTCTAACATGAAATACCTCATACAAATGTAACTCATCATACCATATCTTCAGGTTTGTTAACAGTGCCTAGTTGACTAAAATCTCTTGGCAGAGATGAAAAATGACATAAAAATGTATGTGTATTTTTATTAGCTTTTCGCTTTCTGTTTGTTTATATTAGCGGCAATATTATATTTTCTATAGGAGCATGTTTATGAAAAAGAAAGTTTTTTATATTTTTGGGATTGTAATTGCAGCTTTATTCTCATTAAACGCCTATATTTTTCAGAATAAGATAAGAAAAATACGCGCTCAAATGGATTCATGTATCAAGCGAGTAGATTCATACACCAATAAATTTTCCGTTAGTTTAGGGCATGCTGAAGTGCTTGCAAACGAGATATTTCATGAACATGCAGGCAAACAAATTGATATCTTAAAAAATGGAGTGGATGTCCATTCATGCGAAGTTCTAGATTATGTCTTGAAATGTATGGAATACACGAAATTCTTAAAAAACGCACTCTTTGAATCTGTTGAAATGTCTCTTCCTGATTATCAGCAAGATCATAAGAAAAACTACGAAAAAGAATATAAATCACTCGAAAAGGAGTATGATTTGCTGGGAGAATGGCTTTCTCCCGAAGTATTCTACTTTCATCATGGTCTAAGATTTGCAAATAGAAAAATTCAAAATTACGTACGTAATCGAGACATGATAGATGGTGGAGCTTTCATTGGAGATTCTTTGCTGGTTTTACGAAAATACACGAATAAGACTGTGTATTGCTACGAATTCTCACTTTCAAATGTCGAGAAGTTCAAAAAAATTATGAAGAAAAACAATATTGTTTCCGGATATAAATTGTTTCCGGTTGCCCTTGGAGAAACTGTTCGCCAAGTTAAATATCATGCTCCTAAAGAAGTAACTTCTGGATCGTGGTTAGAGGAAGGCGGTAACGATGTCGTGGAAATGACTACGATAGACAAAGAAGTAAGGAAATACGGCATTAACGTCGGATTAATAAAGATAGACGTTGAAGGATATGGCATGCCAATTATAAAAGGAGCGATAAATACAATAAAATCGCAGCGTCCTGTTTTGTCGCTGGGAATTTATCACAATCACGAGGAGTTATTCAAAATCAAGCCGTTTTTGCAAGAGCGTTTGACTGATTATGTCTTCGAGTTTCACCTGCAGGCATTTGAGAATGGCAATTTCAATGAAATGATACTGTTTTGTTATCCGAAGGAATTAGCAGAATAATAGACTAAAGCTTTCATCCAGCAAGTTCCATTTTATTTTCCATGAATATTATGCCAGATCCGGGAACAAATTGACCTGCCGTCTTTGGAGGGCGCTGGGCTACACTGCATTCCTGTTAGGTGCCGAGCATTCAATAGCTAAACTTAGTATAATCGCTAACATAAAATCCGACGCTTTTGCTCATTTCACCTTGATATAGTTAACTCTTGAATGGGCGTACCGTATCAAAGAGCGTCCTAATACCAGATCCCACCATCAATTAGCTATTGCCTGCCTGGTAGCAGCTGATACAGAGCGCATTTCGGAGGTCGTTTGGATAATTTAAAATGGGAAATGGTATAAATTCCCGTTCAGTGAGAGTGGGTTAAAAATGCGCCAAACCGCAACCATGAGGCTGGGACCGGAATCGAACCGACGTACAAGGATTTGCAGTCCTCTGCATAACCGCTCTGCCACCCAGCCATAGACTTTATGTTTATATGTCTATTCCAGGAAGGTCAATAGCTTGCTCCGGAAAGTCTTACTGTAGCGACGACAATATCGCAACTTCTAAAATATAAAATACCCCATGACTTAATATTTTCTCCCACGAAAAATCAAGGCCGAAACGCCGAAGATTTAATGGCGTTTTTTAATTAACAATTGAG
>JAIRZM010000001.1 GCA_031267235.1 Holosporaceae bacterium
AAGGTTCCCAGGAAAATGATCGGATGGATGGAGGCTCTCATTATCAAGCGCTTGGAGTCGGATTGGAGTCCGGAGCAGATTTCGGGACGTCTCAAACTTGAGGGAATTTGCGTCAGTCACGAGACAATATATAGATATGTCAGAGAGGACAGATTGGCGGGAGGCCTTCTCTATCAGCATTTGCGTCACGGCGGAAAGAAATATCGGAAACACGGAAGCAAAAGTGCCGGAGTCGGCTGCATTCCAAATCGCGTTGGTATTGAGGAGCGCCCGGCGATCGTCGACGAAAAATCTCGCATCGGAGATTGGGAGGGCGATACGGTTGTAAGCACTCGAAGTCGAGCACATCTCGTGACGTTGACTGAGCGCTATTCGAAATTTTTATTTGTTAGAAAAATCGGGAGGAAAACCAAGAAAAACACCAATCACGCCATCGTTAATTTATTGAAAAAACACAGAAAATTCGTCAAAACCATCACCTTCGATAATGGAACGGAATTCGCCGGACATGCCGAAATGACCAAAAAATTAGGAGCGAAAATCTACTTCGCAAGGCCATATAAATCCTGCGACAGAGGGCTTAATGAACACACCAACGGATTGATCCGCCAATATCTGCCCAAAAAACGCGATTTCGCCGACGTCATGGATAAAAAAATTCGAGAGATTCAAAATTTATTAAACAATCGGCCAAGAAAAGTGTTAAACTTCCGTACACCTCACGAGGTTTTCTTCGACAGGCGTGCTTCTTCTACCTGTGGTTTTAACCTTGATGCACTTCAGATTTGAAATGGCGAAAATGGACGACAAAAGTCCGCAACTGGGGTATAATCTATTCGCAGTTGCTGATCCTTTTCGGCGATAGGCTGAACAAGGTGGCTGCATGAGTGATCTTGCGTTTACACAAAATTATTTACAGTCTCCAACAGCCCTTCATCGATACCTATTCCAAAGTGACGGACGCAAAACTTTACACGGAAAAATCTGCCATTATGGCGGCAAACATGCTGAACAGTAGAGGCATTCCATTCTTTAATGAGCAGGAAATACCGCTCGCATTCTAGAGATCGCGGTACCGAATACTGTGGAAGTCTGGAAAATCACGCTTTCAAGCTGTTTCTCCGCGCAAAAGGCGCCGATCACAGCAAAACTAATACCAAGCTCGCTACAAATTATCCAAATAGCCGCGGTTTAGTCTATATCTCAATCTTGAAGTCTGTTTTATAGGATTCTTCAATTTCTGTAATTTGTTCTTTAATTTTTTCTATAATATCTCCATGCTTGTCCTCCTCACCGGCGACTCTTGCTTGTACGCCTAAATCAACAAATAGTGCGTTTAGTTCTTCAATTTTTATGTGAAAATTTGCTATCTCCGTACTTATTTTCATCATAAACTCTGTGACCATTTTGCGGCCATACTCATTGGCAGCAGTCAACTCCGAGATCTTTTCTTTCAATTCTTCATATACTTTTGAATTCACTCTTCTTTTTCTGCCTCGTCCCATTCCGTAGTGCATATTTTTTCTTCCACGGTTGGACATATATTCATTGTTAAGTTTCTCGCCAATGTTATTAAGCTTAATCTTGAAGTTTAATTCATAGGATTTTTTAATGATTTCAACTAGTTTATAGAATCTTTTAATGCTTTCAACTAGTGCAACAAACTTTGTGTTTTTTTCTGTTTGCTTGCTCAGCTCATAAGATAATGGGACTAGTTTTTGAATCTTTGCATAAAGGCTTTCAATTGCTGCGTTTATTTTCGCCACAAATTCTCTGACTCTTCTGCGGCCATCCTCATTGGCGGCAGTTAACTCCGAGAGGCGCTCATTCAGTTTTTCAGATTCTTCCGAATTTGCTTTTCCTTTCATGCCGCCTTTCATTTTCTCTCTCACGCTCTTATTAATTTTATTAAAAGTTTGATTCATTTGAGGATTCGATTTGATCTTATTACTAAGCGGATGCAATGCCTTCACATATTCCTCTATTTTCTTGCCGCAACTTTCGAGCGATTCTTTTGCCTTAGTAAGTTCATAATCATAAGTAGAATAATTAAATTTTGACTTTGGAGGGTAATTAATGCGATTCTGGACGCATGCTTTCGCCGTTAAGAGATCTCCCATAACACCACGAGAGTCGAATTTTGTCAGTTGCGACATGTTTACATCGCTGGGCTCATCCGCCGTTAAGAGATCTCCCATAACACCATGAGAGTCGAATTTTGTCAGTAGCAACATGTTCGCATCGCCGTTCTCATTCGCCGCTGGTTTGTACTTTTCTATTTCCTGGCTATAGATGCGCAATTTTTCTTCATATTCCTTTATTTCTTGGATGCAATTTTCGATATACTTTAATGCTTTTCTCGAAGTGCCGTTAGTGTTAGAAAAATCAAATTTCTTTCCCGAGTAAGAATTGGGAAGAAGCAATTCTATCGCTTTAGAAAGGTTGTTCCTAATGCTAGGATAGTCGAATTTCATTCCAGAAGACAAACTATCCTTAACTTTTGCCCCGTGGACCGATCTATTTCTCCCGCGCGGAGACGAAAAACCTCCCCATGCAAATGCATCCAGAGATGCAAAGGCAATTGCGACGATTGCCGAAATCTTAAGAATATTCTTTCCCATGACGCCCCCTATCTTTCGTTAATTTTTATACCTACCTTCAATACATGAAAACCATAAAATTGCTTTTAGATGGCTAATCCGATTGATCATGTTCGTTAATTGGGTTTTGCGATTTTTCATCCCTCGAGTTCGAGGAGCTCCAGAGGGCAAAAAATTATAAACGAACATGGTTATTGATCATCGGTGGGAGCCTCAATCTCAACGATTTCTTTCTTGATTGTAGCTATAATAGATGTAATTTCACCCGATATATTTTCGCCAGAGAGTTGCCCAATATATTGCTCCAACTTTTTAATTGATAGGTTAAGTCTTTCAACCTGCCTTCTGTGATCATCTTTAGTATGCTTCAGCACATTTTCAGCATGTTGTTTCTTTTTCGAATTGATTTCATGTTCGGTATTCAATTGCGAGTGTTCTTTTGTCAAGAGGTCGTGCTCTTTCTTGACTCTGTTATATGCTTTCTTATACCTGCAGAGGTTTTGTTTTTCTTTTTGCAAAGTAGCGTTTTCTTTTTTCAGTTCTTCTAGCTCTTCCACCATCGTCTTCGTTTGTTGATGCGCATCGTCTCTTCCAGCCTGCAATTCTTGCAGGTGTTTAGTATATACATCTATCCCTTCGCTATGTTCTCTGTCTTTTGCCTGGATGGTTTCTTGGTGTTTTTTTATAGCAGCCATCTGACGCTCAACTATCTCAGCATTGAGATCCAAGTCACGCTTTACGCCATCGTGCGCTCTGAGCAGGGTTCTAACGTCGTTCTTCAGTGCATTTTTTTCTTTCTGGTGATCAAATTTGGCTTTCTTTAATTCAGCGGCCAATGAAGTATTAGCGTTTTTATGCTTATGCAAAGCGTTATCGAGGTCTTTTATTTTGTCAACGCTTTTTTCGAGCAAATCCTGAGCCTCAACAATGTTATCCTCAACGTTTTCGATGCTATCAGCAGTTCGCGTCGAATCTGTTTTTCCATTGTAATCCCTCAAGTTATCCAAGGGTACACCCGCGGCTCCATTGTTATTCATAGTTAAGGATGTATCCAGAGATGTGTCGTCATTGTCATTCATAGTTAAGGATGTATCCAGAGATGCAAATGCAATTGCGACGAGCGCAGATACCTTAAGAACGTTTTTTTCCATGATAGCTACTCCTTTTCATTATTTTGCGCCATTGCCAAATACTCCCAATCATGACGCCGTATCTTGGGAGCACAGCGGCAAAAAACACCACAAATGCATTCTACAATAGAATAAAATTTTTGTCAAATATTTTGCTTTTTTTTATGACGCCACTAATGCTATTGGGAAATAAGATTAGCGCTTTGGGGAAAAATTGCGTAGCGCGCGCTCCAGTTCCAACATATCAGTGGGAAGATTTGTTTCAAAATGCATTGATTTGCAAGATCTTGGATGTAAAAATTCTAGAAAATAAGCATGAAGAGCTTGTCGGGAAAACGCATTGATGCAATGGGAGATTTCTTGGGGAATAGCATAATTTTTTCTTCTATAGAGCGAGTCTCCAACTAGGGAGTGCCCCAAATGAGACATGTGGAGTCGAATTTGGTGGGTGCGTCCGGTTTTTAGTTCACACTCGATTTTGGAAGCTATTCCCGCAAACGTTTCTAAAGTTCTATATAGGGTTACCGCCGTTTTTCCATTTTCCCTGGAAACGCACATTTTGAGCCTATTGTTTCTATCTCGGGAAATCAAAGTTTCAATTTTCCCTTGGGAAAATCGCAAAATTGAGTAACAGAAACAGAGATATTTCCTACTAATGGAATGCGCTGCGAATTGCTTTGCCAGTTCGGCGTGGGTGAAATCATTTTTTGCCGCCACAAGTATTCCGCTGGTATCCTTGTCGAGGCGATGCACTATTCCGGGACGAAATTCATCGCTTCCGCTGGAAAGAGATGCTCCACAATGGTGAACTAATCCATTCACCAGCGTATGGGCATAATTTCCAGCGCCTGGATGCACCACAACTCCAGCAGGTTTATCGATAACCAACAGATCTTCATCCTCGTACAGAATTGAAAAAGCCACACTCGCATCCGGAATCAAGTCCGGCTTCCGGATTGCGGTATTTTCCTCCAAAGAGATTTTATCGCCAATTTTAGGACGATAATTAGAGTCCAGCAATTGTTTGCCGTTAACTTGAACGCATCCGGAAGATATTAGAAGTTGGATTCTGCTACGCGACATGCCGCCAATTTCAGAAGTTAGAAACTTATCGAGGCGATCTATGCTTGAATTTTCTGTAACCAATAGTTCTAGGATGGTCTTTTCTCTTTCGTTGAACGAGACCTGCCGCGCCGAGGAGCGCTAATTTTTTCCATGTCTTCGAAAGTAGGCATTTTAGACTTTTTAGATCTGGCAATGACGGTGGTCTTCTTTTGTTTTTCAATTTTTTCGCCGCCCAGAATCTTTTTTATATCTTCGCCGCTCAGAGTTTCGTGCTCCAGTAGATTCTGCGCTAGTAATTCCAACTCTTGCCTATGATTTTTTAAGATTTTCTGTGCCCTGATGTAGGTTCTATCCATGATGGAGCGAATTTCTTCGTCTATTACCTGCGCAGTTATGTCGGAAATATTTTTGCTGGTACCGGAGGAGTGTCCCAGGAACACCTCCTGAACGCCTTCGGCGTAAGACAAAAACCCTAGCCTATCGCTCATGCCCCACTCAACCACCATTAGTCGCGCAATTTTTGTCGCCTGATCTATGTCGGACGAAGCTCCGGTGGTGATTTTTTCTCGACCAAAAATCATTTCCTCAGCTATTCTGCCGCCTGCCGCAACTGATAAATCCGCTTCCAGTTTTATCCGGGAGACTGAGATTCGATCTTTTTCGGGCAACCGCAGCACCATCCCCAACGCTCGACCACGCGGAATGATGGTGGCCTTATGTATCGGATCCGACTCACTAATACCAAGGGCCACAATGGCGTGCCCCGCTTCGTGGTAGGCGGTCAATTTTCGTTCTTCTTCGCTCATTACCATGGAACGACGTTCAGCGCCCATCATTACCTTATCCTTAGCTTCCTCTAGTTCATCCATCCCCACAACGCGCTTGCCACGTCTCGCTGCTAGAAGTGCTGCTTCGTTGACTAAATTTGCAAGATCTGCTCCGGAAAATCCAGGCGTGCCGCGGGCTATTACCATGGGATCAACGTCGACGGACAGAGGAACTTTTTTAAGGTGAACACGCAGAATCTTATCCCTTCCGTTTATGTCCGGAGCCGGAACAATCACCTGCCGATCAAACCTTCCTGGACGCAGCAGAGCTGGATCCAATACGTCCGGCCTATTGGTAGCGGAAATGATTATGACGCCGTTATTCTCCTCAAATCCGTCCATTTCCACCAGAAGCTGATTGAGTGTTTGCTCTCGCTCATCGTTTCCGCCTCCCAAACCAAAACCACGATGTCGTCCGACAGCATCGATTTCATCAATGAACACGATGCAGGGCGCATGTTTCTTTCCCTGCTCAAACATGTCGCGCACACGACTTGCGCCGACGCCTACAAACATCTCGACAAATTCTGATCCCGAGATACTAAAAAATGGAACGCCAGCCTCTCCGGCAATTGCTCTGGCCAACAGAGTTTTCCCGGTCCCCGGAGGTCCAACCAACAGCACACCCTTCGGTATTTTCCCACCCAACCTTATGAATTTGTTTGGATCCTTTAGAAAATCCACTATCTCTTCCAACTCGCTTTTGGCTTCATCTATGCCGGCAACGTCGTTGAAGGTAACATTCCCAGCACGTTTATTTAGTAGCCTAGCTTTTGACTTTCCGAACCCAAGGGCTTTATTTCCACCAGCTTGTATTTGGCGTAGCGCAAAAAACCAAATTCCCCCGAGGATCAGAAGAGGCAACCAACTGAGAAACAGATGGAATAGGGAGGAATGCTCGTCGCTGGGAATGGCGGAAATCTTTACATTTTTCGCCAGAAGGCGGTTGACCAACTCCGGATCCCGCGGATCATAGGTGGAGAATATCTTGCCGTCTAGCCTTGTGCCTTCAATGGTTAGGCCACGAATTACAACGGAGGATACCTTTCCGTCGTCCACATCGGATAAAAAGTCCGAATAGGAAATGCCGGGAACATTTTCCTTCGAAGTATTGAAAGCATGGAATAGAATCAGTAAAAAACATCCGACTGCTATCCAGATCGTAAGATTCTTGTAATTTTTTTTCATCTCTTCTCTCCGGGAAAGATCACTGAAATATATCGAACAGATTCATATTATTAACAAAAACAACACCCTCAGACGATGATCCACCATCATTGCCGCGTCCCATTCTATGACTTTGCAGCCGGTAAGGCAATATTTTTCCAGAATTTCTATTCTCCAGGAACACAAAAATCTCCTCTTTCCCGACTTTTAGCAAACATTTTCCTAGGGTATTTATTTTTCCATCTAGAATTTGAGAAAGAAGTTCCGTATTCAGCGAGGGCGCATACTTTTTTTCTCCCACATTCCAAATTATTCTCCTTAGAATTTCCATTTGGACCGCTTTTTCTTCCGCTAAAAATTGGCGCAGCTGAATGGCGCTGCCGCGCTGAGAAAACTCGCAGAATGCCCTCAGGCAAGCTACGGCTTTCGTTTCAACATCATGACGCGTTTTTCCCAGGAGCATTATCTCCTTGGAAAGCTCGGATGTTCTCTCTATATCGTAGGAGGCGATCTTTTTTCGCCATAGGACACGCTGAAATCTTTCATCATCGTTCATGGGATCATTTTTCCAGATAATCCCTTTGCTGCATAGAAAGTTTTTGAGATAGTCTCGCGTAAAATATAACAGTGGTCGCAGCAGCTTCACATCGTTCGTCAATGAGCGAATTCTACTAATTCCGGCTAATCCAATTCCTGAACTTCCGCGACTTTTTCGGATGGCGAACGTTTCCAATTGATCGTTCCAGGTGTGGCCTGTCAATACAATACCAATGGATTCCCTAGCACAAAACTCTAAAATCAATTGATATCTAGCTTCTCGTGCTGAATTTTCAAGTTTACCATGATTGATTTTATCGTTTTCGGAATTCCAAATCAAAATTTCATGCTTTATGTGTTTAGATTCGCAGAAAGCTCGCACAAACATAGCTTCCGCTAGCGATTCTTCTCTTAATTGGTGATCTATGGTGACGCAGAACACTTCGACTTCATTTTTCTGTGCCCAATTATAAAGAAGAAACAGCAAGGCCATGCTATCGGATCCTCCGGAAACTGCCACGCAAAATTTCCTAGGCCTCACTGCCGCACAATAGTATTTTTGGTAAAAATCCAACAACTCATTCAGATTTTGGGCAAAAAAATTATAGGCAGATGGCTCGCTTACAAATTCGGAAACAATTCTACAGAGCATTCTTGGCAGTTTTTAGCTCCAGAGACGCCTTCTTAGAAAATTCTCCCGGATACTCATCGATTATTTTTTTTAGGGTGGACTTATATTTATCCATTTCATTCAACCGCTTGAAACATAGAGCTAGCTTATACAACGCAGCGGCAGACTTCGAGCCGTTAGGATTGGTTTTATAACTTCTCATATATTCAAGAGCTGCATTTTCATAATCTTTTTCTAGAAAGAAGCTTTTCCCAATATAGTACATCATCATTCCGCAGTAGATATTTCCGGATTTTTTTGAGATGAAGGCATTTAGCAATGCGCGCGCTTCGGAGAAATTTCCTTCTTCAATTAACTTTTTTGACATTTTCACAACTTCTTCCGGAGATTTTTTCGCGACAAGATCTGCTGCTGCTTTGGCGGCAACTTCCTCTTTGTCCCTCTGCGATTGCGTGTTTTCCAGAGCGGAGAGCTTCCCTTCCATTTCGTCGATTTTCTTTTCCAGTACCTCCACTCTTCCGGTTAGTATTCTGTTAGACTCTGAAAGCTCTTCCACCGAAGAATCGCTTGCCGCTGATCTGGCGAATAATGCACAAACAAGCGCGACGCCAAGTATTTTTTTCATAATAGACACCATTTTCCCATAAACATGGACGAATTTATCATACTTTTAGGCCTAATAACAACATGCTAGCTTCAATGTGTTGTGCATCAAATAAGCCACCGTCATGGGGCCGACTCCGTTGGGAACTTGCGTTATGGCTCCTGCAATTTCTGATACACTGTCGAAATCCACATCTCCGACGATTTTTTTCGCGCCATTTTTCTCAATTCTGTTAACGCCAACGTCAATAACCGTAGCTCCAGGCTTTACAAAATCTCGCTCCACAAAACAAGGCTTGCCAATGGCGCTAATCAAAATATCCGCAGTTCGGCATATGCATGCCAAATCTTGGGAATAAGAGTGGAGAGACGTTACGGTGCAATTGGCATTCAGTAATAATTGCGAAAGTGGACGACCGACGATGGAGGATCTACCGATAATCACCGAGTGTAATCCGGCAAGCCGATCGTGCACAGTACGCAAAAGATGCAGCACGCCAAGAGGAGTACAGGGAACCACACCCGGTTCTCCAGAAAATAACCTTCCCTGATTAAGAGTGGTGAGTCCATCAACGTCCTTATCTGGATGAATTAGATTTACTAGCTCTCGAAATCTAATATTTTTCGGCAATGGCGACTGGAGCAATATAGCATGGACGCCTTTGTCAGTATTTATTTTTTTTATTAAATCAGCGAGCTTGCTTTCCTTTACGTCGTTGGCAAAACGATAAACATTCGAGGAAATTCCAACTAATTCCGAGAGTTTTTTCTTTTTTGCTATATATACTTCGCTGGCCGGATCATCGCTGGCATTAATCAAGGCAATGCAGGGAGTAGTTCCGGTTGCTTTTATTTCCAGAACCCTCTCTTTTATTTGCCCACAAAACTCGTCGGCGATTTTTCGACCATTGATTATTTTTGCCATTCAGCCAGCGCCTTTCGTGAAACTTAATAGAATTTCAGGAGAATGCGATTTATCACGTTCTCACAAAGAGTCAATAATAAAATGAGCACCACCGGAGAAATATCCAACATCCCAATGCTGATGGGCATTCGCCTTCTTATGGGGGCAAGCATGAATCCAGACAACCGAGAGACCGTATCTATCACCGCATAAACGAATTTATTGTTGATGTTGAAAATATCTGCCGCTATAAGCCAGCTCAACAAAACATCCGCAACTGTAATCACAATTGCCATTCCAATTACAGCCTTTGCCAAAAGCAATGTCGGCACCAGGAAGATGTCCATTTAAATCTCCATCTCTACGGGTTCTACACTTACCACGCCATTCTTATCAGAGGATATTTGATTTATTCTTAATTGCACAGACTCCAGTATTTTATCGCAGCGTTTTCTCAACATGGTTCCACGCTCATACAAATCCACAGAAACCTTCAGAGAAGATTTGCCCTCTTCCAGGATTTTTACTATCTCCTCCAGCTCCCGAAGAGCATCTTCAAATTCCATTTTATCGATATCGCCAAAACCACAGGACAATGTCATGTTATTTTCTTCCTCCAACTATGTTATAAAATACACGCATACTAGGCTATTAAACAATGGGCAGTGATAAAAAAAAAGATTCAGTTAATTTAATCTTGGAAGAAGAATTGCTTTTCGTTTTGGATTTAATTGAAAAAAATGGACATGAAGCGCGTGTTGTTGGAGGGGCAGTTCGTGATTTTCTTGGGAGAATGAATATTACAGACATTGATATTGCAACCACTGCCACTCCAGAAGAGATCATTAATATTTTTCAAAAAAATGGAATTTTTGTCACTCCCATCGGAATTGAGCATGGAACGGTTTTAATTTCCCATGGAAGCAAATCCTACGAAATAACTACTTTACGCAAAGATGTTCAAACATTCGGGCGTAGAGCAATAGTTGAGTTTACAAAATCATTTGAGGTGGATTCATGCCGCCGCGATTTCAGCATTAATGCTCTATATATGGATAAAAACGGAAAAATTTTTGATTATCATGACGGCATAAATGACCTAAAGGCGAGAAACATTAGATTCGTCGGCAATCCAAATACAAGAATCACCGAAGATTATCTCAGAATTCTCAGATATTTTCGCTTTCTCGCTTCCCACGGAGACTATAAATGCAATTCTGACTATCTTGCTCTAATGAACGCGCAAAAGTCCAATCTTAGTCTGCTTTCCAGTGAGAGAATTCTGGGAGAGCTACTGAGAACTTTCGCGATTTCTGACGCCTACAAAATTGTTCCACCAATGTTGGAAATTTTAAATGAGTTATTTGATTTGAAACTTGATCCGCTTGAAATCTGCCAAAAGCTAGACATATATTTAACCTTGTCTGCCGAAGAGCGCATTGGATTTTTCCTAAAATTTTCTCGACTTTCCCTATCTAAATTATTTAGGAGGTATAATCTTCCGAAAAATATTAGGGAAATTATTCAACTGCCGGAGACCGGTTTGTCCGAGATATTTCTCGTCCTGAAGCGCATAAAAAAAACCTCTAGAAAATTTTATGCAAAATATGTGGTTGTGAAATCGTACGCGGAAGGTCTTCTCAATGAGATGGAAGCTAAAATCGTACTGAAGGATCTGCTGGATTTTTGCGAATCCGAATATGCTGACTTTAATCTAAGGGCGGAGCATCTGCGAAGCCATGAGCTGTCGGATCAGGATTTGAAACGCGTTATGATGGCAACCAAAAAATTTTGGTTAACATCATCGCGCATCTCCGTTGCCGAATGCAAAGATTACGCAATTAGCTACATCAAAAATTGAGATAGCTCAGCACGGTTGCGCAAAATATATGGTTATTTTCTTCGCTCCAGAATCTTTACCAATTTTTTATAGAATAGATTGTAGATTGGTTTTCGGGAGGGCATTTTTCATGAAAATTATCGTAGTAGGTGAAAAATTAGAAAATTCGTTATTCGAAATCGTGAGGATATCGAAAAATATCAATTGCGATACAATGTTTTTCAAAAAGGAGATTAAAACTCCCATTGCCAGCGATGATCTAATCATCATAGACAGCGATCTGGTGTCTCTGCTTCCCAAAGAAACGAATAATATGGTAATTTCTGTCGTTAGTTCCATCGATTATCGATCATCGCTGAGAAATGAAAAGAGTATAACTCTTTTTTCCATAAAATCTCTGGAGCGGATGATAAAAAACTTGGGAAACTCTTGGGCGCCCATTGCTCTAGATCCCGTCAGTCAACAAATTTTTCGAATTGCAGATAAAATAGCGTCCAGCGATGCAACGGTTCTAATTACGGGAGAAACCGGCACCGGAAAAGAAGTGCTGGCCAGATATATTCATCGAAAAAGCAATAGATCACAGCAAAAGTATGTGGCCATAAACTGCGCTGCCATTCCGGAAGCGCTATTGGAATCTGAATTGTTCGGCCACGAAAAAGGCTCGTTTACCAGCGCCATTCAACGACGTATTGGAAAATTTGAGGAAGCAGATGGCGGGACTGTGCTATTGGACGAAGTGAGTGAAATGTCGCCGCATCTTCAGGCGAAACTTCTGCGAGCGATCCAGGAGAAAGAAATTTCCCGCATCGGAGGCGGTTCGGTAAAAGTAAACGCTAGAATTATCGCGACCAGCAACAGAGATCTGGGCAAAGCGGTGCAGGATGGAATCCTGCGGGAAGATCTTTTTTACAGGTTGAATGTTGTGCCCATCGAAATACCAAGATTGAACGATCGCCCACTGGACATCGAACCGCTGGCCATTTCTTTTTGCAGAAAATATTCCGATGGACAAAAGACTTTATCCGGACGTTTTCTGTGTTCGTTGAAAAATTATCAATGGAGAGGCAACATTCGAGAGTTGGAAAACGTAATACACCGAGCAGTGCTGTTCTCCTCAGCCAAAATAATAGACTCACTGGTCCTAAACGACAACAGACCGGAAGAAAAAATCTCCATGGGTATTGGTTCAACACAAGCGACGCCAATATCTGCCAGTTATGAGAAGTCATAATAGCATAAATTTGATTAAGCACTTTCACCTCTGAATTGCTTCCCTAGGCTCGCAGCGACGTTGCAACTCGATCGCCAGGCTACCCTTCTCTCGCGACAACGAAAATTTAAGCCGCCAGCTCAATAAAAGTTTATCGAATTCATCAATATTCAGGTCGAGTTTTATGCCGTCATCTATTTTTTGGCAAATTACAGCGCAGAGCGGTTAATTTTTATCGGTAGAGAATAATATTTTTTACGGTTAGCGCATTGAATGATAAGTATTTTTAAAAAAATACTTGATTTTTATAAAAAAATATATGAACATGAGGGCGTTCAATACAAAAACAATATCAAAAATACAATGGAGGCAAATGTGCTTAATTTGTTAAGGCATTTTAGCGCCCGGAGAAAGGGCAGTTTTTTCGCTTACCATAGCGTCAGTGATCCCCGGTGGACTCCCTGCAAATACGAGGCTCTTTCGGAAGAGGGATTTCAAAAGAATGTGTTCGCCTACAGAGCGATCAATCTAATTTCCCGAAGCATTTCTTCCATTCCCTTAATGGTCAAAAAAGTTGACGATGGAAAAGAAAGCGAGATTGTGACAAAAGTCCTGGAGAGACCCAATAACCATCAAAGTAGAAGTTCGTTTCTGGAAAGTGTCGTGAGTTATCTCATGATTTCGGGAAATGCCTTTGTGCATCATGATGATAATGGAGAATTGCATTGTCTGCGCAGTGACCGCGTCCAAATAGTTCCCAATGCGTACAGAACGGCGGTTGATTCCTATGTCTACGGCGTAGATTCCTCAAAATTCAATTTAAAGAATGAAGATGTTTTACATCTGAAACTATTTAACCCCCTAAATGATTGGTACGGATTCAGTCCTCTGCAGGCTGCTTTTCGAGCCATAGATCAATACAACGAAATGTCCAATCATAATCTTGCCGTCATGCAGAATGGTGGGCGACCTTCCGGCTGTTTGGTTGTAAGGAATGCGGAAAATCTCACGGACGAACAGAGAGCGCAGCTAAGATTTGATATCCAGAACGCCTATGCGGGCTCAAAAAATGCCGGAAAGGTTATGATTCTAGAGGGCGGTTTGGAATGGAAAGAAATGGGACAATCCCTGAAAGATTTGGATTTTGATTCCGGTAGAAATACCGTTGCCCGGGAAATAGCTCAGGCATTCGGCGTTCCTCCCGTTTTAATTGGAATTCAGGACTCGGCCTTCATGACATATAAAGAAGCGAGATTGCATTTTTGGGAAGATACGGTTCTGCCTCTGGCCGAGTCTATTCGTCTGGAGTTTGCCAATTGGCTGTCCGTCAAATTCAGCGAGCACGTCGAAATAATTTTAGATCTCGACGCTGTCCACGCTCTTTCGTCTCGCCGTGAGAGTCTCTGGAATAAAATATCAAGCGCAGATTTCCTGACAATTAATGAAAAAAGGGAAATTTTAGGGTATCTGCCCATCAAAGAAAAAGAATAGGAAAAATATGAAATTTTTAACGCCATGCTTGCATCTAAAATCGATGTGCGATAATGGAGCAATTTCCGGATATGCCAGCGTGTTTAATGTGGCTGACGGCTATGGCGATGTGGTTCTAAAAGGAGCCTTCGCAAATTCCATCAGTGACTTTAAAGCTGGAAAGCGACCGAAACTGCTTTGGCAGCACGATGTAAATTCTCCGGTTGGATTAATTGAAGATATTAGAGAGGATAGCTACGGACTCTTCATCAAATGCCATCTTCTACTGGAAATACCAAAGGCAAAGGAGATTTATTATCTGCTAAAAAATAAGGCAATTGACGGATTTTCCATTGGGTACAGAGTAAGGGACAGTTATTTTAGCAAAAACAATCAATGTCTTACGGATATTGATCTACTGGAAATTTCCATCGTTACCTTCCCTGCATGCCCGTCGGCCGTCGTTAGGGATGTGAAGAGTCAGCTGGATATCCTGCAAAAAATCAAAGAAATATCTAATAAAATAAGAAGGAAAATAAATGGATAGAGAAATACAGGAAGCTATTTCCGAATTAAATGAAAACGTAAACAAATTTATAAAAAACAATGAAGAAACTTATAGAAAGGAGGAGAAAAATATCATGAAAGAGGAAGTTAAAACTATGCCGCTGTCTGGAAGATTAAGCGACGATACCTACAAGAGGTTGGATTTTTCCTCCTACGTTCGCCATGGAGCGGACCATTTCCTTAGCAAGTCCATGAGCGACAAGACCGGAGAAAATGGCGGACACCTGATACCTCAGGAAATAGCTTTGCAAATCAGTGAAAAATTGAGAATTCTATCTCCCATGAGGGCGATTTCTCGCATTGTCACCATATCAACAAGCTCTGTGGATATATTAGTGGACTCTAAACTGCCGGAAGCAGGCTGGGCCGCAGGCACAGACAATGATAGAGATGAAACTGATTCTCCGGAAATTAGAAAGATCAAAATTCCCGTTCATGAAATCTTTGCAAAACCAATGGCCAGTCAGAAGCTCCTGGACGATTCGCAAATTAATGTAGAAGAATGGCTGATCACTAAAATTTCAGAAAAAATTGCTGCACTTGAGAATAGCGCCTTTGTAAATGGCGACGGGAACAATAAACCTCATGGATTCTTGCAGTGCGAATCTTCTGATGAGGAAAAAAGGGATTTCGGGAAATTACAGCATTTTTATACGGGAGCCAAAGGTAATTTTGCCACCGAAGATAAAGCTGCTGATCTTCTCATTGATATGGTTTGCTCCATCAAGCCAATTTACGTGAAAAACGCAAAATGGATCATGTCCAGAACTGCATTGGCTAAAGTCAGAAAATTGAAAAACAAGGACGGAGCATACCTATGGCAGCCATCTACGGCGGAGTCATGCCCGTCAAGTCTGCTTGGCTATCCGGTGATTATTGATGATGACATGCCAGGAATTACGGACGGAACGGAGTCTACGCCGATGGCGTTCGGCGATTTCTACTCCGGATACCAAATAGTTGATAGACAGGGGTTGCAAATTCTAAGAGACCCGTATACATCAAAGCCTTTTGTGGAATTTTACGCCTCCAAACGCACCGGAGGTGAAGTGGTGGATTTCGATGCGATAAAATTGCTGAAATTCGCTGAAAAATCAGAATAATTTAAGGAAAGTTAATTATGCAGCTAAACCTAATCAAAAAACCAGAGAACGAGATCATATCACTGGCAGAAGCAAAGAATTATCTACGCATAGATCATGATTTTGACGATACTTTAATTGTCGGCACCATAAAATCTACCCGCGAGGCTCTTGAATCCATCATTCAAAAATCTATTTTCAAACAAACCTGGGAATACGTTCTGGATAACTATTCCATATGTAATTTTGATTTTTGCGAAAGCGATTATCCAAGTATTTTTTGCGATATTATAAAAATTCCGTTGCCTAAGCCTCCGATCATGAAAATTATCAGCGTCAAAGTTGGAGAAAAGGAGCAGAAAGAATGTAAATATTCTGTGGAAAAAATAAATCATAAATTTTGCCTTTGTATTAATTATGGAAAATCCCTCCACCGTAGAAATAAAGTTTCCATAAAAATTATCTACGAAGCAGGCATTGCCGATAAGGTAGAGAATATTCCCTATCAATTAAAGCTAGCAAATTTAATGCTCATGGCTAACGCCTATCAGGAGAGATTTTCCTATAAACAGGAGGGAGTTATTTCTCAGGGCATAAAGCAGTTGCTCAGTCCATTCCTGAATTTAAGGATTTTTTAGGATTCTAAATGTTCAAAAATTTATTTAATACAAAAGTAAAAATAGAAGCGCTGGAGAAAAAATTATCCGCCGATAATTTGTGGGTTTCGGAATACAGACTCTGGAAAGAAGTTTGGGCTTCGATTTCCATTAGGGATATTTCCTCAAGGAGAGTGCTATATCTTTTCCGAGTAAAATGGCTAAAAGATTTTCCGCGAGATTTTCGCGTAGTTCTTAAGGATAAAACATTCATTCCAACCCAAGCTCCAATTGCAGAGCCGGCCAACGATCTGGTTCTGTTCCATGCAGTTATTAGCTAATCAATAAACAAAAAATAATATTTAAGGAGATCAAGATGCTACCCTGGGATATGGGCATTATCAATGCTATAAAAAAAGAATTAACGTGGCCAATTTTTCCCTCCAAACCACCGGAGGGATTGAGAAAAACGCCACATCTAATTCTCGAATTACAAAATGTTCTACAAGGGAAAAATTTAATGTCTCGGGTGGAATTTTTGATTACCATTGTGGATAAGGATGAGGTTACCGGAGCGGCTTTCGAGATTCTCAGATCCATCAATAAAATTATCAGCAAGGAGTTGACGTTGTTTCAGGGGAATTCCAGCATTGGATCCGCAAAAATAAAAATAAATTCTATTGCAAGTAAGGGAAATAGCCTTATATTAAATTTGGTGGCAATATTGCAGCTAAAAGCAATCTATGAGGACGAATGACTGGAAAAACAACTGTGGAAAAAGAAACAAACAATGAAAACAAAAAAGATTCGCCAGAAGAGCTTGGCGAATATCTGGAGCGTCTATCTAGAACAACGCCGACAACCATGCCGGAATGGATGAATTGAGATGCAGGAATCAAATTTAATGTTAGGTATTGCAGGACTGCCGCCGGAAAGCGCGAGAAACTGCTTGCAGGAATTGTTTCCCATCCCAAGCGGAGAGTTTAGAAAGTCCATTAACGGCAATTTATTATTTTTGGAAACGAACGAACGCAAACGCTACAGGAGTATAATTACCTGTCGAGATGTGAATTCTCCACTGGTGGATAAAATCTGGATTGGTTCACAAATTACATTGGGATGTATTCAAAACCTGTGGCAGTCAATCAGTCCTGGATCCACAGAAGCACAGCTAATACGCCCCGCTGTTGAGGGATCAATTTGCGTAGTAAACAACTTCGGAGATCCGATAAAATTTAATTCTTCAGACAATCAGGTGAGTCTTTATAGATCCTACGAAGATGTGATATTCTTATGTTTTAGACCTTGGTTAATCATGTGTGTTACGGATTTTTCATTGGAAACTGATGAGTGGAAAATGGACGGTGGCTGGAAGCTTGTTTTAGAAGAAGTATAGCAGCATGTGTTGCTTTTGTGCCACTGATACGTTTTTATGATGCGTGGGGGGGGGGGTATTCCCAGCTATTGTGCTATAATGTAGCCAAATTTTTAGACTTTGGAGATATGCTATCATGAAGAAAAGGTTACTGATGGGAGGAGTTTTTGCTTTTGCAGTGTTTTATTCGGAACTAGAAGGCAGGAACCAAACAAGCTACGAACATAAAAATAAAGAGATCGAGGAAGTGGTCGATCAGGGGCAGAAAGGCGGAATAAGGAGCGGATTCTACGCAGCAGCTGGTTTCCTGCGGTCGGTGTCCATCAGCAAAGTGCAGCAAACAGAGGATGTCGTTAGGGTTGATGCTGCGGGTTCTGTTCTTAATTTAAGTACTACTGATGATGCTGAAACTTTCGGCTCGGTAGCTTTATTAGATAAGTATACCGGTGGAGTCCCTCGTGTCTGGCACAGCTATGCATTCGACCGCGTCAACTATCCTGTAGCACAAAGAGATACTATAATCAGTGGCTTGAGCGGTTCTTGGTTTGGATGCAAAGATGTCTCCCATGGAAGAAGCAGCAAGGTTGGCGGAGCGCTTGCCTTTGGCTATAGTGGATTGATTGGCGAGAATAGTTTGTGGGGCGTCGAAGCGACCTTTGACATTGCTGGAAGTAAAAGTTCTGAGGATGACTACTGGGTTTATGGCAAAGTGCAGCGCAAAAATCGCGGTTTTGTTCCTACTTTGGCTGCCAGATTTGGTCTCTACAGTTCATACGCGGACGCATTGTTCTATTTAAGATTAGGGGTAGCTAATCTAAAATCAGAGGTAGTCAATAATTCCCG
Source organism: Holosporaceae bacterium (assembly GCA_031267235.1). Classification (GTDB taxonomy): domain Bacteria; phylum Pseudomonadota; class Alphaproteobacteria; order UBA3830; family UBA3830; genus JAIRZM01. Next base: position 18,451 of record JAIRZM010000001.1, read on the forward strand.
TAGCCTTAAATTGAATAAGTTGACTCCCATTATCGGAGTAGGCGTCGAAAAGGATATAGATGGTGATTTGTCGGCGCGTCTGGAGTTTGATTATCGAATACAGTCTGAAAAAAGCGGGGATATTCTGATAAAAAAAGTGGAGAAGAAAGAAATCGTAGACTTTACCACCGAGGGAACCGATGCCTCTCTCGACTTCGTCGGCAAGGGTCGCATTAGAACCAAAGGCTATGCGGTGCGCGTTATGGCCGTGTGGCACATCTGAGGTCTGATGTGCTATAATTCCACACGGGGGATCGGCGTTAGTTTGCGTTCTAGACTGCCTGTCGCCTGAAGGCTTTTTTCTTCTGATTCTCGGTGTAGGCAAGGTAAAGCGTACTTGGAATCAGAATTAACGCTCCCGTCAGCACGTTCATTCCAGGAATTTCTCCGAAGAATGCAAAGGCAAAGAGCGCGCTGAAGAGGAATTCTACGTATCTGTAGGGCGCTAATGCCGAGAGATCAGCGGCGCTGAAGGCTTTAAAAATCAGGTATTGCATAAGATTCCCGTTGAGACCCAGCAACAGCAACATCGTAAGTTCGAAGAACGTTGGAGTATCCCAGACAAATAGAGTTGGAACTAACGTCAGCAGGCTGGCCACAAGAGCGAAATACAGCAGCATGGTAATTCTATCCTCTTGATCAACGATTTTTTTGATCATGACGTCCTGCACCGCAAATAAAAACGACGATGCAATGGGGACGATATAAAGCAATCGAAATGAAACGGAGTTCTCGCTGCCGTATAGGGTAATAAAAGATAGCCCAACAAATCCAACGAGGGTGGCGATCCATCTTGTGCCGGAAACTGACTCGCCGAGAAAGATTAGGGAAAGCAATAAAACGAAAAGCGGAATGGTCCAGAGGATGCTCACGACCTCCACCAGAGAAATGTGAATTACGGAATAGGTATAGAGAAAAAAGCTCAGAGCACCGAGAACGCCTCTGACTACATTAGATCCCAGTTGTTGAGTTTTGAATATTTTCATTCCTCTGGTCAGCATAAGCGGAGAAAGCGTGATAAACCCGAAAAAAAATCGGAAAAAAATCACCTCCATTGCCTCCAATCTCTGACCCATGAATTTAGCAATAATGTCGTTCAGAGAGCTAACCGCCATCATTAGAAGAAGAAAAAACACCCCACGCTGGTAATTACTCCAATTCAAACGCATACATCCTCGCAACATGACTGAGCGCATACCCTACAACGTTTTAAAAAAAAAGGAAAGAAAATGAAATTGATATTCGACTGGAGCAGTTCATTTTATGAAGAGAAAACAGCTTGGCGCGGCGATGAGGAGATGATTTCGCTGGAAATATCCCAAAAAGAAGGCAGTTTTGCATCGGCCAAAGTACTAATTGCATCCGGATGCACAGAAAAACTGCAACATAAAAAATATGCAAAAATAGGAGTTCGATGGGAGCCGACGGCGGAACCCAAACTGCTTTTTTCCGGTAGATTGATGGCCTTTCCTCTGGGATTTGGAAATTCCAGCGTTGAACTGGAACTGATCGCAGAACCGGATGATTATCAGCTTCAATTGAAGCAATTTTCCGATAAAAATGCGACGGAACATGGGAAAATCGACAGACATCTCTTAGAGAACCAGCAAATTTTGTTCGACGATTTGTTTTTTTCGGAAAGGGATATGAGCAATCCAACAATTTTCCTGGAAGGAGGCGGCGATCTTTTCTATTGGGATATGAGGACTGGAAAATTGGCTCTCTCCAACATAAACCGCGGCGCCAGAAACATCGATGTGACTGGAGGAGAAATTTTGCAAGGCTCGTTGAAGGTAAGGCTAGCCCGAGAACCCTATGGAAAAATAAATGTAAGCCTAGCCGTCAGCTGGATTCAACATGTGTCGGGAATTATTGACCTATACCCCATGATTGCGCAGAAATTCAGCGATGGCATAGTCAATTCATTTACCAACATAAAATCCAGCATAGAAAATGTCTTTAAGGTTTCGCGTAAAAATGGATATGCGCCGCTACGTTGTAGAATCAGAGAGATAAATCCCAACACAATGGGCATTCTGAAAGTTCATCCCCTGATATCTCCAAATTTTTACGTAAAAAAAGAAGCGGAATCCTCTTCCATAAAAGTAAACTTCCAAAGATTTTATTTTGACGGAGAGTTGACGCTCAACTGGAATTATCGTCAGAAAAGAACAGAAATTGCTCGCATGTGCGTCCTAAACAAAAAATCTCCGGCGGGGCGGGAAAAAAATATTTTCCTGGGACTGAATGCGCTGCAGAATCCACGCCAATATCCGGCCTGGAATTATTTTACCTACTACGGCTACAGCGATAAGATGATCCATAGTGGAAATATCTTCGAATGCCTAGAGGCCCATGTTTCTGGCCGAGAATTTGAAGAGAAAAAGTGGAAATGCATCCGCAGGATTCCGGATGCGCTGATGGACGACTCTCGCAGTTCATTTTTCGCCACCAATAGGGGGAAAAACGCTCTGCGGTATGCTCTCCAGAAGGCGGCGGCATTGATGAATTATTCTTCCAGATATGTGGAAATAGACTTTTGCGCCGGCGCCAAAAACTTCATGTTTGCCACCGTCAATGATCAGGTCACCATCCGCGACGTAAGATTCTCCGGAGACGTCATTGGTGGAAAAATCATAAGAACACAATTCATGGGCAGCGCAGATCAAAAAATCATGAAAATTACCGTTGGATGCCGTGCCGATGGCTCCGAAGAAGATTATTTTGAGAAGATTAGCTCCCATGATTGGACCATCAATGAAGATGACAGTAAAGTTCAGCCGGGAGATATCGTCACCGCCATAGAGGTGAAAAATCCTCCGGAAGAACAGCTAGCACAGCTGGCGCAGCTGAATACGCGGGACGTTTCGGATTTAAAAAATGAACTGAAAAAGCGCGCCACCAGGATAAAAATCTCTCTCCATCCGCTGAATACAATGCGAGTGATTAGGCGAGAGATAAACCTTCCGGACATTCCTCTCTAAAGGACGATTAACCGAATGAATTTTTATAATCAACCGCGGCAAAAACCGAAAAATAGATTTCAGGCAATTTTTTTATATAAAAAATATAATTTTTACTAAATATTAATATACATATAATATAATTTTGGGCAATTGCATATGGCTGTTTATATTAAAACTGAAAGGGATATATTATGACAAACAAGAAAAATAAGGCCGCCGGAAGTCTGGGAGCATTAATTTGCGCTTCGACTGACGTTCGCGGAAGTTTCGGCAATTTTTGCCGTCTGGCGTTGTTGGCGACGCCATGTCTCGCGCTGGTGGGTCTATCTGAATTAGAATCCATGACTAACTCGGGTTACAAGAATAACTCCGGTTATAGGGACACCTACGGTTACAAGGACGACTTCGATTACAAGGTTAACTCTGGTTATAAGACTAACTCCACTTATAAGAATAATAATTACGCTGGCACTGGTACCAACTATGCTAAAAACAAGCGCAGTCGCAAAAAGGATATGGGCTACCGCGGAGCGGATGACTTCAATTATTCCGGGACCAACAAACAGCATAGATCTGGAAAATCCAGTAGCAGCGCTGCGGCTGGGTACTACGGGAAAGACCCTGGCTACGGGAACGACTACGGCTACGACTACTATCCCGGCAATGAAGACAGACTTACGGCACGGAGATTTAATGGACAGGGATTACAGCGCGGATATGTTGGCAACAACCGACAGCCGTCGGAAATAATGAACAACAGGTATAGATCCACTAAAAATGCCTCCACTGAGTCGAACAGCATGTTTTTGGACTATAACGAGTTGTTTGGCAAAGATAATCAAAAACTGAAACGCTAGTGAGCGAATCGGGAATCTCTCTGGAGGGTCTGCCCCCGGAACGGTTGCCACGCCTGCGACCGGCGACCTTCTGGAGATTGTACCGGGAGAGTGCAAGGCAACCGACAAAACTTTGACAATATAATATAATTGCATGATTTATTATCAAAAGGATAAGTAAATTATGAAGAAAAATATTGAAAAAGTTGTTTTACTTGCAGGATTAACGGTGTGTTTCCCGCTGATAAATCAGAGCTAGGTGGGGATACTGGATCGGGATACAACGGACCATCCGAACAAAATATACTACAGACTTTAAGACTTTGCGCAATGCTGAACAAAGAATATCGGATGACCTTAATTCTGAGAAAGATATAGCCAAAAAAGTGCTAGAAGACATCGACAGAATCAATTCCTCGAAATAAAAAGTATGGTTTCCGAGCGATGGAGTAATATCTATAACAAAGGTTTTTTTACGAAGCTTTAATTGAAGCTGAAGGAGTAATACCATTTCCCATTTTGGATTATCCAAGCGGCCTCTGGAATGCGTTCTGTATCAGCCTCTACTAGACGGGCAATAGATAATTGATGATGGGAAATGGTATAATGTCTATAACAAAGGTTTTTTTTACGAAGCTTTAATTGAAGCTGAAGGAGTAATCTGAATTTTCAACAATTTCTAAAGAATCTATCTCCATTGCCTACATCCTCTTAAAAGGCCTGAAAATTCAGCGTTTTGCTCGAAAGGATTTCTATCTATATAGTGCAGTCCTCCAATAACCGAACCTTGGCAATATACAAAAAAAAGAAAGTTGTGAAAAAACAATTGACGGAACTTCAACTTTATAATACACATTGCATAGTTTTTATTATAAAGAAGAGAAAGTTATGAAGAAAAATATTAAAAAAGTTGTTTTGCTTGCGGGGCTAATGGTGTGTTTCCCACTGATAAATCAGAGCTCGATGGGAATGGAAGAAGCTCGTGACCTTGTACACTTAATGGATGCAACCGATAGAAGCAATTCTGACTTGCCTGCTGTCCTGAGAGACTTTAGGATCCTATCCACAATAGAACTTGCCGCCGCCGCGAAAGGGCCTGCAGGGAATGACACACTGCTGGAAGTCCATAATAGCATCTGGAATATTGTGCGCGGACTAACAGATAACGGAATCCAACTTGCAATCATCCAGCGTGGACAAGACGAAGTTATTGACGCGTTAAATCGTGAAAATCCTAGCTGCGTAATACGCGCGCTGAGAAAGAGGAACCAACAGGTTGAGTCGCTGTTTTATACGCTGGAACACCAGGGGAGACCAGCGGATAACAAATAACTGGTTCCTCGATGCAGAGCTTCGGGCTCCGAGTGGCATCAGCTTTTTGCTCTTTCTACGTGGCAGGTCACGGTGAATATATCTTCAATGCGAGATTCAACCGCTTCCGGGCCAGGCGCTGATCAGAAATCAGACCAAGCCTTTGAGGAAGCGTAAAAAACAGAAACACCATAGAAGCGGGCGTGAATGTAACGGCCCAGATGGAACATGTCTAATACAAAAACACAAATAGTTCAGCTAGGTATTCCTGCAGGAAATCCTTCACACATCCATATTCATAAGGCACATTTCCGTATCCTTTTTCGACAAGAAAGCATGCAATGAGAAAGTTACTCGGAGTCACCTTCTCTTTCTTAGTCATCATATTCTTTTCTATATTGTTGAGAAGCATCTGCAGAAGGGACTTTCCGTCGCTTCCTCGAGCAAGCAACAAACCGGTCCCACAATCAAGTGCGCTGGAAATATTGGTCCTAGCATAATCTCCCCAGGAACGGGACGCGATGCCGTCATTAAAAATATATGCGTTTAATATTATGGTTTTCTTCAGTACATCAACTGCCGCCATCTCCTTCATCTGGTCCGCCGTATTACTCTCCGGATTAATTTCCGTCTCCATCCCCTCGACACAACACAGCGACAGGATTCCGGCCGCCATAAAGAAACATTTAACCAGATTGTTTTTCATTTTTTGTCCTTATCAAATTTAAAATCGCATAAAATTTCTGTTCAAACTCTCCCGCGGCCTGAGCGCTGATCAGAAATCAGACCCAGGCGCTAGGGAACCTCAGCGTTTTCCGGCCGTTCGAAAGTTATAAAAAGACTTCTCAACTTTTGCGTAGGCCCGGTCATTTTTGGCGGCGACAGAATTGTCCCCACTGTCAAAGACTTTTGCGCTCAAACCCTCGTAAACCCAGTCAATATAATTCCGAGAACGCTCACCCAACTCCAGGTAAAAACGCGCAAACCAATTCCGCAACATTTCCTCAATACTGAGACCGTCGTTTTTATCCGTAATGTCAAAGCGAAAAAGCACATTTTCAAAAACATAATTAGCAACATCAACAGCAGCCGACATCTCGTCATCACTCAAATTCTTATCAGCGCCCAAAGAGGCTACTTTATCAAGCTGGAAAGACATCTGAGCTCTCACTTGTGCGACAGAGGCAGGGTTGAGACTGGAACAATCATACCAATACAAATAATCCGCAAGAGGCTTTTCCTGAACTAAATAACCATACGCAACGTAATTTAGAACAGAAGCGTACTCACTATTTCCGCCTTTGATCGCTAAAGTGGAATTAATCTTATCGCTCACACTTTTGTCGACGTTCCCATGAGCATCCATAGTCATACTCTTGTAGAGAGACGAAACGAGGGCGTCCTCACACGCAACCCTATACCTACTTCCTGGACCCTCAACAGCTAATTTGTCACAGGCTTGCAAATTACGTTCCAATTCATCAACAATCTGCGCCTGGGTCATCATCCCCTCGGCGCCGGATAGCGACAGGATTCCCGCCGCCATAAAGAAACATTTAACTAGATTTTTTTTCATTTTTTTCTCCATATTAAATAGGCGATACAAAACACTCTTACGAAATCTTCCCATGATAACCAACATCAGTTAGTAACCCATATTGGACCATCAACCCAAGCCACAAAGCATATTCTTGGTTAGTAGCAGGCGGTTTGTCAACACAACAGAGGCTAAAAGCTTTTCCCACATTCAAAAGAATACAAAGGTCATCGACAATACTCTTGCCATCATTCCGCTGAAGAAGCAACTCAATAATATGTGCACCGACGGTCTTATTTTCCTCAACCAATTCACAAAAACTGAAAGGCCTAGACAAGAAAGCAGCAACCATGCCAGGTAAACCAGCAGCCCTATTGGCGGTCACAGAGTCAATCCATTTAGTAACATCGGCCAACCCGATTCGAACACCCACGGACATGTTATTATTCTCAGTATTGTTCATCCCCTCGACACAACACAGCGACAGGATTCCCGCCGCCATAAAGAAGCATTTAACTAGGTTTTTTTTCATTTTTTTCTCCATATTAAATCAAAAGCCGTATAAACTTCAGTTCAAACCCTCCCGCGGGCTGAGTGCCGATCAGAAATCAGACCAAGCCTTTGAGGAAGCGTAAAAAACAGAAACACCATAGAAGCGGGCGTGAATGTAACGGCACAAACGGTAAATGTCAATGGGAAAAATATCAGTTTTGCAATTTTTTTTGCATTGCCAATAACATCATCGAAAAACAAGGAAAAATCATGACAATTTTAAGCGGCATAAGATCGCTGTCGGAAACCTACGACCGCGACTTCCCCGCTGGGGTAAGTTTTTTCCTCCAGGACATTAGTTCCCGCTCCGTCGTCATTGTCCAGCGCATCGGTCTACAGAGAAGAGAAGCACCAGGCAACGACGAAAAGAGAGGGGCTAGCTATATTATCCAAAAAAACGTCCGCCTCCGCACCGCAGCATAAGCAGCACCTATTTCGTTAGCGACGGCTTCATAATAGTCAAAAGGCATACTTTTGTGGATCAGTGTTTCAATAACGACGCTACGGAACCAACTAAACAACTCGTCGCTCGGATCACAATTTAAAACTCGTTTAGTAGAACCGAAAATAATGCTTCCACCGTCGTCAAGTGTCTTCATCAAATCGAGATCACCAGCTACATCACCACTGATACACAAAACTAAACGTCTTTTCGTCAGCTCCAGATCGCTTCCACCATTGATATCGAGATCGTCCCGAACCACTATGTCCCGATTCGCGATGAGGTCGAGCAAGTCTCGTTCCCACGTGAGCTCGAGAGCGCCAGCCAAGACAGAGAGAGCAGCGGCGCAGGGAATTTCGGCCATCTCACTGACGTACGCGTCAAGGCGCTGATCATTCTCCGTAAGCCCAGCAGAGGCGCCGGGAAACGGGGTCATCCCGACCGCGCCGGACAGCGACAGGATTCCGGCCGCCATAAAGAAACATTTAACTAGGTTTTTTTTCATTTTTTCTCCTTATTGAATCAAAAATCGTATAAAATTTCTGTTCAGATCCTCCGGCGGCCTGGGAGCCGATCAGAGGCTCCACCGGGGCCTGGCAATAGGAGGCATCGGACCCCAGCTTTAACTCATTCGCGGGTGCATAATAGTCATTCGGAAGCATCGGATCCAGCCGCAGCTTGTCCGCGGTTGCACAATAGTCAGCCGGAGGCATCGGACCCAGCGTTAACCGATCCGCGGGTGCATAATAATAGGCTTTCCCAAAAACGCGGCGAATACCCCCAAAAACTTTACAATTATTGACGGCGACAACTGGAAGGTCTTTAGTCGAAGACCCCAGCAATCCTGAGTCATCGAAAAGATTGTAAACAAAACCGCGAGAACGCTCACTCAACCCCTCGTAAACCGAAAGCCAATCCAACAACACGTCCGCAATACTACGACCCCAACTACTATCTGTAATATCACAGAAATAAAGCGCATTATCAAATATATAAACAGCATCATTCAGAGTTTTGTACTCAGCGTCTTTACTCAGACCTTCAATGTAGCCCGAAGCGGCTACTTTATCAAGCTGGTACAATAGCTGAGCTTTCCGTAGGGCGACAGAGTCAATTTTGCGATCGGAATAATTATACCAAGACAAATAATTCACAAGAGGCTTTTTGTTAACTAAATAACCATACACAACGTAATTTAGAACAGCAGCGAACTCACTGTTTTCCCCTTCGATCGCTAAAGTGGAATTAATCTCATCGCTCACACTCTGACCGTTGCTTCCAGGCGTAGTTGCACCTGCGTCAGGATTGCAGAGAGACAAAACGAGAGCGTTTTCATACTCAATCCAATACCTACTGCCTGGACCCTCAACAGCTAATTTGGCACAGTCGTGCAAATCACGTACCAATCCATCAACAATCTGCGCCTGGGTCAACATTCCAGCCGCTCCGGATAGAGACAGGATTCCTGCCGCCATAAAGAAGCATTTAACTAGGTTTTTTTTCATTTTTTTCTCCTTATATTAAATTAAAAACCATACAAAATTTCAGTTCAAGATCTCCCGCGGGCTGGGCGCAGATCCGAGATCAGACCCGGCTGCGGCAGGGGCCAGTCTCTGGTCGCAGAGACCGGACGTCGGTCGTCGAGCGCTCAGCTACAAAAAGTCTGAGCGGCCGGTGTTCTGGCGTCACGGCACCAGCCACTGTACCGGTTAGGTCCGCGACGCTCTCAAACGTTGGTTGCGTCGGGCGCGGACCGTGTACACTTTCACTCGGAACGCTGTTTCCGCGCGGACGATGCGACCGAAAGCGGCCTCATTTCCCGCAACCTCGCTTTTGTAGCCGAAGCCATCTCCGTCGGACATGACGATTTTAGACAGGAACACGTGGTCCGAGAAGGCAATAACATCGTCGATGTCGTTATCCGCAGCGTCGTTCGCAGCGTTATCACCGACTGCTGCGTCAACAGCGAGCGAATAACGGCTCGAGGCTTCAGCAAAAAAGCTCGCGAACCATTGTTCCAAGGATTGTCGGTCGACAGGCTTCGTCAGCGACGCCAGGGCCATTGGCGTCAAAAGTTTGCGTTTAAAGTTGCTCCGTGAAGCAGCCAAATCGTCAGATGTTGCAGTCGCATCGTTGCGCAGTTTAGTATGCTTAGCCAGCAACTCAGGAAATAGCTTTTTGACGTCAGTTATGTGTTGGTTCTGATAGCACGGCTTTAGAAAAGCGTCTTTGAATGTGTCACTAGGTTGTTCATATTCTAAAACATTTACGAAAACTCCATTAAGCGTGCTGGTGACGTCGGCGCCAGTCAAATCATGAGTCATCGAATCTGTCAACATCTGGCCGGCACCTCCCAGTACCCCATCTCTCACCGCGGACGCAACCTCATCACAAGCGAGAAAACGACGGAATTCCGCATCGTCCGTAGCAGCAGCGACATCCCGATAGAAGGCGCTATATCTGGTGAGCAATTCATTAACAGCCGCCGGGGCCATCATCCCCTCGGCGCCGGATAGCGACAGGATTCCCGCCGCCATAAAGAAACATTTAACTAGATTTTTTTTCATTTTTTTCTCCTTATTAAATTAAAAACCGTACAAAATGTCAGCTCAGATTCCTCGGCGGGCCGGGTGCGATCCAGCGATCAGACCCAGCCGGTAGGGGAAGCAAGGCAAACCACCCGGGAGCGGTCTAATCCGGCTTCTGCTGCATGCGTTGCACGGCCAGCAGAAAAAAAGCAGTACTGAGGCGGCCGAAAGCGTCCGCATTGTCCGCTATAATGCTCTTGTAGCGAAGCCACTGATGCCCGTTGCCGTAGGTGTATTTGAACAGCTGCTTACCAAAGGCCACAGCGTCCAGCAGTTCATTGCAGGTATATTTCGGGAACCTTTCCCCAAAACAACGAACGAGGTGTTCCTCGACGGATTCGCCATCGAGGCCCACAGTGAGCGGGGCACGCTGCATGTCTTTAAGCAGCCGTTCTGTCGCTGCAACGAGAAATGCGTTCGACTTCGTCCGAGCCGCGCCCAGCGCGGTGGCGGTCGAGGCGTCAATCTTATCCGTTCCGGCTTCATGAGCTCTCGCGGAGGCTTCCTCGTCTCTCTCCGTTATCTCACGTTCCATAGCAAGATATTCATCCAACATTTCAGGAAATGCACGCTTAAGAGCAGGTACCTTCATGAGCCGCAGGACCGTCGTAGTAAAGGCAGCGCTAGCGTCGACGCAGTACCCGCTTTGGAGAACGTCCACAAAAACGTCAATGAGCGCACTGGTGGCTGTGCCACCTTCCAAATCACGAAAAATCACATCATTTAAGGTGTAACCCTGCCGCCCTTGGGTCTTGTTGTGTATCGCAGTCCCGACGTCACTTCTACCGAGAAAAGCACGAAGTGTCGTAGCACTAGGATCAGTAGCAATAGCCACACTGAGGGCATTATAGTCGACGATCAGTCTATCAACAATCTGCGCCTGGTTCAGCATCCCCTCGGCGTCGGATAGCGACAGGATTCCCGCCGCCATAAAGAAACATTTAACTAGATTTTTTTTCATTGCGTTTTACCTCCTTATATTTGCCATGTTAAAAATCATACAAAAATCCTATTTTAAATACTCCAGGGCCAGGGGCTGATCAAAAACCAGACAAAAACCCTTGATGAACTATAAAAAACAGAAATACCACAAGAACTGATGTAAATATAATGGCACAAACGGAAAATGTCAATGGGGAAAATATCAGTTTTGCAATTTTTTTTTGCATTGCCAATAACATCATCGAAAAACAAGGAAAAATCATGACAATTTTAAGAGGCATAAGGTCGCTGTCGGAAACCTACGACCGCGTCGTTCACGCTGTGACTGATACGGAAGAAAATATTTCTTCCACTATTATTTTTGAGACCGAAGACGAATCCAGTTCCGTAAAATTGGCCAATGTTTGGCCGGATTTTATTGGGCTGAAGGCTTCCATGTCTCCGGCGACCATTGCAAGCGCCGCCACGGTGGAGAGGATAGAAAATGGTTACAATCTAGGCAAAATGAGCATATATAACGCTCCCAAAATCGATGCACAATCGTCCATAGCTGGCCCAGCATCCTGCTGTTCGAAAATCACTGTTAATTTTGAAAACATCGGCAGCTACAGCATGGAAGGTAAGGCATATAATTTTTTTGGAAAAACCTTCGACGAATATGAAATAAAATTTCCATTGGGTTATATTTTTGAAAAAACTTTTCTTACCTGTAGCAATGGAGTATCGCTGACAGAAAAATACAGCCAGAGCGCTCCAAATGTTGTTCTGCTGGAGCATGCCGGCGAACAGGTCCAGTGCAGATTTTATCCCTACGGCGGATTCTTTGAGTATGGAGTTCATCCACAGCGCATGGAATCCTGCGTATTTCGCACCACTCAGGATGGAAAGTCGCTGCTGCTGCGCATCTCATCGCTTACAACCATGAAAAATCTCGGCCTTGATCCAACAGAAGATAAGATGTCCAAAAGCGGACACAAATTTATCGGAGTGAAGGAATTCTCTCCCTCTCAAAAAATGAATCTCTACGATGAACTGAAGAGCGGAGCCTGCCGATTGGAGATAATCAACAGAAACACCAACGAAAAGTGCTTCTATGTGAGCAGCGCCATCGAGCACGTGGCAAAAACCAATCTAATCACAATAAATTTTCTAAAGGAGAGCGAGAATGAAAGCCTATAGCGAAAAAGATCTGGAAATATTAGCCAAAACCATCTACGGCGAAGCCCGGGGAGAACTCTACAGATACGGGATAGCCTCGCTCATTGCGGTGGCGAACGTCGTCGCAAATCGAGTAGAGAAAAACTTTGCGGCGACCGTTCGTGATGTCTGCTTGGCGCCCAATCAATTTTCCTGCTGGAATGCAAACGATCCCAATTTCCAAAAGTTGAAAAGTCTAACGACGGATTGCAGCATTTTTAGAAAGTGCCTCGAAGTGGCGGAAAATGTTTTGGAGGGAAAGTGGCCGGATCTGACCGACGGCTGCGATCATTATCATAGTCGTGATGTGAAACCCTATTGGGCCGCGCATTTGGAGCCCAAAAGAATCTTCGGTCGCCATTATTTTTACAATTTAAAGGATAGAAAATGACAATAGAAAGAATAGTTTTAGACGCGGTAAAATCCGCAAAAAACGACGAAATCAAAGCTACGCAGACAAATGCGGGGCGAGAAAGGCTTACGAAAGAAAGAAACTGCGGCCCAGTTGATCAGATAGGCATAATTAACGCCCGCAGCAAAAATCGTCGACTGAATATCATGGTCGTCGGCGCGGCCCTGGGACTCATAGCATGCCTCCTGATGCTGACGTCCTACAAAGGCAACCTTTCCGGAGAGGCGGTGGGCATCATTTCCACCATATCCGGCATATTCGGCGCCTGTTTAAAGGACGCTTACAGCTTCGAATTCGGATCATCCAGGGGCAGCAAGGACAAGGACGAGAAGATATCCTCTGCAATTCTAGAGAAATTAAATAACTAACCTTCCATGATTCCGATGAGTCCCATCCGCGATCATTGCTTCGATCTAATGCGGTCGATGGCGAAAGATGAGACGTTCCGGCCGAGATGCAGCTACGGAAACAGTGATGGGGCGCCGACCTTGAATGGCTCACAGAAATTCTCGACATTGGCGGCGTTGTATGCTACAAGATCCTGATTCTCGGGCGCCTAGCTCAGTTGGTAGAGCAGCTGACTCTTAATCAGCGGGTCAGAGGTTCGAATCCTCTGGCGCCCACCATCCATAAAACGATTAGTGTGGCATTTTTGCCTGTACTTTAATACTGGCGGAACGCACCCGTCAACCTTTAACCGAGCACAGCAAAATCTCGATTGCCTGGCGGCTAAAATAAGAGCAGCTCTGCCGGCGTTTGCAAACAAAAGCTCATTCTAAATCATAATTAATTCATGGTCACATGCCGCAACCGTGAATCAACCCAACCCTACAAAAGCAACGATCATGGTCATAACAAAGAGCAGCATTCTTTTTTGCCATTCCTCATCGTTCTTTGCCAGCGCATCTTTGACTTCCTGCGATTCGCTCACCGTGACTTCTCCCATATAATACGTAGACCAATTTTATCGCAAAAGCTGCCGAAAATTGCTCCAATCCCGCTCAGGAGGACGCTTCGACCGGCTCCATTCACTATGGTCTCAAGAAAAAATTAATATTCAGTAAAAATCTAGAAAATAAAAACATGGAACTAAAAAATCAAAATTTCATCGTTTCTTGGGAAGAAATCGCCCGTCCAAATCAGCTGGCTCCACCTGGAAATTGGAATGTATGGATGATTTTGGCAGGACGTGGATTCGGAAAAACTCGATCTGCTGCCGAGACGGTAAGAAAGTGGGCCGTCAGCGGCCAATATCGAAGAATCGCTCTCGTAGCCAACACGATTCAGGAGGCGCGGCAGGTTATGGTGGAAGGCGAGAGCGGCTTGCTTTCTATTTCAGATGAGAAAGAAAAATTAACGTTTTCACCCAGCAGACGACTTCTGAAATGGCCCAATGATTCCATTGCCACACTCTACGGAGCAGAGCACTATGAACAGCTGCGAGGACCACAATTCGACGCCGCTTGGATAGATGAATTCGCGAAGTTTCCGCATCCTCGAGAAACCTTCGAGCAGCTTTCATTCTCTCTTCGTTTAGGAAAAAATCCAAAAATCATTCTCACCACAACGCCAAGACCAATTCAATTCATAAAAGATCTCCTGCAGCGCGAAGATGTTGTAACGGTGCGTGGAACATCGCTGGAAAATATTGACAATCTGTCGCCGACCTTTCTTAAACAGCTGGAATTTTTGAAGGGGACGCGTCTGGAAGCCCAAGAAATTTATGCGGAGATAGTTGAGGAGAGTCTCCATACGCTTTGGTCATGGAATGACATAGAAAACTGCTACAGAGTGCCGCCGCATTTCCTTGGCAATGTGGTGATTGGTGTGGATCCAGCACTCTCGTCCGGAGAAAATAGCGACGAAACCGGAATAGTTGTTGTCGGCGCTGATGGAACTGGAAAAGCCTTCGTGCTGGATGATTTAAGCATTTCTGCGCCGCCGGAAATTTGGGCAAAACGAGCCATCGACGCCTATCATCGACATTATGCTCGCCTAATGGTGCTGGAAGCAAATGCCGGAGGAGAACTCCTGGTAAATCTGCTAAAATCCATCGATAATACAGTAAAACTGAAAATGGTCTACGCTCATGCGTCAAAAATTTCACGAGCCGAGCCGATAGTTATTCTGTATCAGAAAAGAATGGCCTACCATGCACGTCAATTTCATGAACTTGAGATGCAGATGGTCACCTATGAGCCACGCAGCAGATCTCCGGATAGGCTAGATGCGCTGGTCTGGGCTATGAGAGAACTTTTCCAGATAGACGAGCACATGAAAATTCCATCTATTTTTAGCGCATAGGAATCGCGCTCCCTGCAGAAACCATAACCATGTGCAAGGGACTGCGCTGTATAGATAGAAATTTCCGAATAGCGCAGTCCAAAAATGTGCAATAGTGTTTTGTTTCTTGTTTGATTATGATACAGTTCATGTCCAACATAGGCTTTGGCAAAGATTGCATCTTTCATGGTTAACAACTATAAAAAAGGCGAAAAGTGTGACAGACCGTGGGGCTGTTGGCGTGTAGAAGAAACAGGAAATGGGTTTGTCGTAAAAATTATTGCCGTTAATCCGGAAGCCCAATTGTCTTTGCAATCTCATGAGCACAGATCTGAAAAATGGGAGATTATGGGAGGCTCTGCAGAGGTTACCCTTGGCGAATCTGTTATCCTCATGAAAAAAGGAGAAATCGTGGAAATTCCACGCGGATCTATACATTCTCTGAGGAATCCTGGATCTGAAGTTCTGCTGGTAAAAGAGACTCAATTAGGAAAAATTCTTGACGAAAATGATATTGTCAGATACCTGGACGTCTACGGACGTTGCTCCGAGAACTGCAAATGTAAAAATAAGTCTGGAATAGCATGAAAGTTATCTTTGTATCAGACATGGATGGAACACTAACTCCGGCGCGACTGTCCATGAGCGAAGAGTTTGCTGAATTTTTCGGTAATTTTTTGACGAACAGAACTTTTTATATCGTCTCTGGATCGGATTATAAAAAAATTCAAGAGCAGATCCCGAGTAAAATTATTTCCCAAATAAGCGGAATTTTCGCGTCCCTGGGAAATGAATTTTATTCGCAGGGGAAGCTTGTGCACCAAAATAACTTTGAGCCGGAAAAATCACTCTTGAAAAAATTAGAAAATTATCGCTGCACCACGGCCTATCCATTTAAATTGTTTTCAAATTACATTGAAATTAGAGTTGGAATGGTTAATTTTAGCGTTCTGGGTCGCGATTGCTCGCCGGAGGATAGGGAAAGATACAATCTCTGGGATAAACAAAATGGAGAACGCGAGAGAATAGCTTTTGATTTAGCCAAAAACTATCCATCCTATGATATTTCCATTGGCGGCAACATAAGCATAGACATTGTTCCTCACGGTTTTGGAAAAGATCAGGTAGCAACCCGTCTGCGTAAGAATCATCCGGAGGAGAAGATTATTTTTTTGGGAGATCGTGTCATGGCTGGAGGCAACGACTATGCCATCGCCCAAAGATTATTGACCTTGGGAAATGCAGAAATATTTGCCGTAGACGGTCCGGAAGCAACCATTGCTATTCTGAGAAGCATGGCATGAGCAGATATTACATTGTCAGCGGAGGATTTGATCCCATCCACGAAGGGCACGTAGAAATGATTCAGGAAGCTGCGCGAAAGTCAGATGGAGTAATATTGTTGCTGAATTCCGACAAATGGCTGTGCCGCAAAAAGGGGAAAAATTTCATGAATTTTCATACGAGAGAAGTAGTCTGCTCGCACATCAAAGGAGTAGTTGATCTATTGAGTTTTGATGACTCAGACGATTCGGCCTGCGATGGGATCCGCAAAGTTCGCCTAAAATATCCAGCGGATGAATTGATTTTTGCCAACGGAGGCGATCGCGTCCGGGAAAATATTCCTGAGAACTCAGCCTGCGAAGAATGTAATGTTCAGCTGGAATTCGGCGTTGGCGGAGAATGCAAAGCAAATTCATCATCTCTCCTCCTAAAAAAATGGAAGTGACGTTAAAATTTTTAGCAGAATCCACTGAATGCCTCCTGCTTATCTGCAGCAAGCGATCATGAGAGCGCTTCGTTTTCTATTGTCTATATCCTCTTAAAAGACTTGAAAATTCAATATTTTGCTCGGAGGGATTTCTATTTATATAACGCAATCCCCCTAATACACATCTCTTGACGTTATAGTTTCAAGTGGTGTATACTGGACGCGGTTTTTTGAATCAGCAATCTAGAATAGATGTTGGTAGTTGATTGTGTTTGTATGTTGTGCTATTGAGTTATATCGTCTAGAGTGTTAGAGTTCCGCCGTCTGTTTACAAAAAAATAAAGAGAAATAATGCGCTTAAAAGATATAAAGACTAAAATGCCAGCCGAATTGTTGGCCTTTGCCGAAAGTTTAGAATTGGAGAGCGCTGCTACCTTGAGGCGTCAGGATTTGATGTTCGCTATTCTAAAAAAACTCACGGAAAACGGTGTTGAAATCGTCGGCGAGGGGGTTTTGGAGGTTCTCCAGGATGGGTTTGGATTTCTGCGATCTCCGGAAGTGAACTACATGGCCGGATCCGACGATATCTACGTCTCTCCATCGCAAATCAGAAAATACAGTCTAAAAACAGGAGACACTCTGGAAGGAATAATCCGCCAGCCCAAGGAAGGTGAAAGGTATTTCGCAATTTCCAAAGTAAATTTAGTGAATGGAGACTCGCTGGAAATCGCAAAGCATCGCATAAATTTTGACGATCTCACTCCGCTCTATCCCAATGCTAAGTTAACGCTTGAACTAGACGATCCAAGTGAGAAGGACTTTACCACCCGCGTTATAGAAATCATTTCTCCGCTGGGGCGAGGCCAGAGAGCGCTCATAGTGGCTCCTCCGAGAACAGGAAAAACCGTAATGCTCCAAAATATTGCCCGAGCAATTACCTCCAATTCTCCCGAAGCTCATGTGATTGTTCTCCTGATCGACGAACGCCCAGAGGAGGTCACCGATATGCGCCGGTCCGTAAAGGGGGAAGTAGTTAGCTCAACCTTTGATGAAGCGCCAACACGCCATGTGCAGGTTGCGGAGATAGTAATTGAAAAGGCAAAAAGACTTGTGGAGCATAAAAAGGACGTAGTTATTTTATTGGATTCCATTACTCGCTTAGCAAGAGCCTACAATACAGTCTGCCCATCCTCCGGAAAGGTGTTGACAGGCGGCGTAGACGCCAACGCTCTTCAACGTCCCAAAAGAATTTTCGGAGCTGCCCGCAACATTGAGGAGGGAGGATCCCTCACCATTATAGGCACAGCACTGGTGGAAACCGGATCGCGCATGGATGAGGTCATATTCGAGGAATTTAAGGGTACCGGTAATGCGGAAATAGTTCTGGACAGAAAATTGTCGGACAAGAGAACTTTTCCTGCCATTGATATAACCAAATCAGGTACACGCAAGGAAGAGCTGCTGGTGGATAAAGCGGCTTTATCTAAAATGTGGGTCCTGAGAAGAGTTCTCATGCCTATGGGAACTGGAGACGCCATGGAATTCCTTTTGGACAAGCTAAAAAATTCCAAAACTAACGCCGATTTTTTCAATAATATGAACCAGTAGGAAATTGTCGCAGACACTGGCCGGAGGAAACAACTCCATTCGCAATTAAGAATTATTTTGAATTTATTGAACTAGGTTCTGCATGAGAAATCGTATTTAGCCGAGAAGCGGGAAGAATCATTGATGCAATCTATCACTAGGCCTCTTTCGAAATGGCTATAAGGCATTCTCCCTGTTGCAAATGGCAGCGATAATTTTAAATTGTTTAACTAAAGCTAAAACGTTTTCCACAAAGATTCTTGTTGGAGATAATTTTCTATTTATTATATAATTTATAAAGTTTTTATTAAAATTTGTACTGGACTTTATAACGCTAAATGCCATCAATCAATTATCTATTGCCTGTCTTGCAGCGGCTGACACAGATTGTATTCCAGAGGCCGTTTAGATAATTCAAAATGGAATTTGCTATAAGGCTTATACCTGGCCCTCTTGAAGTTAAGAATTATAGTTGATACTTCTGGTTTTTGCTTATATATTTAGCTTTGGTTACTCTGCGAGTCGATCGAATCTCTTGACCGTTCGATTTGTAGAGATGATTATTTGCTTAACAAACATAGGAGAAAGAAAATGAAAAAAGCAATAAAAGCGGCATCAGTGGCGATCTTTGCGTCGGGATTGGTCGCCGCAACCGAAAATCTAATGGCAATGGAGTCGGCCATTGTTTCTAAGGAATACGAGAGCAATAATGGAATAGGTATAGAGTTCAACATAAACATTAAATTAACGAAACATTTTGCCACTCCCAATGACCCTTATGTGATGAAGATTGACGACTTGAAGGATGATTTCAAGAAAAAACTGTATAATCTGAGCTTGGATACGGATGAATTCTGGAACGGAATTCTCAGTAACGATCCTTCTGCATTGTT
Source organism: Holosporaceae bacterium (assembly GCA_031267235.1). Taxonomy (GTDB): domain Bacteria; phylum Pseudomonadota; class Alphaproteobacteria; order UBA3830; family UBA3830; genus JAIRZM01. Next base: position 37,747 of record JAIRZM010000001.1, read on the forward strand.
CTCGGTTAACTGCAACTTGGATGATACTGATGTCTGTGATCAACTTATCAGAAAAAAACCTTCGATCTTGCTTGAGCTTGGAAGCAATAAAAAAAGCATTGCTGACGAGATTACGGAATATATTGGAGAAAATGTCGCTAAGAAACTAAGCTTGGGCGAAAAAGGTGACGTTTGGGCCATGTCTATGATGGATAATATTATATTCTTGTTTTCTAAGGTTGTGACAAAGAATCCTGTTACACCGATATTGAGTAGTGATCAGTTTATGAAAATTGGATCTCCATGTTTCTATCTAATTCTTTGGATTAATGCTTACTGTTCTACTTGCTACTCACAAGTACTGCAATCAGGTGACATGAATAAGAATGCAATAAAAAACAGATTGGATAATCTTTGGAATATTCATGTGCTTTTTGGTAAAAATAATTCGTTTACCGCTAAAAAAGGGAAGATGGCCCATGAAAATTACATTAAGAATTTTTATTTGATACATAATATCACGTTATAATGAGAACATAGCCATATCTCTCGTGGCGTCGTTTTATCGTGGATTTCAGCGGGCTGCTTCGCGACAGAACACCATGGTTTGGAATGGAAAGAAACACTGCCGGTTTGCCCCATCATAGGTGCGTGCGCTCTGAAGTTTCTCAATGACTCTAATACCTCCTATGCGTGAGTAGGGAGAGTATTTTCTCGATGGTCTCTTTTATATTTTTGCGATGAACCACCATATCCACCATACCGTGACTCAGTAGGTATTCGGATTTCTGAAATCCGTCCGGCAATTTTTCTCGAATTGTCCCCTCTATGACTCTAGGCCCAGTGAAAGCAATCAGAGCGCCAGGTTCAGCAATGTGAATATCTCCCAGCATAGCAAAGGACGCCGACACTCCGCCAGTCGTTGGATTAGTCAAAAGCGTTAGATAGGGCAGTTCCGCCTCTTTGATTTCGTTCACAAGAGCAACGGTTCTTGGCATTTGCATTAGCGAAAAAATTCCCTCCTGCATTCTAGCCCCTCCGGAACATGGAATCGCCAGGAATGAATAGCCCTTGGCAATGGCGAACTCGGCTCCGGCGATAAATCCTTCTCCTACCCCTGATCCCATAGATCCGCCCATGAAGTTAAAATCAAAGATGGCGGCAACCGTCTTGTTTCCCCCGATGCGGCCATAGGCAATCACAATGGCGTCATCCTCTCCGGTAGAATTCCTGGCGGCCCTTAGGCGATCGGAATACTTTTTGCTATCTTTAAATTTCAGCGGATCATGAAGCCTGAACTTGTATTTTATGCGGGTAAATTCTCCACCATCAAAGAGACTTTTGATTCTGTCAATTGCCCCAAATTCTAGATGATTATCGCAGTGCGGGCATACACGGAGATTGGCGTTCAACTCTTTATGAAAGATCATTTGCTCGCAGCCGGGGCATTTTTCCCACAAATTTTCAGGAACTTCGTTATTGCCAACTAGAGCTCGAATTTTAGGCCTTACGAAATTGGTTAACCAATTCATGAGGATTGCCTGCTTTCGTAATGGATACGTCCGTTGATGAGATCCTTAAGTTGCTTCCCAGGTCTAAAAAACGGCACCTTTTTAGCCTCTATAATTACTTTTTCGCCGGTTCTTGGATTGCGTCCTTCGGTTTTCCCCCTATCGCGAACGGAAAAAGCTCCGAACCCTCGCAATTCAATTCGCCCGCCATTTTTCAAAGTGTTAACAATGGACTCAATTACTATCGAAACAACTTTATCCACATTGCGAACGCTCATGTATGGATAGATCGAAGAAATCCTCTCCACTAGATCTGATTTTGTCATAACTCCTCCCAAAAAGATGCAGCAAGGGTGCCAAAATATCACCTAAACGTCAACTGGGCATGCATTATGGCCACGAATGTTATATAAATAACGACATGAAGCCGATTGATTATAATTTTTTAAGGAAATTTTACGCTAGTGAATCCATGGAAAGGGTATCCAGAGAGATTGCTCATCGATTGAACAAGATTCTGCCATTGGAAAAAACGTTGGCTATTGGATTCCACGCCAATTTTTTGGACTTTCTTGACGCCAATAAAGTGCACTGCGCCGTAGCGGATCCCGCTGAAACAGTTATCCATCGCCTCTCTGGGCAACCTTTATCCACTGTTGTCTTTAATGATTGCGCTTCACGCATCGCCTCCGGCAGTTGGAATGCAATCCTGGTGGCGCACTACCTGGAATTTTTTCGCAAAAATGATGATTTCCTTTGGGAATTGTTTCGTATTTTAAAAAATAATGGGAAATTAGTTGTAATATTCGCAAATAAAAAACGCATCAATGCGCTACATCCTTCCGATAGTATCGTAAAAAATGTGAAACTGTCGCCCAGCGATATGATTTCTTCACTAACGGCTGCAGCATTCGAGATAAATAGCATTTCCGGCGTGAATGAAAAATTCAATTTTTGGCCCCATAGTTTTAGCTATAACTTAAATAGGTATAACGAAGTTTTCATAAGATTTTTTCCTCTTTTTTCCGACGTAATTCTCATGGTTGCCCGGAAATCTGCTTTAATTCCAGAAGCTATTATTAATCTGGAAGAACAATACGGAATCACCTAACCGCATGTCTAATTTATTGAGTCTTTTAACGCTGGTCGTTTGCTTTACAAGCATTTTAATATTGATGAGATACTTTGGAAAGAGTGGATTATTTATCTATTCGACCGTTGCCCTAATAGCTGCCAATATTCAGATTTTAAAACTCACGAAATACAGCGGTATTGAGAATCCAGTTGCCCTTGGCACCGTCGTATTTTCCACGATTTTTGCGGTGGATAACATTTTAACCGAATACTTCGGCGCCCAAGATGCAAAAAAGTGCGTTTGGATTAGCTTCACGGGATATCTATTTTTTACGCTAATCATGAAAATGACTGTGTTACACCCTTCCGTAGAATATTCCGAATGCATAAATTTACATCGAGAAATTGGTGACATTTTTTCTCCTACTCTAACATTGTTTATTTCCAGCATCGCCTCCTACGTAACAAGTCAACAAATCGATATTCATATATTTTCCAGTCTAAAAAAGTTAACCAAAGGTAAATATTTATGGGGAAGATCGCTGATATCCATGGTAATTTCAACTTTTTTCGATAATTTTGTTTTTTCCCTCTTGGCCTGGGTAGTTTTCGCCCATCATCAACTGGGATGGTCGTCACTCTGGGACACGTATATTTTCATAACATATTTTATCAGATTAATCATTGCCGCACTGTGCGTTCCTCTAGTAAGATTAGCGAAAGTCTTTCTGGTAAACGGCAATGTACAGAAATTTTAAATTCGAGGTAATTTCATCCGGAAGCAAATCCCGATTGGGGATCCTGAGAACGCCACATGGAGACCTTCAAACGCCGACATTCATTTTTTGCGGAACCAAAGCCAGTGTCAAAGGAATGTTTCCGGAACAATTGAAAAAAGCCGGAACTCAAATCATCTTAGCCAACACCTATCATTTATTTTCGCATCCAGGATCCGAATACATAAAAAATCGAGGAGGACTGCACAAATTCATCGGTTGGAATGGGGCAATGCTGACAGATTCAGGTGGGTTCCAAATATTTAGCCTGGGTCATGGCTCAGTTTCCAATGAAATTAAGGGGAAACGCTCCAGAGTTTCAATGCTGGCCAGAATAGAAGAAGATGGCGCAGTTTTCAAATCCTATTGGGATGGAAGTACGCAATTGTTAACTCCGGAAAAGTCTGTAAAAATACAGCGAGATTTGGGCGCTGATCTGATGGTTGCCTTTGACGAATGCACTCCCTATCATGGCAACAAAAAATACACCGAAGAATCCATGGAAAGATCGCATCGTTGGGAAAAGCGATCACTGGAAGAATTCGAAAGAAACAATGATTTTTCTCAAGCTCTCTACGGAGTTGTGCAGGGTGGAATATATGCGGACTTGAGAAAGCGCAGCGCACATTTTGTCAACGAGCAGTCATTCTTTGGAGCGGCCATCGGAGGAACGCTGGGAGGCAGCAAAGAGCAGATGTACGAAGTTGTGGAAATGGCCACCGGAGAACTGAATTCTTCGAGGCCAATCCACTTACTTGGTATAGGAGGCATTTCCGACATTCTCCGCTGCATTGAGTTGGGGATAGATTCCTTTGACTGCGTTCACCCCACAAGAATCGCCAGACATGGCGGAGCTCTCGTCAAAAGAGTGTATAGGGATGCAGCTGACAGAGAACACATAAATTTAAAAAGAGCCCAATATAGCGTTGAAGACGATCCCATCGAGTCAGACTGCGACTGCGTCACATGTCAAACATTTTCCAGAGCATATTTGCATTATCTGCTGAAAGCTAATGAATTGTTGGCACTAAGCGCCATAGCTGTTCACAACATAAGATTCATGAATAGATTCATGGAAGAAATTCGTGTCGCCATAGCTCATGATAACCTAAACGAAGTGAGAAAAAAATGGGTTTGAACCAAGTAAAGTTTAGCCTTCCATTTGTTTTTGGCATTGCTGCCTACGTTTTTGCCACAGAATCCGAAGAGGACCTTGATCTTCACAATTTTCATTACAGAGCGAATCTAGTGCTGGAAGAAAAACAAAATATACTTGGAGCGCTGACGGAAATAATTTCCGAATCAGAAATGGCGACCGAAATAAATCAATTGCGGACCTTCGCTCTCCAGAACAAAACTATTAGCAACATGAGAGCCCTCATCGATAGAATTAATTCAGACATAAATATCATATATAAAAAAGCGCATTCTTTAGGTTTTTTCGGAGCAAAAATTTATCACAAAATTCTGGTTAAGAATCCCAATAATATCAATGTGAACATATATGTCGATCTGCAACAAATATATAATCTCAAGTTAAATATAAAATACCTGAACCGGAACAAAGAATTTAATGAAACTCATAACGAGATTATGCAATCCAAATTGCGCATATTCAAAGCTTCTATTGCGGAAATAAAAGCTCTCATCGATGTTGCTGTCAGGGATTTGCAAAAAAATGGTTTTTATGAGCCGAAAATATTAGAAAAAAAAGTGCGCGTTAATTATGAGGCCTCTGAGGCCATTTTATATCTGGCTATTGATCCAGGGAAAAAAGTCCACTTTGGCGATACCGAAATAAAGGCATTTTCTGGCATCGACGAAGAATTTATTCGCAATAGGATTGTTTGGAATCAGGGAGAGGTTTTCGATATAGAAAAAATAGAATCAACGGTGGAAAATCTTAAAAACACCCAAATATTCTCCAATGTTAAGGCTGAACCCATTAATAGTCGCCCCGAGAATACCAGAATTCCCATACTTCTGGAATTGGAGGAAGATAAAAAACATATGGTGGATTTCACGCTGCTATATTCCGGAATGCGCAGCATGAATTTTGAAAAAAAGTCTCAAGCTCAGCAAAAATTGAAATCTATTATTGCCAGATTATCCTGGAGCAATTGCAACGCCTTTGACGGAGGAGAAAAATTAACGCTCACGGTGGAAGGAACTCCACTGAGAGCGCAATCCAAAAGAGCAGATTATGGCTTTGAAGCAACATTGGCGCAACCGGATGTTTTTTTTAGAAACAACACAGCGCATTATACCATTTCCAGAAAACAAGAACTTACGAACGTTTTTTTCCGCAAGAGCGACAAGATTGAGCTCGCTTACGACTATCCTTTGCTGCGGGATGTGCTCCTGAACATCGATGGAGATCTAGAAAGAAATTATGTGGATGGGCCGAAAATATTTTCCCATGATTCGGATAGAAAAAATTATGAAAATTTTTCACCGTCCATTGGGTTTATCCTAGATAAAACTGACGATCTGCTAAATCCAACTTCCGGTTATCGTCTCTTCGCCAAATTCTCTGAGATATTTTTTAAACATTCCTCCGTCAATAGTCTTATGGCATTGGATGCAGGTTTTTCCTACAATCTTCCTTTGGATGATCTGAAGCGAACAATTGTGGCATTTAATTTGCAGAGAAAATCAATCTTGGGCGCCAGCATCGATGATATTCCGTTGGACAAGAGAATCTACGCCGGAGGTATGAACTCCATAAGAGGCTACGCCAATCAAATGGCAACGGAGATGGTTATCGGTGAAGATGTCGTTATGGGCGGGAAATCATCTACGGAATTCAGCGCTGAAATTCGTAGAAAGTTTACAGCTGATTTTGGCGGAGTAGTATTTTTTGATGGAGCAAAAATTTTTCAGAATAAATCTCGCTATGATAATTTAGCAACGGAAAAAAAGAGATGGTTTTTTTCCATCGGCTTTGGCCTAAGATACTTTTCCAGTATAGGCCCCATAAGAATTGATCTAGCATTTCCAATCAAAAGAAGGAGAGCTGTTGATTCCAGGATGCAATTTGTTGTTAGTTTAGGGCAGGCATTTTGAAAGTTTTTTTTGCTAAGTTATTGAAAATTATCGGCGCAACTCTGTTTGTCGCTCTATTAGGGCTGATGCTTGCCGGAGGGATGTTCTGCGCAGATTCGGGACGCGAAGTTCTTCTGAGCGCGCTCTCGAAATATTTTCAAACAAAAAATGTCGTCTTTAGAATCAATGAGATGGATAGGAAAATTTCCAAAATTCAAGAAATTTTCATCCGCTTTCCCGAAGGTTTCGAACTTGTTTTTTCGGATATTACGCTGAAAAGAAAAAAATTTTTCGAAAAATCGTCAATTCATGTGCATAAATTCATCTTGAACGGCTCGAAGGAAAAAATAGATCTAGATGAGAAGTTAAAGAGTTTAATTCCCCTAATGCGAACATTGAGGATTTTTATCAGCGATTTATCGTTGGGCGCTGGGTTCATGCTGATTGCGGGAAAAACTTACTTACTGGATGATTTGAGCTACTGTTCCGATATTCAGGATGATTTTTTGCGCAGTAAAATTAATGGCAGCCAATCGCTGAACGTTCTCTTTCATTGGGAAAATGGCGAATGCACCGAAAGCAATATCGCCTTTGAGCAAATATTGAATTTTGATGGAATTTTATTCATAAATGGGCCAGAAAAAAAAGTAACCTCCTATAAATTGACGGCGACAAACAACAGCATGGGAATTATTGCCAATGGTCGATACCAACATTTCATGCGAGATATAGGAATTCAAAATGCCCTTGTAAAATACGAAGAGAAAAATTATAGCTGCCAAGGAAACGTTTATTTGGATGCTCAGAGAGCAAAGATGCAGTCGAAGATTTTTCTGGAAAATCTTCCGAATTTTAACTTAATTCCGGAAATTATTCGCAAAAATTTCGAAGACGTGCGCGCAACCCTGATCCTGACCTATGATTTTTCCGAAAATCCACAGCAGGAAGCGGACATTGTTTTCCAAAGGTTCGGGAATGATATTGGCAGCGCAAAATACCTCTGCAGAGATCGCAAAAGCGTCATTGATGGCAACATTGGCTGGATAAATATTTCGGGTTTTGGGCTTCGCAACTTTAGGTGCGAAGTTGACGATTTTCAGAAGGCCAAAATAAATTTATGGGGAGATGATTTCGAAATCATTTCTCACTTAAAAATTGGCGATCAAATATGCGTGGACAATATTGAGCTCTCGAGCCAAAAAGGATGGATCAAATCTGCCTGCGCATTTTCATTAACTAAAAATTTAGATTGCTCGTTAGATTTTAACTTTAATCAAATGGATTTCTGGAACAAAATCATTCCGATTTCCGGCAGCGGCAGCGGAAATTTTTCCTATAAAAACAAGGAGATAATCTCTAAAGGAGAGTTCAAAGAATTAAATTTTGGCATCCATGAGTTGGGGGCTCTAAAGTACGATATTGGCCCGCAAAAAAATAAAATAACACTGGGAAATGCCAAAATATTTAATATAAACTTTGATACGCTGGAGCTAAATTCCTTTGGGAAAAAAATCGCCCTATCAGGGAAAATAAACGACGTTTATTCTCTGGATGCTCACGGGAATATTTTCGGTTTTTTTGATAAAATATCTTTGGAAAAATGCATTCTCGCATCTCCAGAAAATAAAATTGTACTAACGAGATGTTGGCTGGATTTTATCGCCAATGACTACAAGATGAACTGCCAATTGTCCGAAAATAAATCCAAAAAAACTGGCCTCATAAATTTCTCCTTTAATTCGCTGGGAATTAATTGTAATTTTCAAACCGTTTCAATTAACAGTTTGGCCAAGTTTTTTAATCACTGGGGCCCACATTGCGAACTGAGCGGAAGTTTAAAATTAAATGCCAATGATGGAATTTTTCTAGGTTCAGGAGATTTTCTTCTGCCCAGTCTGATGGCAAAAAAAAATCTACTTAAAATTAGCGCGAAGATATCCGAAAACGGCGCGAAAATTTATGCAAGTTTAAAAAATCAAAACGATGACATAAGCGCCGAGGCCTTCCTTCCGGTAATTTTCACGATTACCGGTCCCATCGTAAAAAATACGCTAAATTCTCTTAGTTGCAATGTTTATGGAAGCTCTCAATTGGAGCGACTATTGGAGCTTCCGGATAATGCTGATGTTCGCGGCATGTTCAGCTGTAATTTTCATCTGAGCGGCAGTTTAGCCAATCCATCCATTAGCGGTAGAGCGCAATTGCGAAATGCTCACATTGCCGTCGGAGATGTTTTGCTCAAAAATGGAAATATTTCCCTGGAAGCCGATGGAAAAAACATCCAAGTTATGGCGGCGAAATTTGTTGATGTCAATAAAAAAAGACTGACCATTAGCGGAACTGGAATTCCATTTTTTAGGGGAATTATTCCCAATATAAACGCTAATCTTCGACTGAAGTTTGACAATTTTATGCTCTTTGATTCGGATGACATGCAGATAACTGTTCGAGGTGATGGCGCCATGAGCGGTCCCATCGACGATATGCTCATCAGCGGAATTGTCAATATTCCCAAATGCGAACTGCGTTATTTTGACTCCTCCAATGTCGCAAAGGATAGTGATATTATCGTCGAAAATGATCCTTTTCTCCACAATCACCAAAAGAAAAAATCGCCGAAAAAGGATTTTTTCAAATATGACGTACGTATGAATTGTCCTCGCATAAATTTTTCCGGCAATATATTCGAGATGATTCTCTTTTCCGACGATCTGCTGTTATCTTCCTATCAGGATAGCGCAACATTGGTTGGCACATTGAAATTGTCCGGAGGAAGATTGGATCTCTTCGGCAAGCGCATGCCCTTTACCAGAGGGGTTGCCACATTTCGCAGAGATTTCCCATTTGAGCCAGATGCATTTTTTTCCTGCAAAAGAAACTTTGGAGACATAAGCGTTTCTCTGGACATCGGAAGCGTTCCGGAGCGGGGCGCTTACCTGAATTTGTATTCAAATCCCAGCTACAAAAAGGATGTAATTTTGGCGAAAATGATTTTCGGAAAAGAGCTAAAATATCTTTCCATAGGAGAGGTAGCGCAATTGGCCAACGCCGTGGCAAGCCTAAAGCAGCGCGGCTATATTTTTTCCCTATTGAATACATTTCAGAATGTAGGAATTGTGGACAGTATATCATTTACCAGCGGAGCCCATCAATCCAGTTCACTCTATTCCGACACTCAAAATTCAAGCGGTCATCAACGAAATTTACACATGAGCGCCGGAAAATATGTGCATGACAACATATACCTAAGCGTCAATAAGCAAGAGGAAGGAGCCTCCTTCGATGTTGATTTTTCAATCACACCAAGAGTGTCCATAAAAGCTAACACCAATGGAGAAGCTGGCATTAGTTGGAAGTATCGCTACTAAACATTGTCCTTTATGGATGATTTTCAGAGGAAACGCTCGATCATACCACCGAAATATCCGGAGCATCGACGGCCTTCATGCCAACTACGTGATATCCAGAATCAGCATGGACTATTTCGCCGGTTACTCCGCTGGCTAGATCGCTGAGGAGAAACACCGCCGTTCCACCAACATCTTCCAGCGTAGTATTGCGCTTCAGGGGAGAGTTGTACTGATTCCATTTCAAAATATAGCGAAAATCTCCTATGCCGGAAGCTGCTAGAGTTTTTACAGGTCCGGACGATAGACCGTTGACCCTAATGTTGCGATCGCCGAAATCTACGGAAAGATACTTTATGCTCGCCTCCAGAGCCGCTTTCGCAACACCCATCACATTATAATGCGGCATAACCCTTTCTGCGCCAATGTATGTCAAAGTCAAAAGAGATGCTCCATCGACCAGATACTCGGACGCTCTTTGACATACAGAAGTAAAGGAGTAGCAGGAAATGTCCATGGTGTTAAGAAAGTTCGTGCGAGTGGTATTTACATACTTGCCGATCAGTTCATTTTTGTCAGAAAACGCTATGGCATGAACTATAAAATCTATCTTACCAAATTTATCTCCAACTTTTCTAAACATAGAAGTCACGCTCTCATCATTGGTGATGTCACACTCAATCATCTCTACATTGCCAAGAGAATCTGCCAACGGCTTTACTCTTTTATAAAGCGTGTCCGATTGATAACTAAAGACCATTTCTGCGCCATGCCGCGCCAGAGAACGAGCAACTCCAAATGCCAAAGACCTATCATTGGCAATTCCCATTACAACGCCCTTTTTTCTCGCCATCAATTCCATAAATTTTATTCCGTTCACCAGATTATTTCTCGCCGTTAATGATTTTTTTCAAAACAGGAGAAGCTCGGAAAGACACCGATTTTCTTGAGGATATAACTGCTTCTTCCAGAGTTTTCGGATTTCGTCCAACTCTTTCTTTTTTATCACGCACCATGAATGTTCCAAAGCTGGCGATTTTTACCGTTTCTCCGTCTATGAGCGCCATTGTGATTTCATCCAGAACATCCTCAACAATTTCCAAAGCATTAAATTTTGTTACCCGAAACTCCTGAGTAACAGCATTCGCCAAATCTGAGCGGGTTAAGGTTTTAGTTTCATCATTTTTCATTTGTTACCCCTATAATCGAAATTTATCAAAGCAGATCCCCATGTAAAGCCAGCTCCCATAGATAGCAAGACAACATTTTTCATTAAAAAAATATCATCTTTTACTTCATTCAACGCCAATGGGATAGAAGCTGCGGAAGTATTCGCATGTTTTTCTACGGTAATCAAGACTTTTTTCTCATCTATTCCAGATATTTCGATTAATTTATTGATAATCCTGGAATTAGCCTGATGTGGAACTAGAAGATCAATGTCCTCTATCTTTAAGCTATTATCCTTTAAGAGCTCCTCCAGGGATTCCTGAAACTTTTCAACGGCGTACCTGAAAACCTCACGTCCCTGCATTTTTACAAAACCAACCTCACGATTTGTGGAGACTCCCCCGCTGGTCATCAGGTGATCGGCAAATTTTCCATCGGAATATATCTTGCAGGATCGAATGCCATAATTTTGGTCAGCCCAAGATTTAAGGACCACTGCCCCGGCTCCATCTCCAAAAAGAACACATGTGGATCTATCGCTCCAATCTAATATCCGAGAGAATGTCTCGGCTCCAATGACCAATGCACACTGCGATTTGCCGGATTTTATAAAAGAATCGGCCACATCCAGAGCAAAAATAAAACCACTACAGACTGCGCCAACGTCAAATGCCGCTCCCTGCGTTATTTTTAGATCCCTCTGCACCAATGTGGCAGTAGCGGGAAAGATGTAATCTCCTGTGGCTGTAGCTACAATTATTAGATCCACTTCCTGGGCAGATATTTGAGCATGGAGAAGAGCATTTTTAGCCGCCTCCGTAGCCAGGGATGCTGTCGTTTCCATTTCCGTTGCCAAATAACGCTGTTTTATGCCGGTCCTTTGGAATATCCATTCATCTGACGTGTTTAACTCTCGTGGTAATTCCGAATTTTTCACACACTTTGACGGAAGCGCAGCGCCAATTCCAACAATTATTGCAGAATTCATTGTCTATCCAAATATTCTGGAGCATAATGCAATTTTGACTTTTCCAATTGCTCTCGTATTCGATCAAAAATATTATTTCTCAGGATATCAATGGTAAACTTCGCGGCATTGGAAAATCCAGTGGCATCGGAGCCGCCGTGACTCTTTACTACAACGCCGTTTAGCCCCAGAAGAATGGCGCCGTTGTATAGCCGTGGATCAACCTTCTTTTTTAGCGAATTAAGCGCCGGCATGGCCAACAGTGCGCCAATTTTAGAAAGCCAAGTGCTGGATAGAGCGTTTTTCAATTCGGAAACAATGTAATTGGCTGTTCCCTCTATGGTTTTTAGGGAAACATTTCCGGTGAAGCCATCTGTTACAACCACATCTGAATTTCCAGTAAAAATATAATCTCCCTCAACGAAGCCAATATAATTTTCAAATAATTTTTTTAAGATTTCGGAGGTTTTCTTTACCAATCGGGTTCCCTTGACATCTTCAGATCCAATATTTAGCAGAGCTAACTTGATGTCTTGTTTATGCAAAACAGAGACTGCCAGCGCCTCTCCCATTATGGCAAAATCCACTAAATTTTTTACTTCACATTCTGAATTAGCTCCTAAATCTAGACAGATGGTCTTTCCGTTTCTGTTGGGAATAATGGAAGCTATTGCCGGACGATCGATTCCGGGAATAGTTTTTAGAATAATTTTTGCAAGCGCCATGTATAGGCCAGTGTTTCCGGATGATATAACCGCCGCAGCTTCTCCGGATTTGACGGCTTGTATTGCCATCCCCATGCTGGAATTTTTACCAAGACGCAGAGCCGACGCAACTTTCATATCCGACGTTACCGCCGCCTCTGTATGTCGAATTTCATGGGATACTTTATTCGCAAGCAAGTGGATATGCTTGCCCATATTTTTTTTATCTCCAAAAATTATAAAGTGAAAATCGAAAGCCGAGAGCCCAGCCAATCCTGCTAGCACAGCTTCCGGAGCGTTATCGCCACCCATGCCGTCGATGGCTATGACTTTAGAATTTGAACTCACCATTATACGTCTTGGCGTCTATCTCTCAGTATTTGTCGACCATTATAAATTCCGCAGGTTTTACACAAATGATGAGGCAACTTCGCATCTCCGCAGTTGGGACAAGCCGCTGAGGCAACAGGCTTAAGAGCCAGATGCGACCTTCGCATATCCCTGCGAGATTTAGAAATCTTTTTCTTTGGAACCGCCATAATAAACTCTCCACTGAATAACCGTCGCCTCTATTTACACAAAAAATCCATATTTTTCAAGACATTTATTGGCAAGTCCCAATCTACTAAAAACCAATTTCTAGAGGAAATTTCCTCATGATTCCAGAGATTTTAGCTCATTCAAAAAATTAAAAGTTTTAAAAAATTTTCCCGCGACATAAAACACCGCGAAACTAATAGCCACAACAATTAACAGGGCAACATTTCTATCCGTGCCGCCATTCAAGTAATAGGGGCCCGCAGCGACGTTCATGATCATAATCGAAAACAGCATTATAGCTGAAACCAAAATTTGATTTAGGCACTCTCTTGCGGTCTTGCGATCTATGCGCAGCGTGTCAAACTTTTTTAATGACAGAAAAAGATAAAGCCCGTTGCACCATGCAGAAAGAGATGTAGCCAATGCAATGCCGATGTGCTTCATACACGGCATAAGCAGTAGCGCAAATAGCAAATTAGAAGCAATGGAAACCAAGCCGCCGTTTAGCGGTGTACGAGTATCTTTATTGGCGAAAAATGTTGTGGAAAACACTTTTGTCGCCATATAGGCGGGCAGTCCGAAAGCAAGAGCCGCCAGCGCCGGCGCTGCCGCCGCGACATGCTCTGGACCGAAATTTCCGCGTCCATAAATAGCTCCCGTAACCGGTTCGCAGAGAGAGATTAAAATCACAGCTGCCGGAAACGTGAAGATAAAAGCAAACTGTAATCCAAGACTTATCTGTTTTTGAGCCCCAGCGTTATCTCTTTCATGTATTGCTCTCGTAAGTGGTGGCAAAAGAGCCGTGCTAAAGGCAATGCCTAGAATTCCCAACGGAAACTGATTCACGTGATCGGTGTAATAGAAATACGATACTGCTCCGGTGGGTAAAAATGATAAGATTACGAAATCTACAATGACATTCAACTGCCAGACGCCGGCTCCAACTGCTCCAGACACAAGTTTTTTGAAAAACAGCTTCACTTCCTCTTTCATGGGAGAAATATCCATGCCTATGTTAAAGCCACAGAATTTTACATTTATCCACAAAACGGCTACCTGGATAACTCCACCAAAAAACGTTGCCCAAGCCATTGTGTAGGCGGCGCTGGGAAAGCATAGCGGCCCAGTAAATAACGCTGCAATAATCAGTACGTTAAGTATCAATTGAACAGCGGCTGGCATTGCAAATCTATTTACGGTATTCAGAACGCCGGCAAACAGCGCCGTCAAAAATGAGGCAGCTATGTAGGGTGAACAAATTCTCCCGAGACTTATTAGGTGCTCAAACTTTTCGGATGATGGATTAATTCCAGGAGCGTATGCCAACATAATATTCCGAAAGCATATGAGGCAGACGATCATTATAAATGATATGAGAAATACAAGCCACGTTAAAACCTGAGATGCGATTTTTTGCGCCGCATCATGGCCTTTATCTTTCAGCGTATTGGAAAATATCGGAAGGAACGATGCGTTGAAGGATCCCTCCGCAAATAGTTTGCGCAGTATATTTGCGAATTTAAAGGCTAATGAGAATACATCGGAGAATATTCCAGCTCCAAGGATGGAGGATTGCGCGATGTCTCGCATAAAGCCGCTCACTCGGTAAACCAGAGTCCAGCCGCCAACAGTAGCAACAGTCTTTATCAGGCTCATAGGATAATAACTCCTCTAGTGAAATCACCATGTAGCCTACATACCACACGGGCGGGCGCATGACAAGAAGCTTCCCAGATCAATTCGTGAAAAACTTACCGAGAATAGGTATTTGCCATTTCATTGGGCGGCAGTTTATGCCATAACTGTCCGACGTTTTGTGGAAAAGTCGTCGTTGAAAAAAATTGTATTGCCGTTAATGCTTCTTGCGCCAATTCTTCAGGCGAAATTTAATGCCTGCGAATTTAGGTTGAAAAACGGGCTGCAAGTTATTTGCGTTGAGAAAAAAAGCTCTCCCATAGTGCTATTTTCCATATGGTACCGCTGCGGTTCCAAATGCGACGCCGTTTCAAAAACTGGAGTTGCTCACTATTTGGAGCATATGGCCATTGCTTCCGATAAACTGTCACGAGACTTTTTAGAGGGCATGGGAGCAGAGCATAATGCCTTCACATCGATTAATTTAATTTGTTTTTATGAAATTGTTCCACTGAAGGCACTGGATCGCATATTCGAATACGAAGCCAAACGCATGGAATTGCCCAGCATTAATGATGAAGAATTTGTGGGCGAAAAGGGAGCAATTCTGGAAGAAAGAAATCAGCGTGTCGATAATGATCCGGACGGAGCGCAGCGCGAAGTTCTGCTCTCCAATATATTTAATAGGGAAATCGGTGGATCAGCGCTCATTGGTTGGAAACATGAAATAGAATCCATTCAAAAGCAGGATCTGTATGAATTTCATCAAAAATGGTTCGCTCCCAATAACGCGATTCTAGTAATAGTTGGAGATTGCAGTCCGGATGACGTGAAGACTCTGGCGGAAAAGCATTTCGCAATTAAGAAAATGAAAAAAATGCCAGAGGAAAAGACAGAAAATCGTGAATTCTCGGGTCTAAAGGAGATAGTTTGCAGCTCCCCTAAGCGAGGACTTTTCTCCTCCGTCGAATATATATACAACGTTCCATTTTCCTCAAAAAAGAATTTCCGCAAATCGTTGGCCCTGGATATGGGGCTAAAAATTCTCAATCAGCCGGCATTTTTCCTAAAAAAGACGCTGAAACATGTCCTAAATATTGCCAACGATGTTGCTTTTTCCTACACAAAAGGGATTTTTCAATGCGACATCGTTTCCGTAAGCATATCATCTTCCTCTCCGGAAAATCTTGCTGATTCCATAAAAACCTGGAAATATTTAAAAAATAAATTGCTAACGCTGGGAGTTTCCACCGGTGAACTGGAAGTCGTTAAGCGAAAGGAGAAACTTGCGCAGGCCTATCAGAGGAACAATATTGAATATGTGGCGAATTATTTTGGCTGGCTAGCAGTCTGCGGATATTCTTTAAAAGATATTCAGACATCCGATGAAATTATAGACTCCATCACGGCGGCAGAGTGTAATCAGGCTCTTCGGGAGGTATTTTCCTCCATCCAGATAGCAGAGCAGCAAGCAATTCCGAAAGGTTATGATCGTGATTAGGAAATTCTCATTCGTTTTCATTTTCATCGGGGCGACTTTTTTTCTAGCGCATGGAGAAAAGTGGAGCGACCTAGAGCGCACATCCAGCCTCAAGCAACTATTTTCTTCTTCCGGAATTAAATTTTGGTTTATGCAAGACAATAGCGCTTCTTTGGTTCATTTGAGAATTGTTTTCAAAAATTCTGGAGCTTCTCATCAGGAAAAACATAAAGCTGGGTTGCCGAAATTTTATTCCCATGCAGTTTTTTGCGGCTCTGGAAAATACAATACAGTGGAATTTAAAAGAAAATGCTCAGATATATCTCTAAAATTATCATGTCAGGCTGGCCTGGATACGGTAATCTTTTCCATGACTGCGCCAAAAATTGTTATGACTGAAGCGGCGGAACTTCTTAATGTTGCATTGAGCTCGCCAATTTTTGATAGGGACAAGGTGAAAGAAATTCAAGATGGAATTGGATATTCCATACAAAATTATGCTCTCAATCCAGTTGTATCCGCATTGCATATTTTCGTTCCATCCATAATCTTTAAATCACACGCCTACGAAAGTGGAACTCAGGGAAGCTCAGAAAATTTCATGAAATTATCCATTGATGATCTCAAAAAATACAAAGAAAAATTTTTAGTAACGGCCAACGCAGAAGCTTGCATATTTGGAGACGTCTCGGAAAAAGAGGCCATTTCACTACTAGATAGGGTTTTATTTAAGATAGAAAAGGGGCAGCCCGCTGAAGACCACGTTCCAGACACGACTCCACTGCTGAGTTCAGAAATCGTCAAGTACTATGCCGAAGGCACCCAGAGCGCCATAATATTTATTACAAAAAATGAAAAGCCATTGTCTCACCGAAGAGCGGCGGCGATGATTTTATACCGCATTCTTGGAGAAAATTGCCTCTTCAAAAGTAGGATAATGTCAGAACTTAGAATGAAACAAGGATTAATATACAGCGAATTTATGGTTCCCATAGATCTAAATCATGCCAATTATATTTTTGGAGTACTCTTAACGGATAATTCGAAAGTATCACAGACAATGGCAGCTTTAACTAAAGTCATTAAAAATTTAAGAGAAAATGGCGTCACAAATGAGGAGCTGGAGTTCGCGCAAAAAAATATCACGGGATCATTATTGGTTGGCCTAAGGACATCCGGAGATCTTTGCGATTTTTGCCTAAAAAGAATGATAGATGGGGTTTCCCTAGATAGACTATTCTATTTCCTGAAAGAAGTTGCGGAAGCGCAATTGGAAGATGTCAATAAGTTGGCTAAAGATCTTCTGGATGAGAATAATATGTCATGGTTAGTGATCGGCGGCGCTGCATGATAAAAAAGATATTGAGCGCTCTTTTGATTTTTTTCCAAACCATATGGTGCGGACAAACTGCCCCAAAGGTTAAGTTTGCGGAATGTATTATTGACGACGGCTCCGCTGTCATTTTGTGCGAAAATTTTCGCATGCCCATCGTTGTGGTCGGGCTACTCTTCGACGTTGGATCGCTCGACGCTCCGCTGAATAAATTCGGAGTCGCCGAGATAGTCGCCGAAAACATGATCAATTCGAAAGCTCAAGAACAGCTTCGAAGTCTTGGAATTTCCTGCAGTGCAATTGCATCGGAAACTTATACAGAAGTTTTAGCCGAAATGCATCCCAAGTATGTGAAAAAATTTTTCGAAATTATGCGCGAAAATTTTTCCAAATTTTCGGTGACAAATCTAGAGATACAAAAGAAGCAAATGATTGTTGATCGCAGGCTTGCCGATTATTATTCGGAAGATATAGTAAAAAATGAGATCTTTTCACACATAAAGCTGAAAAACAAAAATGCCGCCAACCAGATATTTAAAGAAAAATCTCTTCAATCTATTACGGAAGGCGATGTGAAACAATTTTTCGCTAATAATTACTTGGACTGCCATTTAGCCATCATTGTCAGCGGCGCTTTAAATCTTCAAAATCTTCTAGAAAATTTACCCCCAATGAAAACGCAACGTCATCGCAGAGGAATTACCGATGATTTTTGCAAAAATGACGCCTTTAGGAACGTTTTGCTGGAAAGCAAACACATCGGCAGATCGTTGAGATATTTCTACAAAATTCCCAGCAAACAGAACAACAATTTATCCGATATATTTTTTTGCCTTTTCAATTGCGAAGTTTTCAAATTTTTCAAAAAGATGAATCCGTTGCTGGTCGACTATAGAATTCGCAGCATTTTAGATCATGGAGATTGTTTGCAAGAAGTTTGCTTATATCCACGGGAAGATGTTACATTGGACCAGTTGCAGAAAGCATATGATTTTTTTGTAAATCGTATACGAAAAACGCCCTTCTCACGAGAATCCTTTGCTAAAATTGCCAGAATGGGCGATTATGAGCATAGGTTTTTATGCAGCAGTCCACAAGAGCTTTATTTGAAAGTTAGAAATCTCCATATGGCTGGAAAAAATATCAATTCCATTTATAAAATCGAGGACAACATCAAAAATGTGCGTTCGCAGGCTCTAAAGGCATTTGGCGAAAAGGTGTTGGGAGAAAATTTGATCTTTAAAATTACCACAAAATACAATGCCAGATCCCTCTGAGAAAAGTTAATTGTTTTCGCTGGCATTTCCCTGAGCATCAAGATACCATGGAACCTACCTGTAATATCTGGGAGAAAAATCGACAATGGAGGAGTATACAGTCTCGCGGCTATCTGCTTTGATCAAAAGATCCGTTGAGCAAAATTTTAGCGGAATTCGCCTGAAAGCCGAGGTCAGCGCGTTGAAAATTCCATCTTCCGGACATTTGTACTTCACCCTAAAGGATGCAGACGCAGTCATCGACGCAGTTTGCTGGAAGGGCGTTGCCCAGAGGCAAAAAATAAAGCTAGAAGACGGAATGGAAGTTCGATGCTTAGGACGAGTAACAACCTACCAATTGCACTCCAAGTACCAATTTATGGTGGAAGAATTTGAACTTGCCGGCATAGGCGAGCTTCTCAAATTATTAGAAGAACGCAGAAAAAAACTCGCCGACGAAGGTCTTTTTGACGCATCCAGAAAAAAACCTCTACCGGAAATTCCAAAATTGATAGGAATAATTACATCTTCCACTGGAGCTGTCATAAAGGATATGCTACATAGAATTGGCCAACGTTTTCCACGAGAAATTCTTCTGTGGCCAGTGCTTGTGCAGGGATCGGAGGCTGCTCGCCAGATCGTTGACGCCATACGCGGCATGAACGCCCTTCCGCCGGACAAAAGGCCAGATCTATTGATAGTGGCCCGCGGTGGCGGAAGTTTTGAGGACCTAATGCCCTTCAACGAAGAAAGCGTTGTTCGAGCAACGGCAGAAAGTCAAATTCCAATAATTTCAGCCGTTGGTCACGAAACCGATACAACATTGATCGATTACGCAGCCGATCTTCGAGCTCCAACTCCAACCGCTGCAGCTGAATTTGCAGTCCCCGAAAGAATAATGCTGCGAGCAAATGTGGCTAAAGTTTTTTCACAATTAACGCTTTTGATTTCAAATAATCTGGAAAAGAAAAAATTATTTCTGCGATCAAATCGGATCCTAAATATCGAAAGCGTCGTTTCCGAAAGAATTCAGCGAGCGGATTATGTCTTCGATAGAATGGGCTCCGGCATAAAAAATAAAATTTCCTGGAAAAGCGTGTTGTTGGCGAAAATTATACTTCCCAAGCCAATGATTCAAAAAAATGTTGATGGAATTTTTCAAAAATTAGCTTTTTTGTTCATTGCTCAATTTGAAAATGCTAAAAATCTATTGGCGCTCGCCGCCAGCGGCATTGAATCCAATTCCTGCGCTAATATTTTAAAAAAAGGATTCGCCTTTGTGGAATCCAATAAATCTCTTCCCATTACATCCGTCAAAGAAGCCGAAAAGCATTCGAATTTCGATCTGGTATTTTCGGATGGCAGACTGCAGGTATCTCCCAAAGCATTTCAAAAAAAATTATTCACCGATTGAGTTTCTCCGGAGAAATACGCGCGAAATCTATGCTGATTCCGATGACTCCTTTGGAACCTGCTGTTGCGCCTCCTCTCCAGATTTTGCAATAACCAGCTTTATGGGAGCCGATACTTCCGGATGAAGATCAACGAACACCTCGTAGGTTCCCAAAAGCTTAATCGGAGAGTTTAGATTAATCTGTCCAGCCTTAACGATGAATCCAGCCTCCTTCATGGCGGAAGCTATATCCCGATTGGTAACAGATCCATAAAGGTGATCCTTTTCGCTCGCTTGGCGAATTAGAACCACCGATAGATCTTTCATTTTTTCAGAAATTTTCTGAGCCTCCGATCGCGTTTCAGCATTTTTGGCCTCAATCTGTGACTTTTTATCCGCAAAATATTTCAGATTTTCGTCGCTAGCTCTCAATGCTATCTTCTTGGTCAACAAATAATTTCTGGCAAATCCTGGCTTGACGTTCACCACGTCGCCGATGTTGCCCAATTTTGCAACCCTTTGTAGCAGGATAACTTTTATGTGTTCCATAAATCGACCTTCAAGTAATACTTGATCGTAATATATAAAATGGCCAGTCATATTGCAATGCAATTTGTTGTAAGCGCAAACAAAATATTGTATCCTGGTCGAACATCTAATGGGAGTTTGTATGGCAAAAGAAGACCTGCTGGAGTTTTCAGGCGAAGTGACGGAAGTTCTACCCAATGCAATGTTTAGGGTAAAATTGGAAAATGATCATGTAATTTTAGCTCACACTTCAGGAAGAATGAAAAAGAACAGAATACGCGTTTTGGTCGGAGACAAAGTCAACGTGGAAATGACGACCTACGATTTCACCAAAGGACGCATCACCTTCAGATCTAAATAAATCCAGATCTTGCCTAAAATTATTCAATCTACTTTTTTCGTTAACTTGAATTGCTTTTTAGAAAATAGCAATGTATAATTTGTTAGAATATCTGTTACGGAGAAGATTCATGAGAATTCTTGGAGGTTTTTGCTTTATATGGTGCATTTTTTCCTGCTATGCAGAAGATACCGCAAAAGTGGAATCCAAGGTCTACGCAGACATAAGCGAAGCGGCTCAAGACGCCGCAGTTTCGTTTGGCGGCATACGTGCGTTGCTTGGCATTAGCCTATTATTTCAGAAGTTTTTCGCCTCCATTGGAAATAAAGACAATTTTACAGAAAATACCATGAATGTTTTTGGAATCAGCACAGGCATGGAATATGCCAAAGAATTCCGGTATGGATTTTTAGTCGCCATTAATTTTGGAGCAGATATTTCCCAAAAAGGCAAGAAGGAAGACAGCTGGAACGCTCTGAATCGCGAATACGAAACCCAAAGAGGAGCGATTCATGGCGGAATCCGCACCGGAAAATTTGAAAGCGACGTATTTAGTCCTTACATTGCCATAAAAGGCGGCTATTTGTTGCCCCGCTATAAATCCGTTATTTTTGTGAAAATAGGAGCATCACAGGTTGGCGGCATCTACCACTACAAGCAAGATGAAAATATTGTTTGCAACGTTGGCGTAAAAGCGCTTGTTCCATCCATTGGAATTGGAGTTGAGAGAAAAATGAATAACAAATTTGGAATTTCTCTGGAAGCTAATCTGCCCATAAAGAAAATCATTAAAAGGCAAGAGGATAACGTGGAGCACAAAATTAAAGTTGGCAACGTCAGCATTAGACTTCTGGCCACCTACAGCGTTCTTAACAATTAAATTCCTAGAATCATTCGTCGCGGATCTCTTTTGCCATCTCTAAAAAATCATGCCAAGCATCCTTTTTTTGCGACGGCGAGCGCAGCAAAAATGCCGGATGGAAAGTGGGGAGAATTTTGGCTGAAATCCCCTCCACCGACGTCCATTTTCCCCGCAATTGCATTATGCCTTGGGTAGTCTGTAGTAAAGATTTGGTGGCAGTTCCGCCGAGACACACTACCACCTTCGGATTGATCAGCGAAATATGCTTCAGCACGTAGGGCCGAAATACTTCTATCTCTTGATTAGTAGGAGTTCTATTGCCCGGCGGCCTCCAGGGTAAAATATTGGTTATGTATACCATTGTGCGATCAAATCCCACAGCTGCCAGAATCGTATTCAGTAGTTGACCGCTTTGCCCCACAAATGGAATGCCCTGCTTGTCTTCTTCTTCTCCCGGAGCTTCTCCCAGCAACAGAACTTTAGCATGTTCATTTCCGGAGCCGAACACCATATTCCGAGCGCATTTTTTTAGTGAAATATCAACTGCCATCATGGATTCTTTTAATTCTGCTAATGTAGCGATGCTGCGGTTGGATTTTCTCTGAACAGCGGAAACTTCTCCCGTTACATCTGACACACCAGCAGCCAAAAACCATTTGGCAATTTGTTTTAACTCTTGATGCCGCATCAATTCCTATCCAGAGCTTCTTGCAGAAGTTTTTTCGTATTGGAAACGCCGTAGAGCGCAATGAATGACCCCATGCGCGGACCGTCGTTTTGCCCCAGCAAATGACGATACAGAGAACTAAACCATGATTTAAGATCCTGGAACCCATGCCGTTTCCCAACCTCAAACACAATACTCTGAATCTGCTCGATTGATTCACTGCCATCAAGTTTATCAAGCTCGTTCAGCAAATCCCCGAAGGATTCCTTCTCGTTAATCGTTGGGATACCATAGAATTTCTTTGATTTTATGAAATCCTGATAGTAGTTTATGGCATGCTGCACAAGGCGATCCAGGAGTGGCATAGACTCGGGATCTGCGCCGGAAGAGTATCTTTTTATGAAACCCCAGAGCACATTTTTATCGTCGGTGTTGCACACGCCAACCAAATTCAATAGCAAAGAGTAGGAAATGTCTAGTTCCGGATCCGGAGGATTGCCGACGCTTATGTGCCAAACCGGATTGTCCACTTGCTTGCTGGACTCCTGAACTTTAAAATTCCTCAGATGGGTCGCGTAGTCGTCCACCTGTCGAGGAATTACTTCGAAATACAACTTTTTTGCGCTTCGAGGAGAAGCAAACATAAAATTGGCTAAACTCTCTGTTGGAGCGTAGCGAAGCCATTGGTCCAGACTGAGTCCATTACCCTTGGATTTGGAGATTTTTTTACCATCTTCATCCAGAAACAGTTCATAATTAAATCCTTCCGGAGGAGTTTTTCCCAAAACTTTGCAAATTTCGGACGATAATCTGACGGAATCGATCAAATCCTTACCAGCCATCTCATAATCAACATCCAGAGCAGCCCAGCGAGCCGCCCAATCTACTTTCCACTGTAATTTACAATGGCCATCGGTAATCGGCTGCTCGGTTATGGTTCCATCTTCGTCTTTAAAAACTACGGTTCCAGCGTCTACTAGATATTCATCAATGTTTACCTGAAGAACTCGTCCAGTTTTCGGAGAAATCGGCAGGAAAGGACTGTAGGTGGCTGCTCGCTCTTCTCGTAGACTTGCCAGCATGATTTCGAGAATTTCTTTGTGGTGGACCAGAACATTTTCCAGTACATCATTGAACTTGCCGCTCCTATACCAGTCTGTGGAACTTTGGAATTCATATGCAAAATTGAATGAATCCAAAAATTCTCGGAGTTTGCTATTGTTGTGCTCGCCAAAACTTTCATGACAGCCGAATGGATCTGGAATACGACTCAGCGGATATCCAAGATACTTCTCCACCATGTCTCGGTGTGGAATATTTTCTGGAACTTTTCGCAGTCCATCCATATCGTCGGAGAAAGCATAGAGTTTAGTTTTGACTCCGGTAAGACATTCAAAGGCATGCCTTACATAGGTCGTGCGAGCCACCTCTCCGAAGGTTCCGATGTGCGGCAATCCCGAAGGGCCATATCCGGTTTCAAAGAGGGCGTATCCCTTTTCGTTTATACTATTCCGCGACAGTAGTCGGCGAGCTTCCTCGAAGGGCCAAGATTTTGCGTTCCGGTATATTTCATCGTCAAAACATTTCTTTGCCATCTTTCCACCACAACGACTAGGCGGATTATACAACTAAACGCAAACATTTGGAATGCATTCCCAAGATCGCTACCTAATGAGATATTTTTGCCAAGAGCGAGCCGGAACGCAGGGCCGTAGACTTGTCCTCCATAAAGAATCCCACAGCGATTGCGAAGCGGTTTCTTCCGAAGGATATCGCCAAAACTCAGTTTACCGTCATGTCCCGCCAATTTTTGGGCTGAAGCAAAGTAATGCCTCGGTTTCTCTACTTTATTGCCGCTCCGGGAAAATATTATCGAAAAAACTTGTAAGAAAAAAGCGGCTAGTCGCTTTTTTTTGGTTTTTTGCTGTCCGGCGGGTCTTTTTTGTTTGCGCTCTTCGACTTTAGCGGAATGGCCACATAGTCATAGCGCCTAATCTTTGGATCAAAGATAAAAAATGCTACCTTGTCGCGCTTTTTGGCGTCTTCACTGGCAGATATTTTTTGAAGCTCAACTTTAAGTTCGTTTACCGATGGTACAGGCTTTTGATTAATAGTTAATATAACGCCGCCAATGGAAATATCAGGCCCCTTGTAATCGGCCAGATTGGAGATCAAAACGCCGTTCATTGTATCTTGAATTTCAAAGCTTTTTCTCAAATCAATGGTAAGATCCGTCACTCCGATATTTATACCGTCAATTTTTTCGTAGGGAATATCTTTGCGAATATGAACGTCTTCGCTGAATCCATAAGAAAAATCATCGTCGCTGCGGGATCCCACTTTGAGACTTAATTTCATTGTAACTTTCTGCCTCAGAATCTGCACTGGCACGACTTTGTCGATGGGAAGATTGCTGAGCATGTATTCTAAATTTGTATTGTTGGTAATTTTCTCCTCATTGATTGATAGCAGTATGTCGCTGACCTGAATGCCAGCCAGAGAGGCCGGCGAATCTTTTTCTACCCTGGTAATGGCAACTCCTAATCCTTGTTCTTCGGTAAGCCCGAGAGCACTAGAAACTTCTGAATCAAGCTGAGATACCGACATTCCAGTCCAACTGCGTCGCATTTTCCCGTAATTGCGCAGCTGACTGATGACAGTTTTCAGAGTATTTGATGGAATGGCGAAATTTATCCCTATACTACGCCCATCTTCGGAAAAAAACACCGTTATCATGCCCACAACTTCGCCGCTGTTATATAAAAAAAGAGGTCCTCCGGAATTGCCATAATTCACGGTAACATCAGTTTGCAAGTAGAGAACAGAATCTCCGCCAACGCCCAGCTCTGAAATTTTGTCAGATAGATCTCGCCCCTTGTAAGAAATAATTCCGGAAGTAACTGTTTTTTTGAAGCCAAACGGATTTCCTATGGCAATCACCTGATCCGCAACTTCAATCTTGTCCGAATCTGCAAACCTCACAAAAGGAAGATCGGTTTTGGCGTCTATCTTTAGCAGTGCGATGTCAGAGCGCTCATCCTTGCCTATAATCTTAGCAAAATACTCATTTCCATTGGACAAAACTATTCTTATCTTCTCGGATGAATTAATCACATGACAATTCGTAACTATGTACCCTTTTTTATCGATTATAAATCCTGCTCCATCGGATGATTCCTTCCCAATTCCGTCGGACGAATCTTTCTTGCCCATATACTCATCCGAGACGCTTTTTTCGGATGCAATCACCTCCACAACCGTTTCCATCAATTTATTAATGCTGGGAACGCAGCGAGTCTCTGCATAAAACAATAAAATTATCGCGGCAAGCAGACGAAACGATATCATTACTAGGAAATTCCGCCCTTCATAACGTTAAAAAATTCGTTTTTTGGAGAGATAACAAAAGTGGAATTATCAGAACCAAAGGAAGAGCGATAGGCCTCCAGCAACTGGAAAAATTCAAAAAACTTTTTATCCTTGGAGAAGGCTTCCGCGTAGATTTTGTTTGCCTCCAACTCACCTTCGGAAATTAAGATTTGCACCTGTGTGTTTGCCTTAGCTATGGCTATGGAATTTTCCTTATCCGCTGTAGACTTTATGATTTTAGACATCTCTATGCCCTTAGCGCGTAGCTCCCTGGCTTCTCTTTCTCTTTCGCTAATCATGCGCCTACATATGGCGTCGCTGTTCTGGTATGGAAGATCGGTTTTTCTGATTCTCACATCCACTACGTCAATGCCAAAGCCTCGAGCCGCTTTATTCACTTCGTCTCGTATTCTGTTCATTGCTGAAATTCTTGTATCTGAAAGTAACGATGACAGACTTACACCGCCTAGCACGCTGCTGAGACTTCCCAACACCACCGGATTTAGCCTTGTTAAAACTCCATTTTCACTGCTAACAGATTGATAAAACTTCAGAGGATCCGTAATTCTATAGCGCCCAAAGGCGTCAACCATGATGCGCCTTTTGTCGCCAAGAGTTACTTCCAATGCTTGTAATTCTACGCTCATCAATCTCTTATCGAAAAATGTTGCCGTTTCCAGGAGAGGAATTTTAAAATGTAGGCCAGGATTTTTTATGACCCTAACCGGATCTCCCAATCTTGTGACAACAATCTGCTCAATCTGGTTCGCGGTAAATATTCCCTCGCTCAATAGAAAAAGCGCGGCAATTAGTGCGCCACCATAGGACGTCACTTTGTTCATTTCTCTCCTCCTATTTTGCTATTATTTTTTCGCATACTGCCAAGCTCCGTTAGTGGAAGATACGGAACAGATTTAACATCACTATCAATTATAATTTTATTAACGCCGCCATAAATATCTCTCATCGTTTCAATATAAAGACGCTTTGAGACAATATCTGGAGCCAACTTATATTGAGAATAGGCAGACAAAAATCTTGCCGTCGCTCCGCGAGCAGTCTCTACAACGGAACGCTTTTGCGCCTCGCCATTGTTGAGTTTTTCCGCTATTAACCCACGAGTACGAGCGCGAGTCTCCCTATCATAGGCTTCCGCCTTATTTTTTTCGCTCTGTTGCTCCGCCTGAGCGCGCTCCACATCCCTAAACGAGTCTATCACAGACGCCGGAGGTTCGACTCGCTGCAATTCTACTCTAATGATTTCAATGCCCATCTTATACTCGTCCATAACAGCCTGAAGAGTCTCTCTTACTTTATTTTGAATATCGCCGCGTCCTTCCGTCTGAACGTAGGTGAACGGAGTTTGGCCAACAACCTCCCGCATAGCGCTTTCGGCAACCGCTCTCACGGTAATTTCCGGAGCTTTTGCATTGAAAAGGTAGTCTTCCACACCGTCATCTTTTATTTTCCATAAAACACTGAAACTAATATTAGCTAAATTTGAATCTCCGGTGAGCACCAAACTCTCATCCTGCTGATTTTTAAAAAATGAGCCGATATCTATCTGGTTAACGGTGGTCACCTTCTGCAAAAAG
Source organism: Holosporaceae bacterium (assembly GCA_031267235.1). Classification (GTDB taxonomy): domain Bacteria; phylum Pseudomonadota; class Alphaproteobacteria; order UBA3830; family UBA3830; genus JAIRZM01. Next base: position 65,318 of record JAIRZM010000001.1, read on the forward strand.
ACAGTTTCAAAGGGATAGGGAAGTATATATTGCAATCCCGGACCGACAGTGCGGACCCATTCGCCGAATCTTAGCACAACGCCACGCTGATTGTGCTGGACTTGGTAAAATCCAGATCCAAAATATAAAATGCAGACAACGGCGGCAATGGCTGGAAATGAAAACTTCTGCAGTGGCTCCTTAGAGCCTCCATCGTTGCCAAAACCCCACATTTTCTTAGCTTTTTTTTCAATAAAATCAAACAAGAGATCGCCGTCTAAACTGCCCTTCTTCCCGGAATTTCCGTTGTTTTCCCATGGATTTTTCGAGGACATAACATACTCCCGCACGAAGACAGTCGGTATTCTATCAAAATTATACCAACATATACATATGTTCTCCTGAATTTATTTCAGCGCATTTCGGCGGAATTCGATGCTTCCAATGTATATAACTTATGTACAGTCGATGGAAACTTGTGTATGCTGACGCTCTGTTAGTGCGGTCGTAGCTCAGATGGATAGAGCACGAGATTCCTAATCTCGGGGTCGTGGGTTCAATTCCCTCCGATCGCACCAGAAATCGAAATCAAGCAGAATCATGACGAATCTGTTCAACTTCGTTGGTGAGATTATCCACAATAACATTGACTGCCCGGCGATAGTCAGCTATTCCATTGCAGCGTCCACATACCGCAGCCCAGCGGCTCTCCTCTGCTCCGCATTCAGCGCATTTCCATAAGAAAACTACGCGCTTAGATTTGAGGGGATTCAATAATATATCTGCCGCTGCAGTCGGTTTTGGGTCATTCAGCATAACTGCTACCGTTGTCAATTCGTTGGCAATAAAATCGTATTGCTCCATATTGTAGGCCGTCAGCAAATTTTGAAACGCCTGCTGCAGCATGCCAGCCTGCGCAAGCAGCTTAGCAAGTCCGAAATATCCGATCCAGGATTCCGGAGCTTCATTTAGCAGCTTTTTGGCCAATTTCATCCTATCGACATCGGAAAAATCCTCTCCGCAAGAAATATATCTATCGAAAATCTCCTGAGTTGGGAAATCTTTAAATGTTTTCCGTAGGACTTTGCGCGCGCTTCTATATTCGCCGTCTTTTGCAAGCAATTCCGCATAAAAAATCGCATTGCTTGTCAGTTCTGGAGCCAACCTAAAAGCTTTTTTTACTAGTTCAATATTTCTAGTAAAAACACCTTCCTCGGAATGGATTATTGCCTCTAGAATCCTGCTTTTTGTGCATTTTTTAAGGGACGATAGTCGTCTTCTTGCCATGGAAAAGTTTTTACTTTTCACCGAAATAGCTATGGCCTGCAGGATTAGCTTCTGCGAATTAGGCGCTATATTTAGTATGGAATTTATGGCGCTTAACGCGTCGCTGTCGACCTTATTTTTTACGGCAATTTGCCATAGACTATGCGCTCCGAAGACAGTTTTTTTTTCGCGCGCGGACAGAGCGTAGAAAATAGACTTAGCCGCATGTTCCTCGTTGTTGGCAAGATTCATTTGCCCTTCAAGCCAAGATATCAAAGGAATATCGCCCAAATATTTTTTAGCTTTTCCTATAAACTTGGCAGCCGACGATGCATCCCGCAGCAGCATACTCGAAAAGGCAGACTGCAGGTTGTCCAACCCCTTTTCATGGTTAGGTTTTCCACAAAAAATAGAGCATATCCTGCGAAGAAGTAGGTGAATTTTCTCTAAAAGGTAGCCGAGCGCGCCGATGACCAGCACCACAACAGCAACATGAACGTCAACAGAATTTGAAGCTTCACCAAACGAAACACTTCCACCATAGTATGCCGCCACAGAAAACAGCGCCAAAAATAGCACAAACTTCAAAAAAGCGAAAATATCTCCCCCTATTCCACGCAAAACATTGCGCATCATTTGTCATTTGAAGTGCTCTTTAAGACCACTAAGCTCGGTGTGTATGCGCGTCGCCAATTCTACTATCTCCTGCGCACCGTGTTTTAAAAGACGTACCAAGGCTTCCCAATTTCCAGTAAGATATGCGGCCGCCACTATTAAGCCAACCACCAAAACAACTTTGAGTATTTCCATGAACAATTTACTCATTTCTTTTTCTCCTCGCTATAACCCGGCGATGATAACACATAACCAGAAATTTTCATTAATTTTCCACAATCTGTTTTCTTAAATTTTATCACCTTTTTTAAATACTTTTTACAAATCGCCAGCGCTCCATTATCGTTCGCAGCTGGATTAAGGTCAAGTATTAGTTCCTCAACCAACTTTAAAGTTTCTTCATCATCCGCGAACAATTTGCGAAATCGCTCCAACTCCTCCTCCAATGGCTCACCGGATTCGATCAGGAATCTAAGAGCCACCCAAGCTTTCCATTTTTCACGGATACCATCTCGCCCCAATCCCAATTTCTGATCAGTGCGCAGCATGAGTTCCTGCATCTCCGACTTCAGTCGAGATATCTCCGCCTGAAGCAATGCAATCTTTCCTGAGCACTCTCCATTATTGACATCAACGCAACTGACGCCGCTGACGCTTTTTTTACAGCAAGATCCGTGAAGATAATAAGCTACGACCAAAAGCAAAATCAGAGCAACAGCTGCTCCCAAAAGGCAGGAACGCTTTCCACAGATCCCGCATGCAGAATCAGATTTCTCCACCGACTTATTTACTTCGTTCATATTCTTGCCTACCAACTCTTCACTCTCCTTTCTCAAGAAGTTTGCGCAAAACTTCATTCAACAGCTGTGGATTTGCCTTGCCCTGTGTTTCCTTCATGGCCTGACCTATGAAAAAACCGAAAAGCTTCTCCTTCCCGTCCCTATATTCTGCAACTTTATCGACGTTTTGTGCAAGCACTTTCTGCAAACAAACCGTTATCTCATTCGCAGATACAATCTGTCTCCAACCATTTTCCTGGACTATAGCGGCTGGATGCTTCCCGGTATCCCATATGATCTCCAGCACGTCTTTTGCTATTTTGCCGGAAATTACGTTGGTTCGGATCAGCGCCACCAACGCCGCGAGATTTTCCGACGAAACATTGCTTTCGCTAATGGATTTATCGTGCTTCTTCAGGAGAGCAAAAAGCTCTCCCAGCAGCCAATTGGCAAGTGTCTTTGCCTCATCTTTACCAGGAGATTTTATAGTCTTCAGGGCACACTCGTAAAAGTTCGAAATCTCCATTTCTGAAGCTATCAAGGTTGCATCATAGTGGGGCAAATCATACTCCTGCTGCAATCTTTTGGTTTTTGCATCCGGCAATTCTGGAATTGTCCTGCGAATCGCATCGACGCGTGATTGCTTCAGCACTAAGGGTGGTAGATCCGGATCTGGAAAATACCTATAGTCTTGGGCGTCCTCCTTAGATCTCATGGGGCGCGTTTCTCCGGTTGCACCGTCGAAAAGCCTAGTTTCCTGCTCCACTGTTCCTCCGGACTCCAGAATTTCGATCTGTCTTGCAGCTTCAAAAGCTACAGCGCTGACTAGGAATTTTATGGAATTCACATTTTTTATTTCTGCACGAGTTCCCAATTCTGTGCCAGGACGATGCAGCGATATGTTTAGATCGGCTCTCATGCTGCCCTCGTCCATATTTCCATCACAGGTTCCGAGATAGCGCAGAATGGACCTTAACTTGCGCAGAAAAATCGATACCTCATCGGCGCTTCGCATGTCGGGACGAGTCACAATTTCCATCAAAGCTACTCCAGCACGATTGAGATCTATGAAGGACTTGGCGGCACTTTGATCGTGAATGCTCTTGCCGGCATCCTGCTCCACGTGAATGCGTTCAAGATTGATTTTTCTTGCGCTACCATCGGCTATTTCAATTTCAATGTATCCGCCGCTCACAATGGGATGTTTGTATTGGGATATTTGATATCCTTGCGGCAAATCCGGGTAAAAATAATTTTTTCTATCAAAAATGGATACAAGATTTATATCTCCGTTAAGACCCAGGCCAGTTTTAATTGCCTGATCTATGCAAAATGAATTTATCACCGGCAGAACGCCCGGAAGCGCCGCATCTACCAGAGAAACATTTTCGTTGGGAGCGGCTCCAAACTTTGTAGAAGCTGAAGAGAACAGCTTCGAATTCGAAACGATCTGGGCATGAACCTCTAGCCCTATAACCATTTCCCATTTTTCACTGGAAGTTTCAACGCAAGCCACTACATAGCCTCCCCTAATGTTGGGAAATTAGCCTCTTTTTCCAGAACAGAGCCTACCTGCACCAGCAATTCTTCCATAAAATGCGGAGCAATTAGTTGGAGTCCCAGTGGACGACCAAGCTTATCCAACCCAATAGGAACGGAAATGCCCGGTAATCCAGCCATATTCGCCGTAACGGTAAGAACATCATTAAGATACATTGTAACCGGATCCTTAGGCTCTTCTCCAAAAGCAAATGCGCTGGTTGGAGTAGTGGGAGTCAGCAACAGATCAACTTTCTGAAAGACAGAAGAAAAATCCTGCCGAATTAATTCGCGGATTTTTAAAGCTCTTAGATAATATGCATCATAATATCCGGCCGACAACACATAGGTGCCGATTAAAATTCGACGCTTCACTTCGTCAGCAAAACCTTCGGTCCTCGTATTTTCGTACATTTCTTTCAGGGACTTGCCTTCGGCGCGAAAACCATACCTGATGCCATCATAGCGAGCAAGATTGGCGGACGCTTCTGCTGGAGCAACGATGTAGTAGGCCGGTAGTGCGTACTTCGAATAGGGAAGCGAGACTTCCATCACTTCCGCACCAGCTTCCTCTAGGATTTTACCACCCTTTTTCCAGAAATCTATTATATCATCGGACATTCCTTCAACGGCGTATTCCCGTGGAATGCCTATTTTTAGCCCTTTTATGGATTTTCCGGCAAACGACTTAAAATCCGGAACAGCGCGATTCTCCGATGTGGAATCTTTCTCATCATAGCCGGAAATTACGCTCAGAAAAATTGCAGCGTCACGCACAGTCGCCGTTAATGATCCCGCCTGATCGAGGGAAGAAGCAAATGCCACCATTCCGTAGCGAGAGCACCTGCCATAGGTTGGCTTTAACCCAACGATTCCCGAGAACGCTGCCGGTTGCCGCACAGATCCTCCTGTGTCAGATCCAGTTGCTGCAGCGCATAAATATCCGGCAACTGCGGCTGCAGATCCTCCGGAAGAACCTCCGGGCACTAATTTTTTATCTCGACTCCAGGGATTTACAACTGGACCATAGTAACTAGTCAAATTTGAGGATCCCATTGCGAATTCATCCATATTGGTTTTGCCCAGAAGTACTACTCCGGCATCCAACAATTTTTGCGACACAGTGGATTCATAGGGTGGGACAAAATTATACAGCATCTTCGATCCAGCGGTCGTTTTGATACCTTTTGTCAGAAACAAATCTTTCAGAGCGATTGGAATTCCCTCCAATTCCCTGGCCGTTCCATTTGAAATTCTCTGATCAGATTGCTGCGCTGATTGCAATGCCAACTCTTCACACACTGTAATAAATGCATTCCAGTGCTTATATTTCTCAATTCTTCCCAAAAAGCGCTTAGTTATTTCAACGGAAGAAAACTTTTTATTTAAAAGGCCACATTTTATATCATGGAGAGATAAAGTATGCATGCACTACTGCCCTAAAACCAAAACAACTACTAATAACAAGATAGCGCTATTTACTCATTTTTGCGCCCAACTAATAATATGTCAATCCAACTTCATTGTTAGCTTTGCTCTACCTCTGCTGTCGTATCCCAAAAACTTTACCTTCACTTCATCGCCTTCCGCCAGAACATCCGTTACCTTTTCAACACGCTTATGAGACATTTCGCTAACATGCACCAAAGCGTCTCGGGCTCCGTAAAAATTCACGAAAGCTCCAAAATCCATGATTTTCACAACTTTTCCCACATAAATCGCGCCATCAACAGGATCAAAAGCAATCTCCCTGATTTTAGCGAGAGCGTTTTCCATAGAAGCTGTATTCTGTGCCGTCACCGTGACATTTCCATTATCGTCAATGTCGATTTTAGCGCCGGTTTGCTCAATGATTTCGCGAATTACTTTGCCGCCACTGCCTATCACTTCGCGAATTTTATCCTTAGGAATTAAAATCGACGACATTTTAGGAGCATTTTCGTTAAGCTTTGGTCTGTGCTTTTCTATCCCTTCGGACATTTTCTCCAGAATATGCAGCCGCCCTTCCCGAGCTTGAATCAGTGCTTTTTCCAGTATCTCGAATGCTATGCTGGATATTTTTATGTCCATTTGCAGCGCGGTAATGCCTTTTTCGGTGCCGGTCACTTTGAAATCCATATCTCCTAGATGGTCTTCCTCGGCCAGGATATCGCTGAGAATCTCGTATTTTCCATCCTCCATGATTAACCCCATGGCGATGCCGGCAACAGCATTCTTCAGTGGTACGCCAGCATCCATTAGCGCCAAAGAAGACCCACACACCGTTGCCATTGACGATGACCCATTGCAGCTTAGAATTTCTGACACCACCCGCACCGAATAGGAAAAATTCTCTCGGGAGGGTAGCACCGGAACGATTGCTCTCCAGGCCAATTTGCCGTGACCAATCTCGCGTCGCCCTGGAGGAGCAAGGCGCCCAATCTCCCCCACCGAGAATGAAGGAAAATTATAATGCAACATAAACCTTTCTTTATATTCTCCGGAGAGTGCATCCACCATCTGCTCGTCCTGAGCTGTTCCCAAAGTCACCACAGCCAGAGCCTGAGTTTCACCTCTAGTGAAGACAGCCGACCCATGCGCCATGGGCAACACGGAAACGTAAGTGCTTATATCCCTTATGTCCGCTGTACCACGATTGTCTATGCGCTTCTTTGTTTTCAATATTTTTTCTCTCATAAAGGAAGAGCACACCTCTTCAAAGGCCTCGCGAAGATCGACTTCGTTCGCTTCATCGTCGTGATCCGCAAAGAATGACGTTATCTCCTCAAAAAGCTCAAAAAGAGCTTCGTTTCTGGCCTTTTTGCCAACTTTCTCATAGGCCTCTTCTATGCTTTTGGAGAATTTCTTTTTTATTTGTTTGGCTACAGATGCCGGTTTTTTGCTCGGCTCTGATACTTTCCATGGATTGTTGGCTGCCTCTTCGGCCAGCTCCATAATCATGGCGATAACTGGCTGAAATGCATCATGTCCGAATTTCAGTGCTTCTACCATCTTTGCTTCGGATAATTCGCGAGCTCCGGATTCCACCATCAAGACCCCATCTCTGGATCCGGCAATAACTAAATCAAGATCGCTTTCCCGCCCAATTAATGGATTCAACAGGAACTTTTCATTCTCGCATCCTATCCTTGCAGCCGCAATGGGTCCCAAAAACGGAATTCCAGACAGAGTTAAGGCTGCAGAAGCTCCTATGATAGAGATAATATCAGCGTCATTTTTCCCATCAAAACTCAGAACTGTACAGATCACCTGTGTTTCGTTCTTAAAATCTTTGTGAAACAAAGGACGAATCGGGCGATCTATCAGGCGCGATACTAGAGTTTCTTTTTCCGATGGACGGCCTTCCCTTTTTATAAATCCTCCGGGAATTTTTCCGGCAGCATAGGCCTTTTCCACATAATTTACGGTGAGAGGGAAAAAATCTGTATTAGCGCTCGGCTTCTTGTCGGCAACAACGGTGCATAGAACAACCGTATCCTCATATTTAACTAAAACCGATCCAGTAGCCTGATTCGCGAGGAATCCAGTCCCAATGGAAAGTTTTCTGTCGCCCCATTTTATTTCTTTTTTTATCACCATTACTTTTTCCCGTAAAATGCCAAAATTATCTTCTCAATCCAAGCGCTGCGATTAACTTCAAATATCGCTCGTTGCTGACCCTTTTCAAATAGTCGAGCAACTTTCTCCTTCTGCTCACCATGGCCAGCAATCCCCTTCGGGAATGAAAATCCTTCACGTGGACATTCAGATGCTCGCCCAGTTCGTTGATTCTATTAGTCAGAATCGCCACCTGCACCTCCGAAGAACCAGTGTCTCCTTCGTGAGTTGCAAACTTGCTCATTATCTCGCTCTTTCTCGACATCTATATAATCCCCCAATTTCTAATACACATCCTAACAACCTTCAGCTCGCCATTGCTGGATACAAATCCGATCCCATGAAACCTTTGATTTACATCGTCGAAAATTCTAACCTCCGACGAAAAAACCTCTTCCTTCTTGATGGTCAAGCGAAGGCCATTCCGCAGCATGCCGATATCGCGATCCCCCAAATTCAAAGCCGGGATGTCGTCCAGCGGTCTTTCAAGTGGAATCAAAATATCTGCCATCTGCGCAGTATCTCCCATTTTTATCAACTTTTCCAGAGAAATCGAATCTTTTAGAGAAAAAAAACCAGATTTGCTACGGCGCAAACTTTTTACATAACCTAGAGAGCCTACTTTTTCAGCCATATCTCTCGCTAAACTGCGTATATAGGTTCCTTTGGAACAGGAAACTTTGAATGTTGCTTCGCCATCTTCCAGATTCTCTTCCATCATTTTAATGGAAAATATATTTACTTTTCTAGAAGGCATACGCAGACTCTCGCCATTCCTGGCTCGGTCGCAGGCTCTTTTCCCTCGTATTTTTATGGCTGAAAAAATCGGCGGAATTTGCTCAATCTCTCCATGAAATTCATCAATGACTTTTAAAATATCGTCCTTGGACGGAATTTTGGATGTGCGAGCCACAATTCGTCCATCTTTATCAACGCTATCAGTGGCTACTCCAAAAGACACAGTGAAAACATACTTCTTGTCTGAATCTTCGATGAATCGAATAAATTTTTTCGCTTCACCGACGGCAATGGGAAGAACTCCGGTGGCAAACGGATCCAGCGTTCCCACATAGCCGGTTTTTTGACGCAGAATTTTTCTAACCTTGAGCATGGCGAAATTAGATGAAATTCCAGCTGGCTTATCCAAACACAGCCATCCGTTAAAATTGTTTTCGGTGTGGAAAAACATTGAATCGCAAGATACAAAATTAGAAAAAGCTGCTCCGCTACTCTGCAACGTATGGCAAAAGAGCCAGATACCTAGCCCTCTTTATGGCCAAAGCCAGCGCTCTCTGTTTTCTCGCAGAAACCATAGAAATTCTGCAGGGCAATATTTTCCCGTTTTCCGAAACGAATTTCTGGAGCGTGCGCGGATCCTTATAATCAATCTTCAGAACTCCACTTTCAAATGGGCAAGCCTTCTTCTTGAAATTCATTCTTTTCCAAGACGTTTGCCTGTCTCTGGTCCTGGGCGCATTGTTTTCGTTCATAAAGGTTTCTCCTCTGTTTCAACAACGGTAGCGCCTGATTCCACAACATTATATTTGTTGCTAGAACGATACCCAGAGTCCCGAGATGCTGCAAAATCATCGTTGGACGCTTTCGCCTGCGTAATTAAATTATCCCTATCGTCGAATTTGTCTACCCTAACAACCATATGACGCACTATGTCTTCGTTAATTCTCATGACGCGATTTAGCTCAGCAACAGCCTCTCTCGAAGCTTTCATCTGCATTATGTAGTAGTGGCCCTTATGATTTTTCTTAATGGGGTAGGCTAAATTCCTCGATCCACAATATTCGCTGCGAACAACTTCCCCAGAATTTTGCGTGATAAAAAGGCCTAGGCTAGCGCCCAACGCCTCGATTTGCTGCTGGGAAAGATCCTGTCGTCCTATAAAAATATTTTCATAAAGATTCATGTCTCATCAACCAAAACGCTCCGAAAAACCACCAGTACCATCCAGAATATTGGTAGCTTATACACTTTTTGCATGATTAGCGCAACATTAATCTGGAGGCTTCGCCTCTTGGATAACTAAAATATTTCGCCAAGCTCCGAAGTATCCAGGCCTTCAGTGCTCTCCTTCAACATTTCATAGTTGATGGTGACTTCGTATTTTTTGGACAGATACCCCACCAGCTCCTGATATAAATCATCGGTCATTTCTTGGGATAAATTCGTCCTATATTTGGCCGCATCCTTGGAGTCATTTTGCTCAGAGGAAATTATGTCCTTAATCTGATACGCCACAATCTTCCCGTTTATTTCTTTTTGAGAACCATCCCCTTTGTTTTTGCTAAATGCCTCTTTATAAATGACAGATATTATATCTGCAAATTTTTTACTTTTATCATCGGTTACCGCTCCACTGCGATCAAATGCCGGAGATGTATTGGAAATCCGCCCATTCTCGGTGGCTAATTTTTCCAGACTGCCGCCTTCATTTATCTTTGCTACAAAATCATTGGCCATGGCCAGAGCTTTGCGATGCTGCTGGTCTTTAATCCATTCTTGCAGCGCTTTATCCGAAACCTTCTCAAATTCTTCTACATGTTTCGGCGTTACGCTATCCAAATGCACCAGCCAGAAAATTCTTTTCTCTTTATCGTCCTGACCCTCGGAAAACGAACTATCCGTCCCTTCATCAATGGAAAAAGCGATAGATATGATATCATTCTTATGCGAAACTTTTAGGACTTCCTGAGATTTAGCGTTTTTATTTTGCCCATTAACATTCTCCACTTTCGTTACTCTTAAATTAAATTTTTTTGCCACATTCTCGACGCTTTCTCCTGCCATGAGCGTATCTTCGATCTGGCGCGTAATTTCATTAATTCTGCTGTGCAATTTCTCCTGCTTGAGATTAACGCTGAGCTCTGTCTTCATCTCTTCATAGGTGCGCTCCTTCCTTTCCGGAGCGTATTCGTAGGCCTCCTTCAAATCTTCTTCCGCCAGGACGATGTCCTTCTCCACTGACAATTCCGACAGCTCCAAAATCTGGAAAGAACGGAACTCCTCCACCATGAACAAGTCTGAATTATTTCGATAAAATTCCATCAACTTATCCACGGATGGTTTTTCCTTAACTTCGAACGAGGCTGGATTGAGCTCCACCAGAGACAATTTTCTTTTCTCCAGATGCGCGCTGGTATATAAATCAATCTCATTCGTTATGGCGACGTACTTCAGAGCGGCCTTGATCAGAGCGCTTTTGATTTCTTTCTTGGACAATTCCAAAAACATTTGCTCTGGAATTTGCAACTTATACAGTAGATTGCGCAACAAACTTGCATTGAAGCGGCCCCGCTCATCCCGAAACATGTGCATTCCGCCAATGTATTCTTTCATGGTTCCGTCCGAAACGATAAACCCAAAATCTCTGGAAGCAAGATCAATGATATTCTCCCATATAATCTGATGCAGAATACCAGAGGTGAGACTTTTTTCATCAATGTTGCGATTGGAGCTTTTTAGCATATTAATCTTCTTAGCTCTCTCCTGCTTGAAGGCGGCTGGACTTATCCTAACTTTTCCTATTTTTACTAGATAATCTTTGCCGGAAAGTTTTCTAATTACATCCGGAAGCCCAAAGCAAAAAACAAATGTCAATGCCAGAATTGTTAGGAAAATCTTTACGCCAATGGAGCTAGAATGCCTGCGAATAAACTCCAACATATGTTTGTTCTCCGATAAATATGCAGCTATATTATTAGCACTTGTTTTTGGGAGCAACCCCAAAAGAAAGGAAGTTTTCAATGAAAATAATAGTAGCGAATTGGAAAATGAACGGCGATGTAGAGTTTGCAAAACGATTTGTGGAGGAAATTAATCGCCTAAACACTTCCCACACAGTGGTTGTGTGCCCTCCGGCTGTCTTGATCGAGAGATTTCATAATTTTCGACATTATGTGGGAGCCCAAAACTGTTTCCATGAGCCCAAAGGCGCCTTCACCGGAGAAAATAGCCCGCGGTTGTTGAAGGAACTTGGCTGCAAGTACGTCATTATCGGCCATTCGGAGCGACGCGCTATTTTCCATGAAACCAATGCCCTGATCCACAAAAAATGGGAAGCGGCCATAGCAGAAAACTTAATTCCCATAGTTTGCGTTGGAGAAAAAGCAGAGGATCGCGGAAACTGGCGTGAAATTTTGTCAGACCAACTCCATCAATTCACGAGCGCTAGAGCATTGGGGCAGACGCTATTTGCCTATGAACCAGTCTGGAGCATTGGTACGGGGCAAACTCCCACCATTGTAGAAATCGAAGATTCTTTGGCATTCATTCAAAGTAAACTCGGAGATTCAAACGAGCGTTCACTGATCTACGGAGGATCCGTAACCGCCGACAACGCGGCACAAATTTTAGCATGCAAAAACCTGCAAGGCCTGCTGATCGGCGGAGCCAGCCTCAGAATCGAAGAGTTCAAGAAAATTATTCAGCTGCAATAGAACAAACGCTAGTCTTTATTCTGTTTCTGCGTTTATTTTATCTTCGCTTCCTTAAAGAGAACATGCTTCCGAACGACTGGATCGTATTTTTTCATTTCCATTTTCTCCGGTTGCTTGCGGGGATTTCTCTTCTTTACGTAGAAAAAGCCGGTATCAGCTGTGCTTAGCATCTTAACAGTCATGGTTGCCGTCTTGGCCATAATAAAACTCCACAAATGAGGTGTTATTGTATAAGAAAATCGCTAGAAAATCAAACGGCGAATTGCTCGTCTAGAATTTTCTTTTCGAGAGTGTTGTTCGCATCGAGTAACAGAGTAAGCGCTATACTTTTATCCTCAAAAACGCTCACTTTGGACACCTGGCGAAATTCAGCATAATCCGCCACTGCGCAGACAGGTCTTCTCAGATGATCTATGACTTCAAAATCCAGCATCGTGTCGGTATTCAGCAGTGCACCTCGCCAACACCTTGGACGAAACGGGCTTATGGGTGTCAGCGCCACCAATCCTGTCCCCACCGGAATTATCGGTCCGTCCGCAGAGTAGTTATAGGCCGTACTTCCGGTGGGAGTAGCCGTTATTAGCCCATCGCAGATCAATTCCTTAATCCTCAAAACTCCGTTGACTCTAACCTTAATTTTAGCCGATTGGTGTGTTTCGCGCAGCAGATAGAGCTCATTAATGGCGATGGTATTGAACGATTCGCCGCTGTCCCGCGAAGCTATCACTCTCAGGGGATGAATTTTCAACTGCGTAGCTTGCCGTATCCTTTCTTCTAAATTGTCTTTGAAATAATTATTGGTGAGGAAACCAATGCCACCGCGATTCATACCGTAAACTGGAATTTTTTTATCAAAGGTATCGTGCAATGTTCTCAGTACAGTGCCGTCTCCCGAAAGCACGACTATACACTCTGCCTCCGCAAGCTCTGACTGTCCATACTGCTTGACCATATGCCGAAAGGCGCTCTTCGACCTGGCATTAAATGAACAAACAAAGTGTATTCTCATGGTTTAAAGCCAAGCATATCAATGTAAGGCTACCATAACGAATCGGGTTAGGCAAATGACGGAAATAACGACAAAACAATCATTATCACTGCGAGCATATTGTTTTATAAGGAAGCCCTCATTTGCTGATGTCACCAGCTATTGCGCTGGCATGTCTATTTAAATATAATTACCGCACGGTAGAGGTGTAAAAGTGGCAGAGAAGATTATTTATATGGATTACCAAGCGACTACGCCATGCGATCGCAGAGTTCTAGAGGCGATGCTTCCATATTTTTGCGAAGATTTTGGGAATCCAGCGTCGGGAAGTCATGTTTTAGGAGAGCGCGCCGAAGAAGCGGTGGAGAAAGCTCGCGCCCAGGTAGCAGCACTCATAAAAGCCGCCAGCAAGGATGATATCATTTTTACTTCCGGCGCAACCGAGTCGAATAACCTAGCCATTCAGGGAGTTGCTCGCTTTTATCGAGAAAAAGGCGATAGAATAATTACCAGCGCCATAGAGCATAAGTGTGTGCTAGAGGCGTGTTATGCTCTAAAAAATGAGGGGTTTGATGTTGTCGTCCTACCAGTTTCAGGAAATGGTATCGTCGACCTTGACGCGCTAAAAAAATCCCTAAATGATAAGACTATTTTGGTTTCCGTAATGGCCGTAAATAACGAAATTGGCGTTATTCAGCCTCTGGACGAGATAAGCGCCATCTGCCGCAGCCACAGCGTGTTATTCCACACCGACGCGGCTCAGGCTGTTGGCAAAATTAAGATTGACGCTTCTCAGGTGGATCTCATGAGCATTTCCGGCCATAAGATTTACGGCCCCAAAGGAATAGGAGCTTTGTATGTCAGGAAAAGTCCACATATAAAATTAGCGCCGCTGTTTTTCGGCGGAGGTCAGGAGCGCGGATTTCGCTCCGGAACGCTGCCAACTCCTCTCTGCGTAGGATTGGGAACGGCTTGCGAAATCTCCGGCTGGGAGATGACTCGGGAAAACGAGAGGCTGACCGAGTACAAGGATTACTTTATGGGAAAGATTCTCGGAGGTCTAGAGGACGTGTATCTCAACGGTGATCGGAACCTAAGAATTCCTGGATGTCTGAATTTTAGCTTTAGCGGCATTGAAGGAGAAGGAATTATGCTGGGCATGAGAGATGTCTGCCTATCTTCTGGTTCAGCCTGCACGTCGGCCTCGCTGGAGTCGTCCTATGTTCTGGAGGCCCTCTCCATTGACGAGGATTTGGCGCATTCATCTCTGCGCATTGGTCTCGGCCGTTTCACAACCTTCGAAGAGGTTGATTATGTGTCTTCAAAAATCATAGAAGTGGTAAATAGATTGCGAAAAATAAGTCCGATTTGGAGCAAAGGAGGTTAAAATGAAATATTCCAAGAAAGTAATGGATCTTTACGCCAATCCAAAAAATGTTGGAAGTTTGGATGAAGAGGACTCGAATGTGGGAACTTCCATTGTCGGAGCTCCCAGCTGCGGAGACGTCATCAAATTTCAAATTAAAGTGGATAAGGAAGGAAAAATCTCCGACGCGAAGTTTAAAACTTTCGGCTGTGGTGCAGCCATTGCTTCCAGTGCCCTAATGACTAATTGGGTTAGGGGAAAAACGCTGGATCAAGCCAAAGAAATAAAAAATCGGGATGTTACCGAATATCTTTCCCTGCCGCCGATAAAGGCTCATTGTTCGGTTTTAGCGGAAAAAGCCATAGCAAAGGCTATCGAAAATTATATGTCCAAAAGAAAGGAGTAAAATGGAGAAATTATTAACGCTAACGCAAAATGCTCTGGATTTTATGAAAAAGTCGTTGGATGAAAATGGATCTGCCGGAATTCGTGTCGACGTAGTTCCGGGAGGTTGCAGCGGCATGACCTACCAGTTGGATTTTGTGAAATGTATTAATCCGTCCGACGTGTTGATCGAGGAGGGAGGAGTGAAAATATACGTAGCTTCTAGGGCTGTAATGCTTGTTTCGGGCATGATCGTGGATTACGTGAAAAGCCCCATGGGAGGCAATGTGGTTTTTGAGAATCCAAATGCCAGAACCAAATGCGGATGCGGAAAATCCTTTCGAATGGAAGATCCTCAGGCTGCATGCGCCGGCAAGTGTTGTTCGTAACATTACCCGATGAACTATTTCGAGTTTCTGGAGATTCCTGTTTCCTACTATCTGGATGAGTCGCAGTTATTGCAGGTTTATTTGCAGAAACAATCTCGATTGCATCCGGACGCCAATGACCATAGCTCCAATCAAAGCGGCTCTGCTCTTTTGAACGCAGCCTATAAAACGTTGCTGGATCCACTAAAGAGAGCGGAGCACTTTCTTCAAGTGAAAAATGTGAACGTCGAAGAAGCATTTCCGGACGTTGTTATGAAAACTTTCGAATGGCAAGAAAGTTACAGCGCTTTGACTTCGCTGAAGGGGAAAAAGGCATTTCAGGAGAATTTAAAAAATCAAATGCAGGTAATGCTGGAATCGTTGGGCAAAAACGAAGGAAACATCGAGAAGTTCAGCAAAATTTTAAGTCAACTACGTTTTGTATCCTCGTTTTTAGAAAAAATTAGCGATGATGTTTACAGCGGGGATTGATCTAGGCACTACCGTGTCTCTGATTTCTTATATGGATGGCGAAGCTCCCAGAGTTCTCGAAGTGGAAGGCAGAGCCACAGTTCCGTCCGTCGTAAATTACTCTGGAGCTAGAGCCATAGTAGGACAGGAGGCCATCTACAGGGCGGATGCGACTAACACGGTATTTTCAGTCAAACGATTTATGGGAAGATCGGATAAATTTTGCGGTAGAAATGCCGTGGAAATTTCTGCCGATATCCTTGCATATTTAAAAAATATTGCCGAGCAAAAACTGGAACAGAGAATAGATGGCGCGATAATAACAGTGCCAGCTCATTTTTCAGATTTGCAAAGAGTTGCTACTCAGCAAGCGGCCGCCATTGCCGACATAAATGTTCTACGACTAATAAACGAGCCGACGGCGGCGGCCATTGCCTTTGGATTGGATAAAAAAACGGAGGGAATATTTGCCGTCTATGATTTGGGAGGCGGAACCTTTGATTTCTCAGTTCTTCGGTTGTTGGGTGGCATATTTCAGGTGTTGGCCACCGGCGGTAATAATTATCTCGGAGGAGACGACATTGATGCGGCAATACTGAACTATAATTTGCGCGCCCATGAATTAAGTCCAGAAAATCTCAGCGAAAATGAAAAAAATCTTGGGAAGCTTATCGCCAAAGAACTTAAAGAACAATTGGGGCGTCAGCGAGAAATTAGAAAAAAATACTCCATTAAAAATAAAGTTTATGAATTTAAGCTATCGCAGGAAATTTTAGAAGACTTGATGAGCGCTTGCCTGAGGGAAACCATTGAGATAGCCGATGAAGCGCTTTCCAACGCCGCTGTAACGCAGAAAAATCTTGACGGTGTGATTATGGTTGGAGGAATGACAAAGCTACCATTAATAAAAAACTACGCAGCAGCGCATTTCAGAACAAAAATTTTTGACGATATAAATCCGGAGGAAGCAGTTGCTCGCGGCGCCGCCATTTATGCTCATGCCATAGCAAGCAAGCACGCCCTTGTAAAATCAAGAGATGACGCGCCAACGCAGAGACCTCTTCTGATAGACGTTGTTCCTCTGACTCTTGGAATCGAGACATTTGGAGGTGGCGTTGACAGAATAATACACCGCAACACGCCCATTCCAATAGTTGAGAAACGAGAGTATACCACCTATCAAAACAATCAAACAGGCATCAAATTTCAAGTGCTGCAAGGAGAAAGACCACTGGCGAAGGAATGCCGATCTTTGGCTAGATTTGAGCTAAATAATATTCCTCCTATGCCGGCAGGGCAGCCGCGAGTAATCGTAGAATTTTCCATAGATGTTAACGGGCTTCTCAGTGTAAAAGCTCGAGAGGAAAATACTCATGTCATGCAATCCATAGTCGTTAGGCCATCCTCTGGTCTTTCTGATCGGGAGATTATTTCAATTCTGGAAAAAGCTGCTGCACATAGAGAAACCGATTCGGCGCAGGCTTTGAATATTGGCATAAAAGTAGAGTCCGAGCGGATGTTAAAATTCTGGGAATCCATACTGGAAAAAATTCCGACAAACGCAAGAAACATAGCCGGAGAAAAAATGAACGAGCTGCGAAGAGCTCTGAGTGACGGACAATATCGGGAAGCAATTTCTATTAGGGCTGATTTGGAGAACATTTTTGGGCAATTTTTAGAGAAAATAATAAGCTCCCATTTGAGCGGGCATCCGCTGTCTTGTCTGCAAGATTCAGACTGAAGTAATTTGCCATGCGATTCTTTAAAAAATCATGTATCCGAAAAAGAATTTAATTATAATGTCTCTGCAAATATTGGAGCACTATGGATTACGCTGAAAAAAAGAAACGTCATGGCGAACTATCTGCGCTGCTAGCGACTCGCTCCAGACAGTACTATATTTTTGATAGTCCCGGAATAACTGATGCGGAATACGATGCGCTCTATAACGAACTTTTGAAAATTGAGAAAGAATTCCCGGAATTGCGCAGCGCCAAAAGCCCTTCAGGTCAGGTGGGAGCAAAAGTTTCGTCGAAATTCAAGAAAGTAACGCACTCCGTCGCCATGCTGTCTCTGGAAAACGCTTACAATGAAGATGATATTGCAGATTTTATGGATAGGGTTAGCAAATTATCCAATGGAGAGAATATAGATTTTGTGCTGGAGCCAAAACTTGATGGCCTATCAGCTTCCATTATCTACAAAAATGGTCTTCTGACCTCTGCGTCTACTCGCGGAGATGGAATGGTGGGAGAAGACGTTACCGCCAATATTCTCACCATCTGCGATGTTCCGCGAAAAATAGAAAATTGTTCTGAAAGTTTCGAGGTTCGCGGTGAAGTTATAATGCTTAAATCAGATTTTTGCGCCCTAAATGATCAGAGAGAGCAAAATGGAGAGAAGCTGTTCGCTAATCCACGCAACGCAGCTGCCGGATCGCTAAGACAGCTGGATCCACAAGTGACCGCCTCTAGAAATCTGCATTTTTTCGCCTATTCCATCGTTTCTGATGATTTAAAACACTCCTGCCAGATGGAAGCTCTAATTTTCCTCAGAAAGCTCGGGTTTACAGTTTTTTCTCCGGTGGCGCTTTGTAAAAACCAAGCTGAAGCTTTCGCCTTCTACAATAATGTCGAAAAGCGACGAGCAGATCTAGAATATGACATTGATGGCGTTGTATACAAAGTTAATGATCTGTCAATTCAGGAAAAACTCGGAACATCCAGCAAATTTCCGCGCCACGCCATCGCCTATAAATTTCCCGCAGAAAAGGCTCAAACGACAGTATTAGACATAGTGGTACAGGTCGGAAGAACGGGAAACATCACTCCCATTGCCGAACTAAAACCAGTTACCATTGGTGGAGTAGTAGTGTCTCGAGCCACTCTTCACAATAAAGACGATCTGGAAAAGCGAGATATTCGCGTCGGTGATCGAGTAGTTTTACAGCGGGCAGGAGACGTTATTCCGCAGGTTCTTTATCCAATTTTAGCAGAACGCCCAGCAGATTCAGAAGCATTCCAATTTCCAACCGTCTGCCCCTGCTGCGAGTCAGATTTAATTAAGAAGGAAAGCGAAGCGGCTATAAAATGCGCCAATCCATGCTGCGAAGCTCAGATGATTGAGAGATTGATTCACTTTGTTTCTCGGCAAGCCTTTAACATAGATGGATTCGGCGAACGGAACATCCGCTATTTTTTTAAGAATGGAATTATTACAAATCCGGCTGATATTTTTCGTTTGGAAGAGCGCAATGCGCAACTTCGGCTGGAAAATATGGATGGTTGGGGAAAACAATCTGTAGAAAATCTTTTCAAATCCATCAACGATTCTCGAACAATTTCACTGGATAGATTCATTAATGCGCTAGGAATTCCGCAAGTTGGCCGCGCAGTATCGAAATTAGTGGCGGCGTTTTTTAAGAATTACAGAGAATTCCTGGAGTGCATTAAAGAAAAAGAAGCAGAAAAGCTGGCTTCTATCAATGGGATAGGCACTTCTATCGTTGACGATTTTAATGTTTTTTTCGCCAATAAGGAAAATGTTCGCATAGTTCTGGAGCTTGCAGGAGACGGAATTTCTTCGGGCATGGTGCAGGTTGCGGATGTGGAGACTCTCGATGACGGAATATTCTCTCGTCAATTACTGGTATTTACCGGCACGCTGGAGAAGCTTTCCCGAGATGAAGCGAAGGAATTGGCTGAAAAATTAGGAGCTCGCGTGACTTCGTCAGTTTCAGCCAAAACATCCATCGTAATTGCCGGAAAAAACGCCGGGAAAAAACTTGATCTAGCCAAAGAACTCGACGTAAAAATCATCTCCGAAGACGATTTTTTAAAAATTATCGAAAAAAGATAAAAAATCTTCGGAATATTAACCTTTCGTAAAAAAATTTTATAGCAGAATCTCATCTACGATAGTGGATTTTTGTGTTATGAATTTTTTTAGTAATGCTGTAAAGCTGATCAATATGAGAAGAACTGACGGCAACAGGGAGGCGCAAAAAGCTTTGCCGATAAGCGATCAAATGGAGCAGCTGGATTTTTCTCTTCGAAACTATGCAAAAGAATCCTTTTCAGTTTTGATAATGAAGCCTCTATCCGGATGCATGTTGAAGATTATGCGAACAATTTCCTTCGTGATTACGGGCATATTGTCGGGGATTGTGATAGCAGCCATTTGCATCGGCATATTTCTACAATTTGGATCCGTTGAAAATACCGTTCTATCATCGTTAATTGTGAGCAAATTCGAAAGTTTGTTGCCGGACATGGATTTATCCATAAAATCCGCTATGTTGCAGAGAAATGCCGAAACCGGTTCCATCGAGATAACCATGAAAAAAGTGAGATTGGACGACCTAGCTATGCCAAGGGTCTCCATTCTTCCGGATTACACAGAGTCCCTTAAACAACACAGACTTGTGCCAAAAATTATTTACATAGCTAATCCGAAGATCAATCTTGACATATCCAATGGCTTTAGAAGTATTTCCTTTAATCCTAATTTGGAAAAAGGTGGAAATAATAAGGCGCTGTTTGAGCCGATATCGGCGACCATTAACAATCTGAAAGGAATAATGGACAAAGATACATTAATTAAGTTCACCAATGCCGACGTTTCGCTCGCTTTGAATGGCGTAAACTGGAATTTTAAAAATGTATATTGCGAATACAAAGTCGGAAATCAATTCCCTAGAATAATTGATTGCTCTCTGTTACTGCCAGAGCAGGAATACACAACGAGCCTAAGCGTAAGTCGAACAACTTCCGGAAAAAAGCACAGCTACGACATAAAGTTAGGATCGCTGAATCCTTCCATTGTGAGCGATGCATTCACCAGAGGCGACATATTGTTGGATGGAAGAATACTGTCTCTCATAGAGGGATATAATCTGCCAATTTCCGGTAATATTCAGCTAAATTTCGATGGAAAAGAGTTTTTGGGAGGAGATTTCGATTTGATCGGAGCTACCGGCTCAATCAAATTGCCGGTAAGAAATACATTATCTCTAAATCTTGGAAAGAAAATAGACAGCGGTAGCGTATCAGGCTCTTTCTCCAAAAATGGCGCCAAAATAAATTCCATAAATGTAGCCTATGGAGACTCTGGAATACAGCTGACAGGCATAAAAGTGCCCCTGAGCGAATACAGATTTCTAGACGTAGCAAACATTGACGGCACATTAAGTCTGACCAACGTCGATGTTCAGGAAATGGATGCTCTCCTGCCAAACAATATTTCCAAATCAACGGTGCCGACCTTTAGAAATTATCTTCCAGGATTCAAACTGGAGTTATTTAAGGTTGATTTGCGTGGACCCATCGCATTTGGCAATAGAGCGGACGCCGAAACATTGTCCATAGGTCAGGGAATTTTTAAAATCAAAGACGCTAAAATTCCTTTGGAAGATCACGTTATTTCCAATATAAGCGCCACCGGCAGCATTTCCGACGATGGATTCGACATCAAACTGACGGGCGCGGATTTCAGAAATACAAAAATCAATAACGGCATGTTCTTTTTGTCCAAGAAAGACGATTCCTGGATAGGAAAAATCAACGCCGATGTAACCATCAAGGAAATTTCCTCCTATGCTCGAGACATTTCCCACAGATTGGCGCTATTGCCATTGGATAAGCTGGACATCAAGGGAGTAGCTAATCTGGATCTAAAGTTAGTTCGGGTCAAAGGAGATCCGCTGCTAAAGTGCGATCTTCCCTTCAGAATTGTGGAAGGAACCGGAGTTTTCAAGTCAGATAATCACAGCCGAGAGCTGAAAATATTCTGGGATAGCGATGGATTATTTGTAAACGGCGACGTGAGTGTCGGCAGTAGTAGCGTAAACATAAGGATGGAAGAAGATTTTCTAAACAATTCCGGAACTGGAGCGTTTAATTTCATTTCTAATTCTGGATTCCTAAGCGCTTTGATTCCAAATTTTCATAAAATCTGCGATGGAAATTTTAATTTGAAAATAAACACCTCCTGGGACGGAGAAAAAGAAGAATACGATGTGATCCTAAATCTGAAAAACGCCATCATGATGCTGCCCATGATCGGAGCCCTAAAACAAAAAGACGACAATGGCCTGTTCACTGCCCATGTTACGAAGAAGGACGGTAATTTTGAATTTTCGAAAATAAATCTGGATTCCAAGGATAGCAAAATAAGCGGCAGCATGATTCTCAACAATGTCGGCGATATACTTCGCTGTTCTCTGGATAAGTTTGAGGTAAACGACTCTTCCGCAAAAATAAACATTCTGAGAGACGCTGATAATAAGATACTCTTTTCAGCGGTGGGAGATACCTTGGATGCAAGCAGAGGAATTGCTACCTGCAATCAGCTGGCCAAGGATACGGTGGTGTCAGCCTATATTGATCTGAAGGAAATGATTGTCTCTGGCAATCATAAGGTGAAAAATGCCAAAGGTAGTTTCAATATTAAAAATGGCAAAATAATAGGCGGAGCTTGTTATGCGGTGATAGGAGAAGACACAACTCTGGCCCTGAATTCAAAGGATTTGGATGGGACCAACGATAGTGTTGTATCTCTATCCGCTTCCAATGCCGGCGAATTTTTAAGATATTTCAAAATTACGGACACCATCAGCGGCGGAAGCATTAATTTTGTATTCAAGACCGCCAAAGGCTCCGATCAATCACTGTCCGGAGCCTTCGAAATGAGCGACTTTATTGCCAAAAACAATACACAATTGATGAAGTTGATATATCTATCTTCCAGCAGTTGGTTCCCGAATTCGGACAACATATCGGTGGGCTTCAACTTCTGCAACGGAAATTTTGTAATCACGAGCGATCAGGTAAGCATTTCAGGCACAGCCGTTAGCCCGACCATAGCGATTTTCTACGAAGGCGCCTACAATAGGGTTAATGATAATTTTGATATATCCGGAGTTTCGTTGCCCATGGCTTCGCTCTTGAATAATCAAGGGAGCAGCGAGGCTTTCGCCGCGAATTATTCGCTCACGGGTTCGCTGGGAATGCCTTCTATTTCTGTGAAACCACTGCAGCTAATGTCCACTGACGCTCTCAACGACATATTTGGACATACGCTGCCCATAACCGTTGCATCCGGCGGACACGCAGATGGAGATATTTCTCCCGCTTCCAGAAAGTTTTTATCGGATCCATTTTCTCATCGGGCCTTCGATAAAAAAACAAATAACGAGCCAACAAACAAGAACAAAGAAAATGGAAGAGTTGAAAAACATGAAGAAAAATCGTCCAACTCGACCCAGAGCGCTCACAAAAAATTTGGAGTAAAAATCACCCGCGGCATGAAGAGAAGCATAGAATGAATAACTGAATTAATATAAACACAAAAAACGTTGACAAAACCTAATGTAATAATTGTAGTTCGCGCAATGTTTTGGGAAAAAACTTTAGCGCTGCCAATCCTAGAAAGCAGATGGACATCGCGTAGAAAAACGCATATTTGTGTCCGTGATTTTCCCAGAGTTGTCCGCAAATTCCAGAAGCCGTCATGTAGGAGAGGCCCATTAGGCTATAGAATAGACCGATGGCGGTTGCTCGCAATCTCTCGTTGACACACTCGCCAATCATGGATAGAAATATGCTTTGCAGAGAAGCCTGTTGCCCACCTAAAACAAATACACCGACGAACATTATCGCCGGAGAATTTGTATCCAGCATAAATAGGTAAGAAAATATGGAAAGCCAGAGGCAAAGCTTCAGAATCTGGATCTTTCCGCATCTGTCCGCCGCCGACCCAAGCGGGTAGGATAGCAGCGCTGGGCCAAGACACATAAATACAGCCGTAATTCCAGCCAATCGTGGAGAAACAATGGCGCTTGTCCTGAGAATCAACAAAGATTCTCCGAAATGACTAAGTTCGCAAATTCCAGCCAACAGCAGAATTATCCAAAAACGTTTGTCCAGGGACTTTAGATATTTCTTCTGGAATGGATTCGTTCGGCGGAGGCGCGTCTTCGGCAATCTCTCGTCGATGCAGAGCAGAACACGCATGGCTATCAACGCTGGAATTCCAGCACACCAGAACAGAATTTTATAATTGCTCCAGTGCAGGATGGCGGTGGATGCTATGGCGCCCAGGAGCGCTCCCGTAGTTTTCAAAGATTTGAAAAGCCCAAATGCCGCCGCCAGACGTTTTTTCGGTCCCTGATCTGCGATGAGAGCGTCCCGTGGACATGCTTGAATTCCATTGGCCAGTCTTTCGGCAATCTCAGCCCAGAGGACCTGTACCGCAGATGAAGTCATGGCAAAAATAGGCTTGATCAGGCATAAAATTGCACAGCCTACAATCATCAACAATCTTCTGTTGCGCAGATAGTCGCTGAGAATTCCGGCGCATATGCGCACCAAATAGGAGACAAACTCCACAAAGCCATCCATGAGTGCGATGCGAGATTCTCCAATTTTTAGCTCATATTTCAAATATAATGCCAATTGAGAGTAGAGCATCTGCGTTGATATGCTCAGGGTTAACCCATAAATGAAGATTGCCCAAATGCTGCGCGACCAGAAGCGATTTTTTGGATTTTCTTTTGCGGAACTAGAAAAAAATGGCATTGATTTCACACATAGCGGCAGTTGGATTGCGCATTTATGTAGAGTGGGCTAATCCTAGACTTTTCGCCTAAGGCTTCTGCGAAATTTAGTAAATGTTTTGCGTTTCTAAAGTCATCGATCCGGCAAACCCCAATAATTCTATCTCGCCAATGGTGAACAACTTCATCAACGCTATCACCGACTAAAAAAAATTTATCGGATAACAGGCGACCCAAAGCATCCGGTGCTGAGATTCCAATTTTGTGAAAATTATTGTCATTTGTTTCGTAGTATAGCTGACCCTTTTCGCTCCCTATAACTACTAGCGTATTATTTCCTATATTTTTTTCTCTGCATATGTTTTTAATTACCTCAAAATAACTGACGCTGGTCGATGGTATTTTCAACGACATAGCCAATCCCTTGGCAAAGCTCTGAGCAACACGAATTCCAGTGAATGACCCTGGACCGGAAGCTGTTATGACTCCGCTGATCTTTTTTAGGTCAATATCTTTTGATTGCGCAAGATTATGGGCGAGATGCACAAGATTAGCGGACGCATCAACATTTTCGTTTATTTCGTAAAATTTATTTTCGTAGGAAATGGCAATGGAGCAACGTTTTAGGCAGGCCGTAACAGCCATCAGATTTTTCATTGTATCTCCAGGCTGGAATCCCTTACGCTCAGCGCGATTTCGCCTACCAAAAGCGCCACCGCATGCCTTCCGAAAACATCATATCTCCATCCATTCAGACAGCGCAGATCACTGTGGTCGATATCGCCTCCGCAAGAATAGCACAGCCTCTCCAGTTCCTTCGTGGTGGCAATCATGGAAGGCGAGATTTTTTTTTGCTCTGAACACATCTCCAATAACGCTCTTAGCAGAGTCAGCGTAGGATTTCTAGCAACTCGTTTCTCGCTGACCTCCCCCAATTCTGGAATTGTTTCGGCAAAAGTCAGAAATTCTTTGAAACGTGCATTTTTTACGTGCCGCGCATTTTTCATATTTTGAACCAATTCCATTCCCCTGCGACATATATCTTTAACGACGCTGTCTCGGGCTATTTGCTCTGGTAATAGATTTTCCTCTTTCGCTTTTTGATTGCGCCAGGTTATTAATTGCCTGAAAACATTTGCGCTTTTCTCACTTAGAAAATTTACTGTAGTTTCAGCTTCTGTTTTGGAGCTCATCAACAACTGATGCTCCTCTTCATCCAACCAATGCAATCTGTCAAGGGCGGTTAGTTCTCCAATTTGCTTTTTGTAAACTTCCCGCAGATGGGTTACATCCTCGACGGAATAATTTAGTTGCTCTGCATTCAGCGGACGTTTTCCCCAATCGCTCAGAGCGTAGCCCTTTTTTAATTTCTTGCCCAAATATTTTAAAACTATTGACTGATAACCAACCATTTCGTTAGTGCTAAGGATCATTTCATATAATTGAACATCGTAAAAATTTTTTATATTTAGGCCGTAGATGGACAATATTTCTAAATCCTGGCTAGCCGAATAAAAGACTTTTTTTATTTTTTTGTCCTCAAAAATTGGATTTAAAACAGATACGGCAATGGAAATGGCGTCCAGTACGTAGGTTTCTTTTCCTGTAGCCAACTGCACCAAGCATAGCAGCGGTTTCGCCAGATTTTCACGGATAAATTCTGTGTCAACGGCAATAAACTGCTCCAACTTTGGAGAGTCGCGAAGATCATGCTCCAGCGCTTTGACAAGCGTTCTGCTTTGCTCTTCGGAATCGATCAGACGCATCGCTTTCTAACCCAAATTACTCGCCCATCAGTTTATCATGAGCAAGCTAGATCCAGAGAAGAAATTTTTCTAGATCGTCGCTTCAACAGTCAGCCCACGCCAAATGCGACGATAAGACTTGCTTAATAGACCGAAAAAGATTCAAATGCTCTACCTATTTTGCAAATAGAAAGTCGATTTGTCTTTTGCGAGCGTTAAATTGCCTTAGATAGGGAACCATGGCCTCTTCACCGGGCATCATTTTTACGCTAAGCGGATTAAGAATCTTATTGTTTTTCGCCAATTCCAGATGCAAATGGCTGCCGGTGGAAGTACCGCTGGACCCGACGCGCCCAATAATCTGGCCCTTTTTTACGTGCGCGCCACAGCGAACGCCGTATCCGCTGAGGTGCGCGTAGCGACTGGTGTAGCCGGATCGATGTTTTATGTCCACACAATGACCATAGCCACAGTAGTAGGATGCACGAGTTACGGTTCCATCAAAAATAGCGTGAACCGGAGTGCCATAGGCAGCCATGAAGTCTACGCCGGTGTGGTTCACCCATCTGCCATTGATGGGATGACGACGATATCCAAATGAGGAAGAGACGTGCAATCCACTAGTCAACGGAGATCCGAAGAAATTGCCACGATCAAAGCGAACCTTCTGGCCGTTTTCGAAATAGTAAGCAGCGCCAGTTCCGGAGCCGAATCTATAAACGGCGGCTTTGCCGCGCTTTGTCGTAATCCTTCCGCACAGCATTTCATTTTTTGGCGAGTAGAGAATCTCAAAGCGATCCCCCCTTTTCAGAGAGCGACGGAAATCAACCTTTGACGATAAATTGCTGATCACGCTGTCCACAACGCTGGCAGGAACACCGAGACGGCGAGAGTCAGTGTAAAAACTAGACCGAATCTCGCTCTTCACTAATTTCGATCCCGCAAACTCTCCGCGCGAGATTGTCTTTACCAAGCTAGATTTTGCATTATTCCCAGCCATCACATCGCCTTCGGAGACGGGAGGCGCGCTTGACTCGCTGGAGGATGGCAAATCGTCAAGATCTCCATGCAGGATATTCTGTATCAAGATACCAGAGTCAGCATCCGACAAACTGCCCAAGAATGTGCCGTCAAAAAAATCGGCTACAAAGCCACCATCATGCTTTTCACAGAAAACTCCCTGACTGCCAACATCGCCGATCGATGTATCAAAAATCTGAGAGTCAGAATCTTTGCGAACAACATCCAGTACTGTGGAACTGTAACCCAGAAGCATAATTACCCCACCCAACACAATCCTCGCCTGCTTTGGCATTTCTAACAGTCTCAATCGGCACTCCTACTACAACGCAATCCAAATTGGAAAACACTGAGCATAGTACACCATCAGATGCTAAAAATCAAATTTTTTAGCGATATGCATTATTTAGAATAATGCCAAACACGGCGAACTATTATGAGACAATTGCCTAATAAAATATTTTTTGCAGGAAATCAGTCAAACGCAGCACAGAACCGCAATGTACTTGTTGCGCATGAGGATCCTACGAAGCTGATAATGAAAAAAGATCCATTAGGCGGCAGTCTCATATTCGCTATAACTATTTTTTTATGATATCTTTAGCCTCTTCCATAGAGTCCTTCAATCTTTTAGTGATGGCGTTGGTCAAATCTCCATGAGTGGTATTTATCATTTCGGAAATCTGCTTGCTGTTTTCGATGGCTTTCATGAAGTGACCATGAGTAAGCTCCGAGAATTTCCCAAAAGCCTCGGATGGTTTTGAATTTTTAGCCACATTGCCAAGGTCGCTGAGTATTTGCTTGACGAAAGCTCCCTGAAGTTTTGTAACTCCATTGCAAATCTCTAGGGACATTTTATTTACGAGCCCAATAATCTCCAGATTCTTTTTATAGGAGCTCATAACCGCATCCGTGTTGATATTGGGAATTTTAGATTTAGCAGAAGTGTCTGATTTTTCATTAGCATTTGCCATAGTATTTCCTCCTTAAAATCAAATGGTCGCCATATGATACATGGCCATTGATACATATTCAACTTTTATTTTAATAAAATATTAGACATCCGGCTTGGCCTTAGAATGAGAACATTCATGCATTTATATTCCATCCATCATGAGGATGCGCACCACATAGCACATGACAAGAAATGGATTTTTTGCTTTATATTTGCGGCCAGATTCAATGTATCCAACGATTCCTGAATCACTTTCTGGCAAGAAGAATTTTTTTAATCCTTCGAAGCTTTAGAGCCAAAAGATCAGGTGAAGTTTTCAGTAAATATCTATCAATGCCGCCATTCTTTTCCACTGATTTCACTGCGGATGTTGACACTCTAGCTCTTATACATCTTCCCAAAATGTCGCTGTGAAACGACGCCATCTGCAAATTAGGTAAAAACCTACGCTTTGTTTTATTATTGGCGTGGCTAACTCTATTGCCACGCGCAACAGTCTTCCCTGACAGAGAACAAACTCTAGACACTATAAACTTCCAACTATTCCCCAGATATTCTATCTCAAAGGCAACGCTTCTGTCAACAGTAATGTTTGAGAGTTAAAAAAACATTGTTAGTGTCTGCAAAAAAAAGAAATAAAATTAATAAAATTTTAATGGAATCATGATATCTTTATTCAAAATGAGGATATACTATGAGGAAAAAAATTTATTCTATACTGAGTGTGGCCATGTTGGCGGCGCCGGAATACTGCTGCTGCGCAACAAGCGCTGGCGGCATTTTGGATAGCATAGTTGGCAGAATAACTACTTTTGCAAACTCTTCAACTGCAAACTCTATTAAAAGCTCTAACCTCTTTAAAACGGCAACATCTGTTGGGCAAAATATTACCAATTCACTTGTATCCCGCGGGAAAGATGAAATATTGGTGCAGTCAGTTAAAAAACTGCACATGCTGGATGGTGCTGAGGACAGCTGCACAGAGCTGGCGAATGCGCTGAATACCGAGATTCAACGACTGAATGAACTCATAGTGAAAATAGATCAAGAGCCATCGCAGGCAGGGGCAGCGCTTGCGGAGAGAAATATAAAACTCGGGACCATAGACGGCCAATTAAATGCACTCTATCAGGAATTACAAACTACCACTGATGTTAACCGGAAAATTGAACTTAATACCGGCTCCTATCAACTAACGCAGCAAAAAAATCAGCTCATTTACGAGATAGATGTGCTCACAAAGCGCAGCACCGAATTAACTGAACGGCAGGCAGAGATTCTGGAGTTTCGTAAGCAGTATGTTATGGCCCAGCAAACCTATATTAATGTGCTACCCATAGTGCTACAATTCAAGCAAAATATAACGCAAACTAAGTCAATTTTGGATACAGATAATGGAACAAACAATACGTCCCAGTACTTAAAGATGCTAGGAGATTCGATTCCGGGCTACACTAAATCCATAATTGAAAATATAACAAATGCCCAGAACCTCATGATCGGCACACCCGGAGGCACTACACTCAATCAAGCCTATTCGCCTCAACAGCAAAATTACGATCAATACTATAATATTTCGCAGACAAATGCCGGTCTTGGAGCCAATCCAGAAAACTTCAATTCCATAATGCAGTATACAACTACCGCATACCAAGCTGTAGCCAATTTAAATGTAACAAAAGAGAATTTCAGCTCCACCATCAAGTCCCTAGAGGATCATTTGGTCAACTTGCTGAAAACGCAGGGAGAACAGCTTCAGAAAACAATTTCAAACGCGCAAATACCGATTGGCTACAACAATTCACAAGCGACGCAAAGCCAAGGTTCGGTTGCAAATTAGGAGACAACTGCCTGCTGGAATATTTTTGATAAGAACGAGTTGGAGTGCAGCTCGGAACCACAGCAACCATGTCCGTTAATTGGGGTTTGCGATTTTTCATCCCTCGAGTTCGAGGAGCTCCGGAGGGCAAAAAATTATAAACGAACATGGTTAGTGTAATTTCTGGGCGAAAGAAAATGCGACCCGTCACTACCCAATTATATGCACTATTATAACAGGCTTTTTGCCTCTGGCGTTTAGGAAGATGGTGCGAATTAGTTTTTCTATCAGCGATTTTAGGCGCTCAGTATCGAGTGTTTTCCATTTCAGAACTCCCTCCAGAGAAAGCTTGATCTCGGAAGCCGCGTCCTTTTCAATGTCACTCATCTCCACTGCTTCAGATCCTTCAAACACTCCAACACAAGCCATATCATGCAATTTTACGGATCCATTGGAACATTTAATACAGACGCTCACGACCCCAGAGCTGGAAAGAGTTTCTCTTTGCTGATAAACTTGACCATTAATGGGGATTAATCTATGACCATCCACAGCCAGTGTGCCTACGCTAAGTATCTTCACAATCTTACAATCCGGTGACGAAAAATTTATGACGTCTCCATCCTTCAGAACTGGCGCATTTTTTATGCCATATTTGCGCGCTATTTCCGCATGTTTGCGCAGATGAATGCGTTCTCCGTGGATCGGAATGAGGATTTTTGGTCTGACAAGATCGTATAGGTGCTCCAGCTCCTCTTGACTAGGATGTCCGGACGCGTGAATTTTATAATCAACGTCCGTTATGATATCGACTCCTTTTTCCGTGAGGAAGTTTTGAATTTCCAAAACTGATTTTTCATTGCCCGGAATAACGCGGGACGAAAATATTACCAGGTCATTTTCCTGCAGCTGAACTGTTTTGTGTATACCCTTTGATATTTTGCTCAGCGCTGAATTTACTTCTCCCTGACTGCCGGTGCAAACCATGAGCACTTTGGTAGGCGACAGAGAATCTACCCTCTTTTCATCTAAAAATGCGGGAATTTTGGTTAAATATCCGGAAGATTTCGCTATTCTTTCTATTTTTTTCAGAGATCTTCCGACTATGAGCAACTCTCGACCGCTTTCTTTAGCCGCGTGGTAGCAGGACTCTAATCTTGCTAAGTTTGAGGCAAAACATGTGATTAATATCCTATTTTTCTTGTGCTTTTTTACCAAATTAATAAGATTCTTTCGCACTTCCTTTTCGGAACCATATTTGACGCTTCGAAAAACGTTGGTGGAATCGCAAACCAGCGCCGTTACTCCGTCATCGCCGTACTTTTTTAGGGTTTCCTCGTCCGTTTTGGTTCCCAAAACTGGATCGTCATCGATTCTCCAATCGCCGGAATGAAGTATTAGCCCCGCCGGAGTGGCGATGGCCAGCGCCGAAGATTCAGGAGTCGAATGGGCGACTGAAATAAATTCTACCGTAAAATTCCCAATTTTTATTTTGCTGTGGGGCAATGCTTTTAGCAGCTGCACTTCCTTTTCCATATCAAATTGCTGCAATTTTTCCCTTATCATCTCGACGGCAAAGGGGCGAGCATATATCGGACACTCTATCATGGGCCAAAGATATGGAATTGCTCCTATGTGATCCTCGTGGGAGTGGGTAATGAGCAACGCCTTGATTTGTGATTTATGCTTTATCAATGATTCCGGTGATGGCACAATCAACTCGCGGCCAAAATTTCCATCGAAACCCATGCCCATGTCCACCAAAATCCACTGCTCATTGTATATATATGCGTACAAATTCATCCCAATGCCGGAGCATCCTCCGATGGGAGCAAAATTTAATCCATTTATTTTTTCGCTCTTGCTATTCATATTGTACCGTTATTCCTTCTTCATTTATAAAAACATCACCACTGGAAACGAATATGCTGCGATCATTTTTTTTCAAAATCAATCTTCCAAATTCATCGATGCCGGAAAACACTCCGCACAACGATTCGCGACCATTCTTGATCGTAATTTTACAGTCTATTTCGTTAATATATCGTAACCAATGATCCCTTACATAAAAAAAACCTAGATCTTTCAGATTGTCAAACCATTTTTCAATGTCTGCAGAAACGCGCGGCAACATTTCCCTGGAGGTAGGAACTCTGCTCTTGCCGTCAAAGGACTTCAACACTTCGCCTATGCTGATGGCAGAACTCAAAGATGGAACCGGATTAACATTTACGCCAACACTGATTACCAACCAATGACCCAACGCCGCCAATAATATACCACTAATTTTTGATTTTTTATAGTAAATGTCGTTGGGCCAGCGAAGATACAAATGGCTATCGTCCGGAAGGTAATGGCCAATGGATTCCCGCACAGCGCAAGCGGTTGTGATGGAAAGTTGGCCCAAATCTGCATAGTCGGGAAACGTTTTGATGAAGGAGACAAACAGATTGCCCGGAACAGACGTCCACTTTCTTCCGCATCTTCCTATGGAGTCCGTTTGTCGGTCGGCAATGATGGCGTATTCGGATATGTCTTTCCCTCCTTCGATCCAGCGCAGAGCAAATTTGTGGGTACTGTCGATGGTTTTTAGTCGAATAACAGTCTTCATGGCGCCTTATTGTCACCGGAAGATCTAGTAATTGCTTTAAATCCAAAAAACAATGCTGCTGCGGCTAGAATATAGAAGAGACATTCCGGCGGAGAGGCAAGTAGTGTTGCTCCGGAGCAACATAGAACGAATCCCAACGCCATCATTCCCCAGACGAATGCCATCATGGTGACGAAGGATACACACAAACAGAAGCATGTAAAAAAAATAAGAAATGCAATCAGCAAGCAAAAAAAGACCATATCGGTTATCATGATACTATTATTTTTCTCCCATTAGAAGATTTATTTTTCATTACTCACCATCATGCTGCCTGCGGGTTCCAGGGCCCGTTGAAATACTTTGATTTTTGCTGTATCCTAGAGCGTTGCTGGTGCGAGTTTTAGTGTGATAGAAAAAATAAAAGTATATGGCAAGCAGAAGGTGAACGGAAAAGTGAACATTTCCGGAGCAAAGAATGCCGCTCTGCCTCTGCTGGCGGCCGCGCTGCTTTCCAGTGACGGCATGCATCTTAAAAATGTTCCCCCACTGACTGACATAGCAACCATGCTTGCTCTGCTGGAGAACTTGGGGGTTGATTGTCAAGTTTTGAAAAATTCTCCCCACGCCAATAGCATAAAATTAAAGACAGATTCAGTTGAAAATTTTACGGCTCCCTACGAGATAGTAAAAAAAATGCGAGCGTCGGTGTTGGTTTTGGGCCCGCTCCTGTCGAGATTGGGTCGCTGTAGAGTTTCGCTGCCCGGTGGATGTGCCATAGGCGTGCGTCCCATAGATTTACATTTGAAAGGCATGGAGGCTTTGGGAGCAACGACGGAATTGCGGGACGGCTACGTGTATGCCAGCGCTCCGAGAGGATTACGCGGTGCGGAATTCGCCTTTCCCATTGTCACCGTCACCGGAACTGAAAACGTTATGATGGCTGCAGCTTTAGCCAATGGAACAACCATCCTAAAAAATGTAGCTCGAGAGCCTGAAATTGTCGATTTGGCCAATTGTTTAAACAAAATGGGAGCCAATATTTCAGGACAGGGAACTGATACTATCGTAATTCAAGGTGTTACTAGCCTACGCTGTTCGGAACATACAGTCGTTCCGGATCGCATTGAAGCCGGAACCTATGCTCTTGCAGCCGGCATTACCGGAGGGCGCGTTGATCTGCTTGGCGGAGATTTTAGGAAGCTATTGCCAGGTTTCCTGGACAAAATGGAGGCGACTGGCCTCAGTTTTTCTCCCATCGATGATGGACTTCGCGCTGAATCATCTGGAAAAATATCACCGGTTGATATAGACACAGAGCCATTTCCGGGATATCCTACCGATCTGCAGGCGCAGTGTATGGCAATGCTCTGTTTGGCTGATGGGGAATCAACTATACGGGAAAATATTTGGGAAAATAGATTTATGCACGTGGCTGAGCTTATGAGAATGGGAGCAGACATATCCATTTCAGGTACCCATGCACATGTAAGAGGCGCCAAGCACCTGGTCGCCGCTCCCGTGATGGCAACAGATCTAAGGGCCTCCTTTAGTTTAGTTTTGGCGGCCTTGGCAGCGGAAGGAGACACCGTAATAGATAGGGTTTATCACCTGAACAGGGGCTACTGTTGTGTTAAGGAAAAATTTGCCGGCTGTGGCGTTGAGTTAGAAAGAATGAGGTAGGAAAGGAGAATATGCCATGAAGATAACGCAGGAGAATACCTTCCAATCGGATGTATTGGACAAAGATTTTGTGGTTGTGGATTTTTATGCAGATTGGTGTGGCCCCTGTCGCATGATAACTCCTTTTTTGGAAGAAGCGCAATCTGAACTCGGCGTAGAAGTGGTGAAAATTAATATAGACGAGAGTCCAGACATTGCGTCCAGGTACAATGTCATGAGCATTCCCACACTGGCGATTTTTAAAAATGGAGAAAAAACATCTGTTAGCATTGGAGCATCGTCCAAGGCAAGAATCATTGATTGGATCCAATCGCATCGCTAATGTTCCACGTGAAACATATGATGATGGCGACATATGATCTCAAAAAAAGATCTGAATGTTTCACGTGAAACATACGAAAAACTGAAAACGTATGAAAGACTGCTGCTAAAATGGCAGAAAGCGATTAACTTGGTTTCACGTGAAACATTGGACCATTATTGGGAAAGACATGTGTTGGATAGTCTGCAAATCATCCCATACATTAGAGGAAAGAGTATTCTGGATATTGGATCTGGCGGAGGTTTTCCGGGAATGGTTCTGGCGATGGTTGAGCGCTGGCACGTGGTTTGCGTAGATTCAGACAGAAGAAAAATGCTATTTCTTGCGGAAGTCGCTCGGATGACTAACACCCGAGCACATTTGATAACCTGCGCGATTGAGGAGCTTCAGCTGAATGGATTCGACACGGTATGTTCCAGAGGATTTGCTAGAGTGCCAAAATTATTGGGAATCATGATGGCTCGCAAATCGGAATATGGTGTTTTTCTCAAGGGAGTTAAGATGAATACTGAATTAATGGAGGCAGCTGAAGAATTTGATTTTAAATATGAAACGCATCCTAGCAAAACAAACGAAGGAAGCTATATTTTGACGGTGCATTCCGTTAGCAGGAAAAAATAAGCATGGGAAACATATATAATATCCCACTCAATGGCAATTTTCTTGAGGAAATAGAAGCGTTAATAGAAAAAATAACGACAATGCATGACTGTAATTTTAGAGTATTCCTTCCTAATTTGAGGAGTGATCGAGAATTGAGAAAATATATGCTATCTTTACCTCAGTGGAACATGTCCTCTCTACCGCAAATGAGCGCAATTTCTAATTTTTTTACTTTTGAAGATCAGAAAATAACACCTCTGGTGATGCATCTACTTAAAAATAAAAACCAATCAATTCCTATGGACACGCTGTTTTCTCTTGCCGAGAGTCTTGTTTCGTTTTTAAAGGAGCTTGTTTTTAACAATATTTCTCTGCCCCAAATAAGTAGCGTGATTCCAAAAAATCTAGCGGAACGCTGGGGGCACACGCTGGCAATTCTGGAAGAAGTTTTTGCAACAGAAAAAATAATGCAATTCATTGAAGACGCGAAAGCAAGAATGGAAAATTTCGCCGAATTGCCTAGGAATTTGAATATAATCGCCGTTGGTATTGGAGATGCAAATCACTATGTGCGATTATTTTTGAAATATGTGATGACTTCAAAAAATGGAGTCTTGATTATTTTCGGATCTGAATCTCCGGAGCATAAGAATTACAAAGTTAATGCAAATCTCCTGGAGTCCATCGTTGGTTCCGAAGGCAATGCCCAATTGAAACTCTGCGTTTCAAATGAAATTTCCGGTCAGCGGCGCAATTTTTCCAGATCATCCAAAGCAATCGAAGAATTCAGAACTTTAGGCGAAGAGGCCTTTGCCATTGCTTTGGCCACTCGAAGAGCAATTTTTGAAAATCAAAGTGTGCTCATAGTTTCGCTGCAGCGATATCTGACTGAAAAAATAAAAAAAGAACTCCTGCGGTGGAATATTTTTGCTGACGATTCAATTGGTTGTCCGTTTGTTAAAAGCGAAAGTGGATTGGGAACTTCTTTGGTAATAAATCTGATGGCTCGCCAATGCGATGTTCAGTCCTGTTTGGATTTGCTAAAAGCAAGTCGAGATTACGCTGCCATTGCCCAGGAATTGGAGGAATTTTTCCGAAAGCAACGAGCGACGCCACCCAATTTTTTTGCAGCTCTGGATCTCTGGGACAGGAAGAAAGAAAATCAAAATTTTTTGGAGTTGATGACAAAACTACAAGCTTTCAAAGTTGACACTGAAGCGCAGCGTACATTTGCCGAATGGCATTCGGATTGCCGCTTTATTCTTTCCTTGATTGATCCGGAGCATGCTGTAGGGCTTTTGAGTGCGTCGGAGAGCGTGTTGTCGATGGGAGATCTCCTGCCTCCCATGAATTTTGAAGACTTTCGTATATTTTTTACAAATAGAGTAATGGCCGCATCCCAAAGGGAAGAGGAAGGCTACACGGAAGGAGTGACTATTCTCGGAGCAATAGAAGCGCAGCTGCTGGACGCCGATTTAGTTATAATCGCGGGAGCCAACGAAGAATCGTGGTCAGCCTCCGAAGATAATGATTTTTGGCTAACGAAATCCATGCTCAGAAGCTTAAACATCAAGTCTGTGGAGGCCCGCAACGACTTTCTTCATAGCATTTTCGAGCGTCTATGCCATAAAAATCAAGTGCTGATCACTAGATCCGAGATAATCGGTGGATTGCGCCAGAGAAAGTGCAGATATTTGGAAATATTACCTCAAAACCAAGGAGTTATTGGCGAAACAGCAGACTATGCCTCATCCATCTGTTTTGATATTGCAGTGAACCCCTGTCTTCCGCAGGAGAAAAATACTTTGCAACAGTTAATGCTGAGCATACGAAAGTCTTATGAACGAAAAATTGCAAAATTCGAAGCGCCAAACCCAGAGTTGCATAGTCGACCGCGCAAACTATGGGCGTCAGATGTGGATTTGCTGATCAATAATCCCTACGCCTTTTATGCAAAAAAAATTCTTGGCCTATCGGAGATTAGTGACATAAATAATCGCCAAAATATTAGAGGCAATTATTGGCACGCACTACTGGAATACTTTGTAAAATATTCTCCGGACAAAACAGATGTAAATAAACTGAATTATTTTGCTGAAAAGATATTAAAAGACAGATGGTTAAATCCTTATGGATTGGGATTATGGTTTTTCGGAAGGAAGAAAATTTTCTCCTTCATCGTCGATCATTTAAAAAGCAATTGCCAATACTTTGCGGAGATTCCGGGAAGTTTTTCTCTGCAAATATCTCCCGATTGCAATGTTAGCATATGCGCCAGAGTTGATAGAATAGATATAAATGCCGACGGCAGTTTATGCGTCATAGACTATAAAACTGGCGTATTGCCCAGCAATAATAAGATGACAAGAGGCATTAAAATACAGCTTCCGATTGAGGGATTAATTGCGCAAAACGACGGCCTTGGCCTCGGCAACGAAGCTCTAGAAAGGTTGATTCTTTGGAAATTGGGCGGCGCAGACGGAGGAGAAGAAAAAATCATTACCAAAGATAGAGCGGAAACGGCGAAACTATGCGATCAGGCATTGGTTAAACTAAAAAAACTTATAAAGCAATATAATGTGTTGGGAGCTTCCTACGACGTAAATGTTGACGCGGCCTACGACAATGCATATTTACATCTTGCCCGGGTGAAGGAATGGCACAATGCCGGATAAGATAAAAGATAGAGGAGCATCGCTGTGGATTTCCGCTTCCGCCGGAACAGGGAAAACAAAAAGCCTGGTGGAAAGAATTCTTGCGCTGCTACTTAATGGAGTAAAGCCCTCAAAAATTCTCTGTCTGACCTACACCAACGCTGCTGCTGCAGAAATGCTGGCGCGACTGGCGAACTTTTGCAGGCAATGGAAACAAATGTCCCGGGACGATTTAGTCAGGGAATTAAAAAGCGTAGGCTTCGATGAATCTCATGCAGAATCAGCTAGATCTCTCCACGAAAAGAGCCTGAATTCAGAATGGGTATACATTCAGACCATACACAGTTTTTGTCTTGGCATGCTGAAGCGCTTTCCACTGGAAACGGGACTGCTTCCCGGCGTTAAATTATGCGACAACTATCAGCGAAAACAAATGCTGGACGAAGCTATTGGAAGCGTTTTACTCCAGGAAAAACATCAAGCTCATTGGGAGACAATTGCCGACCACACAATGGATGTCAGAGATCTTCTGGCAGACAACAATATCACGAAAATTCAACATTTTACTGCCAAAATACAGGATTTTGCTACTCTGTACGGCGATTTTTTCAATCTGGATCATGGCTACAATAGTTTGACCAATGAAGCGCTAAATGAAAAATTATTTTGGGAAATATTTGACGGTCATCACCGCGCTATCTTTGCTGAATTGGCGGAGACTTTAGCTCTAGGCGCTCCAACTGATATTAAGAAAGCAGAAATATTGCGTACAAACTCCACCAATCCAAGCGAAAAATTCGTCGAAGCGTTTTTGCTAAAAAATACCAATAAGATCTATGATAAATTGTGCACGCGAGCAATTGTCGGCGCAGGTTTTCAGGAACGTATGCAGGAGATAGCTCTAAAGGCGCAAAAATTCCAAAATATGAGAAAAAAACACGTTGCTGCCCAGGCAAATGAGGCATTCTTTTCGGTGGCGGGCGAAATAATTCGAAAGTTTACGGAATTGAAATCCATCAATCATTGCTTGGACTTTAATGATGTGATCACCATTGCAACGACACTGCTGGATGATATGGACTGGGTTATATATAAAATTGATGGAAACGTAGATCACATTCTCATTGACGAAGCCCAAGATACCAGCCCAGAGCAATGGGAAATTATTCGAAAAATTTCAGACGAATTTTTCGCAAATTATCAGCCTAATAGAACTCTTTGCGTTGTTGGGGATGAGAAGCAATCCATATATTCATTTCAGGGCGCAGATATTAAATTGTTTAGCAAAATGCACGCTTATTTCAAAACTCGTTCGACGGTTTGCGGTCAAAAATTTTACGATGTTTCGTTGAATGAATCCTATAGAACAACCGGAAGGATACTTTCTTTTGTGGATGACATTTTTGCGGAGACGTTTCCGAGCCTAAAACATATATCTCGGCGAGATGCTAATTCTGGAGTTGTGGAGGTGGTCGACCTTTTTGAGAATGATCAACGGGAGGAAATTGCGTTCTGGGAGACGGATAATTCAACCAAACTGAGCGCCGGAAGAAAATTGTCCATCTATGTGGCTGAATTTATAAAAAACGCCATTGATGGTCACATTTTGGTTGAATCGAAGCAAAGAGCCGCAAGAGCTTCGGATTTTTTGATTCTTTTTCAACGTCGAGATGTAGAGACGATGGAAAACATAACTGCTGCCCTAAAAGATGTTGGAATTCGAGCAACAGGGATAGACAAGGTATTGCTGAGAGATCAATTGATAGTAGAAGATTTGATAGCTTTTGCTGAGTTTGCAGTTTTTCCTCGCGATGATTTGATGTGCGCTTGCTGCCTAAAATCTCCGCTGGTAAGCATGACGGAAGATGATTTAATGCGTTGTTGCCTAGATCGCAAAGAGAAAAAGTTGTGGAACTATTTGCAAAATAACGAAGAATTATGGCGCAAATATTCTTTGAACAAACTGAAAGACTACATTGATAGAGCTTTCCAATTGTCGTCCTATGATTTCTTCATGAACGCGCTCATGGATGGAGCGGAGGAAAAATTTATGCGCCGATTGGGAGCGGAATGCCTCGATGTTTTGCATGAATTTCTTGATGTAGTGATGCGCTATGAAAAGGAAAATCCACCGTCTTTGCCTAGCTTTTTGCATTGGTTTAAGTCCTTCGAGCACGAAATAAAAAGAGAATCTTTTTCTGATGAGAATTCCGTAAGACTAATGACCGTTCACGCGTCCAAGGGTTTGCAGTCGCCGTTTGTGCTAATTGCCGACTCTCATTTTTTTCAAACCAAAGGTGAAAAATTTTTGGAAACGGAAGAGGGAGTTCTGCTATGGAACTTCGGGAATGATGCAAGAATTGAAAACATTGCCCAATTGCACGCCAATAATCTTATGGATAATCTTGGAGAATCGCGTCGGTTGCTGTATGTGGCTTTAACTCGAGCAGAAGACGTGGTTTGCGTTCTTGGCCAAAAACAGAACACTGCGCCAAGCGATAAATGCTGGCACAATTTTGTGCAAAGTGGAATGGATAAAAATAAATTTATGAGGAAAAACGCATTCGGAGCGCAGCTAATGAGATTTGGCGACTATGCTCAGATTGCCGAAAAAGATCATCCCAAAGAGAACGAACCCGCCGAAAGTCTTGAGATCCCTTCATGGTTTTATGAAAAATTACCACTGGATACGCCATCGAACCAAGAGGATTAACTTGCGCAGGCAATTCTTACAATAATTTTTTTAGATCTTCTTTGGTAATCGGCATTGATGATTGATAATCTGCGTTGCTCACTCTTTCCAGAAGCTTTTTCCCAATTAAATCTGACAATTTTTTTATCAATTGATCATTTTGCTTTGCCAGCTCAGCCTTAAGTTGAGTCTTCAACAAAATTTCATGGCGCTCCCTTAACGATTTGAGAGATTCTTCATGCTCTTCTCGCAACCGTTTGATTTTTTTTTCTGAAATTAAACGATTTTCTTCGATGGCATTTTCCAGAACATTTTTTTCTGCACGCGCTTCTTCAAGAGCAATAAACGCCTCGTTTTTCAGCGATTCTGCTTCCAAAATTTTGTTTTTTACTTCCTCTATGCGAGCATCAAGAGCCTTGGTTAGAAGAGGATAAATTTTTTTGACGAAAATCCAGAAAAAGCCCATGAAGGACAGGATTACTGATAGCTCTGGGTCCAGTTTCATGATCTATTCCTTTGAGACACCTGAAATTTTATTTAGAGCCGCTTCTAAAAGCCCCTCAATGTTGCGGAGCACATTGCTAAAGGCAGCAGAGGAAGATTTGTCGAGAATCTGAAGCTCTTTTTGGGATTTTTGTAGAAATGCCGCCTCCAGAGAAGCCTTCTCTCTTTTGCTGTGTTCCTGAAATGTGGATATAAGCTTAGATTCGTTGGCACTGAAACTCAAGCGTGCATTTTCCAGAGCGATGCGAGCGTCGCCTCTTAATTTTTCAGCCTCGGATTTTAATTTTTGAGCCTTCTTATCCAAGTCATCCAGACGATTGGCGCGAATCTTGAGAATCTGCTCGATCTCCGGCGCAACTTTTCTGGAAA
Source organism: Holosporaceae bacterium (assembly GCA_031267235.1). Taxonomy (GTDB): domain Bacteria; phylum Pseudomonadota; class Alphaproteobacteria; order UBA3830; family UBA3830; genus JAIRZM01. The sequence continues at coordinate 106,631 of JAIRZM010000001.1, forward strand.
CGAAGAGATGAACCAGCAAAAAACCTACCAGAATCCAAAAAATCTGAGACGGAAATGTTCCTACATCCAGCTGCGGCAATGACTGTCACCTTAATTTTTAAATAGAATCAACAGCGCAACCAGAAGCGCAAAAAGGGCAATGGACTCGGTAAGAGCAAAGCCCAGCATTCCCATAAACCTAACTTTGTCTTCTGCCTCCGGATTTCGCGCCACCGCGCTAATCCAGTTGGAAAATAGATAACTCATCCCTATGCCGACGCCAAATAAGGCGAAAACTGCAATGGCTGCCCCAATCATACGAGCTGCTTCCGTTGACATAATAAAATCCCCTTTAACAAAACTCAGTGCAAATGTATCGCATCGTTTAGGTATACACAAGTCAATATTGCGAAGACATAGGCCTGTAAAATTGCTATAACGCCTTCAAACCCAGTCAGTATTACGTTCATGGCAATGGGCGCGATTCCCAACGCTCCAAGCATTGCAGAAAATCCGGCAAATACTTTTATCATGGTGTGCCCGGCCATCATATTAGCGAAAAGCCTGACCGCCAAGCTAATGGGCCTCGAAAGATAGGAAATCATCTCTATGGGAATTAGCAATGGAAAAAGAAATTTCGGCAGGCCAGCGGGAGCAAACAAGGTGAAAAATTTCAACCCATGCAGATAAATCCCCAATGAAGTCACAAACACAAAGACCACCATCGCCAGAGTAAAGGTCGCAATTATGTGGCTTGTGAAGGTGAACATATGGGGAATCATTCCCAATAAGTTGCCGAACAAGATGAAGATAAATATAGAAAACACGAAGGGGAAATATCTATGGCCCTTGGCTCCGATATTGGAGTTAATCAAATCGGCTATAAGTTCGTAGGATATTTCCACAAAGGACTGCAATCTATCTGGGATCAAGCCTTTCTTGCTCAGCCCCAATATGAAGAAAGCATATATCAGCGCAACGGAGACGAAAACTGCGAGAGAAGAGTTTGTAAATGATAAATCAAAAGTTCCGACATCGATTTGAAAGATCGGAGATACAACGAACTGATGCAAAGGATCCATCTCATCTCCAGTAGAATCTTATTCTCCACAATATCACCGTCGTGTTTCCAGAGCAACAATTTACGTTTTCAGATCATAGAGCCAAAACGATGCCATTCTCTGGTCTCCAGTAGAGGAAAACTTCATCTTCCCACTGAATCGGACGCTCTGCTGCACGAACCAAATTCGCCACCGTCGCCAAAACAACAACTTCGGAAGCTAGCTTTACATGGTAGATGGAGACGTCACCCAGATACACTATGTCCTTCACTATTCCGTTAGTCCAATTGTACTCTTCCTTGGGCTGCATGGTAGTCAGCATGACTTTCTCCGGACGTATCGCCACGCTGATTTGCGCGCCGACCGGCACAGAAGCAGAATGACTTATGTAGAGATTCTTCCCCATGGAGGTTGATTTCACAATGACATGATCGGATTGTTCTTCTATGATAATACCGTCAAATAAATTTACAGATCCAATGAAATTGGCCACATACTTCGAATTGGGATACTCATAAATCTCAGTTGGACTTCCGATTTGAAGAATGCGCCCTTCGTTCATTAATCCAATGCGAGTAGACATGGTCATGGCTTCCTCCTGATCATGGGAAACCATGACGAAGGTGGCGCCAACTTTTTCCTGGATGTTGACAAGTTCCAGCTGGGTGCGTTCCCGCAATTTTTTATCCAGCGCCGCCAATGGCTCATCCAGTAGAACCAACTTTGGCTGTTTTACAAGACTTCTGGCTAGAGCTACGCGCTGCTTTTCTCCGCCGGACAGCTGATCAGGTCTGCGTCTTTCATAGCCAACCATCTGCACCAGCTCAAGATAGGTGCTCACCTTATCCCTTATTTCTGATTTAGACATGCCGTCCTGAATTAATCCGAAGGCAATATTTTGCTCCACAGTCATGTGAGGAAACAGGGCATAGGATTGGAAAACCATGCTTACCGGACGCTTGTAGGCAGGAGTATCCGTCATGTCGACGCCGTCGATGAATATTTTTCCCGACGTAGGCGGCTCAAATCCTGCCAGCATGCGCAGTAGAGTAGTTTTTCCACATCCGGATCGCCCCAAAATCGAAAAAAGCTCTCCGCGATATATGGAGAGAGATATATCATTTACCGCAACGAGTCCATTGAAGGTCTTAGTTAAATTTTTTATGGAAACGTAGGGCTGAGCATTGGAATCCTGCCATGGTTCCAGATTACTAAGATGCTTGGGCTGAATGGCCACCGGAAACTCCTAAAAAACAGACGAGATTCTAGCATATGATTAATTTGGATTGTACTAGTTCAGATAGAAGTGAGACAATTTTTCTATAGGGAATAATGAAAGTCGGTCGAATAATTTTTGCCACTATACTAAATCAAAACGAGAAGCTGGGTTTTGGCGAGATACGCAAAGAATCATTGAATTGAGATGCGCGGCCAAATTATTGCGCTTAGAAATTGTTTCACAGAAGCAAAAAATCTTCTAAAATTACCGGAGTAATCGTCGCGGTATAATACCAAATCCAAGAACAAATTGACCTGTTGTTTCTTTGTAAATGCTGCTTGCCAACACACTCCAGTGCAGGTCGGGAAAATCAATATCTGGATTGCCATAAGAAAGGGTATACAGCGGAAGCTTGCGGCTACAATCCCAGCATCTGCCAACCTGGATTTTCAACGTAATTTTTGATGTTGGCAAGAAACTCAGACGCATCCTTGGTATCCGAAATTCTATGATCGTAGGACAATGAAATGTAGAGCATTGGTTTTATTTCCACTCCACTGTCCGTCGCAATTGGTCGATTGTGCATTTTGTGAACGCTTAGGGTAGCAACCTGAGGCGGAGTCAGAAGATCTGTTCCGATGAGAGATCCGTAAATTCCAGCATTCACTACGGTGAATGTTCCTCCGGAAACTTCTTCCAATGACAACGCTCCGTCGATTGCCCTTCTGGACAGAGAAATCATTATCCTTTCGATCTCTGCAATGGAAAGCGAGTCCGCATGCCTTATGACGGGAGCGGCGATGCCATCGTTGCCGCAGGTTATTATGGATATGTCAAAATTATTTTTGTATATAATTTCGTCACCTCGGATGTGGGCATTGAAAACGCGATACTGTTTCAGCGCTGATATGCAGGCCGATACGAAGAAGGGAGTAAATCCCAACCTAGTATTATGCTTTTGGGAGAAGGCTTTTCCGAAAGTTTTTTCCAGAGATAGAATGGCGCTCATGTCAACTTCATTGGAAACAGTCGAAATTACCGAAGCATCGTAGGAATCTTTCATTTTTTCCGAAATACGGCGTCGCAGCGGATCGATGGGCTCATTGCTATCATCGGGAGATGCGAAATATTGAGGCTTATTCCAGTTGTCGGCGTACATTTCCGGCGACGAATTCGGATCCGTTCTGATTAATTTTCTGACAATTTCACTTTGGACGTCCAATTGTCTCTCCAATTTTTCGGCCTTTTCGACGACAACTTCTTCGCATAGCTCTATTTCATTTTCCACTTTCTCCAGAGTTCGTTCGGCAGCTTTTTCCGCCTGATTCATCAGCTTGTCGCCAAATTTTTCCGCCCTTTTAATAATGTACTCTTCCCGCTGCTCTATTTCGCATTCAACTTTCTCAAGAGTTTTTTCCGTCGATCTTTTTATGCGATCCAGATGAGCGCCCACGTCCGCCTCAACTTCCAATGTAATTTCAGCAATGGAGTGATTCATCTGGCGCTGCACTTCTTTTACGATGGACTCCAGAGTCAGGTTAGCGGTGTTTTTGATCTCAGTACGCATTGACTTTAGTATTTCTTCCCGAAATATCTCCGCTTCGCGGGTTGCCAATTCCGTTGCGGATTCGACTATTTCCTCTGCCTGAACGGATGAGCGTTTCTTTGCCTGACTGATTATGTTTCGAACAACATTTTCCGATTCTTTTACGGCGTGTTTCTGAGCCGAGTGGATTATATCTTTTTTTATGGCCTTAGCCTCCAGCTTGGATTCGCGTATGGTTTCTTCTATAATTTCTTTTGACAACAGTTCGGCTTCCCGATGAGCCTTTCTCCGCGCCTGATCGAGAACCTCGTCTAGAGAGATTTTCGCTTTTTCCTTCGCTTCAATCTCGGCTTTTCTAAGAATTTCTTCCCGAATTTTTTCAGATTCCCGATGAGCTTTTCCTTTGGCCTCTTCTATGAGCTGTGCCTTGGTGTTTTCAGCCTCCAGCAGCGAGCCCTGAATGATTTTTTGATGCATTTCGGCGGCGTCTTTGGCGGCTTTTTCTTCATATTCTCTAAGAATTTTCGCTTTCATCTCCTCTGCTTGATGCTGCGCTTGTTTCACGGCCTCATCTAATATTTTTTCCTTCAATTTTTGCGCTTCTTCCTTTGCTTTGGCTTCGGTTTCCCTAAGGATGCTTTTGAAATTTTCCTCCGCGCGCTCAGTGACTTCGTCTGCTATTTTTTCCTCCAGAGCGATTTCATCTTCAACGATTTTCCTCTCGACTCTTTCGACGGCGCTTAATTCGCGAATATTTTCTTTTATTTCCTCCTCCAACGGAACAGAAAGAGAATATCGCCGATTGTCTAGCGCAATTTCTAGATCTTGTTCCATTTTATCTTCAAGAATTTGAGTCTCTATCTCGCGGGATTCCTCCAGTACTTCCTCAACCATTATCCGTTGCCTGAGGTCAGATATGTCCGCATTCAGATCCGTTTCAATGATGGCTATCTTGCTTCCCGGGGGAATTGTTTCACCCTCTTTAACGAGTATTTTAGCCAAAATGCAATCATAGCTGGACGTAATACCACAGGCAATGGATGGAGTTTCCGCATCGGCTATAACCTCGTTCTTCGAAATTTTGTCTCCAATTTTTTTGTACCAGGATGAAAGCGTCACCTCATCGGAAGATTCATCGAAATTTGGAACGATTATATCTATGCGCATTGTCAGTTATCCTAATTCATAACAATAACCACTGACAATTAAACAATAAAAAAGTTGTTTTTTTGTTAATTTTGAAAACTTTTTGGAGGGATTTTATTTTTCAGGGATATCAAGACTAAATCACCTCTTCTAGACAAGAAAACCTTTTTGGCGCAAAGCGGAACATGGTGCCCGCGGAGGGACTCGAACCCACACGTCCTAAAGGACAACAGATTTTAAGTCTGTCGCGTCTACCATTCCGCCACACGGGCCGCGGCTTAGCTCCCAGTATAGCAAATTGACCACAAAAGTACACAAGATTCCGAAAAACTTAGAATTGCTCGACGAAAACTACCGAAATTTCAAAAAATGAGACCGCTATATATGCCTAAATACTATTTTTGTGAATTTTTCTTCAAAGACGATGCGCTTGCTGGAAATGTCGCATTCTCAGCGCTGAATTCCAAAGGAATCTCGATTACTTTTCCATTTGAATACTTAATGCAGGCAAAAAACTTCTGTTTTTGATTCGGATTGCTATCAGCCATTGAATTTCCATACCACATGACCTGTTCGTTTATTTTTTCCCCTGGAGCAAGGGTTTTATCCGGTATACGCGAAAAATCATCCACCTCATTACCATAGTTGTCCGTGAAAAAAATCTTCGCTTCGGTGACCTGGCGACTATTGTTCTCTAGCGCAATGGAGAAAGGATTCATCACCCTAATCAAAATCGCACTATTAACAGAACCCCAAGGGGAACGGCGCTGCTCAATTAAAGTGGCGCTAGATTCGTCATAAAAACCAATAAGCAATAATATACCTAAAATTTTTTTCATGTCAGCTTCGTCCTTTCCATCATTATATATTAACTTATGATTAATATATAGGGGCCTCGTACCAAAATGACAACTTTTTTTTAGAATTATTCAATAAATGATCGCCATCTGCAGAACAGCAGAGAATTTACGCCAAAAGAAAGCATGACATATTGAGGATAGATGTCCTTGCCGCAAAGACTCGCCTAAAGAATTCAATACCCGAATTTGGTATTACTTCATGATAGCAATAATAATCATGTTCGTTAATTGGATTTTACGAATTTGGGGACCTCAAGTTCGAGGAGATTTAGAAAGCGAAAATTATAAAGAAACATGATTAATGCGCACATTGGTTAACTGTTTTTCGGCATGCGCAAAATTCATTCCTTAATTCTATACAGCAGTGGAAATTTTATGTATTCTGGAGCTCGAAAGCGTTCGTAGCTCAGCTGGATAGAGCGTCTCCCTCCGGAGGAGAAGGCCGTGGGTTCGAATCCCTCCGGACGCGCCATCTCAAATATCAGATGAACAGTCCTCCAGGATTTTCAAAAAACTATGCGGCAGGTATCTTTTTTTGGCTGTAGATTTCTCGTCAGATTCGCCGCCAGATCCTCATGCACGCCAAACACACCGGGATCACGCGCCGCGGTCCGGCTCGTTCTAGCAAAAAGCACCTCAGTAGGCAACGATCTCAGTTGTGCATACTACTTCGGCAACTACATGGAATCACAAAACGACACCCGCCGAGCACTCAGCACTTGGAATAGGAATAGAGTTAGGGAAAGTTTGGTCGGGAAGAAAACTCCGTCATGCCAAACGCTGGCGCGCCGAAACGCGCCAGCATTCTGCATGGGGAAAGCAACGCGAAGCAGTGGCTTGCTATTCGATCACCGAAATTGCAACGCGGTTCATCCTGTAAATTTCTTCCTGTGTTCCCTGAGCGGCAATGGGGCGATCCTTACCGTAGGAGACTGTTCTAATGCGATCGCCGGAGATGCCGTGATCCATGAGGTACCTAGCTGCAGCATCAGCTCTTCTTTCGCCCAATCCAAGATTGTACTCCCTCGTGCCGCGCTCGTCGCAGTGTCCCTCCACCAGAACTTTCCTCTCTCCGTTTTGCTTCAGCCACTCAGCCTGACGCGACAAAGTAGCTTCAGCCTCCTGAGAGACGCTTGATTTATCATATTCGTAGAAAACTCTATCGCCGGCCTTGGCTATAAAATCAGCCGCAGATCCTGCAAGAGCTTCATCTTCAACGACGGCCACATCACCGCCGTCAGCGTCCTGCATTCCACATTCACAAGCGGTTAGAAGCGTAAGAACCGCCAAAGAAACCAAACTATTTGCTTTTTTTTCCATCTTTGCTCTCCTAAAAATTACACAAATTGCGTATGAATACAAAAGCTATATCCAACGCAAATCATCGTATATTAGTTATCTTAATTAAAAGTTAACGTCAAGAATTCTTTTGCGTATGATCAACCTTTCTCCAAGGCCTTTCTGGAAAAGATATAGAACATCAAATGGTCAAATCCCACGTTTTTTCCCACAGCAAAGCCGTATAGCTGAGCAACCCCGGACAAGTTGCTTTTTTATCACAAACACAAAACAACTTTTGTCTATTTACTCAGCAAAATTACGATGGTTGACAGCCCATGACATTTTGTTATTATCCGTCGCGAGAACTATAATGATGATATTGTGGACACTGGGAATCTAATGAGAAAAGTTGCTCTAACCGGAGATAGACCAACTGGAAACCTGCATCTGGGGCATCTTGCTGGATCCCTGAGAAGTCGCGTTGAAATGCAAAGCTCCTTTGATCAGTACATTATGCTAGCTGATGTTCAAGCGCTCACGGATTATTTTGAAAATTCACGGAAAGTGGTGGACAGCATCCTTGAGGTGATCGCCGATTATTTGGCAGTTGGCTTAGATCCTGAATTATCCACGATATTCATCCAATCCCAAATACCTGAGCTTTCTGAACTCACAATGTATTATATGAATTTAGTCTCCCTGAGCAGATTGGAAAGAAATCCCACCGTGAAGGCCGAAATCGCCCAAAAGAAGTTTGGAGAATCCGTTCCGGCTGGCTTCCTATGCTATCCCATCAGTCAAGCATCGGATATAACAGCCTTCAAAGCAGAAATCGTGCCGGTAGGCGAAGATCAGCTTCCGATGATAGAGCTTTCCAATGAAATAGTGAGAAGATTCAATAGAATTTATCATACGAATTGCCTAAAGGAGTCTACCGCTCACCTAAGCAAGACCACCAGGCTTGTGGGAATAGATGGAAAAGCGAAGGCGAGCAAATCATTAAATAACGCAATCTTTCTTAGCGATTCAGCAGAGCTCGTAGCGCAAAAAGTGCAAACCATGTACACGGATCCTGGACATATAAAAATTTCAGATCCGGGAAATGTTGAGGGAAATGTTGTCTTTGCATATTTGGATGCCTTCCATGACAACGAGGAAGAGATTTCTTCACTCAAGAAAAAATATTCCCAAGGAGGATTGGGGGATACGGTTTTAAAGTCTCTTTTGAATGATACTTTGCAGAAATTGCTACAACCAATCAGAGAGAAGAGAGAATCCCTCAACAAAAAAGACCTACTGGAGATATGCTACGTCGGCACCAACAAGGCAAAAAGTGTTGCGCAAAAAACACTTTATGAAGTAAAAAGCGCCATAGGCATCAATTTTTTTGATAAAAGTTTAAATAGAAGGAATTAAAGTGCTCAGAGGGTATTGATTTTTAGAAAGAAAAATTTCAGACTCTGACACTGTTAATATAAAGGAGTACGTTATGAATAAGTCAGAGTTGATTGATGCGTTGTCTAAGAAAAGTGGTCTTACAAAATCCGATTCCGAGAAAGCCATTAACGCTTTTGTTGGCATCATGGAAGCTACCCTAAAGAAAGGGCAGGATGTGACTTTAGTTGGTTTTGGTAGTTTTTCCGTAAAGAAGACCGCCGGCAGAAGTGGAAGAAATTTTAAGACTGGAGCTACCATAGACATTCCTCCAAGGAAGTCAGTGCGCTTTAAGCCAGGCAAAAATCTAAAAGATTGCGTGAACTAGGCTTACCGGTTTCCGGTTAAATCGGCGGTCGCTTAACGGCGGTCGCTGGTGCTTTAGGGAAGAATTTTCTTCGTCTGCTGTTGTGCAATCGGAATTGAGGATTTTAGGGTATGAAGAAGTTTATCGGCGCTGCTTTTTTATTTGTTTTGTCGCAGTTTTTTGCGGAATCTGATCTGTGGGCAGCAGCGGAACAAGGGTCGTCCGCCAATAAATCTGCGGATGATTTTTTTGAATTATCAGAGCCTCACAAGAGCATTAGCGGAGCTTACTGTGGCCTGGGCGCTGGTCTGTCGCTAATATCCCACAACGTTAGCTACGCCAAAAGTGGAGGCTCCGAGGCGAGTTGTAAAAAAAATGCCTCTCAGTTTGATTTTTCGCTGATTTGCGGATTTGGAGCTCCTTTTTATGGGAAGTATTACGCCGGAGTTGAGTGTGATTTCTTCAAAAGATTCTCTAAAAAAACCTCCTACAACAATGAAATTGGCATAATACATTCCGCTAATATCGGGGCGAATATGGACGTGCGTTTTGGATATCTATTTCCGGAGCATGGTTCCATGGCTTATTTGACTGCTGGTTTTGCCCGAATTGTCGGGAGAATAACATTTGACAAAAGCAATGGGGAGGGATCTTTTGGATCGTTCTATCCCACTGTAGGTCTTGGCCTGGAGCACAAGATCAATCATCGCTGGAACGTTAGAGGCGATTTCCGCATAGCCATCACCTCCAAGGACGACAACAAGTACTACGGTAATTGGAAATACGAAGCAAAACCCAATAGAATCTCTTTCCGGTTATCCATCACCAGAAGTATTTAACAATTCCTAAGAAATATTCTAGCAAGAAGCTCTAACTTGGGTTAGAATCGATGATGGTTATTTTCATAGGCAGGTCTGTATCCTAATGGAAGAAAATTCAATAATTAACGAAATAAATGAAGAGCTGAAAAATGAGCAGCTGTGGGAGTTTTTTAGCAAGTATCGCAGAAGCATTTTTGCTTTTTTAGTCGTTGCTGTGTTAGGAATAATAGTCTATTCCTCTTGGTATAACAGAAAAAACACCAAGATGGAGGAGATAACCACCGCACTGGTGAACATTTTGAGAGCTCCGACGCAGAAAAATGAAGTTATTATTGGCGGATTGATGGAAAATGCCCCTGCTGAGGTAAAGCCGATTCTTGCAATTATGAAATCCGGAAGAAAGCTGTCGCAGCTAGAGAATGTAACCGAAAATCTGGACGCCCTGCTGGAACTATCGAAAAAACATGGAGTTGATTTGATTTGGAAGGATTTGGCGTTGATAATTTATGCATCCCATAGCCCATCTCTGGATGTTTCAATAAAGTTGCTGGAGCCTTTGACTGTAGAAGGGCGGCCATTTCGCTTTACGGCTCTTGAGATGTCAGCGACAATACATGAAAACATGGGGCGACGCCAAGAAGCCTTGGAAAATTTTCAAAAAATTATCGATAGCAGGGAAGCTCCAAACTCTCTAAAACGTAGAATTGCGACTCTTTCTAATCATCTAAAAAATCTGGAGAAATAATCATGAAGCATCTTTCTGCGTTGGCTGTTGTTTTGTCTTTGCTCTTTTTGGGCGGTTGCTCTTCCAAAGAAACTCTTCTGGGAGCTAGAGAAGAGCTCATCGTTGCGGAAATGGGAGAAGAAGAAATTTTAAACAAATTAGATACTTCTCCTGTGATATCAGATCCGTCAAAAGATAATGACGACTATCCTCAGGCGTTTTTTAATGCTGCTCACTGCTATGCACCACTGAAACTCTCGCTTTCTCCAACAAAAGTTTGGAGCTCCAGTCTAGATTTTGAAAGCAGTCAGTTCATCATAATGACAGCGACTCCAGTGATTGCCGATGGAAAAGTTTTCTGCATTGACGCCGGAGGCATCATCTACGCTCTGAATCAAAAAACCGGCGAAAGATTATGGCGAGTGAGCACAACCATTGTGGGGAAAGACGGCCAAATAGGCGGAGCGATTGCCTACAACGCTGGACGCATCATTGCAACATCCAGTTTTTCCGAATGCTTTGCCCTGGATGCAGAAAGCGGTAAAATTCTCTGGAGAATTAAGCTTCCTGCTGCTTGCAAAGGTGACGGCATTACAATTTCAAATAAAAAAGCATTCATATCCTGCAGCAATAGCAGTCTGCAGGTGGTAGATATCAGCAGTGGTAAGATTTTATGGTCTCATTCGGGAATGGTTTCCGACTCCACCTACATAGGAAGCTCTGGCGCTGCAGTAGTTGACGGAGTGGTCTACCTCAGCTATCCATCCGGAGAAGTTTACGCTCTTCTGGAAGAGACGGGAGCGGCAATTTGGGACGCCATGACGTCCAAGTTTTCCCTCACCAATGTTTCGCGCGCCTTTGCTCATCCAAGGGCTTGTTCCGTCGTAAATGATGGAGTCGTCTACATATCCGCGGCTAATGGTCAGACTTCCGCATTCAATGCAAAAACCGGAAAGCTTATTTGGAAAAACGATTTTGGAAGCGCTCAAACTCCAATTGTAAGCGGAAATAGCATTTTCATATTTAATGCAAAATCCGAGCTCGTATGTCTGAACAAAGAAAACGGAAGAAAACGTTGGAATACATTGTTAACCGCTGATGAAGAACATATCTCAGATTGGTATGGAATGGCGTTGTTGAAGGATAATCTGCTGATGATTTCTCCTCTTGGTCGCATGATGTTTGTGTCCATTTATGATGGTAAAGTCAAGAAAGTGCTAGATCTAGACGACGGAGTTTCCGTAAATCCGGCAATCGCCGATGGCGCAATATATTTGCTCATGAACGAAGGCAGTGTCTCGGCCTACAGATGAAAATCGCACTTCATTGGGCGTATGATTATGCATAATAAGAATTCTGTGGTTTTGATTGGAAGACCCAATGTTGGCAAATCCACTCTTTTCAATAGGCTTGCTGGAAAGCGGCTAGCCATTGTCGGCGACGTACCAGGCATCACTCGTGATCGTAAATTAACCATGGTTGATTTATGTGGACTGAGGTTCAAACTTTTAGATACTCCTGGGGTTGATCCGCTTTCCCGTAGCTCGCTGGCAATATCCATGAATGCCCAATCGCTGGCTGGCGTCAAAGAGTCTGGCATTGTTTTCTTTGTCGTTGATGCGCATGAGGGCATTACCACTCTTGATCGAGAAATTGCCTCTTGGCTCAGGTCTTCCCTAGGAAAACTTGGGAATCGTTCCATAATCATTATTGAAAATAAATCTGATGGAAGCTTTCCTCCAATTGCTTCGAGTATTTTAGGGTTTGGAGAAGGAATTGCCGTTTCCGCAGAGCATAATCTCGGAATAGATGAAATTTATACTGTGCTCATGAGCTGCAATTCGTTTTGCATGCCAGAAAAATGCGAAATTATTCCAGCAAACGCTGTCAAAATTGCCATTATAGGCCGTCCTAATGTAGGAAAATCGACTCTAATCAACGCTATTTTGGGAGAAAACCGTTTGCTTACCGGAGAGCAAGCCGGAATCACGCGGGATGCGATTTCTGTGGATTGGCAATTTAAAAATCGCAAAATTATATTAATGGACACTGCTGGACAGCGTAGAAAATCTCAAGTTAAGGGAAAAATTGAGACGATTTCTGTCATGGACGCTCAGCGATATATTCGGCAGGCTCACCTGGTGTGGGTACTTATGGACATCGAAAATCCGCTGGAAAAACAGGACATAACCATAGCCCGCGAAGCCTTTAGGGAAGGGAAAATTGTTATATTTCTTCTAAGCAAAAGCGATAAGTCCTCAAATCCAGACGAAGTGCAAAAATCAGTGGAAAAGCGCCTTCGAAAGGAATTTGCTCAATTACCCGGTGTTACCTGTCTTTTAATTTCCGCAAAGGAAATGAAGGGGCTTGCAAGAGTTTTTAATATATCATTTGCATTGTTTGATAATTGGTCTCGCAGAATTCCAACTGGAGTTCTCAATAGATGGCTCCAGAAGGCTGTTTCCCAAACGCCGCCGCCGCTGGTCCGCAATTCGACTGTTAAGTTGAAGTACATATCTCAAACCAGTAGCAAACCACCGACGTTTATCGTATTCGCCAACCGCTCCGATCGTCTGCCGGACAGCTATGGCAGATACCTGCTGAATCACTTGAGCAAATCTTTTGAATTCGGAGGAATTACGCTGCGTCTATCCTTTCGGCAGCCGAAAAACCCATTTGACAATTGATCAATGCTTGCTAATCTAGAACTTTCTATTTTTGAAGATGGGATTATTTTGCTTATCGGAAGGCGTGAGCATAGACAACCACTTGTTATAATACGGAGACCACACGGATGGCAAAAAGAATACCCTTCCGCTATATTTACAGTACACAAAGCGAACCTCTTCACAGAAATATATATATAGAATTTTCCTTTGGAATCTTTTACGATAACTTGCAATGCAGTGCCGTTCATGTTTTCGCGTTTAATTTGGCAAGAAAGGATACCTTTACTAGAATCACAAGTGCATTTGTCCAAAATTATAATTTTATAAAGCCATTTGTAAAAATCACGGATTGAACCATTGTATATGCAAGAGACTGCCTGATACATATAGTAAGTTGACATGCTCGCATCTTTTGTATTACACGATCGCCACATTTTTGCTGCGTTTCAATGGCGTGTAATTTATTCCAATTACGCTAGAAATTGATTTGCGTCCAGAGCGGCCATGCAACCCTGCCCCGCTGATGTTATGGCTTGCCTATAGATAGGATCGCAAACGTCTCCGGCGGCAAATACTCCAGCTACTGAAGTTTCTGTGCTATTTGTCTTTATTAGAACGTAGCCTTCATCGTTTAAGTCCAATTTAGATTTGAAAATTTCCGTAGCTGGCTTGTGTCCAATGGCAATAAATACTCCGTCTATGGGTTTTGAGGTTTCACTATGGTCAAGAAGGTCTTCTAGCTGTAACTCGGTTACTTTTGTCCCATCCCCAACTATACCTTTTACCCCGCTATTCCAAATAACGCTTACCTTGGAATTTTCCAGTAGACGGTCTTGCATAATTTTTTCAGCACGCAGTTGATCTCTTCTGTGTATGAGCGTGACATTTTTAGCAAATCTAGTCAGATAAATTGCTTCTTCGACAGCGGTGTTGCCTCCGCCAACCACCGCCACATCCTTATTCCTAAAGAAAAAACCATCGCAGGTAGCGCAGGAAGAAACCCCCGCTCCCCGATACTGGGCCTCACCGGAAATTCCGAGCCACTTGGCGCTGGCTCCGGTGGCGATGATAACAGCTCTGCTTTCATAAGAAATTCCGGATTCTCCCAGACAAACGAAGGGTCTTTCAGAAAAATCCACCGACTTTATGGCGTCCTGCTCAAGAGAAACACCCATATTTTCGACTTGAAGCCTCATCTTGTCCATCAACTCTTGCCCAGATATGAGCTCAGGAAATCCAGGATAATTCTCTATGGAAGATGTTGTGGTCAATTGGCCGCCAGGCTGACCTCCAACTATTATTTTCGCAGAGCGCCCTGCTCTTGCGGCGTAAATTGCGGCGGCACATCCAGCTGGGCCACTGCCAATGATTAAAATATCTATCATCCAACCTTCGTTAATTAACTAATCCAACCGCAATGGTAGCAAAATATTTATTTAAATGCGATGCGTTATACTTCTCTGCAGATGGATTTTTCTACGTGATAGATCTGGGCTACTTCGGAAAGCTCCTCAAATAGATACGGATCAGTTCCGGTGAAAAATGTCTGCACATTCAGAGACAGCAATTCTTTAAACAAGCTTTGTCTGCTGCCATTATCGAGACGCACCAGCAGATCGTCCAGCAATAGTACTGGAACTCCGCCTCTTAAACGCAAATAAATTCTAGCCATCGCCAAAATAATGGATATGAGAAACGCCTTCTGTTCGCCGGTCGAACAATTTTCAGCGTCTAAATTTGTTTGGGGAGCAGTCGCATGCCAGAGAGTTTTTTGGGCACTAACGGCGGTGGTTTGCCTCTCCGCATCATCGGCTCTGCTTCTTGCAAGAGCGCACATTAGCTCCAAAAAAGCATTTTCTTCGCTATTATCTTCGTATATTTTTTCGATAACGCCGGAAATGCCTACGCGCGGCCTCAGAAAATTGGAGGAGTGCTCGGCGAATGTTTTGCGTAGCAGTTCTATAAATTCCAATCTTGTTTTGGTTATTTGAATATTCTCCAGAGCAATTTTTTCCTCTAAAACCGTCAGCCAGTTTACATCTTTCCGCAGGAGCATAACATGCAGTCGCTCTTTTTGCAGCATATTTAGATTGTAAATCCTGCGTTTATGTCTTTTATCGTAGCCGCTTACAAGATGATCAAAGAAGCTTCTTCGATCCGCTAAAGCGCCGGAAAAAATATTATCCATGCTCGGCACAACCCAGAGCAGCCATAATACTTCTTCAAATTTAGCCAATGAATTAGCGTTGTCGTTGTCTATTTTTGCCGTTCGTCGTCCATTCTGAACGCCGACCGATAAAAAAGTTCGGTATTGCTCATTTTGCAGTATTAATTCAAGATTCCAGGAAGAAGCTGGAGAATCAAGCGAATTCAGATCAGCCATTGAGGCTTTTCTTAGGCCTCTGTCGGAGGAGAATAGCGAGATTGCTTCCAAAATATTAGTTTTGCCTGCTCCATTTCTCCCCTGAAAAACAACGAATCTGGAAGAAAAATTCAAAACCAACGCACGATAGGAACGAAAGTTTCTACAGCTTAATCTTAGGAGATTAGATTTCAAGAATTTAGATTCTCATTGGCATAACGACAAACAACGATTCCGGCTCAGACTCATCCACAATTAATATAGGAGACAGAGCCTCTTTGATGTAGACCTTGATCGTCTCCCCCGACAGCGTTTGGGCAACGTCCAGGAGATAAGTGGCGTTGAATCCGGCGCTCCAATTCTGCCCCGAATACGCAACATCAACTTCGTCTCTTCCGTTACCTATTTTGTTATTAGCCACACAGCAGGATAGATTTCCCTTGCTAAGCTCAAGTTTTATGGATCTTATTTTATCGTCGGAAATTACGGAAACACGATCGACAACCTCGACAAAATCAGACCTTTTAACCGTGAAAAAATCTCCCGTTATCTCCGGAATAACTCGCTTGTACTCCGGGAAAATTCCATCCACAAGTTTCGAAATAAAGATAACATTCCCCACCATGAATTGCACTTGATTGGCGTTGAAGGTGATTTCGATTTCATTTGGAAAAGCATCCAGCAATTTTTTTATTTCAAATACTGCTTTTTTGGAAACTATCACACCCTGAAGGCTTTCTTTGGATCCAGTAGCTATTTCGGAAATGGACAATCGGTGTCCGTCCGTAGAGGCGGCTTTTATTTTATCATCTTCTTTGCGCAGATAGATACCATTGAGGTTATGGCGGCTTTCCTCCGGTGACATGGAAAACTTTGTACGACTGATTAATTTATTGAAATCCTTAGATTTTATATTAAAACAGCAGAAATTCTTCAGCGTAGTTATTTGGGGAAAATCCGAATGATCCAGCGTCGATAATTCAAATTTTGATTTCCCCGTAACGACCAAAAGCCTGCTACCTTTATCCAATAGAGAAAACTCCAGCGTAGAGCCTTCAGAAGCTTTACGAACGATATCGCCCAAAATGTTGGCGGGCACGGCAGCCGCTCCGAATGTATCCACATCGGCGGGTATTTCTTCAATCATCGAATGATCAAGATCCGTAGCCTTCAACTGCAATCTTGATTCGCTGAAATCAAGCAAGACATGGGATAGTATTGGAATTACTGACTTTTTATCCGCGATACCAACCATACGCATTATGGCGGGCAAAGCATCTTTTTTTGTAATTCTCGCTCTCATTATTTGCTCTCCGTACGACTAATTGACGCAAAACCTGCCCGCTGAGAATAACCCTTTTCGAAAAACAAAACAATCTGTAATCCGACGATGGGATTCGCCATAAGGGTATCTATTTGCGCCATGGCATTTTGCCTAGAATCTCCATCGCCGCTAGTCGCGGCGTTGTTTTCAGTGTTTCCATAATTTTTACGAATGATTTTTTTTGCCTATAGGATTCGCTAGAAGATAGCATCTTCTTCGCATATGCAAAAATAGTCTCACCATTGCACTCGTTCTGCAAGAGCTCTGGAACAACCTTTCTTTTTGCCAAAATATTTATCAGGCAAACCCAAGGCGTTTTTATTAGAAATTTTACTAGAGTGTAGGTAATTGTTGAAGTTTTATAGATCACAATAGATGGAAGACCTACTCTGGCCAGCTCTAGAGTTACAGTGCCGGATGCGGCGATAGCGAGATCCGATGAATAATAGGCCAGATTTTTTTTGCATTTTTCTTTTACTATAAGCGGCCTTGTAGCCCAGTCATTGGTCAACGCCTCAACGCGGGGCGCAACGTCTCTGGTGGTGGGAATAATAAATCTCACATTTGCATATTCACGCATCATCAACCGTGAAAATTCATTCATTACGGGAAGATGCCTTTCTATTTCCGACACTCTGCTGCCGGGAAGTAAAGTTATGATTTTGAAGGCGCTCCGTCGCCCATTACCGCAGACTGATTTTATAAATTTTTGCAAATCGGATGGAAGAGGTTTTTCGAAATCTGGATCTGTAGCTACTGGATGTCCAACAAAAACCGCCTTCAAACTATACTGACTAAACAATTTTTCTTCGAATGGAAATAGAACCAGCAATTTATCTATAAATTTGTGCATTGATTTTGCGCGCCAACGTCTCCAGGCCCATATGGGAGGCGAAACATAGTGAATTACCGGAATCTTTCCATTAATTTTCTTGATTTTTTTGTCGATGCGGTGAGTAAAGCCGGAAGAATCAATGGTAACTATCATCTGCGGCTCATATGCGCAGATTGCGCTCACTGTTTTGTCGATGAGTCTTTTGATGCGAAAAATTTTTCCCAAAACCTCGAAAATTCCAATAACTGATAATTCTTTGATGGAAAATAGTTTTTTCAGGCCAGCCTTCTCCATGCATTCGCCTCCTACGCCAAAAAACTCCACATTTCCAGATGATATTTCATATATGTCCTCCATCAGCTTTCCCCCCAAGTAATCCCCGGATGCTTCTCCCGCAATGATAAAGATTTTCGTTTTTGAGCAATTGACCGAAACGCCAACCACAAACATTCCAGCTTCATTGGCGTAATCAATGACTGCTTTTTTGTTCAAGATTATGCATTTATTTGCTTCAACGGCTATCCCCTCAAAGCCATGCGCCTGCAGCTCTTTGATGGTGTCAATTCCTATGGTTGGAAGGTCAAGTCTATTGTCTTGCTGAGGTTTAGACGTCTTAACAAGAATCCCACCGCTGG
The DNA here is from genome assembly GCA_031267235.1 of Holosporaceae bacterium. Taxonomy (GTDB): domain Bacteria; phylum Pseudomonadota; class Alphaproteobacteria; order UBA3830; family UBA3830; genus JAIRZM01. The sequence goes on from JAIRZM010000001.1 coordinate 124,834, forward strand.
AAGATTTTCGTAATTTTGCGCATCTTTTAATTAAGGCATTCGTGCCGCTTACATCCTCTGTTCCAAGAACTTTTCCATGAAAAATTACGCAGGATTGCCCAAGATCTTGGGCGCCGAGTTTTTTCGCCGATTCAAACCCAGTTTTGATATCCGCTACATTCGATTCCGAAGGTTTGCGTAATGAAAAAACTCCTTCGCCCAGGAAAATATCATCCAGCATGTCAGCTCCAGACACCAACTTGAATCCCTCCTGTTGAAGCAGATCTGAGATACTGCGCAACAATGCATCATCGCCGGCAAAAATTGATTTTCCAAGTTTTAAAAGCCATTTTCTTCCTTTTTCATCAAGGGATAAATTACTCCAGTTGGGACGCTTTACATAACCGGCAAAAATTACTTTCTCAACGTCGTTTTTATGAAAAAAATCAACCGCTTTTCCGATTTCGCCAAGTTTTATGGATAATTTTTTGGAGAGCGGCCAGCCCCGTTGATCACAAAATTCTTCCAGAAATATCAAGCAAAAATTTAGATTTTTTTTGCTACAGGCCTGCGCTACTAGCAGCGGATATTCGCCTCCTCCGCACACGATTCCTATCATCTATCCTTCCCTATTCATCTTTAGAGCAGCCAAAAATGTGCCCTGCGGAATTTTAACGTTTCCTATCTCGCGCATCTTTTTCTTTCCCTTTTTCTGCTTTTCCAATAGTTTGTTTTTTCTGGTTACGTCGCCGCCGTAGCATTTGGCGATGACGTCTTTTCTAAACGGCGAAATAGTCTCGCGAGCCACTACTTTTCCACCAATGGCTGCCTGAATTGGAATTTTGAACATATGGCGCGGTATAAGATCTTTGAGACGCTCACACAGAATGCGACCACGATACTCGGCGTTCCCAGCGTAAACTATCATGGACAAGGCGTCCACCTGCTCTCCGTTTATTAGAATTGTCATTTTCACTAAATCGCCTTCTCTATAGCCAGCGAGAACATAATCAAAGCTCGCATAACCGCGACTGATAGATTTCAAACGATCGTAAAAATCATAAACTACTTCATTCAACGGCAATTGATATTCCAAAAGAACGCGAGATCCCACATAGGTAAGCTCATTCTGCATGCCACGCTTTTCTTCGCATAGTTCCAAAATGTTTCCCAAATACTCATCAGGAGTTATGATTCTAGCGGTAATCCAGGGCTCTTCCATGGATGAAATAAGACTTGCATCCGGCATATCAGCTGGATTATGGATATCCTTAACGTCTCCACTGGTAAGCAAAACCTTATAAACTACGCTGGGAGCCGTTGCCACAAGATCCAAATTGTATTCGCGTTCCAGCCTTTCCTCGATTACTTCCAGATGCAACAATCCCAGGAAGCCACAACGAAACCCAACCCCCAAAGCCTGCGATGTTTCCGATTCAAAGGAAAAGCTTGCATCGTTTAGCTGTAATTTGACAAGACTCTCCTTCAACTTAGAATAATCTACCGTATCAACGGGGAACATGCTGCAAAAAACAACCGGAATGCATGGTTTAAACCCAGGCAAAGCTTCAGAAGCTCGTCGATTTTCTTCAGTTATGGTGTCTCCCACACGAGCGTCTCCGACACTCTTAATTCCGGCTATCAAGTAGCCAATTTCTCCCGTTTTCAGTTCATGTGTTTCGACCTGTTTAGGAGAAAAGACTCCCACTTTTTCTATTGAATAGGTCATTTTAGCCGCCATTAGTCGAACTTTCATGCCGACTTTTACGGATCCATCTTTTATCCTTACCAGCGCCACTACGCCCATATAGGGATCATACCAGCTGTCAATCAAAAGAGCTTTTAGGGGGGCATCTTCGTTTCCGCCGGGAGGAGGGAACTTTACCGCAAGCGCCTCCAACACATCTGGAACGCCTGTGCCAAGCTTTGCGGATACTGGAATTGCATCTCGACAGTCAAGACCAATAACGTCTTCTATTTGTCTACTTATCTTTTCAATATCCGCCGCTGGAAGATCTGTCTTGTTGAGGACAATAATAATTTCATGATCATGCTCCAACGCCTGATAAACGTTGGCCAAGGTTTGAGCCTCCACCCCCTGTGTGGCGTCCACCACAAGTATTGATCCTTCGCAAGCGGCCAGCGAGCGACTTACTTCATAGGCAAAATCCACATGGCCGGGCGTATCCATAAGATTCATCTGGTAGACATTTCCATCTTTTGCTTTGTAATTTAATCGAACAGTTTGGGCCTTTATGGTGATGCCGCGCTCTCTCTCTATATCCATGGAGTCCAGCATTTGATCCCTAAATTCCCGCGAATCTACAGCCCCACAAAACTGAATCAGGCGGTCGGCAAGGGTAGATTTTCCATGATCGATATGAGCGATTATGGCAAAATTCCTAATGAAAGATTTCATTTCGCGCGCAATTCTCCGCCAACGGTTCCGATATACTCAAGAATTTTTGCGGAAACTTTTTTCGCTTCATCTTCCGTTAGAGTTCTGTCAACTGCTTCCAGCGTCACGGAAACTCCGATGGAATTCTGCGTGTCGCTTAAATTGAAATAATCAAAGATATCAACCTTAGATATGAGTGGATCAAGTTTGTATATGGCATTCATGATATTTCCAATGGCAACTTTCGCTCCGAAGACAAAAGCGAAATCTCGAACGATCTTCGGAAATACCTTCGACACATAATAATTTTTTTCGCCATTGCAATCCTGCAGCGAAGCAACCAACAATTCGAAACAGACTAAATTTTCCGCAATGCCGAACAATTTATTAATTTTCGGATGTAGCTCTCCAAAATAACCAAGTTTTTTCTTTCTCAGAAAAAGCGTGCCGCTTCTGGATGGATGATAATAGGACGGAGCAACAGTCTCTACGACAACATTTTTCAGCTTTATTCCCAAATAATCTAACAGAGCAAAAGCATCGGCTTTCGCGTCAAACGGATCGACGGATCTCTTCTTCTGGAGCCAACTTCTATCGTGGGCGCTTCCGGTACGCAATCCAGTAATATGTCTCTCCTGCACATATTGATTGTAAAAAACATTACCAATTTCAAATATTTTCACGCCAGACTGACCGTAATTCAGAGAACGTTTTGCCGCAAGCAAAAGATTTGGAATTAAAGACGGTCTCATTACGTTCAAATCGGCGCTAATGGGATTAATTAAATGGATAAGCTTATTGTTTTCCTGGAAAGCGTTAGCATAATCTTCCCTGATGAAAGAATAGGAAATCACCTCCGAAAGGCCACAGGATGCAAGCAGTCGCGAAGCTTCCGTTAGGCATTTTTTCTCACTCAAAATTTTATCGTGTTCGATAAAAACGTCTTCCATCTTTTTTTCCGGTATATTGTCGTAGCCGGTTATACGCAAGATTTCTTCGATCAAATCTTCTTCGATACTAATGTCTGATCTCCAGCGCGGAACCGCGTAGGTTGCTTCTGTTTTGCTGGATTCAATTTCCCGCAGACCAAGTTTTTTCAGTATAGTTCTAGACGATTCCCAGTCTACATCATGACCGCAAATACTTAGGAGCTTTTCTTTTCTGAGAGTGATGGATTGCTTAGGCATAGGCTCGCGACCAACAACGAATATTTTGCTGGCTTCTCCTCCGCAATTATCGAGAATTAACTTGCTAGCTCCCTCTATTCCGGAAACGCACGAAGTCTCGTCAATGCCACGCTCAAACATTGTCCTGGAATCGCTGGAGAGATTTAGAAGCGTTCCGGTTCTTGATACAAAAATTGGATCAAAGAAAGCTGACTCTATAAGAATGTCCGTAGTATTCTCGTCGCAGGCAACTTTTGCTCCACCCATTATGCCAAGCAAACACAGCGGAGATTCGGCATCGGCGGCTACCAACATGTCCCGATGCAAATTGTGCTCGACATTTTTAAGATCCGTGAATCTTTCTCTGTGTTTTGCGAATCTAATAGCTAGGCGCCCCTTGATCTTCTTTAGGTCGTAGATGTGCAATGGCCTGCCGGAATCCATCATCCACCAGTTTGCCATATCCACTACCGCAGAAACACTGTTCATGGAAGCTGACTGCAGAAAAGATTTAATCCACTCCGGACTGCTGCCATTTTTTAAATTGCGGATTACGCGAAAGGCAATAATCGGAGCATATTGGGAACAAGAATCGCTTCTTTCGCATTCAATATCCAGCGGAAATTTGAAGGAATCCTTGCATGGCTTTGCCTCGGAACTGATGAAATCTCCAACGCCTGCCACTGCCAAATCTCTGGCTATTCCCTTCACCGAAAGACAATCTCCTCGATTCGGAGTGATGGATAAATCTATTATTCCACCGCCATATCCAAGAACATCGCCCACCGAAGTCTCAAGATCAATTTCATTTTTTAATTCGACGATTCCATCTTTGTCGGAGGATATGGAGAGCTCGGCAGGCGAGCACATCATGCCATCGCTTTCAATTCCTCTGATTTTACTTTTTTTCAAAATTTCACGGGAGGATGGAATTATAGCTCCAGGCATGGCCAAAATTGTTTTTAGTCCGACTTTTGCGTTCTTCGCTCCGCACACGATGCGCATCTTCTGCCCACGCGCGTCCATCACAATGCAAATATTTAGCCTATCCGCATCCGGATGTTTTTCCATTGCTTCTATTTGCACCAATTTAAAATTTCTAAAAATCTCTCCAGGATCCAGGAGGTTTTCCACCTCCAAACCGATGGAAGTGAGCCTATCGGCGATCTGCCGAATGTTCAAATCCGTAGATAAGTGTCGCTTTAGCCAATTAAACGAAAAACGCATCTAACCCTCCCATTAATTTGCTAGGAAACATGCTGGAACCCAAAGGTATTTCTCCAACGATCGTCGGATTCGAAATATTCTCTCAGATCAGAAATTCCGTACTTCAAGGAAGTCAGTCTTTCTACGCCGAAACCAAAGGCTAGCCCCTGATATTTATCAGCATCAACATTCCCGTGCCTCAGAACATTTGGATGCACAACCCCACAACCACAGATTTCCAGCCACTTGTCTCCGCAACCAAACACCATCTCTCCATCTTTGATGCCATAACTCACATCCACCTCAGCAGACGGTTCAGTAAATGGAAAGAAGCTCGGCCGCAATCTTATACTAAGGTCTTTTACTGCAAAAAACTTTTTCAAAAAATTTGTGATAATCCACTTTAGGTGCGCAAACCCAACATTTTTCTCCACCACCAATCCTTCCACCTGAGTAAACATTGGAGTGTGAGTTGCATCGCTGTCGCTTCTATAAACTCTGCCAATCGAAAAAAAGCGGTGCGGCGGAGTATTTGCCAGCATGGCGTGAATCTGAATGGGAGAAGTATGAGTGCGCAGAAGATTCCGGCCCTTTTCGCTGGACGGAACGTTCACATAAAATGTATCGTGCATCGTTCTAGCCGGATGATGGTCCGGCATATTTAACGCCGTGAAATTATAGTACTCGTTCTCTAAATCTGGACCATCCGCGCAAACGAATCCAAAGGAAGACAAAATATTCGCAATCTCCTCCGAAACTTTCGTCAGCGGATGTATGCGGCCAAAGGAACGGTGACGTGCTGGCGCGGAAACATCCACAAACTCGGAGCCAAGTTTTTTATTAAGCTCCTTCAGCTCCAGTCTCGAATGTTTTAAGTCCAGTTGCCGTGTTATCTCATTCTTTACGACGTTGATTTCTGCGCCTAATTTGCGCTTTCCCTCCTTATCCAATCCTCGCAGTCTATCCATTATCTGGGTAATTCTTCCATTTTTCCCGAAGATAACGCTTCTTATGGAATCCATCTTTTTTAGATTGTCACATTTTTCGATTTCAGATAAACAGCTTGCCAACAACTTGTCCAACTCGGTCATGAATGCCATATCCTTCACAAAAACAAATCCTGTGCGAATATAGCAAATAACATCTCCGAAAAAAAGCCACATAACGCCAGCAATTTTTCATGTTTTGCTACACTTAAATACAAGATCCCGTCATGAATTTCTCACTGCAATTAGCGCATCGCAATGAGCATATTCCTAAGGTCACTTGGATAATTTGTAGCGAAACCTGAATATTACGCGACCCTCTACAATATCGGGACTATGCGTCTAGCCTAGCAAGTTTCGTCGAAAGAGCGCTTTTTTTTGCAGTAGCTTGGATAACTGTTTTAGACCATGCGGAGAGCCGATTTCGTAAAATCTTTTTTTCGCAACAAAAGAGGCCAACTCGTTTTTTTTAATTAAATCAGCGTAGGTGTCCATTAAATCATAGAATTTGTTCGACTGTAAATTCCCCAATAAGCGTTTTTGTAAAATACCAAGTCCGTAGTCTATATATTGCATCTCTGGAACCGGATGTTTTTTATCGTAGCATATAATTTTTTTATCTCTAAAGATAATATTACTGTTATCATATAGGCATTTATTATGATAAATTGTTATGAGAGCGGAGCGTTTGCTTTGTTTATGGCATTCATATACCGCTTCATAATCGCAATCCAAGTAAGAATCTCCGTATAAAACGAAAAACGTTTCCTCCAGCAACGGTAGAGCTTTTTTTAGCGCGCCGGCGGTACCCAATAATTCAGTGCCATCAAAAGAATACGAAATTTCCAACCCAAATTGAGAACCATTGCCGACTTGAGCTTCTATCATTTCTCCCAAATGACCAACGCACAACACCACTTTGCTAATGCCTCGTTCCTTTAATAGCTTCAATTGATGGAAAATAAACGGCTCCCCCGCTACCAAAAGAAGAGATTTTGGGATTTTTTCAGTAGCCGGATGCATACGCGTAGCCAACCCGCCCGCTAATATAGCTATGGATAACATAAACTATTTATTCCGGCTTTTGGAATACCCCTACACAACGAATACCATAGGGATATGATACTATTTTCCCGAGTATCAATTCAATCTTAAATATCATGCGCGGAAGAAATCCTGCGGTTTTGGAGATTAAGTTTTTGGATAAACGAGATTCACAAATAGATTGTTGCCGCTCTACTGCAGCATATCTAGCTCGTAGTTTTTTCACGCACCAAAATAATGGGTAGAGAAAAAAACCTAAGTGAGAAAAATAAACCTGTTTCAATCCAGATTTGTTTAAAATTTTCAAAATTTGCGCATCGCTGTAACGTCTGTAGTGACGCAATTGGACATCGTAAGCATCAAACAATCCTTCTCCATAGGGAACTTCAAAAACAAAAACACCTCCCGGCTTTAGGATACGGTGTATTTCTTCTACAGCGCGTTCATGATCTTTTATGTGCTCAAGAACATTCAACGCTATGACGGCATCATAGCTATCGTTTGCTAAAGGACAATCTGTTACGTCAAAACATAATAACGGCGTTGGAATATTTTCTTTTTCTAATTCTTTCGATATTCTGTGTAGCGTTTTTGATATAATATCTGTTCCAACAATTTGCGTACAAGGAAATGATTGCCACAGATATCTCAGCAAAATGCCACTTGAGCAGCCTATCTCTATAATTGCCCCCCCTCCATCACTGTTTGACAAAATCGGACAATATTTCTTCAGATTTTCGATGCCGATATCAAAAGAAGCTTTGTCGATAGGATGTTGGCCATTGCTTATTTCTTCATGAAACCCTGTTAGATCGTCGTTCCATCCAGTAGGAGAAGTTGACATAGGATAGACCAAGACCCCTTCAGCATACGATTCTCCTACAAATTTTTTCCCATTCCAGACGATTTCTTCCTCTCCTTTTATAGGATTAGGAAATTTTTGTTTGTTTGTTGAATATATGCTTATGTTATTTCCCATTACATTGTTTTCCTTTGGAATAGAATAACAATAAAAATGCCAATTTTCGGCTTCCTACTATAGACAACATTCTCGTACCCTTAATCCTCTAAAACAAAGCTCTTGCGCCACCAAAATCAAAATGAAAGCGCACTTCCTCCAGCCCGGCGGCATTCATTGCTTGACGCAATTTTGTGCTATCATGAGACAGAAACATTAGGAAGCCTCCACCACCAGCTCCTACAAGCTTTCCGCCAATCGCGCCATTTGCCATTGCTAAATCGTACCATTCATTAATTTGTGGATTACTCATATTGTCGAAACGTTTCTTTTTATGTTCCCAATGTTCATGCATCAATTGCCCAAATTGTGTTAAATCGCCATTCTCTAGTGATTCTTTACATTTATACCCTAATTTCTTTACATAGTGCAAATTGTCAATCATATCAAGATCTTTTTGCTCTGTGCGAAAATGCTGATCTTTCAATACATCTCCTGCCTTACGGGAAAAACCAGTGAAAAACAGAAGCAATCTATCCTCAAGTTCGAAGATTGTTTGCGTTGATACCTTTAGTGACTCCGTAGAAACCGTATCATCTTTATGAAATGTAAAACACGTTAAGCCACCGTAGGATGCTATATATTGATCCTGCTTGCCTATCGGTTCGCCGAGACGATCTATTTCTATGTGACAGGCTAACTCGGCCAGCTCCTGCTGGGAAATTAGTCGTCGTCTATGCGCATGTAAAGCTTTCAGCAGAGCGGTTGTGAAGCTCCCTGAAGAACCAAGTCCCGTTCCCGCAGGAATATCGGCCAAAGAAGTTATTTCCACCTGAGGAGTGCGCAAATTCTGCATGGAAAGGGCTTCCCTAATAATTTTATGCTGCACCTGATCAACTCTTTCCACATGTTCAAGCTGGGAATATTTCAAATATATACCCGGAGTGAAAGGTCGCATCACGGTAACGTATATGTATTTATCAATGGCTCCGGAAATGCAAAAGCCTTCATGGTAGCGATAATAGGACGGAATGTCAGTTCCACCTCCTCCAAAGGTAATGCGCAAAGGACTGCGGGCGATAATCATGCTTATTTTTCCCTTTCCTGCTTATAAAGTTTGTCCACTAAGCGGAGATTGGTCAGAGCATCTTGGATATCGCCCAGTGGAGAACGATTTTCCGAGATGGCCGCCAATAATTCCTCCATTTCAAGGTCCCAGGATGTGTCCGGGAATGGATACTGCCAAATGATCGTTTGGGGCGGGCCCATTGAAGGCAACATTTTGTAAAAACTCAGCTGTTCAAGGCCATAGCTCCCGCCAAGACCGTCGATTTGCAATTTGCCTGATTTTCCATAGATTTCGAAGCAAAAAGTGTTCTTCCATTCGGTCCAGGTGGCGTGCAATTGGGCGGTTTTTCCATCGACAGTCTGCATTGTTAGAAAACAGTTGTCCTCTACGTTGCCGGACCAATAATAGCGGGGCAAGACTCCGTATACCGTCGTAAATTCTCCCAAAAACCAACGCGATAAATCTATTAGATGTGAACCCTGGTCCAGTAGTTCGCCTCCGCCGGAAATTTCCCGATTAAATCGCCATTCTTTTTCATAATTTAAGCGACCGCCATGCCCATAACGACCCCGCACAAACATAAGCTGACCGACATCGCCTTGATTTACAAGCTCTTTAGCGCGCCAAATGGCCGGATGGAAACGATGATTGAAGCCTACTTTAACTTTTAAGCCACGTTTCGCGGCTTCCATTGCCACCGGCTCAAGTTCCTCTGCATTTCTAGCGCCTGGCTTTTCCAATAATAGATGCTTATTCGCTTTGACTGCAGTCAAAGCCAAAGAAGCTAGCTGGTCATGGGTGGCGGAAATTATTATTATTTCGGCTTCTGAGTTTATCACTGCGGCAGCATCAGCCATAGCTCTCCCGCCAAATTCCGCACACAGTGTTTCGGCTTTTTTCATTTCAAGATCAGCTGCAGCCACCAGTTGGTTCTCATTTTTTTTAACCACGCTTGACGCTCTTTTTCGACCAATAAGGCCGCATCCAATTATTCCAAACTTCATTTGTCTCCCCAAGTTTGTCCGCGATCCTTGCCGGTGATGCGACGCAATGTATAAAGATCGGAATCCCTCAGCTCTTCCAGATGATTAGGCCATTCCCTCCAATTGTCCCACTGGGCACTGATTAAACGCCCAGTGATTCCGTTACTGGCATCGGAAGCTAAAAAGACTGCCAACGCAGCACCAATAGATAATGGCGTCGTATTTCCTGTTAGTTTCGATTGCACCATGCGATCATGAAAATCTTTTCCAATAGTCTCAGATCCAGCGTTTAATGCTTCGTCTAGAAGGCGAGTATTCAGTAAACCAGGAGCAATGCAATTCGCATCGATGTTAAACTCTTTAAGTTCACCAGCCAAGCTCTCAATAAATCTTACAATTGCCGTTTTGCTAATCGCATAAGCAGTCAAATATGGCATTGGATTTGTAGCGCCGCCGCCAGATATTTGAATAATTTTGCCGCATCTATTTTCCTTAAAGTGCGGCAGTAAATTCATGCACATTAAAACAGAACCATTAAGATTTATGGCCAATGCATTTTGCCATTCATGCCAGTCAACCGATTCTATTGACCCTTTGGGCCCATAAACACCGGCGTTATTAACTAGAACGTGCATCTGATTAAATTCATCAATAATTTTTTTGCAGAAATGGTTAACTTGCTCAAAATCAGCGAGATCAATCGATATAGACATAATTTTTTGCTGTGGATTCGCCAATTGCATAAGTTCTGCAGTAGCATCGTCAAGTACAGATTTATCGCGGGCACAAATGGCCAAGTTAGAGACGCCTGATTCGATAAAATGGCGCGCTATTTCCAGGCCAAGCCCCTGACTTGCCCCGGTTATAACGGCATTTTTGTTTTTCAAACTAAGAGGTGTATTCATATTTTAATAATCACGGCTTTCCGATCGTATGATACTCAAATCCAGCAGTATTCCAATCAATTAAAAGTCTATTAATATCAATAATTTTAAGATTGGGATTGGATTTTTTTAGTTTTTCTGGATCAATTTGCTTGCATTCATTATACGATGTAGACACAATTAACACATCAGCTCCCCTAATAGACTCAATGGGATCCTTAAGTTTTACGACTTCTTTAGTCCCAAAACAGGAAGGCAACGTTTCCACCAGTGGATCATACACGTTTACACACGCCTTTCGTTCAAGTAGGTAGCTTACAAGATCAACCGTTGTAGAACGACGTAGTGTATTTGTGTTGGCCTTGTAGGTTAAACCCCATATAGCTATACATTTTCCCTCTAAATCATCATACATACTGTTAATTTTGCGCCATATCCATTTTTTATGATTATTGTTACTAGAATTGATGGCGTTAATTAATTGGCTAGAAATAGTATTTTTCTTTGCAACTTCAGATAAAAAGTTAACATCCCTCGCAAGCGTTCCTCCGGAAAAAGCTCCTCCCGGCAATAAATACGCTTTCTGGCCAATGCGTTGTTCCGTCTTCATTCCGCGCGCAACTTCTGAAGCGTCTGCCCCAACTGATTCGCATATGGAGGCAATTTCGTTTGCAAAAGTAACTGACAACGCTAAAAAAGTATTAATTGCATGCTTTGTCATTTCAGCTGATTCAATGCTCACCCATTCTAAATTCGCCGTTATTGAACTCAGTAACGACTCTAAAATATCTTTTACGCGATCGTTTTTTCTGCAGCCAACAACAATGCGATCCGGATTCAAAAAGACTTCTAGAGCTTGGCCAAGACGTAAATTTTCCGGAGAATACGCAAAATGCAAATCGAGATTTTTGTCACGAGCAATTTTTTCGAGACATCGCACGGAACCAACAGGAAGCTGCGAAGAAACCAGCACGATCGCTCCAGCTGGCAAAAATGGCAGGGAGCGCTTCACCTGCTCGATCACATATCCAGTATCTGCCACATCATTATCGTCTACCGGAGTATCATAGGTTATCCACAATATTTCAGAACTCTCCAACGCGCGTTCTGGCGAATCCGTGAATTCAAGATGACCAGAACGCAGGCATTGCTGCATCATGCTTTCTAGACCAGGTTCAAATATAGGCGAAAGACCGCTGTTTAATTTTTTAATAATATGCGATTTGTAGTCCAGCGCTATAACCTCATGTTTCAGAGAAGCTAAAGCAGCAGAAGTAACACAACCCAAGTGCCACAATCCCTGTACGCATATTTTCATAATTTTGTACTCTGCATAATTTACACTTCTTCTCCAATTATTTTGGTCTCAGAGTAAGCCCAATGAAAAGATTCAAATTTACCGATGGTATCAATAAAGGAAACCAAACGCTATGAATTATAGAAAAATACAACTCAAGTTCGCATAATATTTCTTCTGGCATGTTGATATGCTGAGATTTTATAAACCAATCGTAGCTTTGGTTATATAATTTTTCAAAATGTGGGCGAGCAGATAAATTTCGAGCAATACTCAGTAATTTTAGCGAATAGAGAGGGTATTTATGATTGAAAATTTCGACGAAACTATACCATTCATTCTGCAATGCGTGTAAATGCGCATTCATAAAATCTCTGCTGATTTCTTGTTGTTCCGGAGTAAGCTCCGGAAGTTTTTGGGGCCATTTATTCATTGTGATCATCTCCAAATACATATCTATGGAGCAATAGCCAATCTAAAGTTTTAATTACTCCATCCAAAATATTTATTTTTGGCTTCCAACCCAAAGATTGAATACGTCCGGTGTCCAGCCAGATAAATGGACTATCTCCTATCCAGCCGCGCTTTTCACCGGAATATTTCAATCGAGGGCTAACTTTCAAGTGCTGGGCTATGGCGTTAACGGAGTCGTTTACCTCAACATAACTATCCACTCCAAGATTAAAAATATTCACTCCATCATGGCATTTGTCCAGGGCCAACAGCATAGCGTCTATACAATCTTGAACATATATGTAAGATTTGCGTTGATGACCATCGCCCAATATGCGCAATTCGTCTGGATTATGCAGAAGACTGCGACAAAAATCAAAAACATGTCCATGCGTATAACGCTCTCCCAATATGGAAACGAAGCGAAATATGTATCCATTAAATCCAAAACCTTCGCAATACGCCTGGATCAGCGCTTCACAAGCCAATTTGGATGCTCCATAAAGAGAGGTCTGAACAGGAAAAGGAGCATCCTCCGGCGTTGGATGCACCAATGGCTCGCCATAGATCGAACCCGTGGAAGAAAATACGATTTTTTTGATATCGTTAAGGCGCATGGCGTCGAGAACATTGTGAGTAACTATAGTGTTTTGCTCCAAATCCTTTCGAGGATGATCAAGACCAAAGCGAACGTCGGCATTGGCCGCAAGATGCCAAACTGTGTCTATTGGTATATTCATGGCGCTGGTAATCGCCTCCAAATCCAATAAATCCGCCTCCAGCAGCATAAAATTTGGATTAGAGAGAGCCTGCTCCAGGAATTTCTTTCTGCCAGTGGAAAAATTATCATAAACAACGACTTTTTGATCGCAATCCAGCAGTTTATCGACCAAATTTGATCCGATAAAACCCCCGCCTCCAGTTATGAAATGAATTTTTGACATGCCATTACTTAATTGTTGAGGTGTCAGTATTTTTGCCGATTTTACTAGGTTCCGTTTCTTTCACAATTATTTCTTTAAACCCAATAGCAAGCATGCGAGATTCGAGGTTGCCAGGAAAAATATCCCTTGGTGCAACGGCGTCTGGCAAATCCAACAACAACTCTAGGGTGCCAGTAGATGAGATGCTCTTGTTTACAGTTGCAAATATAGTTCGCGGCTCAGAAAGCACAATTTCTCTCAGTGGACTTCTATTTAATGTTAGCAAGACACGTTGTTTATTATTTAACACATGAATTAACGGTATTTCTAGAGAGAGTTCTCTTCCTCTTAAATAAGGAGGTAATTTTATATTGATTCTCACCTGCTTACCATCTGACCAACGACCCCATTCTTCAGACTGAGATAACCCAGCAACATAAACATTAAATGGCGGATTCGTTATGTCTATAATGCCGTTTTGCGGAAAATCTAACCAACAATCAATTGCTGTAGGCATATACACATAGAAATGTGGAATTTCGTGTCTGGGCAAATCTAACACAGATAGATGATTAACATAATCTGTTCCTATATTTGGCACCAAAATGGCGATTTTATTGTCTATCTTCAACTGGGCAATTAATGCTTTAGGGTTTGTAAACACTAAAAAATATTTTTCATCGCTCAAATTGTATGATTGAGATACATCGCTTACAAACTTAAAATCTTTATGTACTGGCAATTCATTGCACAACAACAGAGCTGACTGAGCAATAAAATCTTTGTACACAGACAACATCCACATGTTTTGATGCCATCGAAAGGGATTGTCAACAAAACACTCAATATTTGGCGTATAAGCAACCACAGTATAGCCCGTGCTTTTCAATATAGCTGCTTTATTTATCAAAACATTAGTTTCCAAACGTTCAGATGTCCTTCCCAACATCTCCGTGTAGCGATTCCTTGCCTCCCCAAAGACATAAAAAAACGCCGAAACAACACCGCCAATCAAAATAATTTTTGTCAACCAAAAAGCTCGAATTGTCATTTTTTTCAGAAGTTCCGACTTCCAAAACATATACAAATAGACGATGACCACTGTCTGCTGCACCACGATAGCCGGCATGATATAATAATGCGCCTTAAGTCTCAACACAATATGCGCTCCAATAAACAAAAGAGAGCTTAATAATAATGCGTCAACAATGCGAACGTCATTTTTTCGTTTGGACACAAAGTAAGTGAATCTGATTAAAGCTATAATGCAAGATATTTTGACAATTGGATGTTGCCCAATATAAAATAAAGTTATTGTTGATACGGCTTCCCTACATCTCGCTATATTGTATGGAACGCCTCTTTGAGCACAATAGCAATAGAGAACAAAAAATAAAATCAACTGCAATATTATCATTAGGTGATAAATTTTTTCTTTTTTTACTAGATTGTCAAAGTTAATTGCTAGCGATATTACGCTAATCGGAAATATTAAAATAAAAGCTGTTTCCTTCATATAAAACGCAAGCACAGCAAATATTATTGCAAAAACATAAAAACCACTACTGTCATTTTTTTGAGCGGAGATAAAACAATAAAACCACGCTGCCCACAAAGTAATCACGGATGACTCCGCTGATTGCAATAGCGAATATGACCAAAACAAAGCCGGGGTTGACATTGGGATAAATAAGCAGGCGAGAGTACCGCTAATCTTGTTGGATAAAACCCGCACTCCTGAACAAATGCAAACAAGTAACATCGCGAGTTTGACAAAATTGTGAACCCCCATCAAGACAACCTTGATATTATCGTCAAAGTTTAGAGGCATATATGGGCAATATTCTTGCATCATCAGTGGAGAAAAACGCCAAACACCTCCGTAACATATAGGTATTTTTTTTTGATTTAAAAAACCAAAAAAGAGTGCACCTTCATCGCCAAAAGTAAGGCAAGCATCGTTGATTATGTAATAACCGTATTGTGCAAGCAAAATTCCCAGCAGTACCATAAGAAAAATATGGAAGTAACCTAACAGTTTTTCGCTAGCGATACGACGACCTATCATAACCTAAACCCAGCCCTGACGGCATCGTTATGGAACATTTTTACGGTTTCCAGAGAAAATTCATCTAAATCTTTGCCTAAATTGCCCAATTTATTCAAAATATCGTTTGTTACCGTTATGATGTGGCATCCAACAGATTCTGCTTGAAATATGTTTAATATTTCGCGTGGACTTGCCCAAATAAGCTCCAGCTGCGAATAAGGGCGCAGCAACTCAACGGCAGCGCTCATTACTGGAACAGGATCTCGCCCCGTATCCGCTATGCGTCCAGCAAAAACAGAAATATATGATGACGGACTATTGGCCAGAGCTTGACTCACTTCAATCACTTGCCTTAGAGTCATAATGGCCGTTACATTCTGCTTTACCCCAGCATCAGCCAAGCGTTTTATCAGAGCACAAGAAGATTGATTTAACGTATTCGTTATGGGAATTTTCACGTACACGTTATCGCCCCACTGTTTTATGCGCAGAGCCTGCCTCTCCATTTCCGAAAAATCATCAGAAAACACCTCAAAGGAAACTGGTCGGTCCGGAATTACCTCAATTATCTCCCGAGCGAAAGCTTCATAGTCCTTTATGCCGGCTTTATTCATCAGTGTTGGATTAGTGGTAAAACCTTTTATCCATGGTTTAGCATACATCTCCAACATTCCGGCTTTATTTGCACCATCAGCAAAAATTTTAATATCACCAATTTGCATTAATCCTCCATATTCAATTGTAAATTAATAATTATCTGCCCATAGATTCCCATTTCGTCGGCGCGACCTTCAATTTGGGATGAGAAACTAATAAATGCCATATTACTCCGTGGAAAGCTTCAGTGTGTGGAGTAATGTGAGCTATATTTACTGTTGGCACGACAACCACAGCATCCCCCATTTGCGCTGTATATCCGCCATCTCGTCCCACAATTCCCATCACTGATGATCCTTTTTTCTTAGCGCAATCAATTGCTTGTATCATATTTGGACTAATGTTACGCTCCAAGTCGCCTCCGCCTACGGATAGAATCAATAGGCCGTCTTTCTCGTTAAGACGCGAGCCCGTAAGCCAGCTGCCAAAGACAGTCTCCCAACCTTCATCGTTGGTGCGAGCGGTTAGTTCCGACACATTGTCTACCGGAGTATAGGCCTCAAATCCAGCTAATTTGCGAAAGTCATTCACAGCATGAGAAGCCGAACCGGCAGATCCTCCAACTCCTAAGATAAAAAGCCTTCCGCCATTTTCGCGTACTCGCAACAACGCGTCAACTAATTCCTCAATAGCCGCACGATCCAAGCTGTTTATTATCTTTAAAGATTCCTTTAAAAAATCATCTACAAACATAACAACGGATACTATCCCGATCATGACATGGTTGTCAATTATATGTTATAAGGTGAGCGAATACTTGTAATAGGGCGTCGATGAAAAAAAAACAAAATAAAAAAAATGCGAAAGATAGCGCCGAAGTCACATTGGACAAAAGCTTCAAACTTTCCGTTGTGGTTCCGGTTTATAATGAAGAGAAAACTGTTAATATTTTTTTAAACAGGATACAGCCGGTGTTGAACAGAGTTACCAATAATTACGAAATAATTTTTGCCCTGGATCCGAGTACAGACCGCACCGAAGAAATAATTGAAAATGCACATCGGGTTGATAATCGCATCAAACTACTTCGCTTTTCGCGCCGCTATGGACAACCAGCCGCCACTTGGGCTGGTCTGCATAATGCCACCGGCGATGCGGTTATCCCCATCGACTGTGATATGCAGGATCCTCCAGAATTAATAGAGAAAATGATAGATTTATGGCACAATAAAGGCTATAAAGTTGTGATACCTCAACGACAATCCAGAGATGGCGAGAATTTTTTAAAAAAAATAATATCCTATGTGGGCTATTGGGTTATTAATAAAATTGCCTCCGTTGATATTCCCCGCAACACGGGAGACTTCCGCCTATTGGACCGCAGAGTAGTTAATGAACTGATGCGCCTACGCGAAAGTCATGGATTTCTGCGCGGATTGACTAGTCTGGTGGGGTTCAGGACTTATTTGCTGCCGTTTAACCGACTCCCAAGAGCTGGAGGGGAAGGAAAATACAATCGCATTACCGGTAATTTAAGAATAGGATTTAACGGCATAGTGGCGTTTTCTGATTTTCTGTTAAATATCATAACGGCACTGGGATTGATTCTTTCCACCTTATCTATATTAGGAGCTGCGTTCATGGCATGCGCCAAATTGTTTGGTTGGTGGGAATCAGTAACTGGAGTAACAACCATGCTGGTAATAGTTCTCCTGCTGTTCGGCATGCTATTTTTGGCGTTGGGAATTATGGGAGCATACGTGTCACGCATATACGATGAAGTTAAAATGCGGCCCAAATTTATTGTAGAAAAATCTCTTGGATTGGACGCATGAGCACGAATTTCAAACTTCATTAAATAAGGAAACGACGACGCCGGATTTGATACGATGGATGGGTGACTCATCCCAGCGCTGCTGGCTTAAACTACAAGCCCCCCGCTGCGCTAATTTTTTGTCACCCACCTAGAGCTCTCGCAAAATTGAGGGCTAAAATTAGCGCGCCCTCGAAGGACTAATGCTGCATTATCCTGGCCAACGACGCCAACAGCAGGATTGCTACAATGTTAGCAATTTTTATCATGGGATTGATGGCTGGTCCTGCAGTGTCCTTGTATGGATCACCGACGGTGTCTCCGGTAACCGCAGCCTTGTGAGCTTCGGATCCTTTTCCACCGCAATTGCCATTTTCAATGTACTTTTTTGCATTATCCCAGGCGCCACCTCCAGAAGTCATGGAAACCGCCAAAAATATGCCGGTCAAAATAGTGCCAAGAAGCATGGCACCCACTCCCTTAAGTCCAGCTTCATGTCCTCCCAGAGAGCCAATTGCCACATACAAAACGATGGGAGCCAAAACCGGCAGCAAAGATGGCACAATCATCTCATGAATTGCAGATTTTGTGAGTATGTCCACCGCAGTTTTGTAATCCGGCTTAGCTTTGCCTGTCATGATACCTTTTATGGACTTAAATTGACGTCTTACTTCCATTACTATGGCTCCGCCGGCTCTCCCGACTGCCATCATTCCACAAGCTCCGAACAAATACGGCAGGAGACCGCCCACAAACAATCCAACCACCACATATGGATCCCCCAGATCAAAACGAATCGATAAGTCAGGAAAATAATAGGCTATATCCTGGGTATAAGCGGAAAACAACACCAAGGAGGCCAAGCCCGCTGATCCGATGGCGTAGCCTTTGGTGACGGCTTTTGTGGTATTACCAACCGCATCCAATTTATCCGTAACTACGCGTATTTTATCCGGAAGGCCTGACATCTCCGCAATTCCTCCGGCGTTATCCGTGATGGGACCATAGGCGTCCAGAGTAACGATTATGCCAGCCAAAGCAAGCATAGACGTGGCTGCAATGGCCGTTCCGTACAATCCGGCTTGCAGATAGGAAGCCAAAATGCCAATGCAGATAATGATTACCGGAATTGCCGTAGACTCCATGGAAACGGCTAATCCCTGAATAACGTTGGTTCCGTGTCCGGTCTCAGAAGCATGAGCAATGCTTATGACAGGTCGATAGGAGTAGGACGTATAATATTCCGTAACGCAGACCAACAGGAGCGTAATGGCAAGTCCGATTATGGTGCAGGCCATTATTCCACATCCGGAGAAGGTATCAGTGCTTCCATTAATTTTAAACACCGTATTGAAATCGAACATTTTTTGGGAAACGATATATATCAACACCAGAGAGAATCCTACGGTCGCCAGCAATCCTTTGTATAGAGCATGCATCACGTTCTGTTTGCTCCCCAATTTCACGAAAAAAGTTCCCAAAATCGAACCGATAATACAGATACCGGAGATAACAAGCGGGTAAATCATCAGAAGATCCCTTGTGACGCCAGTAAAAAAGATACCCGCCAGAACGATGGTGGCAGAAATGGTAACCACATAGGTCTCGAAAAGGTCAGCCGCCATACCAGCGCAATCTCCGACGTTGTCTCCCACATTATCTGCAATTACCGCTGGATTTCTTGGGTCATCTTCGGGAATACCAGCCTCAACTTTTCCAACCAAAT
This sequence comes from Holosporaceae bacterium, assembly GCA_031267235.1. GTDB lineage: Bacteria > Pseudomonadota > Alphaproteobacteria > UBA3830 > UBA3830 > JAIRZM01. Next base: position 144,366 of record JAIRZM010000001.1, read on the forward strand.
CAGCTCCCACGTCTGCTCCTTTGGTGAAAATTCCTCCCCCAAGACGGGCAAATATAGAAATGAGAGAAGCTCCAAAGCTCATGGCAATTAACGATTCAGCTATAAGCCTAACGTCGCTCACAAAAGCCTTCAGATAGAAAAAATACAGCGAAATTCCCAACAGTCCAAGACCAACCACCAGGAACCCCGTAATGGCTCCGGACTTATAGGCCACAGATAGCGCTTGATTAATACCGCCTCTAGCTGCCTCGGCGGTGCGTACATTGGCTCTCACGGAAATATTCATGCCAATGTATCCAGCAAGACCAGATAACAAAGCTCCGAGAATAAATCCTATAGCCGGATATGCGCTCATGAACGCCCACACCACCGTCGCCATGATGGCGCCGACTACGGCAACAGTTCTATATTGCCTATTCATGTAGGCGGACGCTCCATCCTGAATTGCCGCCGCTATCTCTTGCATTCGGTCATTTCCTGGATTGAGTTTAAGCATATAATTCGCGTTTATGGCCCCGTACACCAGCGCCAAAATTCCGGATATGATAATTGTCAATTCACAATGTTCCATAAAACATCCCCACAAAAACAAGGGGCACTTTAGCATAATCAAAAGAAAATATCAAATTTGAAGTAATATTTTTCTTATCTCATTTGCAGTTAGTTGGCTTGCTTATTTTTTCGTCGAAAAATAATCAGTTGCATATAAAATGCCGTAGCTTTCGTGAACGATTTGCGCTCTCTGCGCCGAAAGCGCATTGCCAGACAAGCAGAGATAGTGAAACTCGGCAGGCTTTGGCATTTCAGGCCCTTGCCTGTCACTTTTTTGCAACAGCTCCGGAGGAATCGCATCATTTGCGCAAAAAAAATGCAAAAACTCATGAATTAGAAGTCTATGTTGCTTTACAATACAAAATAGTGATTTCTTGAGATAAAAATGAACTGGACCATAACTCAAATAGCTTCGGTGGTATTATGTGCCGTCGGATCTGGCATGATTTTTTCGTCATTTGGGCATACGCCGATTCTTGGCTACATCATTGCCGGCGTTTTGCTGGGACCCTCAGGCGTTAAATTCATAACTGATCGCGCAGTGGTGGAAGTGTTTGCCGAAATGGGCATCCTGTTTCTGCTTTTTACCATTGGTCTGGGCCTTTCCTTTGAGAAGGTCAAAAACATTTGGAAGACATCCTTGACCGCCACTCTGCTTTCGGCGGTCTTCATATATGTTGTGGTGATGGCGGCGGGAAACTTTTTGGATTTATCGCAGAGTCGCATCATTCTCATAACCTTTTGCGTGACCTTATCCTCTACGGCTGTTACGGTTAAGTCATTGGAAAATTTGAGAGAACGAGACGAAAGCATCGAATCAAGCTCCTTCGGAATATTGATAGCTCAGGATTTAATCTCTTTGCTCATGGTGTTGGTAATAAATTTTCTCGGCACCTCGTCGGGAGTTGATTATCAAACCCAAAGAATTGTGGCAGTTTTTCTGTTTGCTCTTGGATTGGTTTTCTATTTCACCAAATATCACAAGTACATTCACAAAGTTACCGATTTCATTAGAAAACATGATAACATGCTGGCACTGACTGTGTTTGGGTTTTGTCTGGGCTTTGCTGTTTTTACGGAAATCGCCGGACTTTCCGCTCCATTTGGCGCTTTTATAGCCGGACTAATCCTAGGCAACTCCAATATGCGCGATAAGGTCAAAAGCATCTCATCTCCCATTGAAGAAATCCTTTTGATGACATTTTTCCTCAGCGTTGGACTGTTGGTGGACATGAGCTTTATCTGGAATAATTTCCTGCTGATTTTAACGTCGTTGATTTTCGTCACATTCGGTAAAACGGTGATCAATATTTTTGTGCTGAGGTTTTGTCGATTTCCCCTGAAAGAATCATTTGTCATTAGCGTATTATTGGCCAATATAGGCGAGTTCTCCTTCATGTTAACCTATGCGGCCAATAAAATCGGCCTGGTGAATGAATACGGAATAAAATTTCTTGTAAGTTTAACGGCATTGAGCCTGTTGCTGAGTCCATTCTGGCTAATTTTTGCAGAGCGGTGCCGAGTTCTTGCGGAAAATGCAAATGTCATTTCCTCCTGGGAGTTTTTCCAATTGGCCGGAGGACAAGAGATTCGTGAAATGAGGCATCTTGTGGCTCTAGCAATAGATTTTTTCAAATACTCCTTCGGGATGATATCCGAAAAGACGCAGAGATTATTCAAAATAGTAAAAAATAAAGCAAAAAAATGAATCTGGATTGGTACTACGCGAACAAAATCCAGCTAGATCATAGCATTGGCATTGACGAAGTGGGGAGGGGACCTTTGGCTGGTCCAGTCGTTGCCACCGCAGTATGGATAAGTTCGGAACTAGCGCTGCAGCTAGAGAAAAGCAATAAGCTAGTCGTTCGTGATTCAAAAAAAATGAGCCACGCACAAAGAATGAAGGTCGTGGAATGGCTGCGTCTCCAACCTCAAGAATTGTTGCGCTATGCGATTGGTCAGGCAACAGTCGAAGAGATCGATCAGCTAAATATATTGAATGCTACCATGTTGTCCATGGAGCGAGCTCTCAATTCTCTCGGAATTTTCAAAAAATATGCTCTGGTAGATGGAAATAGAGCGCCAGATTTAAAAAATATCCAAACAAGGCTAGTGGTAAAGGGAGATGATAAAGTCTTGTCCATATCTCTGGCCTCCATTATTGCCAAGGAACATCGAGACGACTCAATGCGCAAGCTGGCCCTTGAATATCCACACTACGGATGGGAAACCAATGTTGGCTACGGATCACAGCAACATCTTCGTGCAATCTCAATGTATGGCATTACGCCCCATCATAGAAAAACTTTCAACAGAGTAGCGACTTTTGCTAAAGGAAGCCAATGTACGTAACCGGCAAAACCGGCAATCATCGTTTCGCGTAGCCGCAATTGGCTCATGAAAAATCTATTGACTTTTTCGTAAGAAAGTTTTAGTAAGGTGAGCGAAAGGGAGCTTTTTGATGAAAGTTGTAAATTCTTTGAAAACCATCAGATCTAGGCATAAAAATTGCCGTTTGGTTAGACGCAAAGGAAGAGTCTATATAATAAATAAGTCCAATCCGCGCTTTAAAGCAAGGCAGGGTTAGTTTTTCGGTTATTAGTTTTTTTATTTTAATCAAATGTTCTTTAATTTCCATTCGCACAAAATAAAGCAAGAGGATGTTTAATGCTAGAAGAGTCAAGCCCTCAGGGTGAGAGTTTCGTAGAGCTTTTCGAACAAACCAGCGGGCCTTCAGCCTGGACTGGCAAGGTAGTAAAAGGGATCGTAGTAGAAGTCGATGATAATTTCGCAGTGATAGACGTTGGGCTTAAATCCGAAGGGCGCGTCCCAATTGAGGAATTTAACAGCGCCGGAAGAAGAGCGGAAATTAAAGTCGGCGATAAAATAGACGTCTACGTAGATCGCTACGAAAACAGGAATGGAGAGATAGTTTTAAGCCGTGAAAACGCTCTCCGAGAAGCGGCTTGGAACGAGCTGGAGAAATCTTTCCGCGAAGGCGCCAGCGTTCTCGGTACAATATTTAACCGCGTAAAAGGCGGTTTCATGGTGGATATAAACGGAGTGTCCGCATTTTTGCCAGGAAGCCAGGTTGACGTTCGTCCCGTGAAGGATATCTCGCCGCTGATTGGAATCGAGCAGCCATTTATGATTCTGAAAATGGACAAGCTGCGAGAAAATATCGTTGTTTCGCGTCGCGAGATTCTGGAGGGCGCTAACGCCGAAGAGAGGGCGAAGGCGATGGCCAATCTCGAGGAGGGGCAGGTTATTGTCGGCATCGTCAAAAATATCACCAATTATGGAGCTTTTGTTGATATCGGAGGGGTTGACGGGCTATTGCACAACACCGATATTTCCTGGAAGAGAATCAACCATCCATCGGAAGTGCTTACTTCGGGACAAGAGATAAACGTAAAAGTAATAAAGTGCAATAAGGAAACGAGACGCATCTCTCTTGGCATTAAGCAATTGAGCAAAGATCCTTGGGACGGCGTCGATATTGAGTTCAAAGTTGGAACTCGCGTTCGGGGTAAGATTACCAATGTGACGGATTACGGTATATTTGTGGAACTAAAGGACGGCGTGGAAGGGTTAGTCTATGTCTCGGAAATTAGTTGGAAAAAGAACACTTCTCCGCTGAAAATTGCTGCCGTGGGAGAAGAGATAGAAGTTATGGTTCTGGATATGGACTTGACCAAAAGGCGCATTGGCTTAGGGATCAAACAGCTGCAGGACAGTCCGTGGGGACAAATCGAAAAGGACTTTCCCGTGGGACACACTTTTGATGGAAAAATCTCGAATGTTACGGACTTTGGTATTTTCATCAAAATAAGCGATGACATTGACGGCATGGTTCATATGAATGACATCTCTTGGGAGAAAAATGCTCCGGAAGAATTGATCAAATACAAAAAGGGAGATGTGATAAAAGTCAAGGTACTGGAGGTATCATCGGAGAAGGAAAGAATTTCTCTGGGCGTTAAGCAGTTGAGCGACAATCAGCGAAAAGAGAACGCCGTCAATCTTAAAAAGGGAGCAGTTGTTACCTGCGTTGTGTCAGCCATTAGGGATGATGGCATAGATGTAACCACGACGTGCGGCACTTTCGGATTTATCAAAAAAGTTGAGCTTGCCAAGGATCGGCAGGATAGAAGGATGGATAGATTCGCTGTGGGAGAAAAAGTTGACGCCAAGATAACATCGATGGATAAGACAGGAGAGAAGATTAATTTATCCATCAAAGCGCTAGAAATCGAGGAAGAAAAACAGGCAATGGCTGAATTTGGGTCTCCGGACAGCGGCGCCAGCTTGGGAGATATTTTGGGCGTAGCCATTGGTAAATCTAAAAAGGAAAAACCGTAGATTCTAAAAGGAGGGCATTCGCCATGCGTTTGATATTAGCTTTTTCTGCAGTTTGGTTTTTCCTGCCTGGAGGTTTTGCGGAAGCGAGCGCTCCGGCAGAGAGCTCTCAAACTCAAATTAAGGAGGAAACTCCGGAGGAGCGCATTCTCAGCTTAGGAGATCAGGCCTTTAAAATAATAAGAACCACCGGGATAAAGCCGCAAGAAGTTTTTTCTAGATTTAAAGAACTATTGGATGAGTATTTTGCGATACCTTCCATTGCTACCTTCGTTCTCGGCGCCTATGGAGAAAAATTTAAAGAAAATGGTCAGAGGACTGCATTTGAAGAATATTTGGAAAACCTTCTTGTTAGATCGTATTCGTCTAAATTCTCTGAATATATGAAGGCAAAGTTTGCGGTTTCTGGCTCTAGGCGTAGTGGGGAACAATTTCATGTATCATCCACGATCTCTATTCCAAACAAAAAGGGCATTAAGATAATCTGGTATTTGAAAAATATAGGTGGCAAGCTAATGATTACGGATGTTAAAATAGAAAACATGAGCATGCAAAAGACTCAAAAAGCGGATATAGTCAGCCGCATCAAGGCTGTTGGAGTCGAGAAGTTTATGCAGGAATTTAAGGAGAAATATGGTTGCTAAACAATCGCCTTTCCTGCAAATTCCGCTGATGGTTTTCCCAAATGCAAAGGGTCTTGATCTTCCATCCTATGCCACTGACGGAAGCGCCGGAGTGGATTTGCGTGCAGCCATTTCCGATGAACTCCTCCTGCAGAGAAATGAAAGAAAATTGATACCTACGGGGGTAGGCATTGCCCTTCCGGTTGGCTATAATGCCGAAATACGGTCTCGATCTGGGTTGGCCTATAAAAATGGCGTCATGGTTCTAAATTCTCCTGGAACCGTAGACAGCGACTATCGCGGAGAACTGATGGTTTTGCTTATGAATTTAGGAGAAGAGAGCTTCAGGGTAGAACGCGGGATGAGAATCGCCCAAATGGTCATAATAAAACATGAGACCGTAGTTTGGAAGGAAGTGAACGTCCTGGAAGACACATCGCGATCCACAGGCGGCTATGGCTCAACGGGAGTTAAATGAAACATTGTCACTGGAAATTATTTCTTTTTTTTCTTTTAGCGGCTTGCGCTTCCGACAAGGAAAGCCTTAAGGATCGCACTGTCGAGAGCATTTACAGGAAAGCCTCTCATTTGTTAAATGACAGCGAATATACTGATGCAGCAACAGAATTTAAGGACATAGACACACTGTTCCCCTATTCCGCCAAAGCCAGCGAAGGGCAAATTTTAGCCGCCTACTGCCATTTCCTAGCATCAAATTACCAGGATTCGCTGCGAGAAATTGAGGTGTTTTTGAGATACCATCCATCTCATGAGTTGGCGTTATACGCCATGTATCTGAAAGCCGCGAATCTGTACATGGGAGTTTCATCGGTGGGAAGAGATTCAAAGGCGACTCTGGAAGCGAAAAGAGCCTTCGTCGAGCTGATAAATAAGTTTCCCAACTCCAAGTATCGCAATGATAGTCTCAGAAGAATCATAATTCTGGACGATCTAATAGCAGCCCACGAAATGCTTATAGGGAGATTTTATCAAAAAAATAAAAATGCTCTGGCCGCCATTGGGAGATATAATTTTGTTACGAGCAATTTGCATCATACCAACTATGCGCCAGAGGCCTATTATAGAATTCTGGAGTGTTGCTCCTCCATTGGCCTAAAAGAAGAGGCTCAGGGAGCCCGTGGAGCTCTAAAATTATGGTATCCTGACAATACTTGGAGTAAGAAAGCGGATTTGCTGCTAAAAAGTAGTCTTTAATTAGCTTTTTGTGGTTACCATAGCAGCGTAACAGTGGGTTTGACATTTTTAATAGTTTTGTAAGGATTTTTTGATATGAATACAAGCGTTGATAGGATTGAAAAAGAGTACTTTTCGATAGAGGATGTGGTGTCATATTCCAACATAGAAATTACGCATGCGAACGATAATAAGGCTCCTCTGAAGGTCATGGCAACCAAAGTAATTGTTTGGCTAGTCATCATTTCCATGATTGCTGCATTACTGTTGATTTAAACGGAACAATCTGCGCTGTTTGACAATCGCATAACAATGCGGAATATAGAGTTGTACGCGCAACCGCTGACACAGAATTCAAATATTGTTATCTTGTTTCTCCTGATATATTATTACGCATCGAAAAATGAGGAGTTAATGGTAATTCTTGACTTTGAAAAGCCTATTTTTGAGCTGGAAGCTAAGATAAAAGAGTTAAAAAATCTAAATACCGGAGACCTTGGCATAATAGAAGACGTAAAGCGTCTTGAAAATAAGAAAAAAAAACTATTGAAGCAAGTGTATTCTAATCTTTCTCCATGGCAGAAAGTTCTGGTGGCGCGCCATCAAGAACGGCCGCACGCTTCCGATTATGTAAACGCGTTAGTGGACGATTTTATACCGCTGGCCGGAGACAGACATTTCGGAGATGATCCTGCAATTGTATCCGGTATCGGTAAATTTAAGGGCACAGCAGTTGCAATTCTTGGGCATGAAAAAGGAAAAGACACCGAAGATAGAATTCACCATAATTTTGGAATGCCTCATCCGGAGGGGTATCGCAAGGCCCTAAGAATTATGGATTTAGCCGATAGGTTTAGGCTTCCGCTGTTGACATTTATAGATACAGCCGGAGCATATCCAGGGGTTGGAGCAGAGGAGCGTGGTCAGGCTGAAGCAATTGCCAAATGCATTGAGCGCTCTTTGCAGTTCAAAAACCCCATCATTGCCACCGTAATAGGAGAAGGCGGATCCGGAGGAGCGGTTGCTCTAGCCGTTGCCAATGTAATTCTAATGCTGGAGCACTCGGTGTATTCAGTCATTTCTCCGGAAGGATGTGCCTCTATTTTATATCGCAATCCAGAAAAAGCCTCCGACGCAGCCGACGCGCTAAAACTTACTGCACAGGATCTTATACGCTTTCGGGTGATAGACGAGGTTCTGGAGGAATCGCTGGGAGGCGCACATCGCGACCCTGTATTTACCATTAAATCAGTTGGAGAGAAAATAAAATCAGCTCTGCTAGGATTGTCTAACATAAAAGATTTAAAAGCTCATCGGAATCAGAAGTTTCTAGATTTTTGCAGAAATTATAATTAGTGGAGTTGCGCGATGTTTAAAATAGACACTAGAAAATATGAGACCATCATAAGTACTCTGGGAAATATTTTTGAGTGGTATAGCTTCGCCCTGTTTATGCCATTTCTTCCGGTGATTTCCAAGCAATTTTTTCCCATGGAAGATGCTGTTTTAGCAAAACTGCTAACTTTTTTCACCCTATCTATTGGGTTATTCATGCGCCCATTCGGAGCAATAATATTTGGTCCCATTGGAGATAAATTTGGCCGCCAAAAGACCATATCCCTTTCAATTTTGCTAATGGCTCTTCCGACAATCTGCATAGGATTGCTGCCCAATTATCGTGACATTGGAATCGCCGCTCCGATCATTTTGGTTTTTCTGCGAGCTCTGCAGGGGATATCGCTGGGCGGCGAATATACGGCAGCCATGGTTCATTTGGTGGAACGCGCCCCCAGCCATCGGCGCGGATTCTACGGCAGTTGGTCCGATGGAGGCTCTCAAATTGGAGTGTTGATAGGAGGACAGGCGCTGATGATGCTCTACAGTTTCTGCACCGAAACGGAAATATATTCTTTCGCCTGGAGGGGGCCATTTTTGTTGGCCATTGTGTTACTGCCATTCGCGTTCATGGTCCCGAATCAAAGCGTGCCATCCAAAAAGAAATCAGATGAGCCAATTTTCCAAACATTACTCAAACATAAAAAGGAAGCCAGCTGTACCGTTGTCATTACAGCATTTAGTGCCGTTGGTTTTTATACGCTATTTACATTTCTGCCATATTATTTGGTTTTCGATAATATACTTACTTTAAAACAGGCCACCCAATGCACCATTGCATCAAATATGATAGTGATAGTATTTATTCTGTTTTGTGGGTATTTATCGGATAAGTTCAAACGAAAACCTTTTATGATTTGCGGTATTATTGGGGTTTCTTTGGTTACGGCAGCAATGTTTGTATTTCAAAAGAACTCATTTTCTTATTGGTTTACGCTGCAATCTTTGTATGGTTTTTTTATGGGAGCCTATTACTCCAGCAGGAGCGCGTTCTTTGCCGAAGCTTTTCCCGCTAAAATCAGATGCACGGCAGTATCTTTGTCATTGGGCATAGCACAGGCGATATTTGGCGGATTAACGCCAATAGCAATGAGCTACTGCAAGGAATATTCCAATTTTTTTGCATCCATTCCCATACTTGTTGTCGCTCTAGGGGCAATATATGCAATATCCTTACTTGAGGATAGAACAGGAAAAGATTTGATATAACCATGTGGGTCTGCAGCGCTCCCTCCAATATTGCTCTTATAAAATACATGGGGAAGCAAGAGGGAAATATTCCCAGCAATGTTTCTTTATCATATACGCTGAACAAATTTAGCAGCGAGGTTTCGCTGGAAGTTTGGGAAAATGAAGACGTCTTTATAAATAAAATGAATCTAGCTGAAGAATCGGTTCGCAGATTTCTTGGGCATCTGAATCATATAAAGAATGTAACTAACTGCCGTAAATTTTTTAGAATAAGATCGCAGAATAATTTTCCCCATTCGGTCGGTATTGCTAGTTCAGCTTCGAGCTTTGCAGCGCTGACCATTTGCTCATTTCGCGCTATGTGCTCTCTGGAAAATATACCGCTGCCATCGCCGGAAGAAATGAGCCGAATTAGCAGGAATGCATCCGGATCATCCTGTAGATCATTTTTTTCTCCCTGGAGTCTTTGGGATGGCGAGAATGCCATGATGGCTAACATAGAAATCTTCGAATTGCGGCATAATTTGCTACTACTCAACAAAACTCCAAAAGCGATTGCTTCCAGCGAAGCCCATAAACGCGTAAGAAGCAGTCTGCTATTTTCCGGAAGAGCCGACAGAGCGAGAGCGCGTCTCAACAAATTGATTCCCGCCTTGAATAATAATTGGAGAGAAGCATATCAGCTGTGTTGGGAAGAATTCTGGGATATGCATGCGTTATTCGAAACGTCTTCTCCGGCTTTTGGATACTTTTTACCTGAAACAATCGCTGTGCTGCAGGAAGTCAGAAGATTTTGGCAAAATTACCAGGATGGACCTCTAGCAACCGTTGATGCAGGCTGCAATGTTCATCTTTTGTGGAGAGAAGACCAAGAAAAATCTCAAAAATGCTTGATTACAAAGCTGCGGCCGATGATTGAGTCCCTAATCTAATGACCATAACTCTACAGATCCACTCGAGCAAGCGTTACCACAATAACTTTAGCGGCATTGTATTTTTTTAATATTCTTGAGCATTCATTTACCGTAGATCCCGTAGTTAGCACATCATCCACTAAAATCACGGACTTGCCATCAATCAGCGAAACATAATCTTCGTCCACTCCCAGTGATCCTCTGACATTTTTCAGCCGCCTATTTCTGGACAATCCTTCCTGTGGATCCGTATGTTTGATCTTTTTTAGGATTCGAGGCTCATAGGCAACGCCGCTGAGTTTTTGCAATCCCATTGCCAACAATTCAGATTGATTATACTGTCGCTTTAACCTTTTGAGAAAATGTATCGGAACCGGAATAATTATATCCGCACCTGCCATATCTTTTGCGCAAGCGCCATACATCCAGTTGCTTAATTTTTCAGCAATATAAGTTGCGTCCCAATGCTTGAACTTTAATATCATGTCTTTGGAAAAATCCTCGTATCTGAATGCCGCAATGGCTCGATCAAAGTGAGGTCTTTTCTTTAGACATGCCAAACATAGCGCATCCAAATCTATTTCAAATGGCGCTCCGCAGATCTTACATTTTGGGTCAGAAATCCATTTGATATGCTTCCAGCAATTGGGGCACAGCCCTTCGCTATCCACAAAATCTCCGCATTTGCAGCAGACTATGGGAAAGCATATGTTTTTTACAACTTCCATGATTTTGTCGATAAAATAGTTCATCTGATCCACTAAATACTTGACGACGTTTATAGATAGAACGAAATAATTAATACCGCCTTAAAAAGATGGTATTCTAGCGATGGCATCGAAAAATATAAATAAATCATTAACCATTATCAATTTATTCTAAAGAACATATTTTCGGGATGAATGAAATGAAGAATTTTATTCAATGGCACGAGGGAATGCTGCTTTCTCCGCATCATTTCCAACAATCTGATGGTCATATTCAACATATGTTGAGCGTTTTTGGATCATCCTGCACTGCTTTTGGCTTTGGCGTCTACGAACTGAAGATAGACACTTCGGCGCTCTCTTCTGGAGTTATACGAATATTGAAAGTTCGTGGAATTTTTCAGGACGGCCTATGTTTTGATTTCGACGCCGTCCATGATCAACCATTGGAAAAAAATTTAAGCGATTATTTTGCATCCCATAGCTCCGCCGTAAAGATTTATCTGGCAATACCAGCACGCCGAACTGGAGAAAATGAATTGGCGGGCGAGATGGCGCGCTACTATTCCGCCGAGATAAGCGGGATTCGCGACGCCAATACCGGAGAAAACACCATCAATATTCCAATTCTAAAGCCGAAGCTAAAATTGCTCCTCCAGAGCGAGATTGACGCTCGCTACGTTAATTTCCCAATTTTTGAAGCGGAAAAATCCATAGATGGCGGAGTTGTTGGCACGAATTTTATTCCACCGTTCATTGCTCTGGATGAACATTCCAAAATCCTGGAATTGTGTAGGGAAATCTCCCAGATAATGAGAAACAAAGTTTCATATTTTTCAGATAGAAAGGATAATTATTCGCGCACGGCTACGGATGAGTCCATGGCCAGTCTACGGTTACTAATTCAGGCCGTTCTGCCACTGGAAGCAATTATTCGCATCAACGGAATTCAACCATTCGAAGTTTACAAGCATCTCATGAGCGCGATTTCAAAAATCATTTCCATTAACCCAATTCAACTTATTCCACGACTCACGGTTTATGATCACAACGATCTATTTTTTACTTTTGACGGACTGCTGCAATGCGCCCGAAACATATTGAATCAGCTAAAACAGCAATATGAGATTATTCATTTTGAAAAGGAAGGATCAATTTTCAAACTGCAAGTCAAAAAGGAATGGCTGACAAAAGAAGAAATTGCCATCGGTGTACAGAAGACTTTTGCCATGTCAAATGATGACATGCTTACCTGGATCAATGGAATGCAGATTGCAAGTGAATCTATGCTATCGGCAATCCGAGATAAACGAGTTCTAGGAGCAGAACGAAAAATACTTGAGCGTGGCGCCTATATAACACAACCCGATGGCATGATAATTCTTGCTGTAAAAACGAAAACAGCCTACATCAAAATTCCTGAAAAATTGTGCATACTGAACAGCTCACAAAATATGGCACCCGAAGACATTGTGCTATATGCCGATTAGCGCCATAAAAAAAGCCCCCGCATAAAATAGCGAGGGCCTTCCGAGAAATATTCGAGAAACCAGAACTACTAGAAGCCGTAGTCTCCCATTCCTGGCCCGCCGTGCATTGGTGGTTCCGCTTGTTTCTTCTCCGGTTTTTCAGCAACCATACATTCCGTAGTTGCCATCAGACTGGCAATGGAAGCAGCGCTCTGGAGAGCTATCCTCACCACCTTCACCGGATCAATAATGCCAACCTTCAGCATGTCCGTATACTCGCCTTTCCTTGCGTCAAAACCGTAGTTAAAACTATCATTTTCCAGGATTTTCCCCACCACCAGCGACGCATCCATGCCGGCATTGTCGACAATTTGACGAGCCGGAGACTGAATGGCTTTTTTGAGAATTTCAATGCCCAAACGCTCATCCTCCGTCTTGTGACGTATATTCGACAGCACTTTTGTAGCTCTCAGCAACGCTATGCCTCCGCCCGGAACTATGCCCTCCGCAACAGCGGCTCTGGTTGCATTGATGGCATCTTCAACGCGATCTTTGCGCTCCTTAACCTCCAACTCAGTGGCTCCGCCAACTCTAATGACCGCCACACCACCGGACAACTTGGCCAATCTCTCCTGCAGCTTCTCGCGATCATAGTCGGAGGTGCTATCTTCTATTTGCCTCTTGATCTGGTGACAGCGAGCTTCAATATCCTGCTTGGCGCCAGCGCCATCCACAATGGTGGTATTATCCTTATCTATAAGAATCCTCTTAGCATTCCCCAGCATACCAACGTCAACGGAATCCAGCTTTGTTCCCATATCTTCGCTGATGACCTGCCCACCAGTGAGAATTGCGATATCTTCCAGCATGGACTTTCTTCTATCGCCGAACCCTGGGGCCTTCACCGCCGCAACCTTTAGCCCGCCGCGCAATTTGTTGACCACCAGAGTAGCCAAAGCTTCCCCTTCGATATCCTCCGCAATAATCAGCAAAGATCTTCCGGACTGCACAACTTTTTCAAGAATTGGCAGCATCGGCTGTAGCACGGACAACTTTTTTTCATGAATAAGGATTAACGGATTTTCCAATTCACAAGTCATTTTCTCGGCGTTGGTCACGAAGTACGGCGAGCTGTAACCACGATCGAACTGCATACCTTCCACTACTTCTAGCTCGGTACTAAGAGATTTCGCCTCCTCTACGGTTATTACGCCTTCCTTCCCGACTTTCTCAAAAGCTTGCGCCAACATTTCCCCTACGGAAGCATCCCCGTTCGCTGAAATCGTACCTATCTGAGCGATTTCATTATTTGTGGAAATCTTCTTGGAAACGCTCTTGAGCATCTCGGCAATAGCCTCTACTCCCGAGTCGATTCCCCGCTTTAGATCAATGGGATTCACGCCCGAAGCGACCACCTTCAAAGCTTCTTTAACTATAGCCTGAGTCAGTACTGTGGCTGTGGTGGTGCCATCTCCAGCAAGATCATTGGCCTTGCTGGCAGCTTCCTTGACCATCTGAGCTCCCATGTTCTCAAATTTATCGGACAACTCAATCTCTTTGGCAACGGCAACACCGTCCTTGGTAATCTTCGGAGAACCAAAGCTTCTCTGGATCACCACATTGCGCCCTTTTGGGCCCAGTGTAACCTTCACAGCGCTGGCCAGCACATCGATTCCCTGCAACATCTTGTTGCGAGCTTCAACCGAAAATTTTACTTCTTTTGCAGTCATTTTTGCCTCCCTATTTCTTGATAATACCTAAAATATCAGACTCTTTGAGAATGGTGTATTCCTCTCCGTCTACTTTTACTTCATTTCCGCCCCATTTGGCGAACAGCACGCGATCGCCCACCTTCACCTCCAGCGGGTGCAACGTTCCATTATCATCACGCACTCCGGAGCCGACGGCCAATATTTCCCCTTCCATGGGTTTCTCCTTAGCCGTATCCGGAATGATGATGCCTCCGGGAGACTTCGCTTCCTGATCGATCCTCTTCACCAAAACTCTGTCCTTTAAAGGCACGAAATTTACTGTTTTAGACATATTTTAACTCCATAACTTACCCCAAAATATAAAAATTTGCCATCGAAAGGCAGGGCGATGGTAGCAGCTAGTAAACATTAATTCAATAAAAAAAATCATACGATGTTGTAAAAATCACTTCCGTTAATATTTTATTAATCTTTAATACGTAGTATATTAACTGTAGTTTTATGGAGATTATAGATATGAGCAAGAGAAATATCCTTACTTCTGCAGCGCTTTCTCTGTCCCTGTTGGGCATTGTTTCCTGCGATCAAGAAGCGCCGAAGGAAGAAGCTAAGCCGGAGCAAGCAGCTGCTGCGCCAGCCGCACCAAAGCCGGCTGAAGCGGTAGATAAACCGGCAACAACGGAAGTCGCGACGGGTAAGGCTGAGGACGACAACAAAGCGGCTACCGCGTCCGATCAGCCTGAAGAAAAGCCAGAAGCTGCGTCGGAAACTGCAGCCGAGGGCGATGAGTCGACATCCGAAGACGCCCCAACGGTTGGTGAATCTTCTGCTCCCGCAGAGAAAAAATCTGAAGAGAAAGCAGAAGAATCAAGTAGCGAATCCCAAGCACCTTCGACGGAAAACAAGCAATAGACCTGCTGCATTACGGTTGGGGGCACGCTAAGCTGTTGCGCAAATCAGCTGGATCTTTTGTGCTGAAGAGGTTTGGTTGATTTGCTCAACGGAGTAGATGGGCAACGTCGGTTACGTTCGTTAATAGATCTCTTTCGAAACGTTATACTTTTGGTATTTTTGTTGTCGGATTCGCTGCTCGATCCTCACGTATTTCAAGTACGCTCCTGGTCTGTGCCGCGATCCTCCTAGAAAACCCTCGAAATTATTTAGTTTCGAAATCGATCTAATACCATTTCCCATTTGAATTATCTAAACGGCCTCTGGAATGCTATTCTGTATCAGCCGCTGCCAGACTGGCAATAGATAATCGATGATGGGAAATGGTATAATTTGGTTTTGTGAATTTGGAAATCTCAAGTTTTAGGAGATTCAGAAAGCGAAAAGTTATAAGCGAACATGATTGTTGTTTGAACGAGGCCCCCCCTCCAGATGAAGCGCGTCAGTCCCAACAACTCGCTTAGATTTAGTCTCGTGTACCATGAGCAAATACAAGACTTGACATTTTTTCGTCAATGGCTAGACTGCCTTCAACGTTAATCTTTCGTTTCAAGGGGAAAGCATGAGCAGGCCAACCTATAATCCCAGCAGACTGGTCCGTAAGCGCAGGCATGGGTTCAGATCCAGAACTGCCGCTGGCGGTCGTATTTTGAAGGCAAGAAGGGCCAAAGGACGTAGGCGCTTGTCCGCGTAAAAATCAATTGAAGAAAAGCTTACGAATTCGTATCCGGAGGGATTTTCTGAGAATTTCCAGAAGTGGCTTTTATTTTCGGACGAGCTCTCTAGTGCTGCAGTGCGACTTAAGTTTCGAGACTGGAAGGCAGCCTCAAGATCTTGGCACAAGCACATTTCGAGCTGGGTTTACAGCTTCCAAAAAAATAGGATCCGCCGTTGTTAGAAATCGCTGCAAAAGAAGGATGCGCGCTCTAGCTCTAGAAATTTTATCGGAAATTGGACTTCCGGACGTAGATTATGTTTTCATAGCGAGGAAGTCTACCGCCCTGATTGCCTGGAATGAACTGCGGAACGATGCCGTTAACGCAGTGCGCTTTCTCAACAATAGGATTTTGAAATGCAAAAGCTGTCGAAGATAATAATATATCTTTATCAGAAAATGATCTCACCACACATGAAATTTCAGTGTAAATTTTATCCATCTTGCTCCCAATACGCTCTAATGGCGATAAAAAAATATGGATTGGCTCGCGGAATTGTCAAGTCTCTGTTTCGCATAATAAAATGCACGCCTTTCAGCCGGAACAGAATAGATTTTCCCTAAAAAGATTTGTTGAGGCGCCGCAAACGACGATTGAAATTCATTCAAAATTATGTTATCTTAGTGGCGGCTGGTCTAGGATTAGAAAAAATGAATGCTTTACAAAATTTTGAAAAAAAAGAGCTGGAAAGATTGTCTTCGGGGAGATCGATTCCTCCTTTCTTTGCGGGAGATATTCTGAAAGTACATGTAAAAGTTGTGGAGGGAGAAAAGGAGCGCATGCAGTCCTTTGAGGGAGTGTGCATAGCTCGGCGAAATCGCGGTCTTGGATCTTCCGTAACGGTGAGGAAGATCTCCTTTGGCGATGGAGTGGAAAGAGTGTTTCCGCTCTATTCTCCTAACATCAAAATTGAGGTTGTTCGCCATGGCGTTGTGAGGCGAGCGAAACTGTACTATCTGCGGGGAAGATTAGGAAAATCTGCTCGAATCGCAGAGGACAATTCCTTCAGCCAAAAAATCAACTTGAATACCGAGACCGCACCACCAGTTGCCGTCGAATAAGTTGCCGAGAAAGAACTCATTGAGGTGGATGAGTTGTTGCTCTTGCTTTCTTGATCGCTTCGATCACTTCTGGAACTGAAGGCATCTCCCCAAGCAGAATACCTTTCGGCGCTCCTGGGCCGTAGACAATGGTGAAGGGGATTCCGACGCGATGATTGTTCCTGATCAACTGCATTAGCTCATCGTTCTTGTGGGTCATATCTCCCTCCAGATACTCCACATCGTAGTCCCGCATTGCCCGAATAACTCTCTCATCATTGAGTATTTGATATTTGTTGTAGTGGCATGTGGGACACCAAACTGCCGTTATATTGAAGAGAACGACGCGCTTCTCCGCCAATCGGGAAGAAACTTTGCTCAGAACATCGACTTTATCTTTACTAATCTCTTTGGATCTCAGATAATCGACACTCCAACAGAGAAAAATAATCCCCAGCAGCGCTGCAGTTTTAGCGCATCTTCTTGCCAACAAAAAAGCCAACAGCGCAAATGTTATCGCATGCGCCAGGAAAGCTTTCTGATCCAAACTGTAAGATAGCAAATATAAAACCCAAAGAAATGTTATCAAAACGCCGCAGTCGATGATTTTTTTAAAAAATCCGCTGAATTGGGAAATTTTTGACGGAATGCTGAAGGGAAGCGAAAAAGCCAACAGATAGGGAACCGAGAATCCAGTCCCTATGGCGAAAAATACCAGGCACATCTCCGCAATGGATCCTTGAATTGCAAAAGCTGCCGCTGTTCCGAGAACAGGAGCAGTGCAGGGAATGGCCACGGCGGATGCTATGATACTGGAGAAAAAATTACTCCAAAATGCGTTTCTTTTTACATTTTCTATTTGAAATGAAGGGAAAGCGGTCGTGATTATTCCAAATGAATAGAGGCTTAGAAGAAATAAATAGACGGCCATTATCTCTAGAACAATAGCATTTTGAAAGTGCAGCCCCCAGCCTAGAATACCTCCTCCAGCCTTAAGAAACGCCAGAAAGGCAGCGAAGGCGGCGAAAGTTAGATAATTACCGGCAATGGATCCCCAAACGGCGCTTCCGCGTCCAAGAGATCGAAACTTCATTAGAACGACCGGCAGCACGCAGGGAGTCAAATTTAACAGAAAACCACCAACGAAGCCTAGCAGCAGAAATAAGCAGAGGCTCCGCGAAAAAAATGTTTCCTCGCTCTGGTCCGCTGTATCATATTCAAAGCTTAGGGAAATATTTTTGGAAACGATGGCGCATAGATCTTTACATAGAGAGCAATCCATGGTCAATTCCAATAAATTATCTGGATTTTTCCTGTCAGCGACAGAAATAAAAAAATAAATCTTATAGACGGTATCGCTGATTTTTTCGTATTTTTCAGAGCAGAGAAAATTTTTCAAATTCTTCAATTTTAGTGGCGAAATATTTGGCATTTGAGCTAATTTCCATCCTCTTGGCAAGGAAAGGATCACCGAACATCTAAAAGTTCCCGCATGGATCTGTTCCTTTTCCACGGACAAATCGACGTCCGGCGAAACAAACGCAGCCGCACGGAAGCACAGCAGCATGGCAAAAAAAACACACATTCCTCTTTGCATAAAAAATTTTACTTTAACGGAAAATTAATAAAAATCACCTATAATTGGATCAGTTACTATGCGATTGTAGACCTGACGAGGAATATGTGCAACAAAGATAGCGATATACTACACCTAAATGGCAAAATACTTTTATCCACGTCTTCTGCTCCCCATGAATACCTGGAAAGGTCCATGATTTTTATCTGCAATCACAATGAAAAAGGTGCGGTTGGCGTGATAATAAATAAGCTTATACCAAACATGAGCGTATGCAATATACTGAAAAGGCTGCAGATCAACACGGAAGGCGTTAGGAATCTTGAAATTCATTTCGGAGGACTGGAAGAAATGGACAAATGCTTTATTATTCATTCCGATGATTATATGTCTTCCGGCAGCAAACTAATCGTCAATAATATCGCCATTTCCATGAACGAGGATGTGACAAAAGTGGCGACCTCCTCCGGTGGCGGCGGTCCCCATAAAAAACTGCTCTGCATGGGATGCTGCATCTGGGTTCCTGAACAGCTGGAAAATGAAGTTGCTTCCAGCTATTGGATTCCCATCGATGCCGATGAAGCCCTAATATTTGGAGATTCAAGCGTTGATAAATGGAGTAAAGCGCTGCTGAAGATAGGCTCTAGCACAAATCTATTTTCTGATTTACAGGGAAACGCTTGAGATCTTTTGCCTAGTTCTTCCTGTGAAGATCGCCATCTTCTCGGCATGGGATCATTCAGGCCAACAGTGCTTATATTTTTTTAAAAGTTTATAATGAAAGACATGAGCCTAAGGCAGATATTTTTAGTTGTAGCACTCATTACTCTGGGGATTGCTCTTCGTTTGATTAGCAATGATCCATCAAAGTCACAGGAATATCTTCCCAGTCCAGATCAATCAGAATCTTTGGATGATTTTTTTAAAAATTATGAAGAAATGGAGCAAAATTTTGTCGCCCCGCTGGATGAGAATGTTTATCCACTGCAAATAAGGAAAGCCTCTCTGCTGAACGAAAAAGAAATGGAATATTACAAAAAAAATACCTGGGATCCATCAAAAACTCTGGAACAGAATCGAAGAATGCTGACTGAAACACTGATGAAAACCTGCATAGATCGGATAGAAAATTTCCTGTCCGCGGAAAATGGAGTAGTGCTAAAGGTTGCCAGTCAATCCCATGGAATTTTCTTGGAGTCAGCCAAAATTGAGGAGTTGCGCCAATACGATCTCGCTCAAGTTATTTATTTGATGACGAATTCTCCATCTTTTTGTAGATTGGCTAGGTCGCTTATAGCCAAGTACAAAACCATGCAATATAGGCCCCAGAAAGCTATATTCCTATTCACCAAAGGAGCAGCTAATCACTCTTCCTACAGCATCGCGCACTATGTTTTGAATCTTAAAACCAACGATCTATTCATATTATCTGCGCTGGATTGTAAAAGGAATAAAATGCTGTTTGGAGCGACTGTTTTCCATGAAATGCTTCATTGGTATCATATGGTCTCGGATCCAGTCACCTACGCCGAACGTTCAAAATCAACAAATTGCATCCGCGAGCGCTTTCGCCAGTATCAGTCATCCTTTTTTTTCGAACAATATCAGGATACAGTGGCCCAACATCTCTCCAACGACGAAGAGTACTACACCATGCATGGGTTACGGGAAGAAAACGGAGAGATCGTTCTGGATGTTCTCTGCGAAGCAATGTACACCTGCGAGCAGTATGATTACATCAGAGGCAGCCACCTGACATTCCCAAGACATTTTCCAGAGGAAAGAGATTTCATTGTAAACACAAGAGATTCTTCCCTTCTAAAATTTTTTTTGGATAACGCGTCTGCAGAATTTGGCAAAGAGGAATTTAACCATCGAGAGTAGAAAGATAGGAATCGCTCCACCTGATACCATCGCAATTTTTGCAAAAATAACGCCGCTTTCCTCTAGAAAAGCCACTATTCCCTAATGCTTCACGGCCACAAAACTAGCACGCCATCTTCGTAGCGCAATCACAAGTTTTTGTTAGGGCACAAGAATTCATATATTCTCTTATCGTTCTCGATTTTGACAAGAGCCACAGGGCCAACGTTTTGATATTTGCGCGACACAGGCGCGCTGGTTCCGCTGAAAATGCTCTCGTATTCTTCAAAAGGAGTTTCCCTTCGATCTTCTATCATTTGTCGATTACTCTCCGGAGCTAGCATTTCTTTGTAGCCTGCAGATATTATTCCGCTGAAGAATTCCGCCACACTGCCGGAACCGTAGCTGAAAAACCCAATCCGTTTTTCGCCCAAATCTTCCGGCGTATTGTCCAGCAGCGATAGCAGGCAGATGTAGATAGAAGCCGAGCAACTGTTTCCAATAAGGCTACCGTAAATTAGCGAGTTCTCCAGAAATTTATTTTTAAAAGTCTGCTGATTGGCTTTGCGCGCCATTTTACAAAAGGGAGCGTGATAGCAAACGCAATCCAAATCAGAGATGTTTAAGTGAGATGCCTCCAGATATCTCTCCAGAGTTATATTCAATGATTTCAAATAGTTATAAACTGATAGTTTGTTGTCAAAGAGAGCTTCACTTTTGTATATGGGCCTCCAAAAATCCATAATATCCGTAGTGTGAATTCCAGAATGCGGCTCTAGAGTTAAAATTCTTGGATCTTTCGCCACGATCATGCTAACTGCCGCGCCGCCCTGAGTAGGTTCTCCGGAAGTGTTGGGAAGGTATTTTACGATATCCGAGGCCACAACCAAAACTTTGGAACGCGGATTCTCCTTAACATAGGACTTCGCCAATTGCAGTGCAGCAGTTGCCGAATAACAGGCTTGTTTTAGATCAAAAACTCGACAGTTTTCCTTCAATTGCAGGAAACGATGCACATAAATTCCCGCAGACTTAGACAGATCAAAGGACGACTCTGTGGCGAATATCAGCAGATCTATGTCGTTTTTGTCCGGCAGCATGGCAACGGCTTTTTGAGTGGCATCTATGGCGATGGTTACAATATCCTCATTGGGTGGAAACACAGACATTTGCTTCTGGCCAATCCCGATGTAATATTTCTCGTAGTCATCTCTCCGATGAAGAGCCAGCGTTTCCAATTTCAAAAAATACTTTGAGGTGGAAAATGCAATGGAATCTATGCCCACTTTCATTTGGCGTGCCTTTCTAGCCTCATGTGAGACGCCGTTAATTCGCCTCTGTTAGTCTGCGCAGCCATGAGCGACAGCTCCGAGCACAAAACCGCTGCGCCAATTATGGCCGCCAATCTTTTGGCAGATCCCTCGTCAGAAGCTCCGCATCCCATCAGATCAAGATTTCTTTTCGCAAAATCCAAATCTTTTCCATTGCCAACGGTCCCCACTATCAGATTGGGAATATTCACCGAAAAATATAAATCTTTCCCTTCAAAATCCGCAAAGGTAATTCCCTGAGAGGCTTCTACGATATTCGCGGCATCCTGCCCCGTTGCCAAGTAGATGGCAAGAACAACATTGGCAAAGTGCGCATTTGCGCTTCGAACACTGCCGGCTAAAATGCTGCCCACCAGATTCTTTTTGTTGTTTAGATCTATAATTTTTTCCGGCGTACTCTTTAAAATTGATTCGCAAACACCGCAGGGCACAACGATTTCTGCCGAAACGCGCTTACCCCTTCCTAAAATACCATTTACGGACGATGTTTTTTTATCTGTGCAATAGTTTCCGGAAATAGATACGTATCTTACGCCGTCACAGTTGGCAATTATAAAATCCAGAACAGCGTCGGCAGCTTTTGTCGCCATATTGTGACCGGACGCATTGCCGGTGCTAATCGCTAGCCTTAGATAGAGTAACCTGCCAACGATTTCAATTGTTATTTGGCGCAATTTCGCAAAGCGGCTTGTCGCTTCAATGATCTTTCGAATTGGCTCCGAATTATTCTCTATCCAGTTTTTGCAAATCAGAGCATTCTCCAGATCTTCAGCTTCCAGTATAACGGAACGGGACATAAGGTCATCTATTACTCGGACATTTATGCCTACCGTCTTTTGAGATACCAGAGCTCCGCGCCAAACCGAACTCCAAAGCGGAATCTCAAACGTAGCCATAGGCGCTGATACAAGGCAAACCACCTGTCCATAATTTATTTTTATGGATTCAACGATTTTTGTAGGTATAACGGTCGCGACCTTGCTGCTCTCGAAATTCATTAGTCCTTGCACTTTCATCTCTAATGTATCAAATTTGCCAAAGCATCCCAACATAAAAAATTGTTGAAGAGAATGCGCTGTGATGATAGTCTCGTTCTGCATTGTCGCGGGGTAGAGCAGTCTGGTAGCTCATCAGGCTCATAACCTGAAGGTCGGAGGTTCAAATCCTCCCCCCGCAACCATCTCAAATTTCATTTGCTTTGCGCATGCGGCGCCCATTGCTTGCGGGACGTTTAGTTGCCTCTCAGGGGTCAAGGGCCGCTCCGGTATTATACAATCTGGCCGGAAGTGGGCCATTTTTGCCTGACCGAGCGCGGCCGTCGATTTTCATCCAGCGCAACCATTACAAAAGATCCTTTAACTGCATCCATTTCCTCGTCCTGCCCCTTTCTTTTTATGGTTACATATACTGTCAGAGTCATAGATGTGTTGCCTATTTTATCTATTTCAGCATAGACGGAGACCTCATCGCCGACAAAGATTGGAATATCAAAAGAAACATTACTTATGGCTTTTGTTGCAACACTGCCACGGGCTAATCTGGCGGCAATACTGCCAGCAGCAATGTCCATCAGAGACAGAATCCAACCTCCGAAAATATCTCCCCATGGGTTGGTATCTGCTGGAACAGCAATGGTTCTGGAAACTAAAACTTTTTCTTTATGCGACATAATTAAGGTCTTCCCATCTATTGTGTGGACATTATATTGTCTTTTAATCAAAAAGTCAACGAAAATAACAATAGAATCTTATCGGGCCTCCAAATTTTATTGCGCCTTGAAGTTTCAATCTATTCTGGAGCAGACTCCTCTCGCAGAGCCGCAACGGGCGATCATTTGTTAAAAACGATTGTTCAAAAAATCATCTATACCGCAACTACCAGGCTTCTTTCCTCCATAATTTCCATTGTTTTTGCCCTGTAAAGCAAAGACAGAGAATAGTAGCCAGAAAAAATACCACCGCAGCTGCCCCAAGAAATCCAGCATATATTACCCATTTAATGGCTTTCGCGCCAAGATCTGCATCCCAATATAAATCTGAAAGCTTGACTAGAAAAAAGCAGGTAAATATTGACGCCATAAATTGAGAAAGCACTTTTTCCCAAAATTTTCGCGAAAATTTTATCCGCAGTTTTTTGCTGGAATAGCGCATTAGTAAAAAGGCGTTGCAAAATGCTGACAGCGACGTCGCCAACGCCAATCCGAAATATTTTAGAAAAGGAATCAGCAGAAACAAAAATATGACGTTAAAAACAATGGCGAACACGGCAAAAATAACCGGAGATTTTGTGTCGCCAGCTGCGAAGTATACCGACGAGAACACCTTAGCCAGGACGTAGGCGGGCAATCCAATAGCAAACCCATCTACTGCGCTGGAAGTTACTCTTACGCATTCTTCATCGAACATTCCTCTAGCAAACGCAACAGAAACCGACTCCTCGCTCAGCGCTATAAGCACGGATGTCGCTAAGAATGTGAGAAAAAATGCAAACAGCAGTCCTTTTTCCAGCTCCACCTTTGCTTCTTCGTATCTGCCATCGCAAATAAATTTTGATAGCAGTGGCAATAGCACCGTGTTTAGAGCTACTCCGAGAGTGCCCAGCGGCAGTTGACCCAACCTATCCGCAAGGTTAACGCAGGTAATGGTTCCGGCTGGCAAATGGGAGGAAATGGTAGTATCCACCAACAGATTTAGCTGCCAAACTCCCGCTCCTATAATTCCGGGAATCATATTTTTCATCACATTTTTAATGCGCTCAGACCAGCAATTTAATCGAAATGAAAGCACAAATCCGCATTTTTTCACTGAATTAAACGTTATGTAGGATTGCATCATTCCGGAAAAGACTACGCACAGAGAAGTCATGTACACGGTGTGCTCATCCGGCAGTCGGAGGAGATATCCCATCAAAAATCCAATGGCAACAAATATGCTCAGCAGCGAATGGATAGCCGCTGGCATAGCAAATTTGTTGATTGCATTTAACGCTCCGCCAAAAAGAGAAGTTATGGAAATAAAAAACAGATATGGAAAGCAAATTCTTCCGGAAATGTAGGTTATCCTAAATGTTTCGCCCATAACGTCGAATCCAGAAGCCAATACATGCAGTAGGTGCTGGAAAAATACAATAACTAACAGAGAAAAGCTCGCCACAATTATGCTAATGAAGCTAAATATATCGGATAGAAACACGTTAGCCTCTTTTTGGCCATTTTGATTAAGCACTTTGGAGAAACATGGCAAAAATGCCGCATTAAATGCTCCCTCCGCAAAAATTCTCCGAAATGTGTTTGCAATTCTTAGAGCTACCAAAAAAGCATCCGAATAAATTCCGGCGCCCAGCGAAAAAGCCATAACTGCTTCTCTTATAAATCCAGATAATCTGCTGAAAAGAATGAAAATTCCGACGATGAAAGTTGATCTTATGAGCCCCATAAAATTCCTAGCGGTTTAATTTGGCCATGAAAGAATCCAATTCCTGAAAATTACTGAAACCTATCTCTATGACTCCACCGGAGCCTCTGAGCTTAATATTGGCGTTCAGGCCTGTCAGCGAGGATATTTGCTCGGCCACATTTGAAATTTCTGGATCTAAGTTGCCGCTGTTGCCGGATTTGCGTTGTTTGGCTATGCTCTCGGCTTGGCGTACGTTCAGAGATTTATTTATAATTTGGCGCGCAATCTCTGGAGCATTATCAATTCCCACAAGAGTGCGAGCATGTCCGAAGCTGAGCTTGCCATCGTTGATGAGCGCCTTTACTTCATTTGGCAGCGACAATAGGCGGAGCATATTTGCCACGTGGCTTCGGCTTTTTCCTAATGTTTCCGATAATTCTTCCTGAGTGTATTGAAATTCTTCCATCAATCTCCTGTAGGCCTCCGCCTCTTCCAGCGGATTCAGATTTTCCCGCTGAATGTTCTCCAGCAGCGCAATTTCCAGTTGATCCTTTTCGCTAAAATCAACCAAGATGGCGGGAATTTCATCCAGCCCAGCAATTTTAGAAGCCCGCAATCGACGCTCTCCGGCAACCAGCTGGTAATCGTCCCCAGCGCCGGATCGGATCACCAAAATTGGCTGAAAGACGCCGTTTCTTTTTATGGATTTTGCGAGAGAATTCAAACTTTCGTCATCAAAAATACGTCGTGGCTGGAAAGGATTCGGGCGGACTCTATTGGGATCGATTTTCACGATCTTATTTTTTTGATCATCGGACTCCAAATCATCAAGAAATGCTGATAGCCCTCTTCCGAGACTTTTATTCATCGTGCAAGCTCCCTGCTTAAAAACTCTCGCGCAAGTTCTATGTAGGAAATAGCGCCCATGGATTTCATATCATATATAACCACAGGTTTTCCATGGGAAGAAGCTTCGCTAATTCTCACATTTCTGGGAATGATTGTGCTGAAAACCAGATTTTTAAAATGTCTGCGCACATCGTTGGCCACTGTGGAACTCAAGCCGTTCCGGCGATCGTACATGGTTAACAAAATTCCGGAAATTATCAGATTTCTGTTAATGGTATTGCGCACGCTTTGAATTGTGTTGAACAGCTGTGCTAGCCCCTCAAGAGCATAGAACTCGCACTGCAATGGAATTATAATTTTCTGAGAAGCGTTCAGGGCATTTATGTTAATAAGACCAAATCCAGGAGGGCAATCCACAAAAATATAATCGTATTCCAGAGCGGCTATGGATTGCTTCAGTTTACAATCTCGATCTTTTTGGCTGAACAATTCTACGTCGGCGGCCGATAAATCTATGGTGGAGGGAATGATAAACAAATCGTCGATGTATGTCTTCTGGGTAACTTCGTTGGGATCCACCAATCCCAGAAGAACTCCATAGCTACTTCTGGGGCCGCGTCCCTTTGGTATTCCAAATCCAGTAGTGGCGTTGCCCTGAGGATCCAGATCCAAAACCAGCACCTTCTTGCCAATGGCGGCTAGGGCTGTGGCCAAATTAACAGTGGTGGTCGTTTTTCCCACCCCACCTTTCTGGTTTATCACGGATATTATACAGGACTTCATCTAACTTCCGAAAAATAAACTTCAACCGCAGCCGAGTATAATGGGAGCCCAGCGGTAACACAACATTTTTCGCTACAAACTACAGCAAACCGCAATATGGATGAAAGCGCACCAAACGCAGCCGGTCGAAATCTTATAGAATGAACTGGGAAAGATCCTTATGCTCGGCAAGATGTCCCACTTTATTTTCCACATATTTGGCGTCAATGACGATGCTTTCGCCTACTTTTTGAGTTGCAGAAAAGCTCACTTCTTCCAATAATTTTTCGATGATCGTATGAAGACGACGCGCCCCGATATTTTCCACATTTCTATTGACGGTGGCCGCTAATTCGGCAATTTTTTTCACACCTTCCTCTCGAAAGTCTAGATCTACCTTTTCCACCTTCAGGAGAGCGTGATACTGCTTTATCAAACTGCTGTCGGTTTCCTTTAGAATTCTATAAAAATCCTTTTCTCCTAGATTTTTTAATTCTACGCGAATGGGAAGTCGCCCCTGTAATTCCGGTAACAAATCCGACGGCTTGGATACGTGAAAGGCTCCGGAAGCGATGAACAGAATATAATCCGTCTTAACAGTTCCGTATTTTGTCGTGACGGAGCAGCCTTCTATCAACGGCAGCAGATCCCGCTGCACTCCTTCGCGACTTACGTCTGCTCCGGAAATATTTCGAGCGCAAATCTTATCGATTTCATCTATGAAAACGATGCCGTTTTGCTCCACGGAAAAAATTGCTTCCCGAATGGTTTTGTCGTGGTCTATTAATTTTTCGCTTTCTTCGCTGACTATCAGCGTGCGAGCCTCTTTGATGGTAACCTTCCTTTTTTTAGTTTTATTGAATCCCAGAGCGTTGTTCATCATATCCGTAAGATTCATCATGCCGATTTGGGCGCCTGGCATTCCTGGAATATCAAAGGATTGACTCAGCGAATTATCCACCATATTGATTTCGATCTCTCGATCTTCTATTTCTTTCGCATCAAGCATTTTTTTAAATCTATCTTTTGTTTCCGGAGAGGAATTTTCTCCCACCAGAGCCTCTATAATTCTAGATTCGGCGTTGAGTCTCGCCTGCTCGTTAAAAAACTTTCGATGGCGCTCTTTGCTTTCCGAAACGGCCATCTCCACCAGATCGCGGATAATTTGTTCCACGTCGCGCCCCACATAGCCAACCTCCGTAAATCTTGTAGCCTCCACTTTTATGAATGGAGCGTTCGCTAGTCGAGCTAATCTTCGGGCAATCTCTGTTTTCCCGACTCCGGTTGGACCTATCATGAGTATATTTTTTGGCAAAATTTCTTCTTTCAGAGGACTTGGAATCTGCTGCCGTCTCCAGCGATTGCGCAAGGCGATGGCCACCGCTCTCTTCGCTTCTTCGTGCCCAATGATGAAACGATCCAGCTCTGAAACTATTTGATTCGGCGTTAGCGACGTCATTATCTACCCTTCAATGTCGATTTTTTCCAAAATTATGGAGTGATTTGTGTATATGCACAGATCTCCGGCAATTTTCATGGACTTTCTAGCGATTTCCTCCGCCGATAGATCCTGTGCGACTAGAGCGCGCGCGGCGGCCAGCGCAAAATTTCCTCCAGATCCTATGCCAATAATACCATCCTGTGGCTCAAGCACGTCTCCAACGCCGGTGACAATCAGTGAAACATCTTTATTTACCACGGCCATCATCGCCTCTAATTTTCGCAAATATTTATCGGTGCGCCAATCCTTGGCCAGTTCTACGCAGGCCCGCTGCAGCTGATCCGGATACTGCTCCAGCTTGGATTCCAATCTTTCGAAGAGCGTAAAAGCGTCCGCCGTGGCTCCCGCAAAGCCAGTCAGCACGTTTCCCGGCGAAAGAAATCTCACTTTTTTTGCATTGGCCTTCAGAATTACATTACCCATGGTAACCTGACCGTCTCCGGCAACCACCACTTGATTTCCCTTTCGAATGGAAAGAATGGTCGTTCCCATCCACTGAACCATTTCACTCATTAGCTAATCTTTCCATAAAATTAAAAAATTCATCTCCGTCATAGTTGGCGCCGCCTAAGTATCCCCAAATGTTATCGCCTTTTTTATCGAAAACAAAACAAGCTGGAACTCCGGTGATTCCCTTCATAACACTGATGGGCACGGAAGGATAAACCTTCAATAGCTGAATATCATTGGATTTATAATAAAGCTTCAGCGCTTCCGTCGAATCTTGCCCTACGTTCAGCACAACAATTTCCACATTTTTAATTCCGGATTGCCCAAGCCGATGGGCCAGATTATCAAACCTTCTCAGAACAACGGGGCAATTTGGACACCAGGTGGTGGAAAGAATAACCACCACGACCTTTCCCCGAAGATCGATCAGGAAAAATTCCTCCCCACGCTCGTTGCGAAGAGAATACTTCAACTCTCTTCCTCCGGGAACATATCCCGGCTCATGCTCAAAGGGAAAAGCTTCCTTCAGCTTTCCCATTCTGCTCGAAAAGTTTAACTCCGAAGCGCTCAAGCTACTCCAGATGGTCATGAGAGCCACTAGCAAAGGAAAGAAACTTTTTGTATGCTTCCGTCGGTTGTTCGTGCCGAAAGATATCATGAAATATATTCCACTATTACTGCTAACCTGCCTCGCGATCACCTCCTGCGGCAAAAGAGGAGTTCTGGAACCATACGAAAAGGAAGACGTTCCCTATCCGAGACAATACCCCTCCGCCGAAATGCAATCCCAAAGCGCTGCCTGAATATACACCAATTATTTCTCCCCGTCACCGATGGATTTAAAGTTTCGTCGCCTTTCGCTGCGTTTACGAAAAATTATAGCTTTTGGGGTTAGGTTTTATCGGTTTTTAGGATTGAGAAAGGGATCGTATATTTTTTATGCACTGGATGCGGAAGCTTTGGAATATTTTTGAGAAGAAGGCTTGTTTTGGAGGACGCTCCCGCGGGTACATCATGATATTACTGGGAGTGGCGATACCGGTATTTTTGCTGGGAGTGAAGTATGCGGTTGAGCGGGTTAGGTACAATCGGGAGGCGCTGGTTCAGCGGAAGAACGGAGACAAGAGCGTCTACAAGGAGTGTGCCCGCGAGGCTGCTCTGGCGGTGGCCCAAAACTGGAATCCTGGCCTCTCCCTTGATTCGCAGAAGGATGCGGCGCTGAAGGTCGCCGACGCCGTCTACAACGCCCATCCCTGCTACTACAATAGTCCCGTAGGCATTGCCATTCCCGGCCTCTCCTCTCCAGATCCCAACGATTCAGCTGCCGATCAGCACTCCCCCTCCATGAAAATCGTTGAATACATCGCCAAACCCAAATATTTGCTCCGCCATTCCCGCGGAAAAATCAGCTCCTCCCTGGTCGTCTGGAATCCCTACGTCGCCCTCTGGCGCAGCGTCGATGGCGCCTCTAATCCCGAAAACTACTCCTGCATTTTCGATGAAATAGACTCCGAAAAGGCCAAAAATGCCGAGTTCGTCCTGATCCACTCTGCTATTCACGCTAAACCATTGGTGCAGTACGGCTACATGACGGCATCCTATCCCACCAACGCCTGCTACAGCAACAACGCAAGCGCAGCCACCTTCTTCGTCTCCGTCCTCGGTACCAGCTCGAGCTACAGTCCCAGCGCCTCCTATTTCGGAGCAGGAGCGAGCAATTCCGGAAGCTCCGCCGAGGCGACTCTCGAATACCAGCGGCGCTACAGCGGCGCGAACTACGTGGCTTTGGCCCTGGAAAACGACCGCATTCGGGTCAATACGGACAAGGACGTTAGCTACGCCGTTCCGGCCGAGTGCAACCTGGACCTCGTCCTGGCCATTCCCGTCAACGGAGCCGCCAATAACGCTAATAATCGAGATGCCGCTTCGGATACCGCCGGAACTCCCTACTACGCCGATGCAACTTCGGATATCCCCGCCGACGCCCAGAAAACTCCTCTCTACCAGATGGGGCAGGCCTGCAAGAACTTCGTGAAAGACAATTTTTACCACACGCGGGGCGTGAATATGGCGCTCATTCCCTACTCGGCCAAGGTCTCCCTCGCTCCGGACAAGGCGGTGAGCTACACGGCGGCCATTCCGGCCTTCCAGAGCAACACCTTTACGCTCAAGAGCCTCTACGGTTGCATGACCTACGCGACACTGGGAGAAAAAGACGCAAACCTCACGCAGCCGCTGGTTGTGACAGCGCCAGTCAGCGGCGAATCTTTGCCCACCGGCAACACTCCCTACGTCTGGGGCGGAGTCCTCACCGGTTCTCCCATCATGAGTCGCAACGGAACCATCATGACCGAAGCAAATTATGGCAACAACCGCTGGTCCCAGGGAAATCTCCTCTCCAGCGCAAATCCCAACACCGAAGCCCTGAAATACCGGCGCATGAACCTGAATCCCTGCTATCTGGGCTACGCCAACCTCCTATCCATGAAGTGCGAGCGCGCCTGCACAACTT
This sequence comes from Holosporaceae bacterium, assembly GCA_031267235.1. Taxonomy (GTDB): domain Bacteria; phylum Pseudomonadota; class Alphaproteobacteria; order UBA3830; family UBA3830; genus JAIRZM01. The sequence continues at coordinate 175,428 of JAIRZM010000001.1, forward strand.
TTTTGCCCAATCCCTATCACATGATCGAGCTCACCGCCAATTTGCAGAAAATCTACGAGCTCTGCAACGCTCTCTATCCCATCTATGATGCCCATAAC
>JAIRZM010000022.1 GCA_031267235.1 Holosporaceae bacterium
CTCAATTGTTAATTAAAAAACGCCATTAAATCTTCGGCGTTTCGGCCTTGATTTTTCGTGGGAGAAAATATTAAGTCATGGGGTATTTTATATTTTAGAAGTTGCGATATTGTCGTCGCCACAGTAAGACTTTCCGGAGCAAGCTATTGACCTTCCTGGAATACTCTATCTTAATTCTTATAGCGTAATACATCGTTTCGAAAGAAGTCTACTCTCAGAATTTTTCATGAGGTGGCCATCGATACCAATCTTCTCTCCATTGAGGTTTTCATAAATTTTAGGTATTATCGCACAAGGTTGCATGGAGCTACTGAAATGAAAAAAGATATACATCCGGATTATCATGAGATAAACGTTCTAATGACGGATGGTTTTTCCTTCAAAACGAGGTCTACTTGGGGCAAGGCAGGCGATACGATGAAATTGGACGTCGATTCCAAATCTCATCCTGCTTGGACCGGCATAAGGCAGTTGGTTGACACCGGCGGTCAGGTGGCAAAGTTTAAAAATCGCTACCAATCTTTTGGCATTAAAACCTCTTGATATTGCCCAGACTACCGAGTTTGTAATTTTGAAAAACTTGTCTTTCTTTAGTCGATATTTGCTTGCGTTTGTTGCGTTTTGGATAACGGCAGCCGCCGGAATGGCCTTCGCCTATAATCCCCTAAGCGCCGCCATTGTTGTGAATGCGAAGACCGGAGAAGTTATTTATTCCTACAACGCTGATTTGCAAGCGCAACCGGCATCTTTGGCGAAAATGATGACTCTTTTTCTTACATTTAAAGCGCTGCGGCAGAAAAAAATTTCTCCCATGACTTTGGTGCGCATTTCTCCCAATGCCGCTTCCCAACAACCGTGTGCGTTAGGGCTTTTGGCTGGAAAAACCATCACCGTAAGAGACGCTATTTTATCGCTAATAACAAAATCTGCCAACGACATTGCCGTCGCTTTAGGAGAGCATGTGGGCCAAAGCGAAAAAAAGTTTGTGTTCATGATGAACAAAGAAGCTCAGCGTTTAGGTATGAATTCTACCGTATTTATCAACCCATCCGGCTGGAAGAATCCTCGACAATTGAGCACAGCCCGAGATATGGCAAAATTGGCAAGGGCGTTGCTTCTAGAATATTCCGGCTATTATCATTTGTTCTCCACAAAACAGTTTGTCTTTAACAAACAATGCATTAAAAACCACAATGGTCTTTTGGGAAAAAAGGGCGACATCATAGTCGACGGCATAAAAACTGGATTTTTGAATGCATCAGGATTTAATTTAGCCGCATCAGCCTTTAAGGGGAAAAAACGCCTAATTGTGGTGGTTTTCGGCGGAAAAACCCCGAAACAGAGGGACGCATGGGCAGATCTGTTACTACAGAAAGGATTTTCGAAACTGTCCCGGGAGAAAAAAAGTTCGTCTTTACGGGAAATGATAGCAAAAATGCACAAAAAGAAAGCGTTGCCTTTTGGCGCTTATCGGGAAAATAAAAAAAATTCGTCGGGAATTTATAATCGAGTATATAGTGCGCCGTTTAGAAATGAAGGAACTGAAGTTGGACAATACGAAACTTACTAAGCTAGATAGCGGTCTCCGCATAGTCACGGGAAGTCTAAAAAATTTTGATAGCGTTGTCTTGGGATATTGGATTGGAGCCGGATCAGTTCGTGAAAGCGAGTACAATAATGGCATTTCTCACTTTTTAGAGCATATGGCATTCAAGGGCACGGCTCAGCGAACAGCCAAGCAAATCGCCGAAGAAATAGAATCCGTCGGCGGCTATCTGAACGCCTATACCTCCAAAGAAGTCACAGCATTTCATGCAAAAGTGTTGAAAGATGATAAGCGCTTAGCCTTGGATATTCTTTCTGATATCCTACAATCTCCTATGTTTCCGATGGAAGAGCTGGAACTGGAGCGAAACGTAGTTTTGCAGGAGATATCTCAGACTCAGGATACTCCCGATGATATAATTTTTGATTATTTTGAACATATTGCATTTCCCAATCAATCTTTGGGACGCCCAATCTTGGGGTCATACGATCTGATAGCGAACATGAAAGTTGAAACTCTGCGCGCCTACAAAGACAAGTACTACAACGCTGATAATATTATTCTGGCTGCAGTTGGAAACATTGCGCATGAAGAGCTAATAGATTTAGCTCAGGAATACCTCTCCGGATTTAATGCTCATAAAACCCCACTCCATGATATAAAATGCCAGTATGTCGGTGGCTCATATGGGGATACGCGAGATCTGGAACAGGCATATTTAATTATAGGATTCAATGGATTAGCTAATTTAGACTGCGATTATTACACATTAAGTCTTTTTTCGTCCATTCTAGGCGGTGGAATGTCCTCCCGCCTATTTCAGGAGATTCGTGAAAAAAGAGGACTCGCCTACTCCGTTTACTCTTTTTCTTCATCTCATACCTATAACGGCACTTTCGGAATATACGCCGCAACTTCACCGGATAAATTGTCTGAATTATCAGATATTGCCTCCAGCGAGCTCCTAAAAATGCGCGAATATATATGCGAAAAAGAATTGAACCGTGTCAAAGCACAATTTAAATCCGGTCTTCTTATGTCCCGAGAGAGCAACTCGTCACGCTGCGAGCAGATTGTTCATCAAACTTTAATATTCAAGCGTCCCATCAGCTATGAAGAAATATTACAGAAAATCGACGCTGTAACAATAGATGAGGTAAAGGCTCTGACAAACAGGCTATTAAGCTCCAATGCCTCCATTATCACAGTGGGGAAATGCGATTGTTCTCTGATTATTCCCGCTCTCCGAGCAAACGGCATAAAAGTTGAGTGAGACCGCCCATTAAAGAATGAAGTGCAACGGCGAGCGACTTAAGATTTGAGGATTTTTCAAGCGGGAGTTGTGAAAGAAAGGGTTGAAAGGAGTCAAGTGAAGAAGTTAATCTCTGATTTGAA
>JAIRZM010000006.1 GCA_031267235.1 Holosporaceae bacterium
GCCCGGGGCAGACAGTCTGTCCGGCACAGGTGGTTACGGCGGAGGCCTCTCCTCCCTCGGCCACATCTCCGAATCCCACAACGGACACAACCTCGAAATCGAACTCGTAGGATTTAACCAAGAACAATTCAACCAGGAATTAAGGCAGATAAAGGAAACAGTCTTTCAAAAAGCTGTCACGGAAGGAGCAACGCCGGAAATAGCTCATGAAATCGTCGAGGATTTTGAGGAAGAAATATCTGAATTGATGCAGGAAGCGGAAGAGCTTCAACAACCGACAGAAGAAGCTCCTATTTCTCCGGTTCAGTCAATGGAAGCTCCGATTGCAATCCCTACTGAAACTACCGAAGGTTCGTCGGATCAACAATCTAGATTAGAAAGCGCTGATTTCATGTTGCGGATGGCGCATACCGATCCTCTGGCTCCGCAAACTCAAACTGAGGCGGAAATTATGTCGGCGTTTCATGAGATTTCCATGAGCAGCGTCGAATTAACTCCACAGGAAAAAGTGCTGGCCTACGAGCCGAAAAACGCCTACGAAACCAAAGTGAAGGATCTGACGATTTTCAAGCACAAAGTGCTGGATTTCATGAATCGCCATCCGGAAGCGGCGGAGATGGGTATGAAATTACTATCCGGAATCGCGCGGGGATGGCAAGCGATTAAATACGCCGGAACTGCTATCGGTGGATTTGTCGGCGGAGCAACCGGAGGGTCAGTTGTTCCAGGAATCGGAACTATGGGCGGAGGAATTGTCGGCGCGACGACCGCCGTTTCTGGCCTATACGCAACCCAAACGGCAACGGAAGTCGCCATCGACGCTACAGTCACATCCACCAGCAACGCCATCGCAACGCAAATTACCAGCGACAAAGTATTGCAAAATGAGTTCGCTTCCACTATAAAAATATGTGAATTGGGATTGCTATGCGCTGGTAGCGCTAAGGCCATCAAGGCTTTAAATGGAACGCTGAAAGCCCAAACGACGATATCGACGATGCCGAGGGTGCATTTGAATTCTAATCAGTATGTCGGGGAATGTAAACTTTATGAAATCTACAGAAGGAGCGATAGGACACCAATGAAAATCGGAGAGACTGCCAGAGGATGTAATAGTAATGGGAATTTAATAAGGGCTCAGACTCAATGTAATGCTTTTGAAAAACAATTTACTGGAGAAGAGTTTGAATACAGGATTCTTGGAACATATGGAAGTAAGGCGGAAGTCAGGGCGGCGGAAACTAGGACAATTTTGGAACGCAGAGCAATTGACCCGAATGCTCTTCCTCTGAATAAGGGAATACATTAAATGTATCCGGTTGGACACCCTGTCAGCAAGAAGGCGTTTCTTAATTGCTCATATCACTGTTTAGCTGGAACTTTTGAAGTATACGGTCAAGATGTTGTTGGAGTTGGTGCTAATTTGAGTGAATCTATCATTGGTGTTGATTTTTTAGGAGCTGCTCCGTTTAAATGGATTGGTGGTTCAATAATTTTTCAACTGCGTAATCTTGATTGTTTGGGAACTATCACACTCGGAAGAATCAGCAAAAAATATGAATGCGTAGAACCGTGTATTTATCCCGATTATCGTACTTTCCATGCTGCATGTATCCTGTCCAGAAAAGCACTACTTGATTTTGAAAAAATCTTTTCTTTAGAAGAAATAATTGCGATTGGCCGAAAGTACAATTTAAAGAATACTCACGTTTTTGAAGAGATGCTTTCGAAGATGGGAAGTATCCCAAAATGGACAGAAGAAATGGGAGAACATATCTTAGATCCTGAAAAAGAAACTAATTACTGGAACGACAAATGGATGCAGAATCCTCAACTTGTCATAGATCTTTACAACGAAAGCATCGGCGTTGATACATCTAATGACAACAGATATCTGAAATTTCACGCTCAAAATAAGAGATAATCCTCACAGTTCATCCACGGTGCCTCATATCAGTATGTGCCGCTGGACGAGGCCCACTGCGCCACAATTTTGCCATAGTTTTATCGGGACTGGATCTGTCGTCGACGGACGCTCTCGCCTACCCCCTCGGACGCGGGTTACTGTCAGCGGCAACCTCCGCCGGAGTAGGCATGCTGGCTTCCGAAGCCGGACTGGGCGATTTCATTTCCTCTTTGGGCGGTTCTATCGCATCCATGTACACCTCTGACGCTCTCGCAGACACTTTCGGCAGCGACGGAAGTCATAGCAGCAGCCTCTCCTCCCTCGGTCACATCTCCGAATCCCGCAACAGCCGCAATCTCGAAATCGAACTCGTCGGATTCAATCACCAACAGTTCAACCATGAGCTGCAGCAAATAAATAAAACGCTATTCGAGGAAAATGCTATTCATCGTGAAGTTTCAACAGAAAATCCAGTGATGCAAATAGATCAAGATGAGAGCGAGTCTGCAATATCGGAAAACAATGTTGAAAGTGAAGAAATAGTACACCATTATATTATAGATGAATTACTTTGAAAATTCTCTTCTATAAACTGCAGCAACTCCGCTCTTACTCACATATAACTATGCATTTTCAAAGTAATTCATCTATACAATAAATTCAAAGGAATTGTTGGTAACAGTTGATAAAAGTCAAATGACTCCGGAGTACATGCTGGAGATAAATAGAGCAGTTCAGGAGTGGGGACAAAAAAGAATAACCGTTAACATTTGGGAATATTAGATTATGTGGGAAAAAACTAGCGACATGTCAGATGAGGATATTTTAAAAAATACAATAAGAAATGGAAAAACCTGCTCCATTGACTGTAATGGAGATTTTTTGCAGATTATAACAAGAAGCGGAACTTATGATCACAAATATGATCCAGTATATTTGAATATTGAAGAAAACTGTAAAATTTTTGGAGATACTATAACGATCGTGTTAGATCGTTGCAATATGCACTTTCTACACAATCTAGAAAACTATTTACAGTATTATTCCAGAGAAGCTTGTGCTCAACGTTACAAAGATTCCATAAAATATATGATGAAAAAATTTAGGTACAAAACCAAAGGAAAAGCGTTCGAAAATATGATGAGTTTAAGTGTTTCGAAAAATCGAAATGGTGAAAAAAAAATAGAAATCATCCCATGGATTCACGTAAAAATGGATCGATGGAATTGTTTTGGAAAGAATGAGTGCCGAGATATTTTCCTTTCAAGTGATGTGCCTGCAGAAATACTCGGGGCAGCGGTTCGTTTCGCTTTTACCCTTTGCGAAGGACAAGGAGCTGATATTGTTGCTAAAACTCTATTCCCACATGGCATCCCAAATTCCCTTGATGAATATCTTGCGAGTATTGACAAGAATTATGAAAAATATATAATTGCCAAACCAAAGTGTTGATAATAGAGAAACGGACATGAATCCACGTAACGTTTTTAAAAATAGCTTCAATTTTAGAGGCAAAAGCAATAGGAAAGATTTCCTTGTGTATAGCTTGCTCGTTTCAATAGTGATATATTGCGTGAAAAATTGAGACCGTAAAATATTTTGTGTAAATGCCGGAAATAGGTATAAGTAATTATAGTTATGGAGGTATTTACGATGAAGAAGAAACTGACAGAAGAAGAGAAATTAGCGAAGCGGGCATTGCGTGGCACTTTG
>JAIRZM010000007.1 GCA_031267235.1 Holosporaceae bacterium
TGTTAGAATCTGGGGGTTGGGAAAAGGCATTCATATACGAGCTTTTTTATATATATTAATAATATATTCTAACATGGTCACACGAAAAAGTGATTTCAATATAGGTCTGTTAGAAAATAGCTTCCGCGAAAAATCTCGTCTGTATACGATATTTTTTGATATCCCCCGTTTGTTGGGAAATGGCGTAAATGCCCTGATACACAGCGGCTCAAGTCTATCAAGAACAATAAAAAAGGACTATTCGGGGCATTATTTTTGTCTCAATTTTTACAATTTAGAAAGGAACATGTCATGAACATACTATGGGAAGCTTTAAAGAAGACTGATATTCCAGTGCCTCACCGAGATACTGAAACTTATCGCATGACGCGCTGGGGGCGCAATAATCGCTACTGGCTTAAGAAATTTGAGAGCGGATACGTTTTTGGCGATTTTGTAAGTGGTATCAGCGATCATGTATTCGAGAAAGTTTATAGGGGGAAATCTCTTATTGAAGCTCAAATTAGAATGCAAAAAGCCAAGAAGGAAGCGGAAATTGAGCAGAATAAAGCCTATGAAAGAGCGTCTCTCCGAGCTGCTGAAATATGGAACTTTTCGATTCCTCTTACTTCGCATGGCTATTTCATCAGAAAAAGAGTCTTTTATTTCAATGGGTTAAGAGAATATCGCGGTTGCGTCGTAATTCCGGCCCGAGATGAACATAGCAAACTGTGGACGTTGCAGTTCATCGCTCCGGATGGAACAAAAAACTTCATGACCGGAGGCCGAAAGAAGGGGTGCTACTTCATCATCGGAAATCTTGAAAATTCAGAGCAGATTTTTATCTGCGAGGGCTACGCCACAGGAGCCACAGTGCATGAATGTTCTAATATGCCTGTTGTTGTGGCTTTCGATACGAACGGCCTGAAGCCAGTGGCTAAGCTAATGCGAGCAAAATACCCAAATGCAAAAATCGTCATCTGCGCCGACAATGATCAATTTCACGAGAATGGAATTAATCCCGGACTTGAAAAAGCGACGGAAGCGGCGAAGGAGGCAGGCGCATACGTTGTAAAACCGGAATTTAAAGATCTTTCTCCAAAGCCAACGGACTTCAACGATCTATTTGTTTTGGAAGGGATAGAAGCCGTTCAAAATGCTCTGCAGCAAATGGAAGAAAAAGAATCTCCCGGGTTCCATTTATCGGAGGACGGTCTGTTTTTTATTTTTGAAAAGGACGGAAGAAAGATCAGAGTTTCGAATTATATTTTTGTTCTGGCTTTCGTGAAAGAAAAAGACGGCACGACTTCGCGGCTGGTGGAATTTCGAGATTATCAAAATCGTCTTGTGAAAACATTGCTGCCGGCGAAGCTATTTGCAAACGGCGGCGACCAGGCGAAAGTTCACCTCATTTCCAGAGGGTTCATTTCCTCCTGGAGCAGTTTTGAAAAATGCAAACTTATGGAATATTTGCTGCAATCGATTCCGGAAAGGGAAGTCAGCGTTGTCGGCAGAACCGGTTATGTGGATAAAGCCTATGTGCGTTCCGATGTTGTAATTGGGGATCTGAGCGAAGAGTTAATTTTGGACGTATCCATTGGAGACGCGGCGTTTGCAAGTCAGGATTCATTGGATAATTGGATCAAGAATGTATCGGCCTACTGTCGCCATAATTCGAGGCTGACGTTCTGCGCGAGCATGGCGTTTGCCAGTATGTTGTTGAAAGCCTGCGACGTTCAGAGTGGCGGCTTTCATTTGGCGGGCAACAGTTCGTCCGGGAAAACCACGTGCCTGCGAGTTGCGGCTTCTATTTTTGGTTCTCCGCGCTATCTGAAAACATGGCGCACCACCGATAACGCGCTGGAGGGCATTGCTTTCAAACGCAACGATGCGCTGCTGATACTGGATGAAATTTCGGAGATGTCTCATAAAGCCGGTAACGTTGCCTATATGTTTGCCGATGGAGAAGGGAAAGATCGCATGGATAAAAACTGCGATTTAAAAGAAACATTCCGATGGCGATTGTTATTTTTGTCCAGCGGAGAGGCTGATCTGGCAGCTCATTTGGCAGAATTCGACAGAAAATCCAAGGCGGGACAGGAAGTTCGTTTTGTGAGCATTCCAGCCAATTCCCTCAGCGAGCAAAACGGCATATTTGAAGATCTTCATGGCTTTAACGACGTGACTGAATTCGGAAAACATCTGCAGGAAAATGCGGCGACCTACTATGGAATCGCGTCCATCGAGTTTGTGAAGAAGGTTCTCGAAGATTCAAATATCAAAGAATTATACAAGGAAGATTTTCGGCGCATGAAAATGAGTTATCTCCCAGAAAACGCTTCGAGCCAAGATAAACGAGTCTTTGAAAGGTGCATATTTGTGGGATTTGCCGGAGAGTTGGCCACCAAATACGGCATTACCGGCTGGTGTGGTGGGACGGCATACGACGCGGCTCTCAAATGCTTCAACTCCTGGCTTCGGGAGAAAGGTGGAGTTGGAGATCTCGAGGAAAAACGGCTAATGCACCAAGCAAAGGCGTTTCTTGACGCTTATGTGAGCAGTCGCTTTCACGATATTGACGGTTTTAAGGATCAGAAGATCAATAACCTGGCAGGATATAAAAGAGAGGTTGAAAACGAGTTGGTATATTACGTCACCAGCTCTGTTTTTAGAGACGAAATCTGCAAAGGATTCAATAAAAACTATGCCGTTGAAATTTTTCAAAAGAAGGGAGCGCTTCAGGGATATTTGCAAAAATGGACTCCGCACGGGAATAAGCGCGTCTATGTTCTCAGCGGCAAAGCTTTTGGCGAGTATGAATAAGTTTATGAGGGAGGGAAGAGCTAATGAAAAAACCGCAAAAAATAACTGAAATTACGCCCGAAGAGTTTGCAAAACTTAAGCGTGCGCTACAAAGGAAAACAGGGCAGCTTTGGGGATATCGGGAAAGTGAAAATGGGAAGACTCTGTATTATATGTTTCCAGAGCATTTTGAGGCTTTTTTTGTTAAAGATCTCGGGCTTTTGAAAGTTCTAAATATACTGGTTAAACATGAGGTATTGGAACCAAACGAAGATAATAATCATCTGCACACAAAAGTCATAGACGGCAAAGAGCAATATTTTTATGTGTTAAAACAGAATTTTTCGGCAACAATGAGAAAATCATGACTGATGCCATAAAACAACTTGAAAAAGATTTGACAAAACCCGAATCCAAGCCCGAAAAGTTGGCAAAAATCATGTATGCCGGAATAGTTCGCATGATAAAGGCGCGAGAGGCTCGTATTGGAGAGAAAAACAGGAAATTAGAGCTTGACTCCGACCGCAAACGGAGAGTTAATGTGCCTAGCAGAAACTTTGACTAAGTGGAGATAATATATGATTGATAAAAATGAAGACCTTAAAATCGTGCGGCAGATCATGAGTTTGCAGGATAAGAAGCTTCCGGAGCTAAAAGCTCTGTGGGAGAAAATGTTCGATCATCCGCCAGCCATTTCCAGCAAGGAATATATGATCGCCAAGATCGCCTATCGCATTCAGGAGCTAGCCTACGGCGGAGTCGACGAAGCCACCAAAGACAAGATTCAAGCCGCCGCACGGGAAATAAAAAGGCCAAAAGCGGTGTGCAGCAAGAAGTTCAGGCCAATGATCGGAACCAAAATAATGAAAGAATACAAGGGCAACGTCATCGAAGTTCTGGTAGTTCCAGACGGTTTTTCCTATGCCGGTGAAATTTACAAATCGCTTTCTTCCATAGCCACCAGAATCACCGGCACGAAATGGAATGGGTTAAAGTTTTTCGGCGTAGCAGGAGCATAAAAAATGAATGATAAAATCATACGGTGCGCAATTTACACGAGGAAATCCGACAAAGATGGTCTTGAGCAAATTTTTAATAGCCTTGATGCTCAACGCTTATCCGGTGAAAATTACATAGCCAGCCAGATGCACGAAAACTGGCGGCTAATATCGAAGCACTACGACGACGGAGCATACACGGGCGGCAATATGAACAGACCCGCTCTGCAAGAGTTATTTAAAGACATCGAAGCTGGACAAGTCGACATGGTAGTGGTCTACAAAATTGATCGTCTATCGCGATATTTGTTTGATTTCGCGAAAATCGTAGAGCTTTTCGAAAAACATAACGTCGGATTTATCTCGGTAACTCAGTCCTTTAATACATCCACATCTTCTGGAAAATTGATGATGAACATGCTTCTTTCTTTTGCTCAGTTTGAACGCGAGATCATAGGAGAGCGTATCCGCGATAAGTTCGCATCCTCTCTTAAAAAAGGCATGTGGATGGGCGGAATTGTGATGCTCGGCTACGAAGTCAAGGATCGTAAACTTATCATCAACCAAGAAGAAGCAAAAATCGTAAAGCTAATCTACGACGAATTTGTGAAAACAGAATCCTATTGCGGAGTCGCAAAATTGCTGAACAGGCTAGGCCACAGAACGAGACTTCGTCCGCAGAAAAGCGGGAAAATCCTCGGCGGACAACTTTTCGAACCGAAGGCGGTGCAGAGAATCCTGCAAAATCCGTACTTTAAAGGATGTGTGACGCACAAGGGCGCTGTCTATGAGGGCGAGCACGAGGCCATCATCGACGAAGAAACCTGGAATCAGGTGCAGGAGATTTTCGCAAAACATGCCGACGTTGCGAAAGAAAAAACGAAATGTCGGCCGTCCAGCAGAGCATTGTTGTCCGGCTTTGTCCGGTGCGCACCCTGCAATTGCCTCATGAAAGCCTCATCTTCCAGGAAAAATTGCAACACGAAATATCACTATTACACCTGCAGCAACCACGCAAAATACGGCAATTGCAAAGCGTTTCACAAGACAGTTCCAGCGGAGATTCTGGAGCGGAATGTCATCGACGAAATTCTGCGCATCCTGAAATCTCCAGAAATTATATTAAAAATCAATCAAATCGCGGAAAAACAACCGGAAATCGAGAAAAACAATTTGTTGGAAGTTCTGAAAAACTTGAACGAATCCTGGCAGTACTTGTATATTGAGGAAAAACGCAAAATCCTGCAAATGCTGCTAAAAAATGTGGAAGTAACCGACGATGGCATCAAAATTAATCTGAATTTAGAGGAGCTAGATGGATTTTTAATGGAATTGGCAGCTTGAAATGAAATTGATATAACAACGAAATTTGCTACATGAACCAAGAAGTCTTCATTTCACTAAAAATAAACACTCGAAAAGGTCGAGCAGCAGTCGTCGTTAAGCCAAAAAACTACTTCGCCAACACGCCGCTCTCTCGATTGCTTGCAAAAGCTGAAATACTCGAATCTCAGCTAATAAAGAGCGCAGAAAATGGTATTACCTAATAAAGAGCGCAGAAAATGGTATTACATTGAAGGAATTCTGCTTTGATTCTCCGTGGCATCAATAATCAGGTCTCTGACCTCGTCAGGACTCAGTTTGTCCCTCTGCGGCAGAGACATTATCTTCAGCAGAATCGGCTCGAGGCGCTGAATTATCCGACAGACGTTGGATTTGTGCAACCCAAAAAGCATG
>JAIRZM010000014.1 GCA_031267235.1 Holosporaceae bacterium
ATCAAATCAGAGATTAACTTCTTTGCGTGACTTTCCCTACAGTTTTATCACATCCTATAGTTGAACCACTCTGCTGCTCTATTTCGATTCTTGATGCACTTCACTCTTGAATGGGCGAGAACTTCTGAAGTTGGAATTGGAGGATTTGAAAAATCTAAATTTTGATTTGGATTTAACAGGATTTGATCTCAGCGAAGTCGAAAGGCTTTTACGGGATGACGAGATCGAGGAAGACGATTACGATGCAATGCCAGCTGACAAAGATGCTCCAGTCGTTAGCAAACTCGGCGATCTGTGGATTCTGGGAGAGCATAGATTATTGTGCGGAGATTCCACGAAAATTGATGACGTGAAAAAGCTCATGAATGGGAAAATCGCTGACATGGTTTTTTGCGATCCGCCATATAACGTTCGTATCAATAATATTATCGGACTCGGATCTGTTCATCATGATGAATTTCAAATGGCCAGTGGAGAAATGACAGGGCAGGAATTCATCGATTTTCTCAGTTTGGTTTTTAAAAATTTGGTTACCGTTTCCAAAGATGGATCAATTCATTATCAGTGCATGGACTGGAAACATATTTACGAAATAATGGTTGCCGGTCGCGCCGCCTATACAGAGCTCAAGCAACTCTGCGTTTGGAATAAAGATAACGGCGGAATGGGAAGTTTTTACCGCAGCAAACATGAGCTAATTTTCGTTTTTAAAAACGGAACTGCAAAACATACGAATAATTTTGAGCTCGGGCAACATAATCGTTATCGCACTAATGTTTGGGACTACGCCGGTATGAATAGTTTTACAAACCAAACGCGTGCCCGAACAGAAAATGGAGAAGTTAGCATTGGCAGCGAAGAACTAAAAATGCATCCGACAGTAAAACCTGTAAAACTTGTGGCAGATGCGATTTTGGATTGTTCACTGTTTTCCCATCGGAACGGCGGAAAGTTTCGTCACCTATTTTGCACCGGCAGACTTCAACGAAACGGTCAATACTCTTGGCTTGCCTTTGTATGCAAAACAATGCCCGAGAAAATTCGATCGCGGGACAGATCTTCACACCCAGAGCAATCCGCTGCCAATGTGTCTGCGTCCGGGAGTTTTGGTGAAGGTAGTGGCCGCCTAATGTTTATAAAGTTGGAACGGGTATTCGACGACGTTTTTGAACATCTTGGAGTTGAAGTAATTTTCAAACCGAGATCGTCAGAGGTGGATAAGATGAGGTTATGCGACCCGAACATGGAGGAGTCTATGTGAACTGTAGTTTTATAGCGGTTAAATTCCGTCCCCCCCTATGCATCGGGACGAAAGTGTGGGATGAGAAAAAGGATTTATCCTCTCTCGGAGAACCTTTAGGCACTTAGCATTCTTCGTATTTTAGCACGTAGTAATTGAATCTTGCTTGAATTATTAGATTCATGTATCTTGCGCTTGTTCTGTGTAGGGTGATTAGCTCAGTGGTGGAGCATCTCGTTTACACCGAGGGGGCCGGCAGTTCGAATCTGTCATCACCCACCATTGCGATGCGCTCGTAGCTCAATTGGATAGAGCGTCAGACTACGGATCTGAAGGTTAGGGGTTCGACTCCTCTCGGGCGCACCAGTTTTTTTAGCGGAGAGATGGTTTTTTGTTTGAGCGTTTTATAGAGAGCTATGGTTACTATGCAGTTTTCCTTTTCGCCTGCATTGAAGGAGAAGTGGCTGTTTTAACGGCCGGCTTTTTATGTCAGCGTGGCCTAATGGCTCTTCATTTTGTGATGCTAGCGGCCTTTCTAGGTACCTTAATTACGGAACAATGCCTGTTTTTTGTAGGTCGTTCCCATGGCGCTAGGCTATTAAAAAAATATCCTGCTCTTTCACAAAAATCAGATAAAGTCATCAAATTTCTAAAAAAATACGATTCGTTGTTCATATTTGGATCAAGATTCATCTATGGAATTCGAAACATAAGCCCAATAATTATAGGAATAGCGGAAATTACGCCGTTTAGGTTTTCGTCGTTAAATATTCCCGCCGCCATGATTTGGTCAATAGCAGTGGCTGGAGCAGGCTACGTTTTCGCCGACTTTTGGGAATCTGCCAAGGATAATTTGCAAATATTGCAAATTGCGGCACTGGTGATTTTCTGTGGAGCGTTATTGTACTTTATACGCAAAAAAACCTCCGCATAGTTTTGTCTTCGATGAATTCGCTTTACATTCTGGATATGGGAATTTGAAAGCCAAAAATAGTAAGAATTTTTCCCTGTGAGCGTTTTTTTAGAGAAAACACCTTTTCCGTTGGAGAGTATCCTATCCATTTCATCAGATAATCATAATTTTCATCCTCAAGTGCATGGATAACGCTTATGCTGTTAGGTATCCTGATTTGAAACCAAACATTGTGAGCTATTTTTGCAGATTTTAGAGGATCGTTTGTGTTGGCGAACACCACCCCCAGACAATGCTCGAAAAAATATGAAAAAGCTTGTCCATATTTTTCCAGTAGATTATATTTTTTCATATGATTAAATATTTCTAAACAAACAAAGAAGTGATCTTCCACTTGGGATAATTTTGATTTTGTTTTGTGCATGATGGAGTCTTCATGAATTCTATAGTTGTAAAGTTTTTCTTTTAGGAAAAATGCATTTTCGGCCTGCATCATGTAGTTCCAGTGGAACGCATTGTCTTCGTAGAGCAATCCTTCTGCAAATGATATTTGACATTTGGAAATGACATCTCTTCGATATATTTTATTCCAGGGCGATACTGCGCTTTTTAGTATTGTGTCGCCGTTAATCTTCAGGTTGCCACGGAATCTCATCCGAAAATATTTTTCCATGGATCTATTGGAGTTGATTGCTGAATCGCCGCATACATTTACGTCAAAAATTACTAATGCAGTATTTTCGTTTTCCAAAAAATATAGAGCTCGCTCGTACAGAGATGGTTCAACCCAATCATCGCTATCCACAAAGGAAATGTACTTTCCCCTTGATATTTGTAGCCCTGCATTCCTGGCGGTAGCTTGTCCTTGATTTTCGCGATCTATAACGACAATTCTTGAGTCTTTTTCGGCATATTCTTTTAAGATTAGCGGCGAACCGTCGGTGGATCCATCGTTTACGCACAGAATCTCGATATCGCTAATCATTTGATTTCTGAGGCTATCTAGACATTTTCTCAGATATTTTTCTGTATTATATATGGGTATAATTATCGATATTAGTGGCATCTTGATCTACAATTTTGATCGACAGTGTAGCATCTTTGCCGCCTACTTCACAGCGAAAATATAAGACTGGATTAGGCGCTGTTAATAAACCTGAAGTATGGTACGATGAGTTACATTTGTATGGGGTATTTTATGTTAGACAGGCTTTATCCATTGAGCGAGGACGCATTTAACGAAAAGATATTACCATTGATTTTAGAGGAGACCACTCCCTTGGAAGGTCGTCCGCCGAAGATAACCCATTATAGGTGTTTTTGCGCCATATTGAAGGTTTTTGGGGAGTCAATTGATTAAGCGGCAATAGTCGACAAAATATGAAGAAGGAAATTTTTAGGAGACCTATGCCGCTGCCGCGAATGTTCAAGCATTAGGGTATTTTTCATATATCCGATTTAATTCCTTTTTCGAAGAGTTTTTGGAAGAGATCTTCATACTTTTGACGATAGCGGTTGATCGATTATAAAAAAAAATATATTTTTCTCCTTGACATTTTGTGACTCCCATCTTAGTATATGGCAATTCCCGTGGTGTTGTTATAACGTTCGACCTAGTTTGTGACCAATCTAGGTCGCCGTAACATTCATCGGGAAATTATTGTTTTTGGCATAATAAATTGAAAGGATAAATAAATCATTTTTTTTGAAAAATGCAATTTTGCTTGACAACGGTGCTATTTTAGTGCTAGAATAACTCGTGCTTTTATTTAGAATATTATAAGTGAGGAAACAAACTATGATAAAAAAATATACTAATTCGCACATATTTTTTACAATTAAGGAGAAAAAAATGAAAAGCAAGCTTTTAAAATCGTCGGCGTTTGTGCTGGCCTTATTCTCATCCCTATCGAGCCAATCGGAAGCGATGTGGAAAGAAGTAGTGCCCGTCACGGAGGAATCTGACATACGTGATTTTTTTCGGGATTGCAGAATTGCTTTTGATCGAGTGTTCTGCCAATGTGTGTCGGAAGAAGGACACGTGGGAGAGACGTGGATATTCGACTACCCAGTGTTCCTTTATGCGCTGAATGAAGACGGTGAAATGCGGAAACGGGACTGCGTCAAGATATCCATGGACGCTAATCCGGGACTAGAACACCTCAAGAAATGCGTATGCGAGTTGACGAAGAAAGAGTGCTCCTGTGGGATTAAAAAATACCGAGACGCGTGGGTGCGAGCCACAATTGCTGGAACGTCTGCACTGCTCGCGGCTATTCTTGAAGAAAATGAAAAACAGCTGCTAAAAGAGTTTGGAGCACTGCATGGGGCCGCAAGTTCGGGAGAGGAGACGAATGAAGGGGAGTCCAATCGGTTGGGTTCGGCGGAGGTGGGAGACCCACTGACACAGGGGAAAGCGGTTGAGGGTGGTAAAACTCCTTTGGTAAATGCGGCGGACAATAATAATAACACCAAGCCAACAAGCGCTCTGAGCCCCGTGGTCCGGACAATCACCACTAGCTCGCCGCCGGCGCTGGAGCAACCGACTGCCGACACGGGGTACGTACCGCCGCGAGAAGAGACACAGAAACCAGCAACTACGCTGACCCAGTTGCAGCAAACGGCGGAGGAAATTGACCACCAAGGGAGCAAATAAAAGTACGAGGGAGAAAACCCGATCTGTGAGCACGTTTGTGTAGACGGCTCTTGCCGCGATCTTGGGACGTCGGACGGCTCCGCCGTCCTGGGCTATACATGCCGGGCATTATTGTATTTTGTTATACCTATATCGGCACATCTCCCCAAGATGCTGTCGCTATTTGACCGTGGGAACTGGTATCATAGTCGAATGTTTCGCCGTTAGATTTTACAGGCGCCATCAGCGCAAGCTTCTGCCACTTGCTCTTCGGATGAGTTGTCTCTAGTATTATGATAATACAATGTCTTGATGCCAATAGAATAGGCATACAGAAGGTCCTTCAGCATTGCTTGCAGTGGAATTTTCCCGTCGGCAAATTTTGTTGGGTCGCAGTTTGTGTTTGCGGAGATCGACTGATCCACAAATTTCTGCATAACGCCAACGTTGGTAAGGTATCCATAGTTTTCCTTTAAATCCCAAAGCAGCTCGTAGTTTGCTCCGATTTCTTCCATATCCGGCACCACCTGTTTCAAAATACCATCTTTGCTTTGCTTAGTTGAGATGAGCGCTCTTGGTGGCTCGATCCCATTAGTCGAATTGCTAACCTGCGATGAAGTTTCTGACGGCATGAGCGCCGTGAGTGCGCTATTTCTCATTCCGTGCTTCCTAATATTCGCGCGCAGTGTTTCCCAGTCCATTTTTAGTGAATTTTGTCCGACGATTTCATCCAAATGCTTCCGATAATAGGTATCTATGGGTAGAATTCCGCAAGAATATTTCGTCTCGCCGAAACGTTTGCAGGCTCCCTTTATTTTTGCCAACTCGACGGAGGCCTCTATGCAGTAATACTGGAACATTTCAAACAATTCGTGGGTTAGAGGAAAACTTTCCTGAGATGACATTTTGAGATTGCGCCTAGCTAGAAAATTAGCAAAATTTATGACTCCTATACCGAGAGATCGCCGCTCTTTTGTTGACTTTTTCGCTTCGTAAACCGAATAGAATTGATGATCTATTAGACAATCCAATGCAAACACCAGCAATTTTGTGCACTGCTGCATTTTTCTGCGATCCAGTCCTATCTTACCAACATTAACGGCCGCCAAAACGCAGAGCGCTATCTCGCCGGCATCTTTGTCTTTGTTGCTGAGCGGCTTGGTGGGCAATACAATTTCGGCACACAAATTAGATTGCCGTAGTGGAGCAACTTTCTCCAAAAATGATGAGTGGCTGTTACAATGATCAACATTCATGATGTATATGCGACCGGTGCCGACTCTTTCTTTCATCAAAAGAGAAAACAACTCAATAGCCTTTATCTTTTTTTTAAAAACAATCGATTTATCTTGTTCGTATTTTTCATAGAGTTCCTTAAATTTTTCTTGATCATTAAAAAATGCCTGATACAGGTCAGTAACTTCATGGGGAGAAAATAGCGTAATATCCTTTCCATTTTGCAGTCTTTTATAGAGAAAGCCATTTATTTGCACAGCGTAGTCCATATGACGCGCGCGATTTTCTTCGGTGCCCCGATTGTTTTTCAAAACAAGCAAATCCTCTACCTCGAAATGCCACAATGGATAATAGACAGTGGCAGCGCCGACTCTCACTCCTCCTGCGGAACAACTTTGCACAGCTGCCTGAAAGAATTTCAAAAATGGCGTAATACCGGTGTGGTATACGGCTCCATTTCTTACCGGAGATCCTTTGGCTCTTATCTGTCCTGCATTTATGCCTATACCTGCCATTTGGGAAACGTAGTTTATGATTGCCGTGCCGGTTGCCGAGATGCTGTCCAAAGAATCTCCGCACTCCAATAAAACACAGGAACTAAATTGCCGCAGTGGAGCTCTTGCTCCAGCCATAATGGGGGTGGGCAAAGAAACGTTATGATCAGCTAGATTTCTATATAGTTCTACGATTATATTCGAGCGCTCAGCCTTGTTGGGGGAAAAATCCTGAAATATAGCCATGCAAATGCACATAAACGCCATCTGAGGACTTTCCAATATTTGGCCGGTTACTCGATTCTTTATCAAATATTTTCCTTCCAGCTGCTTTGTGGCTGCGTAGGAAAATCTTAAATCAAGATCATGAATGATGACCGTGGCGAAATTTCCTATCTCTTCTCGGGAATATTTCTTTAGGAGAGCCGAGTCGTACCACTTACCATTGCACATCTTTTTTATATGATTCCAGAGTGGAGGCGGCGTCCATTGGCCGTAGGCAGTTTTGCGAATCTTAAACATATTTAGATTAGCGGCAACATATTGATAATTCGGCGTGATTTCTGAAATCTTATCCGCTGCAGATTTTATGATAATGTCATGAATTTCTTTGGTTGTTATGCCATCATACGCCTGAATACCAATCTGCTTCACAATCTCATAGGCAGACGTATTGGCTATCCCATCACAGGCATAGCCAACAATTCTGCGTATGCGCTCTTCGTCATAGGGAGCGCGATTGCCGTTTCTCTTTAGCACGCTGATGCTCATTTTCTCTCCGTTCTCTAGTTCAAGCCTATATTTCTATTTCCTGCAGTGATTCTCTACTGATCTCAGCGTTTACATGATTCGTGAGATAGGAGCTCATTTCTACCTCCTGCGGAGCAACCTGTACTCCGTCGGAGCTAAGCCATGTATTTATCCAGGGAATGGGATTGTTTTTGACATGAAAATGCGCCTCCAATCCGATAGCTTTCATGCGAATGTTAGCTAAATAGTATATGTACTCGGTGAGAATTTCTTCATTCAGTCCCAGCATCGCTCCATCTTTAAAAAGGTATCTGGTCCAGGAAATCTCCTCCTGAACTGCGGAAAGAAACAGTTTTTCCGTCTCATTCTTACAATCCAGCGCGATTTGCCCCCATTTGTCGCCCTCCAATCCATCGGCGATGTTGATGATCATTCGCTGTGTTCCAGCGAGATGAAGCATTTCGTCCCGAGCTATGAATTTTATTATCTTCGCGTTGCCCTCCATCAATTCTCGCTCGGCAAATGCGAAGGAACAAGCAAAGGATGCGTAAAACCTAATTGCTTCCAGCGCATAAGTTGCCTGAAGCGCCATGTAAATCGCTCGCCGGTGATCTTTTTCGTCATAGTTAACATTGGCGCATATACTGCAAGCATCCATGAGAACGTTTTGCTGATGCAGTTGATCGTAATAATGAGATATTGACTCCGTGCGTTTTTTTATCTCTTCATTAACCACAATGTCGTTAAAAATCACGTCCGGCTGAGCTTCAATTGCTCTAATTATGTGCGTGTAGCTGCGACTATGCACAGTTTCGCTGAAAGACCAGGTTTCTATCCAGGTTTCTAACTCCGGCAAAGACACAATGGGCAAGAAAACCACATTGGGAGAGCGCCCCTGAATGCTGTCCATCAATGTTTGATATTTTAGATTACTCAGAAAAATATGCTTTTCGTGCTCCGCAAGCCCTTTATATTGAATGGCATCCATTGTAACGTTGACCTCTTCCGGACGCCAAAAATAAGATAATTGTTTTTCAATTAACTTCTCGAATACATTGTACTTTCTTTGATCGTAGCGGGCTACATTCACGGATTGGCCGAGAAACATCGGCTCCCGCAACTGATCGTTGCGTGTTCTAGAAAATGTCTCATAATGTCTAAAGGTTTTTTTCACTACACAACCACCTATCATCCTTTTGCCGCTGGTTTCACAACTTGCAATCGCATCAGCCCCAAAAGGGAAAATAGTGATTATATACTATATCCACATCGCGAAACAAGATTAACCACCGAGGGGAATTGCGCTATATAGACAGAAATTTCCGAATGAGTAATCTGAATTTTCAACAATTTCTGAAGAATTTATTCTCCTAAAAGACTTAAAAATTCAGCGTTTTGCTCGGATGGATTTCCTTCTATACAGCACAATCCAGATTCTCTATTTACTAGCGTAGCGTTGCACCAAGAGAATACACAATGTTTCCAACATGCGGTTACAAAAACATAGCTTTTGATTTGTTTCCGCAACTAGGATATGGTGAGTTTGTGTTGTGACTCCAGTATTTTTTCATGCGAGGTTTTGGGATGCGCAAAGCATGATTCGGAAAGTTGTTAAAATATGAATATTTTTATCACCGGAACAGATACGGACGTTGGAAAGACGACGATTGCCGCGTGGATCTGTAGGCATACGGGCGCGCACTATTGGAAACCGATTCAGACCGGCAATGATATTGACAGCGATGTGATCGCAAAACTTTCTCCGTCCACAAAAATCATTCCCGAAGCCTATAGGTTGAAGACACCTCTGTCGCCATATGATGCAGCCAAATTTGAGAATGTTGAAATTGATCGAGAACTGTTGTGTAAAAATCTCGGAAATACCGTCATTGAGGGGGCAGGGGGAGCGCTGGTTCCCATCGCAAAGAATTTCCTAATGGCAGACCTCATAAAAATGTGCGGTGCAAAAGCACTGATAGTTGCGAAGTCAAAATTAGGTGCAATTAATCATTTGCTTATGACGGTGGAAGTCTTGAAAGCACGCGGCATCGATATTCTCGCCATAATTATAAACGGAAGGATAGAAAACAATCTGAAACATACCATCGAAGAGTTTTCAAAACTGAGAATACTCTCTATAATCCCACATGATGAGGACTTAAATAAGGTTTTGCAGACCACCGCTCTGCCATCGGAAATTTTGGAGATGTTGAAATGATTTGGAGACCTTTTACCCAGGAAAAAACTGCTCCTCCTCCGGTGAAAATAATCAGAGGAGATGGCGCTTACCTGATTTCCGAAGGCGGCAAAAGATATTTGGACATGATATCCAGCTGGTTCGTCAATATGCACGGCCACGCTCATCCGGAGATTGCCGACGCCATAGCCCAGCAGGCGAAGACGCTGGAGCATGTTATTTTTACAAGATTTTCCCACGATCCAGCGGAACAATTGGTGGAAAATCTGAAGCCGATCGTCCCGAAAAAATTAAGTAGGTACTTTTTCTCGGATAACGGTTCGACGGCGGTGGAAGTGGCCATAAAGATGGCCTATCAATATTTTCAAAACATTGGAGATCCAGATCACAAGCTTTTTCTTTCGTTAGAGGGCGGCTATTACGGAGACACATTCGGCGCCATGAGTGTCGCCGGTACAAATTCCAAATATCATGCGACTTTTTCCGATCTTTTTTTTAAAACCATTATGATCGATGTCCCCGAATATTACGACGGCGTGGAATTCATTGAAGCAAAAGAAAATGAAATCATCCGAAAATTGGAGAAAATGCTGGGGGAAATTGGAGATAAAGTCTGCGCACTAATATTGGAACCTCTGCTGCAAGGATCTTTTGGCATGAGGCTTTATCGAGCTGAATTTCTAGAAAGGTTGGTGAATAAAGTGAGGGAATATGGCATTCTCGTGATTTTTGATGAAATCTTGACCGGATTCCAGCGCACCGGTAGAATGTTCGCCATGAATTATACGAACGTAACACCGGATTTTATCTGTCTTTCCAAAGGACTGACTGGGGGGTTTCTGCCGCTGGCATTAACCATCACGTCGGAAAAAATATATGACGCATTCCTCTCCGACGACAAAAGAAAAACATTTCTGCATGGCCATTCCTATACGGCGAATCCTATTGCCTGCGCTGCCGCCTGCAAATCGTTGGAAATTCTCCGGAGGAAAGAAACTGTTGCCAAAGTCGAAGAAATTTCGGAATTTCATAGAGCCAATGACATCCCGAAGGCTCTCAAAAGGAGAAGCGTTGGTACGGTGACAGCCTTTGATGTCGAGTCTGAAGATCTGGCCAATTTTGTGATAGACAGGACCTGGGAAAATGGAATTTTTCTGCGGCCACTGGGAAAGACTATTTACATATTTCCTCCCTATTGTGTAAATGTGGATGACCTGGCAAACACCTATGATATAATTAATAGGCATCTGTAGGAATTGTCGTGAAACATACATTTGAGAGGGCGCTGGAGATTTTTCACTATCCATTTTTTAAATTGTTAAGAACAGCCCACGAAGTTCATCGGCAAAATTTTGACGAGCAGTCGGTGCAGATCAGCGACATTCTAAGCCTTAAAACCGGCGGATGTTCAGAAGACTGCGCCTACTGTGCTCAATCGGCGAGAAACGGCACGAAAATGCCGAAGCAGCCGCTGCTGGACCTGAATACGGTCGTAAATGCAGCCAAAAAAGCGAAGGAATGCGGAGCCAGTCGCTTCTGCATGAGCATTTCCGGCCGCTGTCCATCATCCGATGACGAATTCGAAAAAATATGCGCAATGGTGAAGGCCGTAAAGAAGTTAGAACTTGAAACCTGCGTTACCGTCGGCATCATAAGTGAAAAACAGGCGATAAAACTGAAGGAATCCGGACTGGATTATTACAATCACAATGTGGATACGTCTCCGGAATTCTATTCCCACATCGTTTCCACCAGAACCATTGATGATCGCATAAAAACCATTGAAATCGTGCAGAACGCTGGAATTAATGTGTGTTCCGGCGGCATTGTTGGCATGGGAGAAACTAATGAAGACAGAGTAAAGATGTTGGTTCTCCTCGCGAATCTTCCGACTCCACCCAAATGCGTTCCTATTAATAAATTGGTGAAAATTCCCGGAACTCGAGTGGACGATTCGGATCCAATTGAGGATTTTGATTTTGTGCGAATGATTGCATTGACGCGCATTCTCATGCCTAAATCCTATGTGAAAATCGCTGCCGGCCGCAATACGCTTCCGGACGCGGTTCAGGCGTTATGTATATTCGTTGGAGCTAACGCACTGTTTTCTGGAGAAAAATTGTTGACCGTCGACAATATAAAAGATAATGCCGATGGAAAACTGTTCGATAAACTCAATTTAAAAATAGAAAATCCTCAATTGTAATAGGGGAAATTATCATGAATTCGAAGAAAAGTGTTGTCATAGTAAGCTTTGGTACTCTGCTGGAATGGGCGGAGTTTACATTTTTCGCCTACATGGCGGATTATCTGTCGCGGCTGTTTTTTTCCGTTGATGATACGACTTTTGCTCGACTAAAAATCTACGGAGTCTTCGCTGCCAGCTATATCATGAGGCCGATCGGAGCGATCATTTTTGGACATATGGGCGATAAACATGGGCGAAAAACTCCCATGATAATCTCGCTTTTGCTAATGGCCTTGGCGACCTGCGGCATAGGAATATTACCAACCTATGATTCCATCGGTGGAGTCTCTTCCGTCCTGCTGATTATTTTCCGAATGCTCCAGGGAATAGCCGTCGGGGGAGAATTTAACGGCGCCACTGTCCTGCTTACGGAATATGACAAACAGCATCCCTTTTTGGCCGGCTCCTGGACCTCGTTTGCCGCTTCCGCCGGCATGGCTCTGGGCAGTTTAGCTGCCACAGTCGTTTCGTTCTTCGACAACGATTTTCTGTGGAGAGTGCCTTTTCTATTGAGCGCTGTAATTGCCATCGCCGCAATATATTTGCGCCGCGACATAAAAGAAACGGATGATTTTTGCAAAGCCAAAGAAAACAATGAATTATTTGATGTTCCGCTGGCAGCAGCGTGGCTTCATAATAAGGCAGGGTTGGCTTGTACCGCAGCTTTTTCCATATTTGTCTCGGTTTTCGTCTACACCGGAAACGTATACTACAGGACGATGGCCGTAAGCGTCGGCGGCCTGCCGACGGAACAGGCGGCCACAGCGATTACCATCGGCATTGCCCTGGATACCATACTGATTCCTGTCTTTGCATGTTTGGCGGATAAATCCAACGGATACAAAATATGCCTTGCCGGTTTATTTTTTGCAATGATCCTGAGTCCATTCATAATGTCGCTGGCTGCCAGCGGAGTATTTGCCTACGCCATATTGGGACAGATAGTATACGGCGTTTTAGATGCTCTGGTATCCGCCACCGCATTTACGATACTGCTGAGACAATTCAAAACCGGCACCAAATACAGCGGCAGCAGCTTGGCCTGGTCCATAAGTACGGCTATATTTGGCGGAACCACATTGATGATAAACGAATTTTTAGTGGGACACATGGGTTTGTTAGCCGGTCCAGGATTATATATGTCCATCAGCGCCATCATTTGCCTGATTACCGTCGGATATGTCTGCAGAAAATCTGTTTAAAGTAAATCTTACTTTTCCACAATACAAAATATTCCCGAGCTAATTTCATCAAATATTGCAGAAGCGCTAAATCTCTTGACAACCTAATTGTGATGATATTATAATGTTAGGTTCTGTTAGCGAAATTATCTGAGCCATATCAAAGTTCCTGTAAAATGCAAGAAAGACAAATATGAGGAGGAAGTTTTGCAAAATCTCGAAAAAACTCTCCGGAAGTGTTTT
>JAIRZM010000002.1 GCA_031267235.1 Holosporaceae bacterium
CATCAGATGTTGCCAATATCTGATGCGCGCGATACACTTCCACCTGGATGCTTCAGGGGACGGAATTTAACCGCCACAAAACTACAGTTGCGCCTCTCATCTGAGGCTCGGATCGCACAGCAGTCAAATCCATATAAATGGTGAACTATAAAAAATTTATGAAATGGAAGTGCTACCACACTTGAAAGAATGTGAATTTCGGTATAATAATAAAAGCAGGTTGAAATTAGGATCACTTATGGCGTCTTCAAGTTGTGTGGTATCGGCGATATTCGTTTCTTTTCGAAGTTATTATTCTCGTATAGAAGGGAAAAAGTTAATGTACTCGTTCCAGTTATCAAATGAAAAAAAATAAAGAACTAAGAATGGCTTTTCTGAAAATTATTGTTTCCATGTAAAATTTATGAGGTATTTATGTATTTGTCCGAATTGTTTCAAAGAAAAAGATGTGTGTTCTCTTGCGAAATATTTCCTCCTAAAAAGAATTCCGACATTGACTCTATTAATCAGACCATCTTGGGTTTAGAACGAATACATCCAGATTTTATAAGCGTAACCTGTGGTGCCGGCGGCTGTTCTATCGGAGATAATCTTACGATAAAAGTTGCTAAGCGTATAAAAGAGTATGGGCTGGAGCCGCTGGTTCATCTAACATGCGTCAATTCTTCCTGTCGCAACCTTGAGGAAACCGTCGCTCTCCTGAAAGAAAATAACATAGACAATATATTGGCACTGCGAGGAGATCGCGCAGAGAACAGTACCGCAAGCGATTTCGCATATGCTAGTGATCTCATATCTTTCATTCGGCAAAAAGGAGACTTCTATGTAGTCGCTGCCTGCTATCCAGAGGGGCATCCGGAATCCAACGATATGGCGAAAGAGATTCTTCATTTAAAAGAAAAAATAGAGGCTGGGGCCGGCCATTTGATATCGCAATTGTTTTTTGATAATGATCGTTTCTACGCGTTTATGAATAAATTGCATGCCGCCGGCATTGACGTTCCCGTTGAAGCTGGCATTATGCCAGTGGTTGACAAGCGTTTTATCGAAAAAATTGTATCGCTTTGCGGGGCCACCTTGCCTGTAAAATTCTTAAAAATGTTAGATCGCTTTAAGAACTCTCCAGCCGCGTTTTTTGAAGCTGGTATCGCCTATGCGACAGAACAGATAGTGGATTTAATTTCAGCCGGCGTTCGTGGTATACATCTGTACACAATGAATAATCCGGACGTAGCGGAAAAAATTGCTAAAAATATTGAAGATTTACTCAGGAATGTTAATGATGAGCCATCGTAATCATGTTATTTAGCGAAATTTTGGAGAAATCGCTAAAAAAAACGCTTCGAGAAGAAAAATTGTACAAAAATATTTCTTTGAGACCGAATGGGGAATTGCGTTCAGAAGTCATTCGCTATCTTGGTTATGGAAATGGCGTCAACATTACGCCGGAGATAGACTATTTGATTCAAAAAGGTATGCTTGATATTTGCGCCATTGCTGAACCTCGCGCCATATATCGCTACTTTTCTTTGGAGAATTACATAGATTTTCCTTCTCGGAAAGATAGCGCAGCATTTTCTGGGGATTCTGAAAAAACGTGCGGCCTGTCGTTGCGGCTGTGTGACGGAATTATTTTGATGGGCACCACGTTGGGAATTCCAGTTGATCAACTACTAAATCGTGCACAAATCAGGAACATGGCCTATGCTCTGGTGCTGGATAGCTGCGCCACAGCCGCCATCGAATCGGTGTGCGACGATCTGCAGAATCGTCTAGTGACAGCCTATGCCAGTCAAAACAAATATCTAACCAATCGCTATAGTCCTGGATATGGAAATCTACAACTATCCTCTCAGCCTCAATTGCTTTCTTTGTTGGATGCAGAACGAAAAATTGGCGTCAGCGTTACCCAGAATTTTCTGCTTATGCCGTCTAAATCTGTTACGGCCATAATCTGGGCAAGTAATTTTCGCCAGAAAACTGGACGTATTTCATGTAATGTATGCGGAATGCGCAATAGATGTTATTTTAAGCGAATGGAGGCGGTATGAAAAAGGATCTATTGGAAAAATTTACCCTGCTAGATGGTGGTATGGGAACTATGCTGCAAAAAGCTGACATTCCTCCTGGAATTTGTCCCGAAACATTAAACATAGAAAATCCTGGAATTATTGAGGATATCCATATCCAGTATATCGAAGCTGGAGCCCAGATTATCTATACTAATACTTTTGGTGCGAATGGATATAAATTATCCGGCACTGGGTTTTCTACGGCAGAAATCATAGAGGCTGCAGTAAAAATAGCTAGGCGTGCGGCTAGAAAATATAATACACAGATTGCTCTGGATATCGGTCCAATCGGAAAGCTATTACAACCAAATGGTTGCCTCTCCTTCGATGACGCCTATAATCTTTTTCGAGAGCAAATTCTGGCCGGTCGCAATGCTGGCGTTGAGTTGATTATAATCGAGACGATGGCAGATTTGTTGGAGGTAAAAGCTGCTGTTCTTGCGGCACAGGAAAACGCCGACCTGCCAATCTTTGTCACAATGAGTTATGAAGAGAACGGACGCACCTTTGTGGGATGCGATCCAGCTTCCATGGCTATTACACTTGAAGGACTTGGAGTAACAGCATTGGGAGTAAATTGTTCCCTGGGGCCTCGTGATCTGATTTCAATACTGGAAACGCTTCAACAGCATACAAATTTGCCGCTTATTGTTAAGGCCAACGCCGGACTTCCCAATTTGGAGAACAACGGATATGATTTATCAGTGACAGGCTATGCTCGAGAACTGATTCCGATGGTAGACCTCGGCGTGACAATATTCGGTGGGTGTTGTGGCACTACTCCGGAATACATAAAAGAAGTTGCAACGATGCTGAGATCCAGGAAGCCAGTTCCGCGAGAAAAACTCTCGTTTTCAGCAGTCTGTTCCGCTGGAAACGCCATTATAATCGATAAGCCTACCATAATCGGCGAACGAATAAACCCCACCGGCAAAAAACTATTCCAACAGGCTCTTCTGGATAATAACATTGATTACATTTTAAATCAGGGCATTTGCCAGGTGGAAGCTGGAGCGAAAATACTGGACGTAAATGTGGGATTTCCAGGTATAAATGAAGAAGCGATGATGCGCACAGTTGTAAATCGTTTGCAATCTGTGGTAGACGCACCTCTGCAAATTGATTCGACTAACCCAAAAACGTTGGAAGCCGGTCTCCGAGTTGTTGCCGGTAAGCCGCTGATAAATTCTGTAAATGGGAAAGAACAGTCTTTGCATTCCATATTGCCGCTGGCCAAAAAATACGGCGCGGCAGTGCTAGGATTATGTCTTGACGAAAATGGCATTCCAAACAAAGCGGAAGATCGGGTAAACATTGCCAGAAAAATTCTTCAAGCTGCGCTCGATATAGGCATTAGACGTGAAGATGTTTACATTGATTGTCTTGTTTTAGCGGCTTCGGTGCAGCAACCGGAAGTGATGGAAACGCTCAGGGCCATTTGTATGGTAAAGGAAGAATTAAATCTTAA
Source organism: Holosporaceae bacterium (assembly GCA_031267235.1). Classification (GTDB taxonomy): domain Bacteria; phylum Pseudomonadota; class Alphaproteobacteria; order UBA3830; family UBA3830; genus JAIRZM01. Next base: position 3,541 of record JAIRZM010000002.1, read on the forward strand.
AACGGTTCTTGGCGTATCAAATATTTCGTTTGGACTTCCAAATCGCGAACTTATGAATCAAACGTTTCTGACGTTGGCGCTAGGCGTTGGACTGGATCTTCCCATAATAAATCCAAACATTTCTTCTATGAACGACGCCGTTGCAGCTTGTAACGTGCTGTTGAATCATGATAGAAACTCTCTTTCCTACATTGCCCGATATGGTACAGCCATATCAGCGCCAAAAAACGCTTCCCGAACCCAGTCGACCCATGATATTTTTTATGCCATAGGCCATGGTTTGGCGGAAGAGGCTGCCACGGAGACCAAAAAACTCCTAACGAAGCATGATCCATGGGATATTGTAAATAAAAAGCTCATCCCAGCTCTGGATGAGGTGGGAAAGTCATTCGAAAAAGGGAGTATTTATCTTCCACAACTTTTACAGGCTGCGGCTAGCGCGCAGAGTGCATTTGCTGTAGTACAAAATGCGGTCGCCAATTCGGGTGAGCAACGTATAGCAAAAGGAAAAATAATTTTGGCCACTGTTAAGGGAGACATTCACGATATTGGAAAAAATATAGTCAAAGTGCTTTTAGAAAATTATGGCTACATTATTTACGATTTGGGCCGCGATGTAGCGCCTGAAAAGGTGTTGACAGCGGCTATAGAACATGATGTGCAGTTGATAGGGTTATCCGCACTTATGACAACTACTTTAGGGGGCATGGAAGAAACCATTCGTCTTGTAAAGAAAAATCGAAAGGATTCGATCTTCTTTGTGGGCGGTGCGGTCTTAACGGCGGATTATGCAAAAAAAATCGGAGCTGACTACTATGCTCGCGACGCAAAACAATCCGTTGATATAGCTAAAAAAGTACTGCAGTAGACTAGAGTTTTATATTGGAAAGCTGAAAAATATTCATGTGAATTTTTCTGCATTCGAGTGCCAGTTTTTTCAACATTAGACCAAAACCCAACGCTAGTCCATTTGAAAACAGATATTTTGAATTAAAGGCTAGGCCACTCCACACATAACCAAGCAGATTTTGATTGGAAACTAACTGCGGATATAGAAAATAGCAAATGACATCGATGCATACGCTGTACAACAATATCGATGATATTGCTCCTACCATGTGCAAATGTTTATTTTTTATTTTCCGAACAAACAATGTTACCATTAGGAATGTCATTAAATTAACCTGACTAAAGAGATCCAAGTGAAAATTCGAATTGTAAAGCATGTTAACTATCCAGGCTACAGCACAAATGCTCGCCAGCCTCGCATTCTTATTATACTGACTAAACAACATAAAAAATGAACTAATCATAATGCGATAATATCCCTCCAATACGCCACAATCTAATTATCCATTATATACAACTTACCATGGCAATCAAGAAAGATGAAAATGGGCGCGGTCGTTTCATGAAAATTAGGTGGGCGCGCTATATGGATAGCGCCCATTCAAGAGTGAAGTGCATCAAGAATCGAAATAGAGCAGCAGAGTGGTTCAACTATAGGATGTGATAAAACTGTAGGGAAAGTCACGCAAAGAAGTTAATCTCTGATTTGAT
>JAIRZM010000003.1 GCA_031267235.1 Holosporaceae bacterium
GTTGGTTTTTTGGAAAAATGGGCCAAAAAACCTTTTTTTTTTATTCATACCCCCCTCCCGGCGTGGAAACCGTCCACCCCCCCCCCCCCCCCCCCCCCCGAATTTCCTCATGCACAGAGACTTAGCGCCTTTAAGCAAAAAACCGTTTGCAACTATATATATACAAAACATCTCTTTACTTTCCTGCCATGCCGCAAATTTAATCACATATTCTATAATTTTTCGTAAAAATTAATGAACGCGATGAGCGCTAAATAGCCCCAGAGCTAGATTTTCATTTTCGAGAGAATTGTGTTAATAGATAGCCGAGAAGGCGTATTATTTTCTGTTGTATGGAGTCGCGATGTTTCAGAGTCTCGCCAGCGCTGTTCGTTTCCTATCAATTTACCAGATTGCAAACGCCAATGGCGGGCATCCTGGTATGCCTCTGGGAATGGCCGATTGCATAACGGCTTTGTTTAAAAATTTTCTAATATTTGATCCGGAAAATCCAAGGTGGCCCAACAGAGATAGATTCGTTCTGTCGGGCGGCCACGGTTCAGCTTTGCTCTATTCACTGCTTTACCTGGTCGGGTACAAAAACATATCCCTTGATCATCTAAAGAATTTTCGGAAATTAGGTTCCAAAGCTGCCGGACATCCGGAATATGATCCTGATTGCGGGATAGAAACAACCACTGGCCCTTTGGGGCAAGGGTTCGCCAATGCCGTTGGCATGGCCATTGAGGAAAGAATTCTCAATGCCAGATATGGAGATAAATGCATAAATCATTATGTTTACGTTGCTCTGGGTGACGGTGATTTGATGGAGGGAATTTCCCATGAAGCCAGCGCAATAGCGGGGCATTTATCTCTGGGGCATTTAATAGCGCTGTTCGACGACAATAATATTACCATCGATGGGACGCTGGACGTCTCGACGAGCGAAGATACTCTAGAGCGATACAAAGCCTATGGTTGGCACGTTTTAGCCGTCGACGGACACTGTGAAAAATCGATAACCGACGCCATAACCGAGGCCAAAGGAGATCCTCGCCCGTCGCTGATCGCCTGTAAAACGAAAATCGGGCTTGGCACTTCGCGTGAAGGCAATCCGCAAGCTCACAGCGGCCCCCTATCTTCGCAAGAGATTGAAGAGGCAAAGATTTTTTTTAATTGGCCCTATGCTCCCTTCGAAATTCCTGAATATGTAGAAAAAACATGGCGCATCATCGGAAAACGCCACAGCGAAAAGTGCAGGGATTGGTTAGCTGGCCAATCGAAAAATTTTGGCTCCGGAGAGTTTCAGTTCACATCAGAACTAAGAAGGGTTTTTAGAGATCTGAAAAAGCAATATTTTATATCCAGGCCATTTGCGGCGACCCGGGTAAGCTCGCAGGAGATTATCGAGAAAGTTATGAAGGTTTCTGATTTAATTATTTCGGGGGCCGCTGATTTGGGTAAATCCACCGGCTGTTATGCAAAAAATATGAGGCCAATAGTGAGGAGCGATTTTTCCGGAAATTATCTACACTATGGCGTTCGGGAACACGCCATGGGAGCCATCATAAACGGCATTGCAGCTGGGAAAAAAGTAAAAAGCTTTGGGGGGACGTTTTTAACCTTCAGCGACTATATGAAGCCCGCAATACGCATGAGCGCTCTCATGAATATTCCCTCAATATTTGTGTTCAGTCATGATTCCATTGGAGTTGGAGAAGATGGGCCGACGCACCAACCAGTGGAACATTTGACTTCTCTGCGCTCCATTCCAAACTTGAATGTATTTCGTCCGGCCGACGCTCTGGAGACGTTGGAATGCTGGGAATGCGCCCTCAAAAGCGCAAGGCCGTCGGCTCTTGTGTTTAGTAGACAGGATCTGCTGAGTGTGCGCTTTTCTGGAAAAGTGAACATATGTGAAAATGGCGGCTATTTGCTTCACGAGGATAGCTTTGAAAACTCCAGAGCCGTTACGCTGATAGCAACCGGTTCTGAGGTTGGAATTGCGCTGGAAGCGAAGAAATTGTTGAATTCTAGAGAAGTTTCTGTGAATGTTGCCAGCGTTCCCTGCTGGAATTTATTTGACGAACAGCCGGAAAGCTATAAAAAATACGTTTTGGGAGATAATCTACGTGTTGGCATCGAAGCGTCGAACGGATTCGGTTGGGAAAAATATCTTGGCTCGAATAGTTTGTTTTTTGGAGTAAATGATTTTGGCAAATCCGCATCTTATCCAACACTTTACAAGTATTTCGAGCTTACGGCTCAGGAAGTATGTGCTAGAATCTTCAGAAAAATAATCTAGCAGAGGAGGTATATCGCATGAATGTGGCCATTAATGGGTTCGGCAGGATAGGTAGATTGGCGCTGCGCGCTTTTTTGGAACATCGCCGGAAATATAATTTCAAAATTATTGCCGTAAACGATCTCGGCGACATTGACTCTGCTCTGCATTTACTAAAATATGATTCCGTTCACGGAGAATTAACCCTCAACGTTCAAAAGATATCCGCAACTGAGTTTTCCATTGAGGATGAAAGCATTAGTTATTTTTCGGAAAAATCTCCAGAAATGCTGCCCTGGAAGCGGTTGAAGATAGATGTTGTCCTGGAATGTACGGGCATTTTAAAAACAAAAGAGGCGTGCCGGAAACATTTAGCGGCCGGCGCTGCAAAAGTGTTGATTTCCGCTCCATCCGAGGACGCCGATAAAACTGTGGTGTTTGGGGTTAACGAAGATACTCTAGATCTTTCTAAGGACACAATTATCTCAAATGCTTCCTGCACAACCAATTGCCTGGCGCCGATCGTAAAGATAATTCGCGAGAAGATTGAAATAGTCAACGGATTCATGATGACAATTCATTCCTACACCGGCGATCAGAGGTTGATTGACACGGCGCATAAGGATCTTAGGCGCGCTAGAGCCGCAGCGGCAAACATAATCCCAACTTCAACCGGAGCTACCAACGCCATCGAGAAAATCTTTCCCGAGCTTGCTGGAAAGTTATCAGGACTTGCGGTGAGAGTACCGACCTCCAATGTGTCCATGCTGGATTTTACGTTTACAACGAAAAGAAAAGTTTCCGCCGAAGAGATTAACAAAATCATTAGGGAAAACTCCGAAGGAAAGTTAAAAAATATTCTTGGCTATACGCAAAAACCTCTTGTTTCATCAGATTTTAATCATTCTCCATTGAGCGCCACAGTTGATTTGCCATTAACAAAGGTAATTGATGGAACTACGATTCATTTGGTTGCTTGGTATGACAACGAATGGGGGTTTTCCAATCGTATGCTGGACGTAGTAGGACGAATAGAAGATCTTCAGTTTCACGGGGCGGCGTGATGAGAATTTTAGCTCGCAGGAGTAGCGGATTCTCTTTGATAGAAGTTGCCATAGCGATTGTTGTAATTGGTCTTATAGCCAGTTTTGCGCTGAAGGGCAAGGAGCTGATAACTACGGCAAAATTGCGCTCGGTTGCGGAGCAGGTGAACGCCATAAAACTGGCGACACAAACTTTTGTGGATAAATATGGCGCCCTGCCCGGCGATTTTAGTCGAGCACGCGAAATGATTCACAATTCGCTCGCCAATGGAACGGGAAAAGGATATATATCATCGATTGATGACGTAAAAAGGTTCTGGCAACACCTGGCGGCGGCTGAGCTGCTGAATATGGAGCTGGTAAACGGCTATCCCGTCAGCAAAATTGGCGGCTACTATGCGGTGTCTTCCAATATCTCCAATCATCCGGGCACATGGATTGTTCTGTGTAGAAGCGCGAGAGACAATCAAAGTTTTGATGGTATTTTGTCTCCGGTTGACGCGTATTTCATAGACAAAAATAACGATACCGGCAATCCCACAACCGGTGAAATTCAGATAATTAAAGGGGCGTCCGCATCGGGAGAATGTTTTATTGGGTCTGAATATAATCTCAAAAATAAAAACAAAGATTGCGTTATTATATTCAAAATTTGGTAGACGTAGTGGATCTTTGCTGCTGGAATTGGCGATCGCCATGTCCATCATTGGGGTAATTTCTGGTTTTTTCATTAAAAAAACGATTGCCGCTAATCGGGCTCTGCGTATTCAAATTACAAAAAATAATATGGAGACGGTAGTGATGGCGCTTGCTTCCTATGTCTCCAAGCATAGTCGTCTTCCTAGACCTGCTGCAGATAAGACTGGTTACGAAAATAATGCGTCAGTAGATGCGGAGTTGGCAAGCTTTGTTGGATATATTCCATTTAATACGTTGGGAATATCTGCTAAAACAGCTTCGGATGGCGAAGCTAGGCTGTTGATTTATATAGTCGAGTCATCATTAACGTCCAGTTTTGATACAATATACGAAGGCAGTCTTTTCTCAAGCTCGTATTTCTGCTACCCCATTACGAACCCAAAAATCTTTATCAATGAGCTGAAAGATTCGCCTGATATAGTGGCTTTTGTCATTGATACTGCAGATAATTTCCCAAAAATTTCAAATAAAATCATAATTGCCATGGCTCCCTATACCCTATGGATGTCTCGTGATATGATTCTAATGAAATATCTAAAAGATGCTCCATGCAGAGCAAAGAAAACATCGAACAGCGAGAACGACAATAGTTACTAATTTTTATATCTAATTGGTATATCTTTATGTTGGTGTTTTTTCTATAATCCGTGCTCATGGTATATGTGCGACGCACCGTTGTGAGGTTAAAATGTTATCTAAAGTTCTTAAGTTAGTTTTTGGTTCGCACAACGACAGAATGGTCAATAAATATTTCAAAATCGCCATAGAGGTTAATCGGCTGGAGGAGGCGATTTCATCGCTGTCCGATGAAGAGTTGCGGGCGAAGACAGATGAATTCCGACAGCGGCTAGCCGAAGGCGAAACCCTGGAGGATATCCTGCCAGAGGCTTTTGCCGTGGCGCGAGAGGCTTCTAAGCGAACTCTGGGTCTGCGTCCATTCGATGTACAGCTGGTGGGAGCTCTGGCGTTGCACAATGGCATGGTGGCGGAAATGAAAACCGGCGAGGGTAAAACGCTGGTAGCTTCCCTCGCCGTGTATTTGAATGCCCTGGATGGAAAAGGCGTTCATGTGGTCACGGTGAATGACTATCTGGCTCGCCGCGACGCCGAATGGATGGGAAAAATTTATAGATTCCTTGGGTTAACAGTTGGAATTATCGTCCACGGGCTTACAGACTCTGAACGTCGTGAGCAATACGCCTGCGACGTAACCTATGCCACCAACAATGAGCTGGGGTTCGACTATCTGCGGGACAACATGAAGTTTTATTCGTCGGAACTGGTGATGCGGCCATTTCACTATGCCATTGTGGATGAAGTGGACAGTATTTTGATCGACGAAGCTCGTACTCCGCTGATTATTTCCGGCGCTGCTGAAGATTCTGCTGATTTATACATTAGAGTTGGTTCCCTAATTCCAAAGTTGGTTAAGGCAGACTATGATATTGATGAAAAACACCGTTCGATCACTCTTACGGAAGATGGAAACGAACACATTGAACAGCTGCTAAATGCCGCCGACTTGCTCCAAACCAACAATCTGTACGATATCCAAAATATTGCCGTAGTTCACCATGTAAATAATGCCCTCAAAGCTCATCATTTATTCCGACGTGACGTAGACTACATCGTGAAAAATGGGAAAGTGATCATCATCGACGAGTTTACGGGTCGCATGATGGAGGGGCGGCGCTATTCTGATGGTCTTCATCAAGCAATTGAGGCCAAGGAAAGTGTAGATGTGGAAATGGAAAATCAGACGCTGGCCTCCATTACATTTCAGAATTTTTTTAGGATGTATAAAAAATTATCCGGCATGACGGGAACAGCAGAAACTGAGGCGCAAGAGCTGTCTGAGATATATAAGGTGGAAACTCTGGTCATTCCCACCAACGTACCGGTTACAAGGCAGGATTTGGACGACGAAGTCTACCGAACTGCTGAGGAGAAGTACCAGGCAATCATTACTCTCATTCGGGAATGCAATGTCCGTCGTCAACCGGTGCTGGTGGGCACCGTAAGCATCGAAAAGTCCGAACTGCTATCGTCTCTGCTGAAAAAAGCCAAAATACCGCACAATGTTCTGAATGCCAGATATCATGACGTTGAAGCTGAAATCATTGCCGACGCTGGTAAATCCGGCGCCGTTACCATCGCCACCAATATGGCCGGCCGCGGCACCGATATCAAGCTCGGCGGCAATCTGGAGGTGCGACTTGCCCGAGAGCTTCAAGGAGTGGAAGATGCGCGACTGCGTCACCAAATTCAGGCGAAGGTGGAGAAGGAGATAGATGGTGATTTTGAAATGGTCAAAAACGCCGGAGGTTTATACGTAATCGGAACTGAACGCCACGAAAGTCGCCGCATCGACAATCAGCTACGTGGGCGATCCGGCCGCCAGGGCGATCCTGGAGCGTCGAAGTTTTTCCTGTCGCTGGAGGATGATCTGATGCGCATTTTTGGAGCTGAAAAACTTGATTCCATGCTGAAGAAGTTGGGAATAGAGGAAGGAGAGGCCATTATTCATCCCTGGGTCAATAAGGCGCTGGAAAAGGCTCAACAACGAGTCGAAGCCCGCAACTACGACATCCGGAAGCATCTGCTGAAGTATGATGACGTCATGAACGACCAAAGGAATGTCATTTATGGTCAGCGTCATGAGCTGATGCAGGAAAATGTGGATCTAAGTGAAGAGATAAACGACATGCGCCGCGAAGTGATTCAAAGAATAATCTTCGGCAATATTCCGGAGGACACATCCCATGACTTTTGGGAGTACCAGATCATAAACGATGAACTTGCCAAGTACTTCGGTGGCGATATATGCCTCCAAAAAGGGGAAATTTTTACTCGAGATGCAGCTGTCGACGTAGTTTTCGAGCAGGTAATGGAAAAAGTTAAGAAGAAAGAGGAAATCAACACTTCCAGCATGATGCGCTATATGGAACGCACAGTTCTGCTGCGTTTAATCGATCAGTATTGGAAGGAGCATTTGCTGAATCTGGATAGACTGCGGCAGGGCATAAATCTACGGGCTTATGCCCAGCGAGATCCTTTAAATGAGTACAAGCAGGAAGCTTTTTCCCTTTTTGAAATGATGTCGTCCACCATTCGGGAAGAAACAGTAAAGACTATGTCGCTGTTTGAGATTCCCCAGGAGGCGCGGGACATCCTGGCGACTGCTCTTCTGGCTAAGGGCGATCCCGTCACAGAGCACAACGGGAACATTATCGAGGCGGAGTATCGGGATGCGGTCGATCCGTTTGCAGCTCCAAGAAATGCGCTGTGTCCGTGTGGTAGCGGTAAGAAATACAAATATTGTTGCGGAAAAATTAAGTAAACAAAAAATGGGAGAGATTCATGAAGTTCTGCGTCACAACGCCCATTTATTATATAAACGGCGAGCCCCACATTGGCCATGCCTATGCCAGCATCGCCGCTGATATTCTTGCGCGCTTTAGGCGATTAGACGGATCCGAGGTGCATTTTTCCACGGGCACAGATGAACACGGCATAAAAGTCGCTCGGTCCGCCGAGACTGCCTCAATGGATGTGCATAAGTTCAGCGACCTCATGTCCCAAGGGTTTAGGGATCTTGGTAAACTCATAAATCTCTCCCAGGACGATTTCATTCGCACCACGGAGGAGCGCCACATCCTCAGCTCACAGAAACTTTGGCGCCTGATGGCCGACGACATCTATAAAGGCTCCTATTCCGGCTGGTATTCGGCTCGGGATGAAGAGTATGTGTCGGAAGAGGATGTGGTGGACGGCAAAGCTCCCAGCGGCGCGCCGGTGGAATGGATGGAGGAGGAATCTTACTTTTTTCGCCTCTCCGCCTATCAGGATAAATTACTGGAGCTGTATGAGAAAAACCCTGATTTCATCGCTCCCGTTAGCCGCAGGAATGAAGTGATAAGTTTTGTAAAGGGGGGGCTGAAGGATCTATCAATTTCCCGAAGTAAATTCGATTGGGGCATTCCGATTCCGAACGCTCCTGGCCACGTAATGTACGTTTGGATCGACGCTTTGGCCAACTACATAACATCGCTGGGATTTCCTGAAAATACTCATCGTGTTTCCGAAATGATGGCTAATTGCGTTCATGTCGTTGGAAAGGAGATTCTGCGATTCCATGCCGTCTACTGGCCGGCATTCCTGATGTCTGCGGGATTGACTTTGCCGAAGCGAATTTTCGCTCATGGATGGTGGACCAGCGAAGGCCAAAAGATGTCCAAGTCCATCGGCAACGTAGTGGATCCTCAAAAAACCATAGAAAAATATGGTCTTGATTCCGTTCGCTACTTCCTATTTCGAGAAATTAGATTCGGCGAAGATGGAGACTTTTCTGAAAAAGCACTGCAACAGCGCATTTCCTACGACCTAGCCAACGATTTGGGGAATCTGGTGCAACGGGTACTGGCTTTCATCCAAAAAATCGGCGGCCTTAGGGTAAATTACGATTTTACGGACGCGGAAATGCCACTTTTTGAGGATTCAAGAAATTTAGTCGAAAAATTACGAATTCTCGTGGACAAACAGGATTTGCATGGCGCTCTCATCGAAATTTGGAAACTGGTTTCTGCATCCAATAAATTTGTTAATGACATGAGGCCATGGGAATTGGCAAGAGAAGATGATAATCGTCTGAATCTAGTTCTAACTGCGCTATGCGAGAGTCTTCGCGCCATTGCGTTTGGGATCGCGCCCTTTATGCCGGACACGGCCCGCAAAATTTTCGATTTTATGAATGTGGAAGGGAAATCTTTTAAGGAAATTGAAGCGAATTTTAGCGATCAAGTGTTTCCGTCGCCCTTCCTTCTGTTTCCAAGGGAGTAAAATGTTTTTTGTGGACTCCCATTGCCATCTCCTATTCCCTAAGTTCTATTCTGTCTCCGAAAAATTAGATGAAGAGAAATACTGCGTGGCGGCTCTGCTGGATCGAGCCGAGAAGGCCGGTGTGAAATATCTGCTGATAATTGGAACTGAATTGGCCGACGTGGATGAAATACAGTCCATCGCCGATTCTCACGACAATGTGTTTCGCACCGTTGGGATACATCCGCTGGAGGCGGCCAAACATTGCGCTTCCTTCACATTTGAAGAAATTTCTTCTATCATTCGTCAGCAGGCGTCGTCGTCGAAGATCGTCGCCATCGGAGAGATCGGCCTGGACTATCACTACGAAAAAGAAAGCCAAAAGCAGCAGAAGGAATTGTTCAACCTGCAGCTGGATTTGGCGCAGGAGTGTTCTTTGCCGGTGGTCATTCACTCCCGAGAAGCCTATCCTGATGTTGTAGCCGTACTTAAAGATTATCCGCGGGTAACCGGCGTAATTCATTGCTTTTCCGGAGAGAAAGATTTCGCGCGCAAGGCATTAGATCTGGGATTCTATATCTCCATATCCGGAGTAGTCACCTATAAAAATGCCGTCGAACTCCAGGAGACGATAAAAATGATACCGCTGGACCGAATGCTACTGGAAACCGACTCGCCGTTTTTGGCGCCAGTGCCCCATCGTGGTCAAATAAACGAGCCGGCTTTTATTCCTCACATCGCAGAAAAAATTTCGAAATTGATGAATGTTCCTGTTGAAACTCTGGCGCAGCGAACATCTGAGAATTTCTTTCGTTTGTTTTGCGCTGGAATAGGGCTGAGCGCTACTTCTTGATTTTTTCGCTAAGACTTTGAAATACGACAGATATCAGTTCTCGGGTGGTCATTTTTTTTATTTCGTCCACGGTCCAGATTGATTCATAGCTGGAAACTTTTTGCGGCAAAAATTTTGTGATAACTACGCCTTCAATGGCTGTTTTTTCAATTGATTCTGAAATGCTGGCAAAATCTTCCAGGTACATTTCTTCGGATTTAGGATTGTAAATTATTGGTACATCTCTGCCGCTTTGGAGGCATAAAATATTGCATATTTTTTTTATCACATCATCCAGGGATATCTTATTTTCCGGAGCAATCGTGTAGACGTAGGAAGAACCGCTGGAAGCCTTTATGCTTGATGAAATAGTTTTTAGCAAAGGAGTTAATATATCGCTGCGATAGTGGACATTTGCCACTTCTGTTTCCGGAAAATCAACGCTAACCTTTCCGGAGGACAATATGGAAGAGACTATCTTTCCGAAAATTCCCAGCCTATCCATTATTGCATCCGGCAGACGTATGACTCGAAACTTAGTGTACAGTTTTCGACTCTGTGAATCTGCGAACTGAGCGGCGAGTTCTCCCAACCTCTGGGTTGCTCTGATCCAATTGCCGGCGATGGAAGCCCCGGAGCTGGACATAATGAAAACGAAAGGTATTTGCGCAAATTGAGCAAATTGGATTAGCCGATGGGTATCTAACACATTCTTAATTACAGTTTCCTTAAGATGGTCTTCTCCGAAATGGAAAGACTTTATGGGAATATTATAGAAGAATATATCCGGTTTCGTTTCCTGCAAGTGCAGTAAATCTATGTCAAAAATTTTCATTTTACAATTTTTTCCCGAGCCATTATCCTGAATCTCTCGTTCAGCCTCCAGCATTAATTTTTCTGATTCGCAGAGCAGAGTTATATCCGCCGAATTCACTGAAGAGATCGCCTGAACCAGATCCAGAATGATTCTGCGTCCATCATAGCAAATCCAGATTCTCTTTTCTTTAAACGCCGAAGTTAGAGCGCTTTTGTCCTGTGGCAAAATATTTACGTCATCAAAATCATGCAGAGATACCGGAGAAATTCCCAGCGAAACCGAAGGCGTATTCCGTTTAATCACAGTATTTCGAAAGGCTTTGAAAAGTGGAATGCCATTGGCAGCGGATAGCTCCAGCAGTTTCCCAAAGTTTTCGGTTTTTTTCCCATTAGCAAAATACAAAAGCTTTTTGGGAGACGGATAAAAGGGTACGTAGTTTATCTTTTGCAGCCACTTCCCAATATCCTCCGTTGTCTTCATGGCGCTTAGTCTACGATTTTCTATTTTCTCATCCTCCAGAACGACTAACTCCAAAATTTTATAATTCAGCGCAATTCGCAAAATCTCATCGGCATCTTTTGCGTTATCGCAGATGATGTACACAGGAGTTAGATTTGAAAACAGGTAACACCCTCGCCAATACTCAAACATCAAAAATTCACAGACTACCAGCAGCAACAGAGAGACAACTGCGACTCCTGGAGAGCTGTTCATGAAGAAAACAGGCGCCAGGCAGGCGGTAACGCAAATGGTTACCTTCAGTGGAATTTCTTCGCGGATTCTATCCATAAACCACATAAAAATGGCTCCGTAGGCGCAGAGCAGCGAAAATACTTCTTTTAAATAAAGTCCAATTCTGAATTTTGGATAAATTAGCAGAGACGCAATTGTATAGGAACTCAGTAGCACAATGATATTTGGCCCATGACAGGCGTATTCGTGGGGAATATTTTTTCCAAACGGCAAATCGCTTAACTTTGAAGGCAGCTTCTCTGTGTATTTTTGAAACAGCTGTAAAATTTTTCGCCAAAGCGCTGCTTCGATGAGTTTTTTAAATAAAAAATTAAACATTTTTTTGATATTCACATTGCATATCGAAAGTATATTATATTTCGTAAAAAGCATACACAATATTTTTGATTTGAATGGAAGTACAGATGCGCGTTTTCAGTAAAATTGGAGTTATAGGCGCCGGAAGCTATGGTTTGGCTATCGCTCAGTGTTTCAGTAAAAAAATCAACGAAGTCATTTTGATTGGCAATGGCGCAACTTCTCGGGATGCAGTAAATCAATTATATTCTAATGTTATCGCTCCCGGCAATGCTCTTGGCTCAAACGTAGTTTATGTAAACGAACTTTCCGATGCGCAGGAATGCGAACTGATTTTTATTGCGGTTCCTGCGGCTGCCGTACCTGATGTATGCAAAAAAATTCGCGAAGCCAATATCAAAGCGCCAGTTGTCTCCTGTTCTAAGGGGTTCGATTTGGTTAATGGGAGATTGCTGAGCGTCGCAATGGAAGAAATACTGTCCAACGAGATCATTATTTTTTCGGGTCCATCATTTGCCAGTGAAGTGGCGCGAGGACTTCCGGCCGGAGTAAACATTGCCGGCAAAAATCGAGAGCTTGCTCAGAAAATTTCCCGTGCGCTTTCGTCAGATTTTTTTAGAATCGAGCCATTGGACGATTATGTCAGCCTTCAGGTCGCTGGAGCAATGAAAAATGCGTTAGCTGTCGGCTGCGGCATTGTATCTGGATTGAAATATGGAGAAAGTGGAATCGCCCTTCTTATGGTCGACGGCCTAAAGGAAATGATGACATTGTCGGCGGCTTGGGGTGGACTTCGAGAGTCATTTTTTGAACTTTGCGGAGTTGGCGACATGGTTCTGACCTGCACCAGCCAACAGTCGCGCAATGTTATTTTCGGAGAATACATAGCGGCAGGCGGATATATTGATCATTGGAAGGGAAAACTGGCAGAAGGCGCTTTCACAATCGGAGCAATTTCTCTGTTGGAAAAAAACAGCGGCATAAAATTGCCGCTATTTTCCGAGCTTCGTGAAGTTGTATATGCACACAAGAGTTTTTGCTATTTTTCCAGTGTACGGCAATGAAATACATCTCCGGCGCCAAATTATTTGCTAGATGCCTCAGCGGCATTGTCCAGAAGAAAGTTAGATAGCAATCCTGAGATTGCCGCAAGCGTTTTTCTTGCAAAAAATAACGAAACCATATAGACTCAGGCGCGGACGCTTAGGGAGAACTTGCGTGGCTATGGAATGTATCAGACAAACGATGCGCAAATCGCTCCAGGGGGCGCATAGCTCAGCGGTAGAGCGCTACGTTGACATCGTAGTGGCCGTAGGTTCGATTCCTGCTGCGCCCACCATTTATCGTTGATGTTACCAGCATCGGGAGAAATTGATTTTGGCTGGACAAGTAGAAATAGACACCGAAGCAATCAAAGTTCTTGCTAATCTTCTAAATGAAACGGACTTAACTGAAATAGAGTATCAGGTGGATTCGCTGAGAATAAAGGTCATGAGAGCTTCGCCTACGACCGTTATCCAGGCGCCTGTTTCTGCGCAGCAATCTTTAGCGGCGAATCAAAATAATAACAGTGCTCCGGTGAGCCAGGCGCAGGAGGAAAAAACTACGGAAAGCCTGGAGGATCATCCGGGAGTAATTGAAGCCCAAATGGTGGGAACTGTATATCTATCTCCTGGTCCTGGAACCGATCCATTTATTTCCGTTGGAGATACTGTGTCGCAGGGACAAACTCTATTCATAATTGAAGCAATGAAAGTTATGAATATGATTAAAGCTCCTCGTTCCGGCGTAGTAAAACATATTTTTGTGAAAGACTCTCGGCCCGTTGAATATGGCGATCCGGTTGTTATTATCGAATAAAATGTTTACATGATAAAAAAAATATTGATAGCAAATCGAGGAGAAATAGCCGTCCGAATTCTAAGGGCTTGCAAGGATTTAGGCATACAGACTGTGGCTATTCATTCCACTGCAGACGCTGAGGCCATGCACGTCCGTCTTGCGGATGAAAGCGTATGCGTTGGCCCGCCGCAGCCTCGTGAAAGTTATCTAAATATTCCGGCGATCATTTCTGCTGCCTGCATCAGCGGAGCTGACGCCGTTCATCCTGGTTTTGGATTTTTAAGTGAGAATTCCACCTTTGCCTACATGGTGGAGGAACATGGGTTAACATTTATCGGTCCTAAGCCCGAACACATAGCCATGATGGGCGACAAAATTATGGCCAAAAAAACGGCCACGCGTCTAGGATTGCCGATAGTTCCAGGATCTGAGGGATCTTTAAGCAACGTCGACAAAGCAATGAAGCTAGCGGATGAGATCGGCTATCCGGTTCTCATAAAAGCAGCCGGTGGCGGAGGTGGTCGCGGCATGAAAGCGGCCATGATGAAGAGTGATTTTTCGGAAGCCTATGAGACCGCCAAAAGAGAAGCGAGCATTACTTTTGGAAACGATAATGTCTATCTGGAGAAATATCTTATTAGCCCAAGGCACATAGAATTTCAGATCATAGCCGACAAATTTGGTAACGCTATTCATCTGGGAGAGCGTGATTGCTCTCTGCAGAGGAGAAATCAGAAAATTTGGGAAGAGACTCCCAGCTCAGTGCTGTCTCAAGAATTTAGGGAAAACTTTGGGTATAAGGTTGCTCAGGCCATGGGAGAGCTTCGGTATTTAGGAGTTGGGACGCTGGAATTTCTCTACGAAAATGGCGAATTATATTTTATAGAGATGAACACGCGCATACAGGTGGAGCATCCCATCAGCGAAATGATTACGGGGGTGGACATTGTGCGGGAGCAGATTTCAGTTGCCGCAGGCAATGAGCTCTCTCTGTCCCAATACGATGTGAAATTTCGCGGACACGCCATCGAATGCAGAATTAATGCCGAGAATTCCGAAACTTTTCTCCCATCTTCCGGTGTTGTGAAGAATTATCATTGCCCAGGCGGGCCGGGCATAAGAGTGGATAGCGCGCTCTACGACGGCTGCAGAGTTCCGCCCTACTACGATAGTCTAATTGCAAAACTAATTGTCCACGCCAACGATCGGGAACAATGCCTGGCCCGTATGCGAAGAGCTCTTCGGGAATATGTTATTGAAGGAATCGATACGCTAATTCCTCTCCATCTGAAATTGTCGCAAAATCCGGACATAATCGCCGGCAATTATGATATTCACTTTCTGGAGAGAATATTTGAAGAAAAAAGCAACTGAGAAGTTGCAACAGCGAGCTGTTGACGATAAGTCTCTACCAGTGGACTCTCAGGAGAAGAAAGGCTACATTTTCGTCGTAGGCGGCGTATTTCTTTACGCTTTTTCGGATGCAATAATGAAATATTTCATTCCCCAATACGGAGTACACCAGATAGCGTTTATGCGAACGATTTTCCGCTTTATTCCATTTTTAATTTATGCAGCTTATTTGGGCACAAATCCACTGAAAACTAAGCGAGTATACGAAAATATCAGCCGAGCAATATTGGCGTCTTTGGCCACCTACTGCTTCCTATCTGCCTATAAATTTTCCTCCATGACAGACGCTATAGTGGTTGCCTATACCAGCGGTATTTTTGTCATTCCTCTCGGAGCGCTAATACTAAACGAAAGAGTCAATTTCCCAAATGTTATCGCTGTTTTATTAGGATTTGCTGGAATAATTCTGGCTTTCAGACCAGGACTTGGCGTTTTTCAGCTGGGGGTTATGTTCGCCGTAATCTCTGCCATTGCATCTGCGCTAAATGTCGTGATCATGAAAAGGTTATCATCCACAGAAAAAGAAACAACCATAATTTTTTACCATCATATTATTCTGATAGCAGCTTCAATCCTTATGGGATTTGAATCTTTCGCGCTGCCTTCCCTTCGACATTTGCTATTTTTTATTGCGGCAGGCGCTCTGGGAGCGTTTGCTCAATTTTTCACGGTGCGCGCGTACAAATCAGCGACATGCTCCGGATTAGCGCCGGCGGCCTATGTTATATTGATTCCCACGACTGTCATTGATTATTTTTTCTATGATAAAAGTCCTGACGCCTACATTGTTTCCGGACTCGTTTTAATAATACTCGGGAGCTCAGTAGCCATGAGAAAGCGATAGAACTATTCCTCAGAGGTGCGGGTTATTCCTCTACTGCATTAATTCTAATTCGCTAAAAAAGAACGAGATCTCTATATTGGCGTTTTCGACGCTGTCTGATCCATGTACCGCATTGTGGCGAATGTCTTTGCCAAAATCTTTACGAACTGTTCCAATTTTTGCCTCATTCGGATTTGTGGAACCCATTATTTCACGATTTTTAGACACGGCGTTTTTTCCGCACATCACTTGCACCATAACCGGTCCCGACGACATATATTCGCAAAGCCCATCATAGAACACCTTTCCTCGATGAACCTCATAGAATTTTTCGACTTGGCTTTTTGTGAGATGCAGCTTTTTTTGGGCGATTATCTGAAGCCCTCCCTGCGTGAATCTCGCGTTTATGCTGTCAACAAGATTCTCTTCTACGGCGTCTGGTTTAATTATCGAAAGCGTCCGCTGCAGCGACTGGTTCTCAACGCTACTTTTATCTGTTTTCGCTACGTTTGTTCCTGGTATACTATTACCCTCCTTGTGCGTGCTGACCGGGGCGCCAGATAAGGATGTTTCAACAAAAAAGAGAGACATGAGAGCAACAACTACACTGTGAAATTTCATAAACATCTCCATTCCTGTGCCCAATGGATACCACAAAAACAAAATGAGATCAAACACAAAATTGTAATTCTATTGGGACTAAGCGATAGAAGTCTGTGTTATGATGCCAAATCTCACTATTTTTGAGAATATAAACAAATCTTTAACCATTGTGAATTTATTCTTTAATTCTGCGGAATGGAGTGAATTTCCTTGGTTATGTCAATGCAGAACAATTGCAGCAATGGTATTGGTAGAAATATCTCCAATCTTGTGGAACTATTCGGAGAATTTTGCATAACTATTTTTACTAATCAAAATTCTGTCAGACAAAAAAAAATCGACGTCGACTACGCCGCCATGCACAAATCCATAAGTTCTCTCATAAAATTTACACTAGAAAACGAAGAGCTATCATTCGGCGAAGATTTAAAAGACGTTGTCTACGTAATAGCGGCTCTGGCTGATGAAATTTTTTTAAATATGGATTGGGAAGGAAAGCAATATTGGGAAGAAAATATGCTGGAATACCGCTACTTCGGAACCCAAATCGCCGGCGATGAAATTTTCAAAAAAATTAATAGATTACTTCTGGAAAACGAAGCGTTATCTAGGGAAAAAGCGGAAATTTATCTAGAGGCTTTGGCTCTCGGTTTTATGGGAAAATATCGAGGCTTGGCGGATGAGCAAAGCGAATTCAACGCTCATAGGAACCGCCTTTTTGAATTCCTGCAAAAAAGCGATAAGTCTATGTTTCTAATAGGTCATCGATTGTTTCAAAAAGAATATACCCATACCATTCCAACAATTCATCGCAAACTATTGCCTGATGCTTCCATTATAAATTACATCAGTGCATTTTTTATCTTCATGTTTCTGGTCATCAGTTCGGTCGTTTGGATATTTGAAACTAAAGATATTCGACGGTTGCTAACGGAAATTTCCACCATTGCGCTGCGAGAATAAGAAAAGAGAAGAATTTTTTCAAAAAAAGAGCTGCGTTGCCGCAGCTCTTTAACGAAACGCAGATTACTTTAGTACTTAATATTATAAGCAACCAAGGCACGGATATTAAATCCCCCTTCGTTCTTTATCTTGCAATCTGTATCATTCACTTTAGAGGTTTTGTTGGCGTTAAACACATACTCTCCCTCTAGACGAGCAGAAAACTTCTTGCAGAAAGCTTTCTCTACACCCAAGGCTAGCGCCGGTGAAACTTTAGAGCAGCTCAGCTCAGTTCCAGAAAATTTTCCTGAAGCCTTGCTGTGTACACCGGCAACTTTCAAGTAAACCAGCCAGCTATTCTTAACGATCCCTCCGATTCTTAGGCCAAACTGGGGCGCAACGCCGTTGTGTCGCGTGCCATCCCCGGTGTTGCTGTAGTCACCATGAGTTTTGTTCTTTGTAAAGTCAAGCATAAGCTCAGGACCAACATAAAACTTTTTCTTAAAGGTCTTTCCTGCGCCAACAAACACAGTTCCGATGAAACGATTGCTCTTTCCGTCGCCATGTGCAGGGGCTGGCTCAGCCTTAACTTTCAGGAAGCTACCACCGATACCAAGTCCTAGGTATACGCTGTCAAACGCACACTCGCAGGAAGCCGCACCATCATAGGCAGCATCATCTGTCGCGATCACCGCTTCATCTCCAGCGAAAGCTGCTGCATATGACAAAAGTGCCGTTGCAGCGAACACTATCTTCTTCATTATGTTATCTCCATAGTTAAACACGTCACCATCATACGTCTAAATTTTCTAATTGCAACATTTTTGGCAACTATGTGCACAACATGTTGCCAAAAAACAACATGCCCATTTGAGAATTTAACGAATTTTTGTGAAATTTCACATAAAATATAACCTCATTCTTACTAGGTATATTACACTAGAATTGCGCATCTTAAAATTAATAAACCACGAAAATCGCGCTACTGCAGATTTTCAAAATTCAGTAACACCGTACACATAGAATGGTTCAAGCCCAGATTCGATGCGTTTTCTATTGGCGAGGACCATTATGTAATTTATGGAATACACCTTGTTCCTCACAACATAGCTATCTCCGGCTCCGCGTTTTACTTCAATGCCAATGGAAGCCAGCCAATTAAGAACGTCGTCTTCGGTGGACCACTTTTTGGGAGAGACAACTTTATGATGTGGGCGTGGCATTTTCCTTAGGCGAGATGCGGGTTCCGGCGAAAACGCATCGTTTTTACTATGAATTCCGGCATAGCAAAAGAATTTAACAAATTTCAATCTATGCAATCTAACTTCCTTGTTCTTTAATGGATGATAGACTTTTGTATAATTGTAAGCTTTACGTGTCGATAATTTAATTTTGTTCTGGTGGCTTTTTTTGTCATTGTGTGTTTCGCACAACTTTTCTTCGGAAAGATTTTTTAATGCATTATTTTTTAACGGAACCATGCTCAAGTTGCTCTTTGCCTATTTATAGCATAATATTGCCAAAAAGCACAAAAACAACCGAAAACATAAGCCTTTCAATGCGCAATGCACGTACAGTATGGTAATAAAAAAAAATTTTTGCAACAAATATTGTGCATTTTACTGATTTTGCAAAATAATTCGTGTTTTCAGGAAAATAGTTACATAAAATTTTATGATATTTGGAATAATCGTCTTAATTTTAAAAATAAAGTGTGGACTTTATTTTTGTCTTTTGGTACACAGATATACGTAGTCTTATTGCAAAGGGGATTGATATGGCAAGACAAAGTTTGAGTCCGATGAAGGATCTAGATTTTCCGGAGACAAATCATCTGGAAATGAGAACAAATGAAAGGGTTGGAAGAAAGAGAAAAGATGCTCCCATGACACATCTCAAGTATCTGCGCAAGAGAAATGGCTATACTTTGGAAACTTTATCGGAGATTACGAGTATTTCCATTTCCTATCTGTCGCGTTTAGAATCCGGCTCCAGAAGATTAAATACCGACCTCATTCGAAGGCTTTCTCACGCTTTTGGCTGTGAGCCCGCAGAGCTTTTGCAGGAAATTTCTCACGAAAGTAGGGTTGTTACGCCGGTGGAGTTCAGCCGCAAGAGAAGGTCTGATATGATGTCGCGGGATAATGGTATGCCGCTCTATTGCGTTGCCCAGGATTCCGTCGATCCAGCAAAGCTTACCATTAAAATTTGCGCATCTTCAGAGTGGAGACAACGTCCGCCAGAGCTGAGCACCAAGAACGAAGTATTTGCCATAAAAGCTGACGGCTATTTTAAGCCTCACTTTAGCGCTTCTTCTACGCTTTATCTTGAGCCATCCCACAACCTGGTTCCGGAATCCACGGTGGTTATTCTGAATCGCGGAAAAATTATGATTAAGAAAATTTGGAGCATAACGCCGACAACCTTGCAGCTCTGCGATATAGCTGATATCGAGCTTCTGAAAAGCGGCAAGATCTCCGGCGATAAATTGGTGGAGATCGAGCGCAATTCACCCGAAGCCACTTATAAAGTTGTGGGCTACTCGGATTTTGGTTTGATTTGATTGCTTTTGGAGCGGTGGTGTGTTTTTGCCGATTTCCATGTTTTAGATTCCAAAAAGATGGAA
This sequence comes from Holosporaceae bacterium, assembly GCA_031267235.1. Taxonomy (GTDB): domain Bacteria; phylum Pseudomonadota; class Alphaproteobacteria; order UBA3830; family UBA3830; genus JAIRZM01. Next base: position 19,772 of record JAIRZM010000003.1, read on the forward strand.
ATCGGTTGACTTTTTTGTGATATGAATTAACATTTGGCCGTTATACGCTAGCAAGAAGGGATATTAATGAGCAAACGCGTCACTGTTAAGCATAAGATTGACAGAAGGTTGGGGGTTAATTTATGGGGATGCTCCAAGAGCCCCATCAACGATAGAAATTACGCTCCTGGTCAGCATGGCAGCAACAAAAAGAAGCCATCAGATTATGGAGTCCAACTCTTGGCTAAGCAGAAGCTGAAGGGGTACTACGGCAATTTAACGGAAAAACAGTTTCGGCGCATTTACCAGAAAGCGTCTCAAATGAAGGGAGATACCAGCCAGAATATTATTGGATTGCTGGAGCGTAGGCTGGATGCCGTCGTATATAGGATGAAATTTGCTTCCACCGTTTTTGCCTCAAGGCAACTGATCAACCACTGTCACGTAAAGGTTAATGGACGCGTAGTGAACATATCCTCCTACAGCGTGAAAGAAGGCGATCTCGTCGAAATCAAAGAAGAATCGAAGAAAAACACCGCCATTCTAGAAGCTGTCCAGTCTACGGAGCGAGATCTTCCGACCTATGTGGATGTCAACCTGAAAGTTCTTAGCGGCGTATTTGTTAATGTTCCGAAACTGGAGGATGTTCCCTATCCGGTAGTCATGGAGCCGAACATTGTCATCGAATACTATTCCAGATAATTCAGCGACTGATTGCGTCTAGGATTTTTTTGTTGCCGAACTAGCTCAGATGGTAGAGCGGCTGATTTGTAATCAGTAGGTCGTTGGTTCGAATCCGACGTTCGGCACCACCATGATTTAATGAAATCTGCAATGGTCCGTCCCGTCAATACTCTGTGTTCCTGCTCTCCATCAAGAGTGAAATGCGTCAAACGTAGCAAGTGATAGTTGAAAAAGTACATCTGCCGGGGTAATTTTTTATACTTAACTGGGCAATCCCAAATATAAATTAACTAAAAATTAATTGACTATTGTTCGGAACGAGTATGTAATGGAGAACGTTTGTTATGGGAAACCACTGAAAGGATGTCTTTCATGCGTGACGTTTCAGTATTTGCAGTTCTAATTGTTTCCCTACTGGCGGTTGGATGCGACAACAAGAAGCAGATGCAAACTCCTTTGCCGCTTGTCGGAGCCACCAAAGCCGTAAAGCGTAATGTCCCATTAGTTCTAGAGGTTCCGGCAAAAATCACAGGTTCGCTGGAAATTCAAATTCGGGCTCAAGTTAGCGGGATTCTCAAATCCAGATTATTCAAAGAGGGGCAGTATGTAAAAGAGGGAGAAAAGCTATTTGAAATAGATCAGGAACCCTATAAAGCGGCGCTCACCAAAGCACAGGGCACATTCGCTCAGGCCCAATCTGAGCTTCGGCGAACAACGCGCGACCACGAGCGCATGAAAAGGCTATATCGGGATAAGGCGGTTAGCCAAAAAGAACACGATGACGCTCTTTCAGCTTTCGAAAGAGCCGAAGCAAATTTGAAGGTTGCTCAGGGATCACTACATGAAGCGGAAATCAATCTTGGATATACGGAAGTGAAAGCGCCAATTTCTGGAATTGTTAGAAAGGAAGAGCAGTCCATAGGGAATCTGGTTTCCTCCAACGGGCAGCCGAGTTTGTTGACCACCATGGTGCAAATATGTCCGCTGCATGCGAATTTCTCTGTTTCTGGTGCGCTCTGGAGCAGCATAGCCAAAAGCCACAATGCTGGAAAAATTAAATTGCGAAAGTTTGATGATTTCAAGGTGGAAATTATCATGTCAGACGACTCAGTTTACCCCAAAACGGGAAAAATAATTTTCGTGGACAGCAGCGAAGATGATTTAACGTCTGGCGTTTCCATAAAGGCCGAGGTTCCCAACGATGAAAATCAAAAATTTCTGCTGCCGGGACAGTTTGTGAGGATAAAACTTGTTGGTGCGGAATACAAGGATGTGGTCGTCGTGCCACAATCGGCGCTGATTTCCACAAAAATGGGATCCATAGTCTATGTTGTGAAAGAAGATAAAATAGTGGAAGTTCGTCCTGTAAAAGCTGAGCTTGTCGAGAATCAAGCGATCATTCACAGCGGATTAAAGGAGGGAGAAATAGTCATCTCAGAGGGAATTGTAAAGGCGCGTCCTGGACAATTGGTGAACGCCTTGGTGAAGTAGAAAACTGCCGACGGTGAAAGGAGGCGATTATGTTTTCCCGTTTTTTTATAGATAGACCGATTTTTGCAAGCGTCGTTTCTCTGGTCGTGGTTCTGGCTGGGCTTGTGTCCGTTGGTAATCTTCCGATTTCCCTTTATCCGGAGCTAACTCCGCCGACAATAGTCGTTGACGCGATGTATCCGGGAGCCAGCGCTGAGGTCATTTCCGAAACAGTCTTGGCCCCATTGGAGCAGAAAATAAATGGCGTGGAGGAGATGATCTACATAAGCTCCAACGCATCCAGCAGTAACGGAAAAGCAAGCATATCGGTTTTCTTTCAGGTCGGCGCTGACCCAGATAAGGCCATGATTAATGTCAACAATAGAGTGCAGATGGTTACATCTTCGCTTCCGGAGGACGTAAGGCGATACGGCATAACGGTTAACAAAAGGTCTTCCTCCATATTGCAGGTGCTGTCCGTCTATTCGGAGGATGCTCGCTATGATGCCACCTACATCGGCAATTACGCTCTACTCAATATTGTGGACGAGCTAAAAAGGCTTGACGGAGTTGGTGACGCCGTTGTTATGTCTGGTAATGATTATTCCATGCGCATTTGGCTGAAGCCAGATAAATTGGCCAAAATGAGCCTAAGCACATCTGATGTTGTTTCTGCCATATCTGCCCAAAACTCTCAACATACGGCTGGGGCTGTTGGCAAGGAGCCACTGGATATAAAAGTAGATCGCAGTTATATCATCAGCGCTCCAGGTAGATATTCCACCGTGAAGGAATTTGAGAATATTATTTTGCGAGCAAACTCTGACGGGACAGCTCTGTGTCTGAAAGATGTTGCAGATGTCGAATTGGGAGCGCAGACCTACGATATTGTGGCAAAAACGCACGGCTATGACGCAGTTCCAATCATGATTTATCTATCTCCGGGAGCAAATGCGTTGGCGACCGCGGAGCGTGTTACCAAAAAGATGGAATCAATGGTGGAGGCTTATCCCAAAGGACTACGTCACAAAGTGGTCTTCGATACCACTGGATTCGTCAAAAATTCTGTGAAAGAAGTAGTGAAAACGCTGTTTGAGGCTATTGCGTTGGTTTTCCTGGTGATTTTGCTGTTTTTGAAAAATTTGAGAGCAACCATTATTCCCTGCTTAGCTGTTCCAGTTTCCATCATAGGCGCTTTTGCCGGCATGATACTGTTGGGATTTTCCATCAACATCCTAACGTTATTCGGACTGGTTCTGGCCATAGGAATCGTTGTGGATGACGCTATAGTTGTCATTGAAAACGTCGAACGTATAATGCGAACGCAGCAATTGTCGGTTCGGGAAGCAACCATAAAAGCTATGGAGGAAGTAACCGGAGCTTTGGTGGCCATCGTCTTGGTTTTATGCGCGGTTTTTGTGCCGGTTTCTTTTATGGGCGGATTAGCCGGAACCATGTACAAACAGTTTGCCATAACTATAGTCGTCTCTGTTATTATTTCCGGAATTTGCGCCCTTACGCTAACTCCAGCCCTCTGTGTTGTGTTTTTGAAAAATCATAACCCATCGAAGCTTAGAAAAAATAAGTTCTTCGAATGGTTTGATGAAAAATTTAATAGATTAACTGACAAATACGTTGATGTTGTAAAATTTATAACGAAAAACGTAAAATTTTCGCTAATGCTTGTGGCTGTGTTTTTAGCTATTACCGTGGCACTATTTAAAATTACCCCCGGCAGTTTGTTGCCGGAAGAAGATCAGGGCGTGTTCATTTCCTGTGCAATTCTGGATCCTGCTGCCTCACTGGATAGAAGTGTAGAGGTCATATCCATTGTGGACAAAGCTATGCGCAAAGATCCCGGAGTTCTGGATGGAATGTTCATAGCTGGCTTCGACATGCTGGGAGGATCTGTATCCACCAATGCCGCGACCGAGTTTTTTTCATTAAAAGATTGGAGTAAGCGTACGAGACTTGATCAGTCCTCGGATATGATGGCGAAAAAAGCTATGGGCATAGGAGCGAAAATTACGGACGGACTCATAATGGCCTTCTGTCCTCCGCCAATTGTGGGAATGAGCATGACCGGAGGCTTTGAAGCCTATATTCAAAAAATTGGCGATTCTAATAGCAAAGCCCTAGAAGAAAAAGTAAAAGAATTTATCGCAGTTGCGGCAAAGCGCCTTCAGCTAGGCAAAATTAGTTCCGTCTTTAACGCCAGTACTCCCCAATTCAGTATGGAAGTCGATAATCTGAAAGCTTTATCGTTGAACGTGCCGATTCACGAAATCTACGACACCATGTCATCCACTTTCAATGCCCGCTATGTCAATGATTTCTCTAAATTTGGAAGAGGATTCAAGGTGATGGTACAGGCAAAGGGTAATTACAGAGCTTTTCCGGAACAAATTAGCGAAATCTATGTGAAGTCCAAAGAAGGCTCCATGATACCTCTTTCGGCATTCGTGAAGCTAACGCCGACTGTTGGAGCAATCACTGCGGAAAGATTTAACGTTTTCCCGGCAGCTAAAATCATGGGAAATCCAGCTCCCGGTTATACATCAGGCGAAGCCATAAAAGCCGTAGAAGAAATCGCTAAGGAGATTTTTGGCAGCGAATACATGCTGTCCTGGATAGGGTCAGCCTACCAGGAAAAGCAAGCCGGCGGACAATCTTCCAGCGCCATGATCCTTGGTCTGTTGGTGGTTTTCCTAATTTTGGCAGCCCAATATGAACGCTGGACTTTGCCGCTTGCGGTTGTTTTCGTCGTTCCCTTTGCCATGTTTGGCGCAATAGTTGCTGTAGTCTTGAGGGGTCAAAGCAATGATATTTATTTTCAAATAGCGCTGGTAACGTTGGTGGGATTATCTGCCAAAAATGCCATTCTCATTGTTGAATTTGCTGTGATTCTAAGAAAAGCAGGCGAAGCATTGCTGGAATCCGCCATAAAGGCGGCACGGCTACGTTTCAGACCAATAATAATGACGTCTGTGGCGTTTATTTTGGGCAGTGTTCCTTTGGCCATTAGTTCCGGAGCCGGAAGCGCCAGTCGGCATTCGTTGGGCACGGGAGTCATAGGCGGAATGTTGGGGGCGACAATTTTGGCTCCCCTATTTGTTCCGCTGTTTTATGTGTTAATCACCGGTATAAGCGAAAGAATTAGAGATAGGAGAAAACAAAGTAATGCCAAAGCGTAGTTTGAGGAATTTAGCCAGCGTTACGTTATCAGTACTGCTTTTGAGCGGCTGCGAAATAGGTCCGGATTACAAGCGCCCAAAAATCGATATGCCGGATTTGAGCGCGAAGGAAGAAGTATCTCAGTTTATTTCCAAAAAATGGTGGAATGTATTTGAGGATTCTGCTCTTAATCATCTTGAAGAGCTTGCACTGAAGCGCAACGCCGATCTTAGACAGGCAATTGCCAACGTTGACGAAGCAAGAGCCGCTGTTGGCATATCTTCCGCTGATTTGCTGCCGACTTTGGGCGTCAAAGGAGAAGGTGTGAAAAATTATATCTCGGCGCGAGGGAAATCCTATATGCCTGGCGTATCCAGCAAGCGTAACGCCGTTGATTATCTTGGCGCTGCATCGGCATCCTATGAATTGGATTTTTTCGGCAAATACAGAAGAGCGGACGAAGTGGTCAGGGCTATCTTGTTATCCACTAGAGCGGCCAGGGAAACAGTTCTATTGGCGGTCACGGCAGACGTTGCAAAAGTGTACTTTTTGCTGCGTTCGTTGGATGCAAAGCTGGCCATCGCCAAAAGAACGCTAAAAACTCGTCAAGAGAGCAATCAGGTTTACAAAAGTAGGTTTCTTAATGGATACTGCACGGAATTGGATTATCTAAGAATAGAATCCGACATGCTCTCGGTTAACACCACAGTCATAAATTTGGAATCTGAGGTTGCCAGAGCCGAGACTTTGCTGAGCGTACTTATCGGCTCGAGTCCGAAAGAAATGATCAACCGAGCTACCTCCAAAGATAAAGCTATAGAAAAATTAAATATACCTTCCAGTGTGCCAACAGGCATTCCATCCGATATTCTTGCTCGAAGACCTGATATACTTCAGGCTGAAGCTCAATTAATTGCGGCGAACGCTAAAATTGGCGAAGCCAGAGCGGCGCATTTTCCATCCATTTCCCTAACTGGGATTTTTGGCTTCGAAAGCAACTCTTTGGCAAGTTTGTTTGATACGGGCTCAAGTATGTGGAATTTCGTCGGAGGAATCAGTCTACCAATCTTTGCCGGAGGAAGAATCGCCTCGCTGGAGGGTGTGGCAAAGGCTCGCTATAGAAAAATGCTGGTTGCCTATGAAAAATCTATACAAACTGCTTTCAAGGAAACGCTGGACGCTCTAATTTCTAATAGAAAAAATCGTGAGATCGTTGTTTCCAGAACTCGCCAGGTTGACGCTCTGAAAAAAAGCTATCGTATTGCGCTGAAGCAAAAGGAATCTGGCCTCATAGGTCTGCTTGATCTGCTAGATGTGGAACGCGGCCTTCTGTCGGCGGAGATGGAATTGGTCGGAGCGCTGCAAAATCAACTAAACGCAACGGTTGATCTCTGCAAAGCGCTGGGCGGTGGTTGGAAAATGCCTTAAATCGCGAAAAGATAGGTTCTGGTAGCGAAATGTAGAAAATTTTAGGAAAGTTGTATGCCCCATACAAATGTTCAAATTTAAGGTTTATTCAACGATGAATCATAAATAATCATGTTTGTTTATAATTTTTCGCCTTCTGGAGCTCCTCGAACTCGAAGGATGAAAAATTGCAAACCCCAATTAACGAACATGGTTAATTTTTCGCCTTCTGGAACTCCTCGAGCTTGAAGAGCAAAAATTGCAAACCCCAATTAACGAACATGGTTGCTCGCAATCTTATACCATTTTCCATCATCAATTATCTATTGCCCGTCTGGTAGAGGCTGATACAGAACACATTCCAGAGGCCGTTTGGATAATCCAAAATGGGAAATGGCATAATTGATGATGGGATCTAGTATTAGAGTATTAGCCAGATCACTTCATGCTTCAGCTGTCTCACCGGTCGACGTGGCCGGACTGTAGTCAACGCCGTATTGTCCAATCTTTACGCCGTCGAGATCGCGTGCGACAGTCACGTCCTGTCTATTTTCATAACTGAAGGAAAAAGCTATCGTCTTTCCCTCTTGTTTATAACTTTTGAATATGCATGATTCATATGTGGTTACTTGAATATCAACAAGTTCATGCTTTATATTTATGACTCTCCGTATTATGATTTTCTTTATCGTCGTTCCACCAGTTAAATGGCCCTGTATTATTGGCGCCCAGGAGCCATAATCCATTTGCACTTCTACATCGTAGGCTACAACATATCCAAAATTAGCCCGTTCACCAGAAGCAATGCTGTCGTTGTCATACCTTTGAAAACCGCTTTTTTCGTCATAGCAGGGGGCGCTGTTCTCTCTGTTCTTAAGTTCGCTGGAAAAAATATCACTTGGATCTTCGCTTTCTATGGTACAACCAATGGATACAGTTGTGTTATTCGGTTTTCCCTCTTCATAGGCGCCAGCATTTCCTAACATGATGTTTGCTCCTTCTCTCAGCTATTGTTATTCAACTCTTACCACATAACCAATCTAGATATAAAACCACCACGATACGACACAGTTTCGAACACTAAAACCACTAACTCGTCAGCTTACCCCGCAGCCGGCGGCGGCAACATTGCAACCAATCTTATGGAGGCGGTCAACTCTTCCAATTGGAAATGAGGTCTCAGAAAAATGGTAGCCTTATAGGATCCTGGCTTTCCTGGGACATCAAAAACATCTATGCGAGCTTCTCTCAGAGGATACTTTGCCTTGAGCGTCTGACTAGCCGAATCGTTCAGCAGGACGTAGCTCGCTATCCAGTTATTTAGATAGAATGAAACATTATCTTTGGTGAGGAACGAGCCGATCTTGTCTCGCATGATAGATTTAATATAGTGAGCAAATCTCGAGGCTGCCAGCAGATATGGCAGGCGTGCACTTAAAGAAGCATTCGCATTGGCATCATCGGTATTGTAGATCTTTGTTCTCTGGGTTGTCTGACCACCAAAGAAAGCGGCAAAATCTGTTCCCTTGCTATGACATATTGACAAAAAGCCCATGCCAGACAATTCCTTCTCGCGCCGGTCTGTAATAGCTATTTCAGTCGGACATTTTAATGCAATGTCACCGTCTGTCGTCTTAAACGTGTAGGCGGGAAGTTGCTCCACAAGGCCTCCACCTTCAACTCCCCTGATAGCTGCCGGCCATTTGTACAGAGAAAACGCGTTCCCTATTCGCTGAGCCAGCACGAACGCAGCATTTCCCCAGCAAAATTGGCTGCTATCCGAACCATCTACGGATTCCACATAGTTCATGCCCTCTACCGGAAGCGTATCCGGTCCATAGGGCAATCTCATCAGAACCCGTGGCATAACCAGCGCAACATAGCGGGAATCCTCGCTGTCACGGAAGGAATTCCACTTCATCATCTCGGTGCTCTCAAAGATTTTTGATATATCTCGGGGGCCAGTCAGCTGCGCAAAACTGTCCATATCAAATAATTTAGCATGGGCTGCCGCCATAAATGGGGCGTGAGCCGCCGCCGCAACATTTGATATTTTTTCCAGCAATATCAAATCCTGAGCGCTTCGCGTAAATTCATAGCCGCCCACTAGACATGAATAGGGATGACCACCGAAGGTACCGTACTCTTCCTCGTATACCTTTTTGAATATTTGACTCTGATCAAATTCAATGGTGTGCTCAAGATCGTCCAAAAGCTCCTTTTTGGTGGCGTTTAGGACTCTTATTTTTAAATGAGGTCCGATGTCTATATTCATCACAAGATAATAGAGAGCTCGCCATGTTCCCTCCAGCGTTTGAAATGCCGGATGGTGTAAAATCTCGCTAATTTGCGCACTCAAGACGGCGTCAATGTCTGCAGTCAACCTCTCCACATAGGTAAGAGCATTTTTTATGGTGGTTAATTTCTCGGCTTCAATTTTAGCCAACAGTTCTATCAATATATTGCAGGCATATATTTCCGCCATCGGATCTCGAGCCAATTTTCCATCGACGAACAACTCTTTTAGAATTTCTCTGGTCGCTTTGGCAGCGTCCGCCGGCGCCGGCGCTCCATTCGCCGGTGTGTCGGCCGCCGGAGGCGTTGCTGTGGCAGCATCTTTGGTACCAGAACCCAAGGTAGTTGCAAAATCAGCTGTTATGGTTTGCTTATTGGCTTTCAGTAACACATCGATTTGCTGCTTGAGAGCTGCCTTTAGGTCAGCGTTTTCCACAACTTCCTTAATGCGCGCCTGAAGAACGTCGTTCCCCTCCAGCTTTACAACAAGATCATTGAGCCTTATTCTGGAATTATAAATTTTGTTCAGCTTTGGCACCTGTTGTGCAATGCTGATGGGGGCAAAATCGTCTATGCATTTAAAAAATAGCTCGACACTTAAACCGTCCGCACCATCGCCCAGAGTGTTTTTTACCTGAAAAATTAACCTTGAATTTATGGAAGTCATAAATTCTGGAAAATTATCCCCATCAACTTCCACAAATTTTCTCAATTTGATCGGCGGTAGAGGGTTAACAGGCATCCCCGATAGATCGGCCATGACTCCAATGATAAACGGCAATTCTTTCATAACAATGGCATCACCGATTTCAACGTCATAGGTAATTTGTACTCGTGGAGAGCGAACTCTATCCAGAATATGTTGCGTACTTTCAGCCATTATAAATACCCTTAATCAAAATATGAGTGGTCGTTAAATGCAATTCCGACTCCCACACATCTTCTACAGTCTAAAACAAATTGATTTACAATACGTTAATTTTACAAAAAATTGTTTGGATCAATATCTATTTGAATTCTAATGTTTTTGGGTATTTTTTGAGAAAATATCCATCGTCTTATAACGTTATTTAGGGAAATTTTTTTTGAGGATTTGAGTAAAATTCGCCATCTTGTTCTTCCCCGAAGTAGAAAAAGTGGCGCCGGAGCCGGACCGTACATTTTTATGTTTTTGGGGCATGTTTTCCCTAAATCTTGAGCAATCTTTTCCGTCAATTCTTTGTTGGTGCCGGAAATTATAATCGCCGCAAATCTAAAAAATGGAGGCAATTCTCTTTCTCGACGAAATTTAATTTCCAGATCTATAAATTTTTTCAAATCATTTAATTTTAAAGCGACGTAAAGCGAATGATCTGGATTAAATGTTTGTATCAAAATTTTCCCTGCCTTTTCTGCGCGCCCTGCTCTACCAGCAACCTGACTGATGAGCTGATAGCTCTTTTCGGATGCGCGCAAATCTGCGCCATTTAGTCCAAGATCTCCGTCCACAACGCCCACTAAAGTTAGATTGGGGAAATGGTGTCCCTTCGCTAATATCTGGGTGCCAACGACAATATCCACTTCATTGGCGATAATTTTTTTGAACAGAGTCTCGCTGCTTGCTCCGGAGCCGATGGTATCGGAAGAAGCAATCTCGATGCGAGCATAGGGCAATTTTCCTCGAAGTTCCTCGAAAATTCTTTCTACCCCAGGACCGAAGGGAATATATGATTTTTTTTCGCCACAGTTACCGCAAACATCCGGAGGGTTCATTTTCTGACCGCAATAATGACATAGCAACTTATCCATATTCCGATGCTGCACCAACCAGGCGCTGCAATTGGGGCAGACAATCTTTTCTCCACAGGACTGACACAGTGTTATGGGAGCATACCCGCGCCTATTCAGGTAAATTAAGCATTGCTCATTTCGTAACAAAGTGTTTTTTATTTCATTCAATAGAATCGGCGAAATAAACCCGTCAAATCTATTCTGTCGCATGTCGATCAGATTGACGGAGGGAGTTTGCGATGCTCCATATCTGTTTTTAACTGACGCGTAGCCGTACTTGGATAGCTGAGCGTTCAATCGACTTTCCAGAGATGGAGTCGCCGATGATAAAATTACCGGAACTTTCTGCAAACTACCACGCACAACGGCCATGTCTCGGGCATTGTAAAATCCGCCTTCTTCCTGCTTGTAGGATGAGTCGTGTTCTTCATCAACAACTATCAATCCTAAATTTTTAAATGGAAGGAAGAGCGCAGAACGAGCGCCGACCACAAGACACGGCTCTCCGGCTATGGCTCGGCGCCAAATCGACCTTCTGCTTCTAGCTCCAACGCTGGAATTCCATATCATGGGGCGAAACCCAAAATACTTTTCGATGCGCCGAGATATTTGGCTTGTCAGCGCAATTTCTGGGAACAAAATCAGCGCCTGCTTACCCTGAGTCAGTTTATCGATAACTGCAGATAAATATATTTCTGTTTTGCCGGATCCGGTTATTCCATCCAATAGAAAAGAACCGCATACATTTTCTTTAACTTTATCATAGGCAAGACTTTGCTCGGAATTGAGCTCTATATTTTTAAAACCATTGAGATTTAACTCCGGCGGAGCGAAATCATCTTTGCTATTGGCTCTAAAAACCGTCTTCTCGGCCAGCATCATCTTCAGGACGCTTCCCAGAGAAATCAGATTATAGGAAGATACCCAACGCAAAAATTCATAATTTTTGACTCCAATGTTGAAATTTAAAACGGTGGATATTTCCTTCAATTTTCTATCGGAGCTAACAGGATCGCCGGTTACTAGGCCAATAACTTTTCTCTTCCCGAAAGGAATTTCAACCAGATCGCCAATTTCCAAATTTTCTTCCGACAGATATGAAAAACTGCCCTCTACGGGTACCGAAGGAAGGACTGATACAACGCCTGCGTTCATTAATCAAGATTTCGTCTAAATAATATTTTTGACTTCACAATATACGGTTTTATGTTTTTTTCAATCTCCTTTTTATTTTCCCACTAAGTGCCGGAGAGCAATTTTTGATTTGCCTTGGAGGGATTGTCCGCTAGAATATGTACCATTTATACACTCAGATCAAAAAAATGAAATCCAGCATTTATTTTTTAATTTTAAATGATCTATTGGCTTTTCGTCGACACTGGAAGATACAGTACCATCAGCAAAGCGTCTTGAAATTCATGTTTTGTGCGATAGTAGTCAGGTCGCCGTGAAATTTTCTCAAATCCAACAGATTCATATAGTCTGATTGCTTCAAGGTTGTTCTCCGGTACTTCCAGGAATGTTTTTCCCACTCCTTGATCGAGCAAATGATTCATCAGGCCCAACAGAAGGCATTTTCCTAAACCTTGGCGGCGAAATTCTGGCAAAATGCAAAAGGTAATTATCTCGGCCTCATCGAGGACAACATTCGCTACTCCGAATCCACGGATAATGGCTCCATCTTCCTCAACAAAGGCAATGGCGCACTTTTGAAGAAGTATATTGCGGAAGCTTTTTTCACTCCAGCCATCAGCAAAGCAACGTCGATGGATTTCTGCCAGCAACGGAGAGTATTTTTCTGAAATCTCTCTAATCATGCGAAGTATTTTTTGAGAAACGCCAGATATATTTTTTCAAGTTTTTGCAAATCGGCTATCTTTATTCTTTCATTTTTTTGATGCATTGTGGCGTCCAGTGGTCCAAATTCGATTACATTGCAATGGCGCGCCATATGACGACCGTCCGAAGTGCCTCCGGCCGCTGAAAACGTCGGATCGATGTTGGCGGTTTCTCTTATGGCTTCCGATAGCAGCACTTTGAGTTCTTTATTGCAACAGTAATAGGATTCTCCAGATACATTGAAATCTAAATAAATTTCAAACGCTTTAGCTTCTTTCAGAAGGATTTGTTTTATGCTGTCAGAGTTATAGTCGCCACCGAAGCGAATGTTTAGATTGGCGGAAGATTTGTCTGGCACCACATTGGTGGCATAGTTGTTGGTAAACAGCAGCGTAGGCTCCAAATTAGTCGGAGGAAATCTTTTATCCTCATGTTTCCACTCATAATTCAGCATTTTCACGATATAGCGACACAGATCAGCAAGAGAATTTCTGTAATTCTCCGGATAGGCGGAGTGCCCCTGCTTCCCATTGGATTTTACGGAGACATTCATGCTGCCGCGGTGTCCGAGGAAAATTCTATCTCCGAGAACTTTGTCGGATGATGGTTCTCCCACCAAACAATCGTGCGGCGTATATTCATTATCGACCATCCATTCGAGTAGGGATAGAGTTCCTTCCGGAGATCCGACTTCCTCGTCTCCGGTTATGAAAAACTCAATACTTCCGTCAAATTTTTGTCTTACAAATTGTTGAACTGCGCAGCAAAAAGCAGAAATTCCGCCCTTCATATCTATTGCGCCGCGACCAATTAGGAATCCATCTTTCGGGAGCGCTGCAAATGGATCCACTTCCCAATTATCCCCCGGAGGCGTTACGTCCGTATGCCCTAAAAATCCCAAAGTTCTTTTTCCGGAACTGCCGTATTTTGCAAACAAATTTTTTATCGAATTTGAGCTATCCGGAGATGAAAAAGTTAAAATAGTCGTTTCAAATCCAATGGATCGCAGGAAAGAAGATATCTGTTCTAGAGCTCCATCATCAGCGGGAGTAACGCTTTTGCATTTTATTAAATCCGAGCAGAGGGAAATTACGTTTATGGTCATGGCAATCTCAATATTTCGTTTATAGATGTTTTTTGGCGTGTTCTTTCGTCTAGGTGTTTCACTATTATGGCACAAGATAAATTTGCATTTTCGGATGCGTATGTGCCCGGAACCACCACCGCATAGGGAGGAATTTTTCCGTAGGAAATCTCTCCGGTTTTTTTATCCAAAATTTTTATGGAAGATGTGAGGATTGTGCCTGCTCCCAGAACAGCTCCTTCGCCGATGATTGCTCCCTCAGTCACGCAGCTACGCACTCCAATGAAACATCCGTCCTCCACGATTACGGGAGTCGCCTGCAGTGGCTCCAACACTCCGCCGATGCTTACCCCGTCTGAAATATGGCAATTTTTCCCAATTTGGGCGCAGCTTCCCACCAGCGCGTTGGTATCCACCATCGTTCCTTCGTCAACGTAGGCTCCAACGTTCACGAAACTTGGCATCAGGATGACGGATTTTGCGATATAGGCCGAGTAGCGCACCAAACTCCCGGGAACGGCGCGAAATCCCGCTTCCAGAAAATTAGCTTCGGACCAATTTTTGGTTTTCAGAGGTACTTTATCGAAAAATTCACATTCATTTCCATGGATGATTTCGGATTTCCTATGCTTAAAAAACAGCAGAATCGCCTTCTTTAGATACTCGTTCGTCTTCCATTGTTCATTTATTTTTTGCGCGATGCGCAACTTTCCGCAATTTAAACTTTCCATGGCCTCTTGAACACAGGAAATATCATCCTCTTGACCATTCCACAGCTTTTCAATTCTGCTTTCTAAACTCTCCATCTCCATGCACTATCGTTCATGCGTTCTATACAAATTCACGTTTCTGGAATCGAATTTTTATTCCATTCGTTATCTTTTGAAAGATTATAACAAAAAGATTGTTGGCCGTGACATTGCCGGCGGTGGCCAATGGATCCATGACTCCATAGAAGGCTACAATAAATGCTATCATGCTGTCGTCAAATCCCAAAAACTTCTTTAAAACTGGAATCGTTACCACAATTGTTCCGCTGGGCACGCCTCCGCCGGCAAATTTGTTCAGGACAAAAAATATACCAAACATGATAAAATTCTCGACGCTTGGCAGTGGATGATTAAAGGCTAACATTACCAGCATAGCCATGATCGGAACCAATATGGTATCTCCCAGCATATGAAAATTTAGAGTCAAAGGCATTACGGCATTTGCCAGCATCTTATCGCCGGTGTTTTTTCCGGCGGCTTCCAGAGACAATGGCAGAGCTGCGGCACTAGACATGGAGCTAAAGGCGGCTAGCATTGCCGGAAAAATGTTCTTTGTGACTCTAACAATTTCTTTCCATTGAAAGGACGTTGCAACCATTAGCCATAGAATTAGGTAGCAGAGCAAAAATTCACACATCATGGCGCAAACGCGAAAATTATGCTCCACGAAGCCTGTCATTCTACCTTCAGCGCACAATTTCAACAAAAATCCTCCCACAAACAACGGCAGCAGAGGAATGAAGATTTTTTTCATAAACTTCAGGATCAAATCATGGGCGAATTTCACGATCGCGGAGGCATATTTATGGGGATATATGGAATTGGCAAAACCGACAACGACTCCCACCAGCAGAGCCGTGCCAGACTCTGCAATGGGAGGAAAATGGATGTGAAAAAATGGCTGTAAATAAGTGGCGTTGCCTCCGATGCAACTGGTTTTTAGCTCAGACAACAGGAAGAACCCAATGCCTCCGGAGACTAAAATATTCAAAAAATTAGACAGGAAAATCATTGCCATTAGTCCCAGCACAAAAAACATTCCGCCTCGTGGAATGGACGACAGTGCTGTAGCAATGAAACTAAAAAGTAAAAATGGCAAAATAAAAGTAAGCGTTTCTTTGAGAAAAATGCTTATGGTCAGGAAAAACCTAATGGTTTCATCGGATAATTGAGAATGGAAACTGGAGGCCATAACCATCACAAATATCAGCTGTACCAGAGGATTAAAGACAATCTTATGCAACATCTTTACTCTAAACACATTCACGGTATATACCTTTCTTGTTTCTATTTTTCGGAGGAGGAGAAAATGAATTTTCCCAGTAGAGATTCAAGATCCAGCGGACCGGAAGTGTCTTCTATCTCGTCACCGGGGTTAAAAAATTCCTTGCTGCCGCCTGGAGTGATGGACAGATACTTGCCGCCGAAAAGACCCTCGCTGGCCACATTTGCGCTGCTGTCATTGGGGAGCTTGACTTTTTCCGACACGTAAAATTTTACAACCGCAAAGAATGAAGATGGATCCAATTCCAGGCTGGCCACCTTACCAACTCTAACTCCACTGATTTTTACATCAATGCCCTCGGCCAAACCGTCTGCTCTGTCGAATTTTGCTATTAAGTAATATCCGTCCATGCCTTTCCAACTGGATCTGCTGTATACGTAATGAAAAAAGAAGATAGCCACCAGCAGAACCAAGGTTCCCACAATAGTTTCGAACGAACGACCCTTTTCCATGATTACTTTCCGCAATTCCTACAAATACTGTCCTCCGTTTACGCTCAGCAGCGTTCCAGTGATGAAAGAGGCGTCATCGCTCACCAAAAACAAAACAGCACTCGCAACTTCCTCAACCTTTCCAAATCTACCGATGGGAATTCCCGCGATGATCTCCTCCCTTATATCACCTTTCAGAATGTCTGTCATCTCCGTCGCTATATAGCCTGGAACGACAGCGTTTACCGTGATATTTTTGGCGGCAGACTCCAGCGCCAAAGTTTTGGTAAACCCTAGCACGCCGGCTTTAGCAGCGGAATAATTCGCCTGTCCTACTTGACCTTTTAGGGCATTCACGGAGCTGATGTTTACAATGCGACCAAACCCTCGAGACCTCATGGATGGAACGACGCATCTGCACATGTTGAAGACAGAATTCAAATTTGTGTTAACGACCTTATTCCAATCTTCCGGAAGCATTTTGTGCAGCATAGCGTCCTTGGTAATTCCTGCATTATTTATCAAAATATCCACGGGACCGCCCAGGGTAGCGCAAACTTTCTCAATTCCGACAGCACAGGATTCATAATCCGCAACGTTCCAGGAAAAAATTTCTATTCCCGTTTCCCGAGAAAACTTTTCTGCTGCCGCATTGTTGCTTTGATAAACTGCGGCCACAGCATAGTCGGCATTTTTTAGAGCTCCGGAGATAGAGGCGCCAATGCCTCTGGTTCCGCCAGTCACCAGCGCTATTCTCTGAGTCACATCGTACCTCCGCAATTTAGAATCTACATTAGTAACAGTTTAAACCTCGGCAAGTAAAAATCAACAGCAATCCATCCTGCTACATTACAGCCGTTTCACAAAAAAAGAGCTACGTGCGGAAAATCTGCATACGTAGTTCTTGTCTGGGCATAGACTTCACTAAAGCTGTGCTCCGTCTACCGGCGATTGTGGATCCCGAGATAAGAGGGTGGCTTAGGTAACTTCTCCATCCATTTGTATTACTTTTATTTGAGAAAAATAGTTTTTTGAAAGAAAATTATTCACTTTAATCAAAATATGAAGAGATTCATGTTGAATTTCCAGGCCACATCCCTTGAGAGTTTTTAAAACTAAAACATTGTTGCTGCCGGCATGGATCACTTTATGGGGAATCGACATGGATGCGATATGCTTTCCCACAATTTCAGTCCAGTTTGTGAAAATCTCCAAATAAATCGGCCTGTTTTTAATATTATCCACAAGAACTTTTGCGATATCTCCGATCGCCAGTGATCCACTGCTCATTGAGACTTTCCCGCCATATTTTTATTCGAATAGCACATACTTTTTCCCCTGCATTTTTTTTAATGCCGTTTTTTGGGGGGCCACAAGAATGCATTCTGCGCTACTATCCCATACCTTTATATCATCCTTGGAATTGCCAGCGTAGACAAATCCATTTTGACCAAAAATCGCCTTCAAAGCCATCGCTTTTGCTTCTGCTCGCAGGTTTACATGTTCGTTGCTAGCAAAAACTCCGTCAAAAATATTCAGAAAATCTGCGATTTCATGAGCGTAATTTTGATTGCAGGCTGTGGCAAGAAAAATGCGCCGCCCCTTTTTTCTTTCGCCGATTATAAAATCCAAAAACTTTCTGTTATAGTCCAGCGATGAAGCGTCCAAACTTACATTTTTCGCCAACTTATGCTTTAAATGAGCTCGTCCATGCAGAAACCAATAAAATACCTTGAAAATGCGCAGAATGTTCTTGGCAATGTACATTTTTAGCGCCATCATGGTGACGTCATTTCTCACCAAAGTACCGTCCAGATCAACGCAAATGGGTTTTTTTAGGCTGTCGGATGAAGTCATGTTTTGCGAGATACTACGCTAACCATGGCCGGACGCAGCAATCTTTCGTTATGGAGATATCCGGCTTGAAAAGTATTAATGATTGTTCCATCCTCGCAATTTGCGTTATCCACTTCGCACATGGCCTGATGATATTGCGGATCGAACTTGTCGCCTTCCGCAATTTCCACCTTAGAAATTCCATGTTTTTTAAAGACTGCGACCAACTCTTTTTTGCACAGCAAAATGCCATCCAGCAGAGCTTTAAGATTTGCATCAGCATCGGGTTTCTCTCTAATTAGCAGCGAATTCTCCAAAACTCTTTCAAAATTATCTTCGACAACTAACAAATCTTTCGCAAATTTAGCATTGGAATACTTCAGGGCGTCCTCTAGCTCTCTTTCGACTCTTTTTCTCAAGTTTTCAAGTTCTGCAGCTTTGCGGAGCAATGTATCCTTTAAGATTTTTACCTCTTCTTCCAGCTGAGCTATTTTATCAATTTCGGAAATCTTGTTCTCTGGATTTGAGATTGCGCCCTCCGGTTTTGCAATATTTTCCTGATGCTCTAGATTTTCGTCTTTCTCATTCATATGCTTTCCCCATAAACATTATTAAAATCAATACCTTCTCTCCTATTAACAAATTCAATCAATATGTTAGGAAAATTGTTGCCCATATTATTATACGGAAACTAGCACTTTTTCAAGAGCGGGCGAAGACTTTCTCAGTGCCTACGCATAAGAAAAACGCTTGACTGAATCGGTTAGTATAAGAACGACATAGCAGCGCATTTTTCTTTTATTCGACGCCTCTCAGCACGTTAAAGTTGACCTTTTGCAAGGCTCTGATTCCGTTGGGTGAGATATTGGTGCCAAAACATAATTTCTGCCTGTTGGAATGGGAATTGACAGTGGCGGCTTCTTTGTCCTCATAGGTGTTGATGATGCTTTCTTCGGCCTCTAGATTAAAGTATTCGCTATTATATTTTGCGGAGAAATATGGATAGCTAAAGCCAGGCTTGCTTGTCATTTCGGCGCCAAATTCCAATCCTTTAATTTCATGTGGTGCGTAGGTGGTGATAATGTGGCTACGCCTTTTCTCTTCGTCGTAATATACGTAGTCTCCACCAACGGACAAATCTGTGCCAATTTTAATGTTGCAGACAATGGCGAGTCTTCGATCCGGAGATCTTAGGTTTCGCCCTTTGTCTGGATCATCATAGGTTAATCCGCCGGATACGGTAAAGGAACAAAAATCGAAAGCCTTGGTCAAACTAAGCGTATATTCGCGCAGTCTTTCGGTTTTGGACCATTTTCCATTGAAAATTAACGCTGGAACGAATCCCTCAATAGGCTTTGAGTACAATCTGGCCGTAATCTGCCGAGAAGAAGAATCTTCGGTGGAATTTTTTAATTTTTCCCTTATGTCATTGTCGCTGAAATATTTTTCGATAAATTTATTATAGGCTTCCTCTCGCTCTTCGCCTCTGCCAAGATCTCCAAAGTGCTTTCCTTTCGTTGCCGCAAACGTCTCCAGGAAAATTCCCAACTCGTTCTCCGGAATAGAATAAAAAATTCCCGCTCCGGCGGCGCGTTTTTTGGATCCATTGGTTTTGCGCGCGTCGCTATAGGCTATATTGGGAGCTATCTTACCAAGATCCGTGTCAAATATCATGACGCAATCCAGGAGATAGGAATTCTCATGAACCTGCAATCCTCCCCCAAGCGTCATGTTGTCGTTGAGCCCATACCTATAATTACCGCTATAGCGCGGCTTTTTTTGGTATCTGATCCTGTGCGGATCTTCAAGATTCCAGTGGTGATCGCAAACAATCGTCAAGTCAAAGTCATTCATACCTTCGGCTAGCGTTCCGTATCCGCCAAAATACTCGACTTTCAGGACTTCTCTTCGCTTAACTTGGTCGCTGATTTTTAGGCTAACTCCAGGCAATTTAGCTTCTTCTGGCATGTCGTCAATGGAATAAACTCCGGGAGCAAATAGCATTGTGGCCACGCTATCGTTTCCCATTTTACACTCAACCTTGCTAGCTGCGGTGATTACCAAAGGAGAACCGGCTCCGATAACGCTTCCGTTGCCTTTTTGCCGGAAAATGCTCAGGCCGCCTCCGGACAGCGGTTGCTGAAAGCCGACGGTATTGCTGACTTTAGTGTCTCCGACCACAACTCTGAAATTACTTGCTTGATCAGTGTAAATAATGCGGGTGTAGTTTCTGTAAAAATGCGCCCTATCTAGAGCCTGTGCCATGATCGGTTCCAAGGCTTTTTTTATCTTTTTTCCCTGATTAAAATTATTGTGAAGATAGGAGCGATTTTTCTGGGGCGTTGTCCGGGATAAGTAGCGCTCTCCCTTTATCCATCCATTGAACGACTGGAAACTCCCAAAGAAGAAGTCTGCTTCAACAACTAACTTTCCGATGGACAAAAGAGGAGTCAATCCAACGACGGAGCAGTTTCTGGAGCCGAATGCAAATTTATTGTCTCTTTCGTGGGAGACGTTCAAATTCAAGAATCCATCGGACTTATAGTGTTGCTCTGTCTGGTCTTCTTGGCTTTTGCCACTGCTTTTAAAAGCGGCGTCCAGTGGAGCAGTGAATTTTTCAGATGTTGCCGAGACATGCGCCAATAAAATAGAGCTGACGGTCATAAATGATAGTTTTTTGAACAATGGGCCCTCACTCAAAAATACAAACAAAAGTTCCGCAGAATAAGTATCATAACTAAACGAGCTGCGCAATAAATATCATAACTAAACGAGCTGCGCATTGAATTTTTAGGCTTTGGAAAGGATGTTGACGATTAGAAGCAGATTCCACAGAAATTGCTGGAAATTCCTAGTACTCGTTCGATAATTTCTATCTTTATGAGTAATCAATGGCGAATAAAATATTGAGTTTTGTGGAACATAAATGTACAATTACCGGCATGGTTGTCTCGAAAGTTGCATATATAGCGGTTACGATAGATATGTAACCGGGGACATTGGTAACAGATTATGCGCACAGTTGATTAGAGAATGCAGTCGGCTTTATTTTTATACTACAAGAACATATTTGGAAACTGCGTAGACTCCGAATACAGGGATTTGGTTTCCATCGATCCACCTAAAGAGCAAACCTTCGGTGATTTTTCCACCAGCATAAGTATGGCTTTATCTAAGAGGTTGGGAAGAAAATCCATGGACATAGCGGAAGATATCTGCGCTCAACTTCGGGACAATGATAGCTTCGAGCGATTGGAAGTGAGGAAGCCAGGCTTCATCAATTGGTTTATTCCTCAGCATGTGCTAGTCAAATATTTCCCACAAATTTTAGATGATAATTTTGGAAAGATCGACATTGGCGAAGGTCGGTCCGTCAACATTGAATACGTATCCGCCAATCCAACAGGCCCGATTCATGCCGGACATGTGCGGGGAGCGGTTTCCGGCGACGTATTGGCGAGGCTATTGAGTTACGTTGGCTATCGCGTGACCAAAGAGTTCTATGTCAATGATGCTGGCAAACAAATAGAAATTATGGCCTGCTCTCTGTATCATAGATATCTAGAGCTCTTTGGCAGAAGCAGTGGCGAGCTTCCGAGTTGGGGTTATCCAGGTGATTATCTAATAGAAATTGCTCGCAAAATCGCTGAAAAGCATGGAGACAAGTTTGTTGACAAAGAGCAATCCGAATGGCTGAACTTTTTTAGAGAATTCGCTGTAGCTTGCATCATGATAGATATTAAAAAAGATCTTGCAGATCTCGACGTTTATCATGATGTTTTTTCATCAGAGCTGGAATTGCTGAAAAATGGCGCCGTGGATCGTGTTGTTAATCTATTGAATGACAAAGGATTAATTTATAATGGAATTTTGCAGCGTCCTAGAGGTATGGATTCCGAGGAATGGGAAAAACGAGAGCAACCACTGTTTAAATCCACAGCCTATGGCGATGATCTAGATCGTCCACTACAGAAATCGGATGGATCCTGGACCTATTTGGCGTCCGATCTTGCCTATCATAGAGATAAAATTGAGCGTGGATTCGACGAAATAATCGATTTTTGGGGAGCAGATCACGGCGGCTATATAAAACGCATGCAGGCTGGAGTTTCAGCGATTTCCAGTGGCAAAAAAAATCTAAAAGTGAAAATAGTTCAGCTGGTACGATTATTAAAGGATGGTCGAGAGATAAAAATGTCCAAGCGATCGGGAAACTACATCACCGCTCGAGATGTAATCGATAAAGTTGGCAAAGACGCAATCCGCTTCATGATGCTTACGCGCCGCGACGATGCTTCATTGGATTTCGATTTTACGAAAGTCGTGGAGCAAAGCAGAGACAATCCTGTTTTCTATGTGCAATACGCCTATGCCAGAACGCATTCGGTAATAAAATTATTTAAAGAAACCTTCGGCTGCGAAAAAATGCCATCTCTGGGGGAAGTGGATCTAAATTTGCTGGACATGGATAGCGATATGAAATTAGTAAAAGTACTAGCGGATTGGCCGCGTCAAGTAGTGATGGCAGCAAAAAATTACGAATCTCACCGGATAGTATTTTTTCTTATAGATCTGGCTTCAGCCTTTCATTTTTTGTGGAATCAAGGAAAAGAAAATAGCTACCTGCGTTTTATCATGCCGAATGATTTAGCAAAAACCAAGGCAAGGATGGTGTTGCTCAAAGCCGTGCAGCGTGTTATAGAGTTTGCGTTCGATATAATCGGCATTACTCCTGTTGAGGAATTGCACTAATGAGTCCATTTGTGGATGATGAAGATGATCGCGTTGTTGATCAGGATTGGTCCCCAATTCCGCCGGATGACAATAGGAAGCCGTTTCTTTTAAAGGACGATAAAAAGTTTATCATCATAGGCGGCGCGTCGTCGGTGGTGGCGCTCTTCACTGTAGCCTACATAATATATTCCGGATCACGGCCTGTCGATCTAGATGAATTGCCAATTATACAGGCTGATCCAACTCCGCTCAAGGTAAAGCCAAAAACGAATGAAGAGGTAAAACACCAGGACAAAACAGTATACGATAATATTTCCGGCGATAAGCGCGTTGTGGAGGAAAAGCTTGCTCCGCAGCCGGAAGAAGTTCTATCGATTCCAGAAATGGATTCGGGAGAAATCATATCCGAGGAAGAAAAAAAGAGCATTATTCGAGCTTTTGATGAGCTGGCTCCCAAAAAAGAGTATAAAATTAAGTACAGCAAGGAGAAAAATGAAACCCCTCCTGATGAAGGGTTAAAGGCCATTGAAAGCGAATTGCATCCTCCAATTCACAAGGTGAAGGAAGAGAAAGCTCCCATTGGCGGCAAAAAAGAAAAGAAAACGCGGACCAGAGGCGCATTGGGAAAATTGGCGGTGGAAGACGGCGGCATTATGGTGCAAATTGCTACGGTGCCAACCAAAACAGCAGCTGAAGCGGAGTACAATCGTATCTTGCGCAAAAATAAATTCCTGAAAAAAAGCGGCAAAAGAATTTTTAAAATCGATATGGGAGAAAAAAAGGGCGTTAAATACGGCATACAGGCCGGGCCATTTAAAAACCGAGAAGAAGCCCGTAAAACGGTGGCCGCCATGAAGAAAAATGGTTTCTTCTCCCATGTATCGAAATAGAGAAATCACGCACAAAATTAAAAAGTCATTCGCCTTCCTAGACGCGAGCCTTTTTCAGAACCAACGTGGTCCAGCCACGGCAATCGTATCTGTGTATCTGTTTAAATCCAAAGGAAGCGTATTGGTTGATTACGCTGAAATCATTGGAAGCGAAACCAGAGAGTATCAAAATTCCGTTTTCAGAAAGGGCGTGCGCGATGGGAGCGCTCATGGCTGTCAAAGGCTCTGCCAGAATGTTGGAGACAATGAAGTCATACGACCTTGAAAAAAATTCTGCGCCGTGGCTTCGAAAAACCGAAATACGATGAGCAACTTTGTTGATGATGGCGTGCTCCCGCGATACTCTGACGGCTTCTGCATCATTGTCACAGGCAATAACGTTCCTTGCGCCCAACTTCGCCAGCGCTATGCCAAGAATGCCTGACCCACAGCCAAAATCAAGCACATTTTTGTGTTTCTGATGATCGAAAAAAGCATGACAGGCGGCAATGCAACGACTTGTGGTGGGATGCTCTCCGCTGCCAAAGGCCATATAACTGGAAATTTCTATCGGAATCCTATGGGGAGGTATTTTATTTCCGCGCAGGTGCGTGCCATATATATAGAATTCACCAATCACGATCGGCTTAAGATTCTCAAAACTTTTCTGGAGCCAATCAACAGACTTTAGAGCTTTGTTCTCAATTATCTTGCAATCATATAGCTTCAGATAACGTAGAATTTCTGATTCTTCTATTGGTTCATTGTGAAGCGCTTCCACAATCCAGTGGTTATCCACTTCTAAGCAGGATACGGACATGTAGTTTTTTTCAAACAGGAGATCCGTAACGTCAAAAGCATCTTTGATGTTAAAATTCCCCAAAGAGCATTTGAAAATATGATCCGTCATTTGGAACCCAATGGAGAAAGAATCATCATCATTTGCCTGCCTTCCAATTGTGGAGTTCCTTCGCATTTTGCAAATTCTTTCATATCTTCCGCTAAGCGATTCAGCAATTTTTCACCGATTTCCTTGTGGGATATTTCGCGCCCGCGAAAGCGTAGCGTAATTTTAACTTTGTTTCCTTCGCCAATGAATTTATGAATGTTGGACAACTTCACTTTATAATCGTGATCTCCGATGGCAGGTGTAAATTTAACTTCCTTAACTTCAATAAATTTCTGCTTTTTGCGAGCTTCGGATTTCTTTTTCTGGAGTTCGTACTTTAATTTTCCATAATTTATGATCTTGCAAACCGGCGGGAACGCTTGAGCCGCCACTTCCACCAGATCTAATCCAGCTTCCCTAGCCATGAATAGGGCTTCTTTTGTATTGACGATCCCAACTGCGTTTCCATGCTGATCTATCAAACGAACCTGCAGCGCTAAGATTGCCTTATTTATGCGATGCTTCTCTTCCATGCTTTTATGTTCCAAGCTTTACTCTCCTATTTTAGCTTTCAGATTAATAATTTTTCCGCGAAAATCAATAACTCTAGGGGTAGTTTTCCTTGGAAAGTTGCAGATTAGCACTAGAAATAATTTTCTTATCATAAATTTTAAATTTTAGATTAAAACTGCCTGAATAATTTCGTCTGTTAGATCAATTTTTCCGTCTTTAATCATTAGTGATACAAAATTAAAAACATTTCTCGCAAAAAGTTGGCTGGAATCGTTGGCTACCCGCGCAGCAAAATCCGTGTGTCCAATAATGGTCACATTTCCGACAATTAACGTCTCATCTCTTTTGGATAATTCACAATTTCCTCCAGTTTCGGTAGCCATATCCAAAACAATGGCGCCGGGCGGCATTGACGCTACCATCTCCTTGGTTACCAACAGAGGGGCTTGCTTTTCTGGAATTTGCGCTGTGGTGATCACTATGTCCATCTTCGCTATCATTTGCGCTAATTTTTCCATCTGACGTTTCTTGTAGTCATCGCTCATTTCTTGAGCATACCCACCAGCAGTTTCTCCATTTTTTTCATCTTCAACGGATATGAATGTGCCTCCAAGACTCTCCACCTGTTCCTTTGCGGCTATGCGAACATCAAAGGCATAGACGATGGCGCCAAGTCGTTTTGCCGTAGCAATGGCTTGCAGTCCGGCGATGCCAGCTCCCACAACCAAAACTTTCGCCGGACGCACTGTGCCGGCGGCTGTCATCATCATGGGAACAATCCTAGCATAATGGTATAGAGCTTCAAGCATTGCTCTATATCCTGAGATATTTGCCTGCGACGATAGAACGTCCATTGATTGGGCGCGAGTAATTCGAGGAATCTTTTCCAGAGCGCAGGGATGCACTCCTGCGGCAATCAATTTTTCCAGTATTTCCTTGTTGTGGGATGGAGATAAAAGAGCGATCAGGTAAGATCCGCGCTTTAATTTAATTTCTTTCGCCAGAGATGGTTTTACGGCAACATATAAATCCGCCTCCGGAATATTTTTCGTTTTTTCGATTTTTGCTCCGGCAGCTATATAATCAGAGTCGTTAAACATGGCGGTTATGCCATAATCTCGGGGCAGCGTTACTTCAAGACCAATTTCGCTGTATTTTTTCGCTGTCTCCGGAGTAATGGCTACTCGTTTTTCTTTGGAGTCGACTATTGTGCTGATTTTCATGCTATAGCTCCATGAATTTTCTCGCCAATATCTGCCAATAGATAATTCCTCGACAATGGCAACTCTCTGCAACTTATACCACAAAAATACATTCGTAGAAAATGCCCAGTCATTTCTAGGGCCGAGAAAATATCACCATTAGATGGATAATTATCATTCGAGATTAAAAAGCTTGGTAATCGAAATAGGCGATCTTTATAGCTTTCACCGACTGACCTAACTACAGCGCGACCGGTGCAGGGAGAGACGTAAAACAAGTCGTCGGTTCTGCCGGTAACGGCGCATTTGTATAAATCTAGCCCGATCCCAACTTCTGCCAAAAAAGATATTTCAAAAAAAACGTAGTTTGCGAGCCAATCATCTCCTGTAATGGATAAAAACAACGACCTAAGCGCGTGAAAAAGCTTTGGATGCGGCGCTTTCTCAGGCAAGCCTTTGGCGCACAGCGTGCAGGCGCTTTCTAGAATAAAAATTCTCTGGGGATCGGCAAATATATGGCAAAATGGAGAGAATATATTTTCAATTTGAAAAGTTCCCAGCTGCTCGGAAGTTCGCCCTTTCCACAAGACATGACTGACGTCTCCGAATTGAATCGGTTTTTTAATTCCCTTTACCAATCCAGAGGTTTTACCGAAAGTTTCACTGAAAACCGTAACGATTCTGAGATTTTCAGCGAACAGGCGCGTTCCCAAAACTATGCTGCTTTCCTGCCATTGCAATTTACTTACTCCTTCAAATGTTGCCGATCATTGGCGCCCACCAAAACGTGCAAAAAGAGATGCACTTTTTGATTCAACAAAGACGACAGTTCTTCACGGGCGGCTTTCCCGATGGCTTTTATTTTCCCTCCGTTGCGACCCAGAAAAATTACTTTATGAGATTTACTCTTTACGTAAATATTTTGGACTATTTTCACGCTGCCATCCGGCTGATTTTGGTAATTTTCTGTTTTTACAGCGCTTAAATAGGGGACTTCCTGATGGATTCTGTGGTAAATATGCTCCCTGGTAATTTCCGCTGTATATTTTTCAAAGGATGAATCTGTGATTTCGTCTTCATTGTACATCCATTCTCCCTCTGGAATTGCAGAGCTTAGATAGCTTAAGATTTTATCGACGCCGCTTCCGGTCAAACTGGAAATCATAAAAATATTTTCAAGTGTGCGCGTTTGACACAGCATCTGGGATAGCTCTAGCAGCTTTGGCTTGGGAATCAGGTCAATTTTATTTAGTACGAGAGAAACTCTTCGGGAGTCATCAAGTTTTTTTAGCAATCCAATGCTATTGTCAAAGTTTTTTTTGGAAACGTCCAGCAGAAACAAAATGTTATCGGATTCTCTGTAGGCATCCCAGGCGTGCCTTTCCAATTTAATGTCTTTTTTACTTCTCGAGAACCCCGGGGTATCAATTAGGATAATCTGACTTTCTCCCCGAATGGCTATTCCCAGAATTCTGGATATAGTTGTCTGAACTTTTCGCGATACTATGGAAACTTTTTGTCCCACCAATCGGTTGATCAGCGTAGATTTTCCGGCGTTTGTCTCGCCAAGTACGCTTACTAATCCACATCTTTTCAATTTTGCACCAGCTGTTCTTTTAGTTTTTTTAGCATTTTCTCCGCTGCGTCATACTCGGCGCTTTTTTTGGAATTTCCGATTCCCGTCGTCGCTAATCCAGCAGCTTTTACCTCTATTTTAAAGGTTGGATCATGCGGCTTGCCGATCATTTCAATTAAACCATAGATGGGCAGTTCTTTGCGAGCCGACTGCATAATTTCTTGCAATTGAGTTTTGAAATCTTTTTTTTTATGCTCTAGCTGAGTAATACTCTTGCCCCAAAGCTTAGCTACTACCGCGCTGGTTGTTTCGAAGTTAGAATCCAAAAATATTGATCCCAGAACAGCTTCCATCATATCTGCTATGGCGGATGAATTTCTATCCTTTGATATAAAAAAATCTTTTGGAATTGAAAAGCAATCTATAATTTTTTTCTTTTTGCATAGATTTATGATGAAATCCGTTCCAGCCAGCGTAGCCATTCTAATGGCAAGACTTCCTTCGCTATCCTGTGGAAATTTTTTGTATAATATGCTGGAAATTGCTAGGCCAAGAACTCTGTCTCCTAAAAATTCCAAATGCTCAAAATTTCTGATGGAAATTTTGTTTGCCTTTCCGAGACTGGGATGAAATATGGCCGTAGAAATCAATTGCAAACTTTTGAACTTATAGTCGAGGATATTCTCCAGCGCAGCTATACCATCGGATACTGCGGCATTCATTAAATGATCCTCTGAAGTATGCGACTATATCTTATATTTTGAAGCCACAACCAGAATTCCCATAATTTTACCCCATTCGCTATGGAATATACAGTGCAGAGAGCCCGCCCCATGAGATTTTCTTTTGGTATAAAACCTAGACCACAGCGGGAGTCCTTTGAGCAATCGCGATTGTCTCCCATCACGAAATAATGCCCCTGAGGCACTGTTACTTCATTGAAATTATTGGCTGTCGAGAACTTCATGGCATCGATGTAGGCGACCGTATGTGGCGGGACGTCTGCCAAAGGAAGCGTTTCTTCATAAAGATTCAGCTCCGTGAATCTGTGAGTCTGCGTATCATGATAAACCGTTTTATTCTTGAACGATAGTTTGGCCTCAACTCCGTTTACACTGATAAATCCATTTTTCACACTTACTTTATCGCCGGGCAGCGCTATAACTCTTTTGATGAGATTAATGTCATTATTATCTGGTGTTTCCGTATCATGTGGATGTTTGAAAACTATCACTTCTCCTCGCTTTACATTGTTTTTGAAAAATCTACGCCCAGAGAATAGGTTTGGACTGAACCATATGCTGTGCTTGCTATAGCCATAGGTCCACTTCTCCACCAGCGGCATGTCTCCAATTAATAAGGTTGGAACCATTGAGCTAGAGGGAACTATATACCAGTCAAATACAAAAAACCTGAATATTGAAAAAAAAAATATAAAAACAACGATGAAGCGAAGATCTTCCTTAAACTGACCTGGCTTAGTTGAATTTACTTTTTTATTATTCTTGTAGCGAAAACCCCCGCCAACGATTCTTTTTGCTTTTTTTAGAAAATCATCGAACATAATTTCAATCGTCTTTCTTAACTCGCTCTCGCTTTTCATGACGCTCTTGCGCTTCAATGCCAAGCATGGCTACGGGTCTTGCCTCGAGCCTTTTCAAAGAAATTGGCTCTCCTGTTTCTTCGCAATAGCCATAGTTGCCGTTTTTAATTCTCGAAAGCGCTTCGTCTATTTTGCGAATTAGCTTGTAGGCCCTTTCTTTGCTGCGCAGTTCATAGGTAAGTTCGGTTTCGGTGGAGGCTCTGTCGGCTGTATCGGTGCAGGTTTCGCCATCACTTTGCAACTGCTCGATAACATCGCCGTTGTTTTTTTGCAGCTCATCTCTCCAACCCACAAGTCTACGCCGGAAATACTCACGTTGAAGGTTGTTCATGAACTCTTCGCTCTCCAAAGGCCTATAACCATCCGGCAATTCACAAATTCTCTCGTCCATGTTTAAACCCCGCAAAAGTAAAATCTACCCAAGAGCTACTTTTACCTGATTAACAATTTCACGGAAGGTTGCCTTGTCGTTGATGGCCAGCTCAGACAGAACCTTTCTATCCAAAGATATCTTTGCTTTTTTCAAACCACAAATGAACTGAGAATATTTCATGCCATATTCTCTAACTGCGGCATTAACTCTGATAATCCAGAGCTTCCGCAAATCTCGCCTTTTGTTGCGTCGATCACGATAGGCAAACTGCATCGCCTTTTCCAATCTTTCCAGCGCTGAACGATAGCAATTATTGGAACGGCCAATGTAGCCTTTTGTGAGTTTTAGCACCTTCTTATGGCGAGCGTGCGCAGTTACTCCTCTTTTTACTCGTGACATCTCTTACTCCTTATTTGTATGGCATATACTTCGAAATATTTTTGCTGTCGCTGGAGCTTAAAATCATAGTGCCGCGGGCCTGCCTTTTCATTTTCTGGGACCGTTTCCTTAGATTATGCCTCTTGAAGGCTGGCTGAGCTATCACTTTTCCAGATGAACTGAAGTTAAAACGCTTTTTTGCTGCGCTTTTGCTCTTTAACTTAGGCATTTTTACCTCCTACACTTGCAACACACACATTTAACAAAAGTCCCAACGCGTAAAAACCATTGCCCACCGGACACTTCCGTTATGGTATCTTATAGCAGATACGAAGCAAAATTAAAACTATTAGTTCACCAAATAGCGTAGTCACAAGATTTGTTGATATAGCTCTGGGTTACTATGAATATCAAGCGAATATATCATATGATATGCGTAATGTAATCCAATACCTAGACATAATTTAGAATAAATTATATCATTCATCGACTAGCGATGTATCTTAATATATGGAGAAGCGCATGAGACGTTATCGTAGCGGGAAAATAGTTGCGACTATCGGTCCGGCCAGCTGTGACCCAAACAATCTGGAACGCCTGCTTTTGGGAGGCGTAGACGTGTTTCGATTGAATTTTTCACATGGCTCCCACGTCGGCCATGAACAAGCGTATAACGCCATACGCTCTCTGGGAAAGAAGCACCACTATTTTCCTGCAATTTTAGCCGATCTGCAGGGGCCAAAACTAAGGGTCGGTCAATTTGAAAACGATAAAATTATCCTGGAAGCTGGAGATATCTTCAGCTTTGATCTGGATAGCGCTCCAGGCAATACGCGCCGCGTTAATCTTCCGCATCCGGAGATTCTCGAGGCTTTGCAGGTTGGATCTTCTCTGCTGCTAGATGACGGCAAGTTGCGCTTTGAGGTTTTGTCCTGTAATCCCGAATATGCGGAGGTGAAAGTTTTGGTTGGCGGTCCACTATCAAACCGAAAAGGTGTAAATGTGCCCCATGTTATGCTGCCAATTCCTGCTTTAACAGAGAAAGATCGTCGAGATCTAGATTTTGCTCTGGGACTCGGCGTAGATTGGGTAGCTCTTTCATTTGTCCAAAGCGTAGACGACGTAGAAAACGCGAAAAAAATTATTAACGGAAAAGCCGGAGTCATATCCAAGCTGGAAAAGCCGTTGGCCATTGAGGCTCTCGAGCCGATTGTGAACGCTTCGGACGCCATCATGATTGCCCGCGGCGATCTGGGAGTGGAGATGGATCCAGAGGATGTGCCTGCCATTCAAAGGCGTATAATCAATGTTTGCCATCGCCTTGGAAGGCCTGTCATAGTGGCTACGCAGATGTTAGAATCCATGATTACCGCTCCTAGCCCGACCAGAGCAGAGGTATCAGATGTGGCAACGGCGGTTTACAGCGGTGCAGACGCTACCATGCTTTCGGCGGAAAGCGCATCCGGTCAGTATCCATTGGAAGCCATTGATATTATGTCCAAAATCATAGCAAAGACAGAGTCTGATCCATACTGCATACGACGTTTGGAGGATGATACACAGTTGCCCCATAGAAGCATTCTGGATGCGCTGTGCATCGCAGCCAAAGATGCGGCTGAATTCTCCTGCGCCAGCGCGCTGGTATTGTTCACGGATTCATTTGAAGCCGTTGTTAGATGTTCCCGAATGCGGCCACGCGTTCCCATCATACTGGTGGCAGGTTCGGAAATTCTCGCTTCCAGAGCTGGATTGTGCAATGGGATCTACGCTGTGACAGCAAAAAAAGAGTTCGATGTGGAAAAAATTTGCAAAACTGCAAAGGATATCGTAGCGGAACGTCAATTTGCCGCCGTAGGCGATACCATCGTTATTTTAAATGATATTTCTGGAAATTCACTGAACATTTGCATGCTCTAGCGCAGATCCAGATCCATATTTTAATTTCGTCACTTTTATGATACCGTCCTGTCGACGTTTGTGAAGAAGGAAACGATATGAGCGAAAATATAGCTGCTAAAGTTAAAGCAATTATTGCCGATAAATTAGGAGTAGAAGCATCGAAGGTAAAGGAAGAAGCTCGCTTCATCGATGACTTGGGAGCGGATAGTTTGGATACTGTGGAGCTGGTTATGACTCTGGAAGAGGAGTTCGACATAGAAATTTCCAACGATGAAGGTCAGGAAATTCAGTCGGTCGGGGATGCAATATCCTTTATTCAAACCAAATGCAAATAAAATAAGACGACAATATGAAGAGGGTGGTAGTCACAGGGCTTGGCATGGTATCTCCCCTTGCGGCCAACGTGCGCGAATCTTGGCGACGTCTTTTGAATTGCGAATCCGGAATAAGCAGGATCACTTCCTTCGACGTGAGTGATCTCAGCTGTCAAATAGCTGGGCAGGTGCCGTCTGTCGGCGCTGAAGAGTGTCGAGATCAATCCATATCTTTTGATCCGCTACGCTATGTTTCTTCAAAGGATCTAGGCCGAATGGATATGTTCATCGTGTATGCCATTGCCGCCGCCACTGAGGCCATGAATGATGCTGGCATAGTCGATCTTTCGGAAGAAGAAAAAGAGAGAGTCGGCGTAATTGTTGGATCCGGTATCGGCGGATTGCAGGCCATCTACGACACTTCTATTGCCCTCAAAGAAAACGGCGCTCGAAGGGTTACGCCTTTTTTTATTCCATCTTCATTAATAAATTTAGCTGCCGGTCACGTTTCCATTCGTTTTGGACTTAAGGGGCCAAACCATGCGGTGGTTACTGCTTGCTCCTCCGGTAGCCATGCCATAGGAGATGCGGCTCGCATAATTCAGGTTGGCGCTGCCGATGTCATGGTTGCCGGTGGAACAGAAGCGGCCATTTGCCGGATCGGTGTGGCCGGGTTTGCCGCTGCGCGAGCTCTATCTACTGGAAGAAACGACACCCCCCAAGAAGCCTCCAGGCCGTGGGATAAATCTAGGGATGGATTTGTCATGGGAGAAGGCGCCGGAATCTTGATTCTGGAAGAGTTGGAACATGCCCAAAAGCGAGGAGCAAAAATTTATGGAGAAATGATTGGCTACGGCATGTCCGGAGACGCCTATCATATGACTGCTCCTTCACCGGATGGAGAAGGAGCTTACAGGGCCATGAAGGCGTCTCTTGGATCGGCGAACATTTCGGCGAATCAAATAGATTACGTAAATGCCCATGGAACATCTACTCCTTTGGGAGATACCATAGAATTACGGGCTCTGGAACGCATTTTGGAAGGTAAAGTTGGCACTTCGGTGTCATCCACCAAATCCGCCGTTGGACATTTACTCGGAGCAGCTGGTGCAGTAGAGGCAATTTTTTCACTGTTAGCCATAAGAGATCAAGTTGCTCCTCCCACGCTAAATTTGCATGATTCGGAGGAGACTTTTCTGGATTTGGTTCCGTTGCAGCCCCGGGAAAGGCAAATTCACTTTGCCATGTCGAACTCATTCGGATTTGGCGGAACGAATGCAAGTTTGGTATTTAAAATTTTTGGGTAATGATATGAAAACGTCGTGAAAGCCAACAAAATCATATGCTTTTTGGTATTCTTTTTAGTGTGGTGCACTCTTACGTCTCTGTTTTTTGTTTGCTCCATCTATAGAAAAACGTCCTATATTCCAGAGAAAAATATTATACTCGAAAATACCAGCGATGACGCCGTAGCGCATCTTCTGATCATTACAAAATTGTCCCGTAACATATTAATAGCCAAGGCTGCAGTAAAATTTTTGCGACTGTTTAACTGCAGGGCGAAGTTTGGAGAATACGAGCTGCCGCACTACGTCTCATTGGCAGAAGCTTTGGAAATTTTCGCTTCCGGTAAAAGCGTAATGCATAAAATAACTATACCGGAAGGTTTCTCCGTAATTCAGACTCTACGTCGACTGCAAAAAAATGAGTTTTTACTGGGAGAAATCAACGAAACTCCGACAGAAGGCTCTCTTTTGCCGGATACCTATTGCTTCAAATACCCAACCACCAAACAGCAAATAATATTTATGGCCCAAAAAGCAATGCGAGAATTTATGCAGCAGGAATGGCCGCGGAGGTCCACAATATGCAGTCTAAAAACTCCGCAAGAAGCGCTGATTCTGGCGTCCATAATAGAAAAAGAGACATATCTAGAGCGGGAAATGGTGGCCGGAGTTTATCTGCACAGACTAAAAATAGGCATGCGATTACAGTCCTGCCCCACCGCCATATACGCTCACAAAAGGGGCGAAACTTTTGGACGAAGCCTAAAATACAACGATCTGAAAATTCAGGATCCTCATAACACTTATCTGCATAGAGGACTACCACCAACTCCAATCGCCAATCCCGGAAGAGAAAGCATTCTTGCCGCATTGCACCCGCAGGAGACGGAAAATCTCTTTTTTGTATGCGACGGTTTGGGTGGGCACCTATTTTCCAGAACCTTTGACGAACACAAGCGCAACATAAGAGCCAAAAGTAAAATTTCCGCCAAGCCAACGGCAATAACCGGAAATCATCGCTCGAGCGAAAAACAGCGGGATTGAAATTTGTCGCAAATCTTTTCCGGCACTTTTGCATTTTTCTGCATTCGTATGTAGGATAATCTCCGCAACTCGCGATAAAAATTTAGGAAAGGACTGCGAGAAAAGTTAGCATGAATAAAACGGTCAACACGGAAAATGCGGAATCTGGCGTTAGCGCGCTCGCTCGGTATGCTAAGGATCTTACTCAGCTGGCAAATGAGGGGAAATTGGATCCGGTTATTGGCCGTGATGAAGAAATCAGAAGGACCATGCAGGTTTTGTCGCGGCGCACAAAAAATAATCCCATCTTAATTGGTGAACCAGGAGTTGGAAAAACTGCCATCGCCGAAGGGTTGGCTACGAGAATAGTTAGAGAGGATGTTCCAGATTCCATAAGAAACAAGAAAATAATGTCGCTGGATTTTGGACTATTGATTGCCGGAGCTAAGTTCCGCGGCGAATTTGAAGAGCGACTCAAAGCTCTTCTGCATGAGGTATCCGAAAGCAACAATGTTATTCTATTCATTGATGAAATTCATACGTTGATTGGTGCCGGGCAAACGGAAGGGGCCATGGACGCATCCAATATGCTGAAGCCTGCTCTTGCTCGCGGCGAACTGAGGTGCATAGGATCCACAACGCTTGACGAATACCGCCAATACATAGAAAAAGATACGGCCTTTGCTCGTAGATTTCAGCCGGTTTTTGTGAATGAACCAAGTCTCCTGGATTCAATTTCCATACTACGCGGCCTAAAGGAAAAGTACGAGCTTCATCATGGAGTGCGCATAAGTGATTCGGCAGTAATTGCCGCTTGTTCCTACTCGAACAAATACATCAGCGATAGATTCCTTCCGGATAAGGCCATTGACCTGATGGACGAGGCTGCCAGCAGGCTAAAAATGGTTATGGATTCCAAGCCGGAAGAGGTGGACGAACTAGATCGCAAAATTATGCAACTGAAAATCGAACAAGAGGTGTTGAAAAAAGAGAGCGACGCTTCATCCCAAGAACGACTCGCAAAAATTCAGTCCGAGCTGGAGTCTCTGGAAAGACAATCGCTGGAATTGAACGAGCGCTGGAATTTAGAAAAGAAAAATATCGATGAAGTGAAAAATGTGAAAAATAAGATTGAGGAAACTAAGCAGGATGCGGAAATCGCTCAACGAAACGCCGATTTCGCCAAAGCCGGCGAGCTGTTGTATAGCATACTGCCAAAGCTACAATCAAAATTGAATGAACTTCAACAGGAACAGTCGCATATTCGGAAACACAACGAAGTCACCGACGACGATATAGCGGTGGTCGTATCGCGCTGGACAGGAATTCCAGTGGAAAGAATGCTGTTGGAGGAAAAAGAGCGGCTCCTTTCCATAGAGTCTAGGCTGCGGGAATTGGTGGTGGGACAGGACGAGGCCATCGTCGCCGTGGCGGATTGTATTCGCAGATCTAGAGCTGGAATCTCTGATCCTAATAGGCCACTGGGATCATTTTTGTTTCTTGGGCCAACGGGAGTTGGAAAGACGGAGTTATGCAAAGCGTTGGCTCAATTCCTTTTCGATGAGAAAAATAGCATGATAAGGATCGACATGTCCGAATACATGGAGAGGCATTCGGTTTCCCGATTGATCGGCGCTCCTCCGGGATACGTTGGTTATGAGCAGGGTGGCGAGCTCACGGAAGCCGTTAGGAGGCGTCCCTACGCAGTGATTCTATTTGATGAAATTGAAAAAGCGCACAACGACGTTTTCAATATCCTGTTGCAGATGCTGGACGAAGGGCGCTTAACCGATGGACTCGGCCATAATGTTAACTTTAAAAACACAATCATTGTCCTCACCTCCAATCTGGGATATGAATTTTTTCAGAACCAATCTCTATCAAAGGAAGCCTTGTCATCCGCAGTGATGGAAACGGTGCGCGCAGCCTTTAGGCCGGAGTTGATAAATCGATTGGACGAAATAATAGTCTTTAACTCGCTTTCCCAAGAAAATATGAAAGGTATTGTGGAAATACAATTGCTGGGTCTTGCCGCAAGACTAGAAGAGAAAAAAATTGCCATTTCCTTCGGTGAAAATCTTAAAAATTGGCTTTGTGAAATCGGTTACGACCGGACATATGGTGCCCGTCCTCTCAAAAGATGTATTCAAAAGGAACTTCACGATCTGATAGCACGCAAAATCATCGCCATGGAGTTGTCGGAGGGATCGAAAATAGCAGTCGATCGCAGAGACGGAGTCGTTAGCGTTGATTACTTGAGTGCTGGAAAGGATTTCATTGGGAAATGAGTTATTGGCACGACATTACGTCGCAATTGCTGCGCACTGGAGCGTTCGAAAACTGGAGGCGAGTTGAACAAAAAAATTAGATGTAGTAGAAACAGAACATGAAATACACTGATGGTGTTAGTGTGATTAGTATTTTAAGTTGTTTTTTCCCTACAACTGTCGTTTTTGTGGATGATGATCCGGTGTTTTCGGAGCTCATGAGCAGGGCGCTGCAACTCAAAAATCTAACATTCAAAAAATTTACTAATCCACTAGAAGCGCTGGATTTTATAAATGAAACGTCGGCTTCCAATTACTTGGATTACTCCAGTTTGTTCCGCAGCGACGAAGAAGAGACTATGTCCGACTGGAAATCCATCATGTTCAACATAAACAAATTGCATCAGAAGATTTATGATCTGGATAGATTCGCTCAAATTTCTGCCGTGGTGGTTGATTATGCAATGGAGCAAATGAATGGAGTAGAGCTTTGCAAGTTCATTAAAGATAAAAACATACAGAGAATTCTTTTGACCGGCGCCGCAGATGAGAAAATAGGCGTTGAAGCTTTCGGTCGCGGCTACATAAATCACTTCATAAAAAAGGGATCGGAAAATTGTATCAAAAGCACTGAAAGCTGCGTAAGAAAATCCACCCACAATTACTTCAGCTTCTATACGGATGATATTTTCAAACATTTATCCATCTACAAAAGAAATCATCTAAAGGATCCAGTTTTTGCAGGCTTCTTTTTTAGCGTTTGCGCAAGCAAGGGCTATGAGGAGTACTATATGCTGGATAGTTTCGGGAGCTATTTGTTTCTGAATTCATATGGACAAGCTAGCTTGTTAAGCGTTCTCACGGAAGACGAGATGGAGAAAATAGTATCCGTCGGGCTAGAATCCGGAGAAATTGCGCAGGACGTTTGTGAGATTTTGCGCTCCCGAGAATATATGCTTGTTTCCCATAGTAGAACCGGTGAATTGCCTCCGGTTAGCGAATGGGCAAAATACGTTCAGCCGGCGCGCAAATTGGAGGGATATCAAACCTATTACTTCTCGCTAACTGACTCCAAGTATCTTGACCTGGACTTTAAGGACGTGAAAAGTTTTGAGCTTTTCCAAAAAACCAGAAAACTCTAGGGCCTATTTCGATCGCAGTTTATGTGCTAAGCTGTCCATCGTACCTGAGATTGTTTGAGGAAAATATGCAAAAGGGGGAGCCTGTCATTACGCTGGACAAAGTAATGCTACATTACGGCGACGGCGTTCCGATTTTGAAAAATATTTCCCTGTCCTTGCACGAAAAGTCGTTCCACTTTCTCACCGGAGCAAGCGGAGCTGGCAAGACGTCGCTGATGAGACTCTTGTATATGGGAGTAAAACCCTCCTCCGGTATGTTAAAAATATTCAACAATGACGTAACAAGAATTCCGCCGGAAGGATTATTCGAATTGAGAAGGCGCATAGGGGTTGTTTTTCAGGATTTCAATCTGTTGTCTCACTTGACTGTTCTGGAAAACGTTGCTCTTCCATTGAAAGTCATCGGAGAAACCGTGAGACGCAGAGAATATCAGGCAAAAGAAATTCTAGATTGGGTTGGATTGGGCAATTGTTTCAATCTATTGCCGGACACTCTTTCCGGAGGGCAAAAGCAGAGAGTGGCCATAGCTCGCGCCGTTATTACGCGCCCGGACATATTGCTGGCAGACGAGCCAACTGGAAACGTAGACGAAAACATAGCCCATAAGCTCATGAATCTTTTTTACGGCATGCATAAAATGGGAGCCTGCGTCATTGTTGCAACCCATTACAGACAGTTTGTGGATACTTTCCATTACAATGAACTAACCCTAGAACAGGGGCGCATTACATTAAATGCCGATAAAACTCTCAAAGGAGACATGTAGAAAATGATTTCTTCATTGAAATATGAGTATGATTTTAATTTCAACAACGACAAATCCAGCAGATTTATTCCGTTTATAATTGGTTTTCTAATGTATTCGGTAACCATAGCTATAATGAGCTGTTTTTTTACACATAATCTTACGTTGGACTGGAGCAAAGCTCTTTGTGGGCGCGTCACGGTGGAATTCCAATCCAATGCAGACGGCGCCGACGAATCTCTCACGGAAAAGCAGAAGGAGGAGATCATAAGAATAATACAATCGACTCCCGGCATAAAGTCAGTGCGCCAACTGAAGGAAGAGGATATTTTGAAAATCATAGAGCCGTGGTTAAGTGGCACAGCCATTCCCGATGATTTTCCATTCCCAACAATTTTTGATGTGGAGACCAACAGGGGTACTCGCGTCGATTTTCTAATGCTATCAGATAAATTATCCAAAGTTTCCCATGGAGTTAGAATACATGATCACGCAAATTGGTATGCTCCAATTTTAAAAATCAGCAATGGGTTGTTTTCGTTTGCAATTCTTCTATCCATACTAATATTTCTCACCGTTTGCGCCACCATAATCTTCATAACTAAACAAACGCTGATAGTCCATCAGAACATAGTGAAAATCTTGCAATTAATTGGAGCCAGCAACTCGTATATAGCCTTTCAATTTAAAAGATATTATTTTGCCATAGGGGTAAGGTCGTCTTTTATATCCATTTTGCTTGGAATGTTGACGGTTCTGGGAATGAATTTTATTTTGTCCGCGGAATTGTTGCACGTAGATACGCTAAAATATCTCTTGATAACCATCCTGATTCCCATAATTACCACTGTTCTTGTCATGGTCACGTCCAAAAATACGGTTCTATTCTTCCTAAATAATGACGAATGGATCAATTGATGAGATTGATTCCCGGACTGTGCCTTGTGGTATTCCTTCTGTGGAGTATCGGTTGCATCATCTTCATTTGGAATGCAATCTCCTACGAGGACAGGCATGATTCACGCTTGGCGAACATCGTTGTGCTGACAGGAGGACGCAATCGCATAACGCACGCGCTTCACTCAGTTGGCGATGGGGAGCAGAGCAACATATTTATATCAGGAGTTTATGAAAAAACGTCTCTCCAGGATATTTTCGGCGACATGAAGATAGATGGAGCTCGTATTATTCTTGGTAGGGAAGCGAAAAATACCGAGGGAAACGCCACAGAAATAATTTCCTGGGTAAAAACTAACGGCATAGGTGAAATTCTGCTAATTACGTCTGACTATCATATGTATCGGAGCATAATTGAGCTAAAACATGTGGGCGGCAAGTTGAGAATCTGTCCCTGCGCCGTGAAATCCAAATTTAACTTTAATTTTCTTAGAAATTGTATTAAAGAGTTCCATAAGGTCGCATACGTTCACCTAAAAATACTTTGGGGCAAGTTTTGAGGATTATGGATGCTACTGATCAGATCTTTAATTTTCAATATAGCGTTTTTTACAACAATTGCCGTAGCATTGTTTTTGGGAATGCCTCTGGTGTTTTTCGACAAAAAATACGTTTTCATCTTCTGGAAGCATTTGTCGCGAATTTTAAATTTTATCACTGAAAAAATTGGCGGCATAAATTTCAGCATAGCCAATGAAGAAAATTTGCTGCAGGAGCCTGCGATCTACGCTTTACGCCACGAGTCCACATGGGAAACGCTAATATTAATCCACAAATTTAAGGATCCAATTTTTATTCTTAAAGAGGAGCTGCTGCGTATTCCGCTGTTCGGGACGCTATCACGCAAGGCTGAAACTATTGCCGTGGATAGGAATCATGGAATGAAAGCCCTAATATATGCAGCTCGCAGAGTTGAAAGATCCATAAAAGAAGGGCACCACGTGGTAATTTTTCCCGAAGGAACACGATCATCGCCCGGCGAGTACGTTTCTCTGAAGAGGGGGATAGCCATGTTTTATGAGAGAAGCAACTGCTCCGTGGTTCCGGTGGTGCACAATGCAGGAACTTTTTGGCCGCGTCGCGGTTTCATAAAAAGACCTGGAAAAATAATCGTTAGTTTCCTACCTCCCATTGCGGCTGGATTGTCTAGAGATGAATTTATGGATAAATTAAATGAGGCATTCAGGCAGGAAATAGAAAAAATGAAATTTCTGGAAGGATGAGTATGTTTCCGGAGACAATGTTCGCCAATATACTAGAGCGTCATGAATCTTTGAGCAAGCAAATGCTGACCTGCGTCGATGATGCGGAAAGTTTCGCAAAATTATCTCGAGAGTTTGCGGGACTCGAGGACTTTGTTTTAGTGATTAACAAGTACACCGTAGCGCAGCGCGAATTGTCGGAGCTAGAAAAAATTGTCAATGATCCAACAACAGATACGGATTTTCGCGAACTTGCTCTGTCCGAAATCGAAAATCTGAAAAAAGCTATTCCGGCATTGGAAAAGGAAATAAAAGTCCTATTAATTCCCAAGGATGTTACCGACGAGAAAAATGCCATCATTGAGATACGAGCCGGAACTGGCGGCGATGAGGCGGGATTGTTTGCGGCAGATCTTTTCCGAATGTATCAAAAATATTCCGAATACCGGCGCTGGAGATTCGAAATTTTATATATGCAGGAAAATGGTATAGGCAGCATAAAAGAAGCCTCCGCCAGCATTTCCGGCAAAGGCGTTTTTGCCTATCTAAAGTTTGAGTCCGGAGTTCATAGAGTTCAAAGAGTTCCCGCAACAGAATCCAGTGGTCGCATTCATACCTCCACAGCTACGGTGGCAGTTTTGCCGGAAGCGGAGGAAGTGGATCTGAAAATCGATGAGACGGACCTAAAAATTGACGTTATGCGCGCTTCGGGCGCCGGCGGCCAGCACGTCAATAAAACGGAAAGCGCCGTGAGAATCTCTCATATTCCCAGTGGAATTGTTGTGACTCAGCAGGATGAACGCTCCCAACACATGAATCGCCTAAAGGCCATGAAAATCCTACGTGCTAGATTGTATGAGCTAGAGCGACAAAAGCTGCATTCCCAAAGGGCGGACAGTCGCCGTTCCCAGATTGGCGGCGGAGATCGTTCCGAGAGAATTCGCACCTACAATTATCCACAGGGGCGCGTTTCGGATCATCGCATCAATTTGACACTCTATAAGCTTTCTCAGATTATGGAGGGAGAAGCTCTGGATGAAATGATTCAAGCGCTGGTGGAATTCGATCAAGAAGAGCAATTGGTCAATTTCTGCGGAGAATCCTGAAAATTGAAATCCGTCAATCTCGTAATGTCCGAATGTGCTAAAAAATACGGCCTAAAAATTGGAGAAATAGTAAAAATCATGCGCTCCATGGTCGCGAAGATTAAAAATATTTCTCCGAATACGCTGATATTTTCGCCGGAAAAAGTATTTCTTGATAGTCGGGAGATCAGAATTCTGGAAAATATGCTGCTTCGCTACCAAGAGGGCGAACCGCCATCCAAAATAATCAATTGTAGGGCATTTTGGAATCATGATTTTTTTGTGAATGAAGCTGTACTGGATCCTCGTCCGGAGACGGAGACCATTATGCAGATGATTTTGGCGCGCTTTAGTCCAATTTCTCCCCTAAGATTCCTGGATCTTGGAACCGGAAGCGGCTGCCTTCTCCTCAGTCTACTGAGCGAATTTTCCAACGCCGTTGGTCTTGGGTTGGACCTGAGTTCCGAAGCAATCCGCGTAGCAATCCATAATCAAAAAAAATTAGGAATAGAGAAAGCAAGTTTTTTAAATATTGACTGGAACTCTTTCTCTGGCTATGAGAGGTTTGACGTCATCGTAGGCAATCCGCCCTATGTGAAAACAAGCCACATCTCGCAACTGGAAAAAGGCGTTCGCAACTATGATCCAATTTTATCGCTGGACGGCGGAGAGTCTGGATTGAGAGCCTACGAAGAAATTTCACGTCTTGCCGGAGGATGGCTTTTGCCGCACGGCGTAATATTTTTGGAAGTTGGCGGCGATCAAGCATCGGCGGTTGGAAAAATTCTACAAAAGAATGGATTCAAAATAGAAAAAATAGAAAAAGATACGAACGGGCTAGAACGAGCAATTTGCGCTACATTATGACTCTGGCTCATCCTATTCGTCCGATCGTTTATGGCGAACTTCGAAAAAAGGCGCATAAATTCCCCAACAGAATTAAGACTAATCCAAGAATTATATAAACGTCCGGAATTTTATTATATAGGAAAAAGTCTATGAGCGCACTGGGAATGAACATAAAATACGTCGCTGACGCCAATCCGGAGCTGGTGGATAATTTAAAAGCATGAATTATGGAGTATTGAGCTGCGGCTCCGATGATTCCTCCCATGAATAGCGGCAAAGCGTGCCAACCGGATATGGGAGAGAAAGTTTCAAAGCCAATGGAGATTGAAATCAAAGTAAGCGAAAGATGATGGTAGAAGATGATGGTTAGCTCGCTTTCCGTGGACGTCAATTTTTTGATAATTACTTGATTGAGGGCGGAAATAATTGCTCCAATTACCGCAAACATAATTCCAAATTGAAAAATTCCGCTACCGGGTCTGAATGCTAGCCATATTCCTCCGAATCCAAGCAGAACAGCCAGCACATTTCGCGGATGAAGTTTTTCTTTTAGTATCCAAACACTTAGTGGAATTACGAATATTGCGGTTGTCAATCCGACCACGAAAACGTCAGTCATGGGGGAATGACAGTAGGCGCACATGAAAGAATATGTTCCGGTAGAGGCCAACAGGGATCGGAAAATGTTCTCTTTTTTTCGGTTGCTTCTAAATGGGTTGATTCGCCTATGAAAAGCGACCGCCAAAAATGGAATAAAGCGAAAAACGGTGCGCAGGAACGTCACCTGATGCACCCCATAAATGGGCATAAAATATTTCATGATGGTGTCTGAAAAAGAATAAAGGCACACCCCTAAAATTACCCAAAGATATCCCTGCTTTTCTTTGGAAAGAAACGTTTTCAATAACTGCGACACCTCCAGCAATCTTCACACTCCACTATACTTGAACTAGGTCGCGTTTGCGATGCTTTTGGATGAAAAATTTCACAAAAGGGCATAGGAATCATGCTAAACAGTTTTATGCAACCAACTCTATTGTATAACGCTTATTTTTTTGTTATCTAGCGAATAATGGCACGCGTCCTTAGCTCAGCTGGATAGAGCGTCGGCCTTCTAAGCCGCAGGTCGTGGGTTCGAATCCCTCAGGGCGCGCCATATTTGTAGATTCGAAATGTTTTCTGGATTGCCTTTTGATGTCGTTGTTCGTATTTGCGTAAATTATTTGCTATAGTCGCTTGCATGTATCCTAACGTATTCGCAGTAACGCTCAAAGGGAAACGCCGAACTAGCTCAGATGGTAGAGTGGCTGATTCGTAATCAGTAGGTCGGGGGTTCGAGTCCCCCGTTCGGCACCACCTCAAATTACATGAGACAATAGAAAAATTAAAAATCCAAAACGAATTAAGAATCCTAAAAAACAGTAAAGGCTGCCTAATGACTGAAAAATGGCCGGATAGAGTCTCTACTTACTCTTACTCAAAATATTTACGCAAAAATTTTCATGA
This sequence comes from Holosporaceae bacterium, assembly GCA_031267235.1. Taxonomy (GTDB): domain Bacteria; phylum Pseudomonadota; class Alphaproteobacteria; order UBA3830; family UBA3830; genus JAIRZM01. Next base: position 64,209 of record JAIRZM010000003.1, read on the forward strand.
GGTGACCCTAATCAAGGTCAAAAACGCTTGCTAAGGGATGCCTTCTTGTGGTAAAAGACACCGGTTTGGTTCCGTGTTTATCGGAGGTTATATGGCTAAAAAAATAGTGGGATATGTGAAGCTGCAGGTGCCTGCAGGAAAAGCTAATCCTTCTCCTCCCATTGGTCCTGCCTTGGGGCAGCGCGGCCTCAACATTATGGAATTTTGCAAGGCTTTTAACGCTCAAACACAATCTTATGAAGCTGGAACTCCTCTTCCAGTAGTAATTACAGCCTATGGAGATAGAACTTTTTCTTTTATTATTAAGTTGCCGCCGGTTTCCTTTTACCTAAAACAAGCGGCTAAAATCGCCAAAGGAGCGGGAGACGCCGGAAGAGGCGCAAAGGTTGGGCAGGTTACAATGTCCCAGATCAGAGAGATCGCCGCAAAGAAGTTGGAGGATTTGAATGTCGACAATATTGACGCTGCAAGTATGATGATCATTGGATCTGCGCGTTCCATGGGATTGGAGGTAATTCAATAATGGCTTACAGAGGAAAAAGATACAGAAAAATGGCCGAGAAGGTTGATTCTACAAAGATTTGCTCTTTGTCGGAGGCTGTTTCCTTTCTTAAAGAAAACACCTCCTGCAAGTTCGATGAAACCGTTGAGGTTGCCATCAGTTTGAATGTGGATCCACGTTCCGCCGACCAAAATGTTCGGGGAATGGTTGCCATGCCGGCCGGAACTGGAAAAACTGCGAGAGTCGCGGTTTTTGCTCGCGGAAAAGCTGCTGACGAGGCGTTAACGGCGGGAGCTGATTTTGTAGGCGCTGAAGATTTAGCCGAAAAGATCACCACCGGAGACGTAGAGTTCGATGTTTGCATAGCTAGTCCGGACATGATGGGCGTAGTAGGGCGACTCGGAAAAATTTTGGGCCCCCGTGGGCTTATGCCGAATCCAAAACTGGGAACTGTTACGCCAAACGTTGCAAACGCAGTGAAGAGCTCCAAGGCTGGCCAGGTGGAGTATAGATTGGATAAAGCCGGAATCATTCATGCCGGCTTGTGCAAGCTGAGTTTTTCTCAGGAGAAGATTGAGGAAAATGTTAAAGCCTTTGTGGGAACGGTTATAAAAGCCAAGCCGTCTGGCATAAAAGGCGCCTACTTGAAATCCTTGACGATTTCCAGTACCATGGGGCTAGGTTTGAAGTTGAATGTCGCTGAGGCGTTCGCTTTTTAGAGTCATCGAAGACCATCGGCGCTTGCGCTTAAAGCATGCCGTTGTAGATTGACCGGGTTCTATTCCTGTTTATTCTCTGCTTCGATGTTGTTTTTAGTTTAGGAAAAGACTTTGATAAAAGATAAAAAAGTCGAAGTGGTGGCGAGAATTAGACAGTGTCTTGCAAAAAGTGATGCGGTTTTCGTTGTTAATCAAAACAAGATGACTGTTACGGAAAGCGAAAATCTTCGAAGGCAGCTCAAAAGCGTAGATTCCAGCTACTTGGTCACCAAAAATACGTTGGCGCGCCTGGCGGTGAAAGGCGGCGCGTTTGAGTGCGTTTTGTCGCACCTTAAGGGGCAAGCGGTTCTTGTCTTTTCTAGGAATATTACCGGTTCTGCGAAGGTTATATCCGAATATTCGTCCAAGAACGATGATAAAATTACCGTAATTTGCGGTGGATATGACCAAAGGCTACTGAGCGCTGCGGATGTTAGTATGCTGGCTCAGTTGCCGTCCATAAATGAGTTGCGAGCCAAGATCGTTGCCGTCATTCAAACGCCGGCGCAGCGTATGGCCACGTTGCTACAGGCGCCAGCAAGTCAAATTGCTCGGGTGCTGAAGAGTTATTCTGAAAAACAATAGGGAGGAAAATAAGAATGGCAATAAATTTAGATAAAATAGTAGAGGAATTATCGAAGCTTACGGTTTTAGAGGCCGCTGAGCTAAGCAAGAAGCTGGAAGAGGTATGGGGAGTTTCGGCTGCCGCTCCAGTAGCAGTTGCTGCAGCCGCAGCTCCAGCAGCTGGTGGATCAGCCGCGGCCGAAGAAAAGACAGAATTTGATATAATTTTAACCGACGCTGGAGCCCAAAAGATAGGGGTCATTAAAGCCGTGAGAGAGATCACCGGACTTGGGTTGACCGAGGCAAAGACGCTGGTGGAATCTGCTCCGAAGGCGATTAAGGAAGCCGCTTCCAAAGATGACGCCCAGAAAATTAAAGCCAAATTGGAAGAAGCAGGCGCAAAAGTCGAGCTAAAGTAATTTTCACTTTAGAGCGAGACTGCAGACGGAAGCTGAGCAGAAGAGCCGTAGTGCGGCCGGCGCGGGGTGGATCGTCAGGCGTTTTAACTGCGCCTGGTGGGTCCGTTCTATCACTCTGACGTATTGTCTTTCCTGTCGCCCTGTGAAAGAATTTCTCAGTTCTCCTTTTTCTCTAAGAGCGCGCCACAAAGAAGCATTGACCATGTTCCTAAATTGCTGCCAAGTATTTGGATTTTGGGGGAGTGGGCGCTAGCTCAGAACTTCTTTCACCTTGCCGGCCAATTCTCTTAGATTAAACGGTTTCGACAGAAAATGCACTTTGCTGTCGTTGGCAAGAGATTCTCGGAAGCTATCCTCCGTGTATCCGGAGATGAAGATTACCTTCATCTGAGAAGTATGAGTTTTTATATGTTCCATGAGTGTTGGGCCGTCCATTTTGGGCATGACCACATCCGTGATGACTAGATCAATGGCGTCGGATTTTTGTCTTATGAATTCCAGGGCAGATTCCCCGTTGGAAGCCTCTATGACTCGGTAGCCTTTGTCTCGCAATGCTCTTGCCCCAAAAGTGCGCACTGCGTCCTCATCTTCCACCAACAGAATCGTGCCAGCTCCCGTAAGATCGATAATTTTGTTGTCGCTGGAGCTTTCTTTTGCCTTGATTACAGCATTTTCCTGGGATGTAACCTTTGGGAAATATAGGCTGAATTTGGTGCCAACTCCGATCTCGCTTTCTATGGAAATAAATCCACCAGTCTGGTTAACTATGCCATAGACTGTTGACAATCCAAGGCCGGTGCCATGCCCTTTTTCCTTCGTAGAGAAGAATGGATCAAAAATTCGGTGAAGATGTTTTTCTTCTATGCCACTGCCGGTATCAATCACTTCTATCAGCACATATTCTCCGGGAGGCATGGTGTCCCCGCGCAGAAATTTTGATTCCTTAGACTTGTAGTTGGATGTTTGAATGCTCAGAGTGCCGCCATCTTTCATGGCGTCTCTGGCATTGACAGCGAGATTGATAATGACCTGCTCGAACTGTATTTGATCCACTTTAACGAAGCCTAAATCCCTTCCATGTACAACCTTTAGGTCAATCTTTGCTCCCAGTAGCCTCTTTAGCAGGGCTGATAGCTCTACGATCATATCCGTTGCATTTAGAATCTTCGGCTGCAGTGTTTGCTGACGTGAGAAAGCCAGCAACTGTCTCACCAAATTGGAAGCGCGATTGGCATTTTGTTTTATTTGCATAATATCGTTGAATGATTGATCTGAGGGGAGATATTTTTCCAACAGTAGGTCGCAGTATCCAATCATGGCGGTTAGGAGATTGTTAAAATCGTGCGCAATTCCTCCGGCCAACTGTCCAACCGCTTGCATTTTTTGCGACTGAACAAACTGATGCTGCAACTCTTTTCTCTCGGTGATGTCGACGAAATATATCACCAAACCATCGTTGTCTTTGGTGCGCTTTGGGCCATCCATTTTGGTGGCGTACACCATCACCGTCTGGCGTTTTTCTGTTTTTAGCTGAATTTCGAATGGTGCGATGGATTTATATACGGCGCTCAATAGCTGATAGAGCTTATCTCGTACCATTTCTCGCTCTTCTTCATAAATATAGTCCAAAAATGAACTATTGTCTGGCTGTTCGCTGCCAATGATTACCTTAAATGTGCGATTGCAGGCGCTTATGATTTCTGCGCCGTCGGTGATGACTATTCCAACCGGAGCATCCTCAAATATATGCTCGAAATACAGCTTTGTTTTTCCCAATGCTTGGATGAGATCGCCGCTCTGCTGAGTTTCTCTTGTTAGCACATAGGCTCTGAGATTATCTGGATTTTGGAGAATTTGCCTAACGATCACCTCTATGCCGTCGCTAATTTCTGATTTTAGCGTAATTTTAGCGGCTAGCGCATTGATTAGCTTTCCATTTTTACTGTTGGATGGTAGCGCTTCGCTCTTCTCCCTAATCACATATTTTTCAAAATTGTTATGAATTATATTTTCTGCTTTACTACCAATCCAATAAGAAAATGTATTGTTGCAAAATACGATTTCATTATCTTTATTTAGACAGAAATACCCGATGTTGGAATTGTTGATCATTTCCAGGAGGAAACTGCTGCTGGTTTCCAATGATTCTATTTTGGCGGTAGAGGGGGTTAGGTCTATAATCGTCCAGCCGGAATATCCTCTATGTTCCGGCAATGGTGATACGGCTATTCTCCATAGTACAGTGCTGTCAGAATGTAGATTCATGGGAACATCGATGTGGGACTGTTTCAGATTCTCCGCCGCAATTTGCAGAGTACGAATAGCCTCAACGACTTTGGGATACCTTCCAAAGCAGACGATAAAATCCTCTATGGTTCGTATTTTGAATCCTGGGAATAGATTTTGGGCGATCCGATTGACAAAAATACATCTTCCTTCTTTCGAGAATACAAAAAAAGCAAACAGGGATGCATCAAAGCCATTGGTGGCTATATTTTTCTGAAACGTAACCATGTGATTGTGAGCATGCATTTTTTTTATTTCTTTTGAGAAAGACATGCAGATTAACCCCGTCATAAAAACGGCAATCACGGAACAATAGTTGCCATCAGCTATGCCTGCAATGAGTGAAAACAGCGCAAAAAACAAGAATACGCATATTAATAAAATATGACGAAAAGGAATTCTTTTTTTTGATAAAAATTTTTCTAAATCAACAAAAAAATCCATAATTCTTCTCAGCTTTTTAGGGAAGCTAAATCGAGCGATCCAGTGACGTCAAGCCATGAAAACTTATTATTTTTTGCACAAGATTGCGATAATTTTTATCGGTTCCATACAGCTTTAAAAATGGCGACAATTTCGCGCCGTCTATTTTCTGAGACCTGGACATCATAATGGCGCGCTGTTGCCTAAATTCTTTGTAGCATAGATTTACATTCAGAGTTTTTGCATAGGCAATCGCAGATTTATAGAGAGAGTCAAAGGATATAAGCTTACTTTTGGTTCTCGCAAGTCCAAAATACGCATTCATGGAGTGAATTGTCTTATCATTTCCAAAGCCACTTTCCAGAGACGCTTGCGCAACGGCCAAAGAAACCGGCACGGGGGCGACTCGGATAAGCAAATAGTCGATATTTTTCGTTTGATAGAATTCACAGATCATGGCGAAGTATTCTTCTTCGCCTTTGGTCAATTTGACTCCTCTGTGCCGCTTATCTCGAATTAACTTCACAAATTTACGTTGGCGCATAATGTTCTTGTTCACGCAACTGATGGTGGAAGCAATGGCCTTCATAAAAAAATCCCTGTCGGATTGATTTTTGGGATTCGTACGTGGAATCCATTCCAGCGGAAAGTTCGGAATCTCTCCGTTGCGAAGCGCTATCTTTCTTAGAATATTGTGGAACTCTCTATCTAAAATTTTGCCTACCGGAGCGCACTGGAACAACCTGGACACATGTTCTGTAGAATTTTTTGCACAACAAACCTCAACGATTGAAACTTCCAGCAACAACCACAAACATAAGCGAAGGATAATTTTCATTACACGGCGTTCACAACTATGTCTTCAGAAACTCGTTGCCGAAGCGTTCTTTCGACTCCCAATTTTAGAGTGTTTGCAGCTCGGGGACACGAGGCGCAGGCTCCTTGCAATTTTACGGAAAGAATATGTCCATCCAGAGAAATTACAGCTATATCTCCACCATCCATATTTAGCGATGGGCGAATGACGGAATCCACCACATCTTTAATTTTTTGAAATAATCCCTGATTAGTGATCATGAGCGCCTCCAATTGGGCCGAATGATATAGAAAATACCAACTATTTACAACAGTTGATTTTCAATTGCCAAATCTTTATCTTCTTGCCAGCTTATCATTCAGGAGCGGCATACTTGCAGAAAAATCATCGATTTGTTACAACAGCACAGTGCCAATTTTGAGCCATCCGCAAATTTAAGGAAGGCGAGTGTTTTGGGGAAGCGCTTTTATGAAAAAAGCATTAATTACCGGAGTTACTGGGCAAGATGGATCCTACTTGGCTGAATTTTTACTGAGGAAGGGCTATGAGGTTCATGGCGTCAAAAGAAGAGCTTCCTCATTTAATACACAGCGCATCAATCATCTCTATCAGGATTCTCATGAAAAAAATTCTCGTTTTAAGCTTTACTATGGAGATCTAACCGACAGCACTGGGTTAATTCGATTAATACAACAAATTCAACCGAATGAGATTTATAATCTTGCGGCACAGTCGCATGTGAGCGTGTCTTTTGATTGCCCAGAATATACGGCAAATGCTGATGGACTAGGAACATTGCGAATTTTGGAAGCTATGCGCATTTTAGGACTGGAAAAAAGTACTAAATTCTATCAGGCGTCCTCTTCGGAGCTCTACGGATTTGTTCGGGAAACTCCCCAGAGCGAAAGAACTCCTTTCTATCCGCGATCTCCCTATGCGTGTGCAAAACTGTATAGCTACTGGATTACGGTTAATTATCGGGAAAGTTATGATATGTTCGCTGTTAATGGTATTTTATTTAATCATGAAAGTCCGCGACGCGGAGAAACATTCGTTACCCGTAAAATCACCAGAGCGGCAACTCGAATAAAGGCTGGACTTGAGGAGAAATTATATCTTGGCAACCTTGATGCAAAACGAGATTGGGGACATGCTAACGATTATGTGGAAGGCATGTGGCTAATGCTGCAACAAAATGAGCCAGAAGATTTGGTCCTGGCCACCGGAGTCACCACAACGATTCGTGATTTTTGTCTAATGGCGTTTCAGGAAGCTGGAATAGCTATTGAATTTAAGGGGAAGGGAATTCACGAAAAGGGAATCGAAAAAGCAACTGGAAAAGTAATTGTGGAGGTGGATCCGAGATACTTTCGTCCTGCGGAAGTAGATTTACTACTGGGGGACGCCTCTAGGGCAAGAGAAAAACTCGGATGGAAGCCCAAATATACACTAGATGCGTTACTAAAAGAAATGATTAGCAATGATGCAAAGGAAGCGCGGAAGTTTTTATTACTGAAAAAAAATGGCTACATCGAGCTAGTCCCACAAGAAATTTAGTTTATGAATAAAAACTCAAAGATATACGTTGCGGGGCATTCGGGATTGGTAGGATCTGCCATAGTGAGATGCCTTAAGGCTTGCGGATATGAGAATATTATCACTAGATCCTCCGGTCTTCTTAATTTGGTAAAGCAAGATTCTGTGGACGAATTTTTTAATGCTCAAAAGCCGGAATACGTCTTTTTGGCAGCAGCGAAAGTTGGAGGAATTCTGGCCAATGGAACATATCCTGCAGATTTTATATATGAGAACATTATGATGGGAGCGAACATCGTTCATGCGTCATATAAATACGGAGTTCAAAAACTTCTTAATCTTGGGTCCAGCTGTATTTATCCAAAATTTGCCCCGCAACCCATGAAGGAAGACAGCATACTAACCTCAGAATTGGAGCCTACCAACGAGGCTTACTCCATAGCCAAAATCGCTGTCATAAAATTATGTCGCTATTATAATCAACAATATGGAACAAATTTCATCTCCATCATGCCAACCAATCAGTATGGAGAAAACGACAATTTCAATATGGAGACGGCGCACGTGTTGCCCATGTTGATTCGGCGGTTTTATCTGGCGAAATTGCTACAAAGTGATGATTTTGAAGGCATAAAGAAGGATCTGCAAAAATATCCCTTGGGATACGGCTTGGATTTTGAAAAAATAATTTACCAGGACAATGAAAAAATAGCTAATGTTCTAGCTACTTTGGGAGCCTATCGGGACAGAGTTGTCATCTGGGGAAATGGGCTAGTTTATCGTGAACTCATGAATTCTTGCGACCTCGCCAACGCCTGTGTGTACCTAATGGAATACAAGGATCATAAAGACATTGGGGAATTTGTAAATATCACATCCGGAAGCGATATTTTAATGAAGGATTTAGTGGAGATTGTAAAAAAAATCGTTGGATTTGAGGGAAAAATCGAATACGATGGCACAAAGCCTAATGGAATGCCGCGGAAGCTGATGGATGACACAAAAATTCGATCTCTGGGGTGGAGGCCGCAGATATCTCTAACTGAAGGCATTGGAAGCTATTACAAATGGTATGTGGAAAGTTAATATTACATGTCGCTTGCTGATTTTCCAAAAGTAACTGTAATTACAGTTGTGCGCGATCTTATAAAATTTAAAAGAAAGGAATTTTTTCTGCAGTGCCTTGAGTCTGTGCATGAGCAAACTTATCCTAATATTGAACACATAATTATTGATGGAGCCTCAACGGACGGAACATTGGATTTACTAAAAGAATATGCAGCTACAGGATGGATTGAGTACTATTCGGAACCGGATAATGGCATCTACTACGCCATGAATAAAGGAATTTGCAAATCCACTGGAAAATATATAAATTTTCTAAATTCAGACGACTATTTTTGCGATACGTTTGGACTAGAAAGGTCCGTTGAACTTCTGGAAGATTCCGGAGCCGTTTTTTCCTATTCCAAAGTATATTTCTCCCACAATGGCGAGAAGATCAGCTTGATGCCAAATAAAATTGAAAGGTTTTTCTTTAATATGCCATTTTGCCATCAGGGAACACTAATGAGGAAGGATGCGCTTGTAAATGAAGGCATGTTTGACACTGGCCTTAAAAGTGCCAGCGATTATGATTTGCTAATAAGACTAATCATTAAAGGTTGCAACTGCATACCAATTGATATAATTTTTACTGTATTTAGAGGTGGGGGGTTCTCGTCTGAATATAAGTCGCTATCTGACGGCGAATGTCAAAAAATTCAAAAAAAATATTTTCCAATGATGGAAAGTAAGCGAAAGAGAAGTTATGGACTAGAGTACACTGAGCATTATATTACAAAAGATCAATTAGAAAACATAAAATCCAGTGTCAACGAAGAAATATCAAAAAGAATATCAGAATTAAAAACAAAAAAACTCACGGACGGTAGATTGCGTATCAATTCTGGCGCTTATTTTGATTTTTTAATAAAGCGCTATTATTTTTGCGGAATAATTCCGATCTTAACCCTAAAACAAAGGACGATCCTATATGCTAAATCAGAAAAAATATGGTCTTTAGGTGGTGCAAGAATATTTCGCATTAGGGAAACGAGATACAATAAAGTATATTTTTTTCTGAATATTCCGATTTTCATGGTTGCTCATAATCATGGAAGCTCATTTTGGAATTATTTACGGAAATTCATAGCTACGCTGAAAAAATGAAGCATATGCTGAAAGAGAAAAAATCTGGGAGCGAGAAATTATGGAAGTTGGTTTCTATCAAGTCATGGTTGGCAATTTAGTTATAACGTTGCCGCGTCTTCTGGAAAAAATTTATATTTCCGGACGGCGTTGCCTATTCTGTTCTCCATCGGAAGAGCGTCTAAAGGTTGTTGATAAAGCTCTATGGACATTTTCGACGAATGCATTTATTCCTCACGGTGATGGCAACTTTGGTTTTTGCGATCAACAACCGATTTATCTCACATCCGGAAAAGAAAATCCCAACAATGCAACTGTGCAGGTGTTAACGGATACCTTCGATTATAAAAATTATGGTGAAAATTTTGAAAAAATTCTCTTTGTTTTTGATGATCCAATGCAGGTGGAGTGCGCCAAAACGCTCTATACTGACTTGAAAAAGAATCTGGAAAATGTAAACTACTGGGAACAGTCGGCCAATGGTTGGAAAGGAGTGTAGGAAAATGGAACGAACGCTTTCTCTTATTAAACCGGACGCAGTTTTTAGGAATCTTACGGGAGCCATTAATTCCAGATTTGAACAGGCTGGTCTTAGAATTATAGCTCAAAAAAGGCTTCTGTTAACCAAATCCCAGGCGGAAAAATTTTATGAGATCCACCGGGAAAGGGCTTTTTACGGCAGTCTTTGCGGGTATATGTCTTCGGCTCCAATCGTTGCACAGATTTTATGCGGGAAAAATGCCGTTTCCAAAAATAGGGAGCTCATGGGAGCCACAAATCCTGCAAATGCAGAGATTGGCACAATACGCCGAGATTTCGGAGAAGGCGTCGAGCGGAATGCGGTCCACGGTTCCGATAGCCTGGAAAATGCTGTTCTGGAAATAGGATTTTTCTTTAGCGAATTAGAGATTATTGAATAGTCGTGGCACTAAAACGGTTTTTGTTTCTTGGATTATTAACGGTGTGGCAATGCCTCGCTGAGGGTGATCTTTTTTGGGAAATTCACAAAGTAAAGATAAAGCAAAGTGACGAGAACTCGTTTTACGCCAAACAAAAAGCGCTGGCAAATGCTCTTAGATCTGCATTTCGTAAATTAGTGGTAGAAAAATTAAATGCAGATTCGCAGATTGCAGAAAAGATATCCAATGCTCAAATCCAGGAATGCATCTACGATTATTCCATCGAAAATGAGAAATATTCAGATTCATTCTACATAGCCGAATTATCCTATAGATTTTCCAGAGAAAAAGTTTCCCTTTTACTGGAGAGTCGTGGAGTAATTTTAAATGTTCCGAAGAAAAACTACTCCGAGAAGATAAAAATTGTTTTGCGCAGCAGAGACTTTTTGCAAAATATAGCGATGCTGAGGAAATTAGATTTTTTTGTGGAGTTATTTTCCGGCGAGAAGGTGGTTTTCAGCATGGATAAAAAAAACATCTATGCTTTTCGGAAACTGCGCATTAGGTATGCGCAACTGCAATGAATGCGTTGCTGAGGTATGTGCCGAATTGTTTATCTCTGCTGCGAATAGCTTTATCACTCCTATTTATTCAACTCATTCTTAGCGACGACATTGCTTTGGGCTGCCTCGTTTTTGCCATCGCTGCCGTTTCAGATTTTTTTGATGGCTATTGGGCAAGAAAATTTAATGTCTCATCCGATCTTGGAGCAATGCTGGATCCTTTGGCGGACAAATTTTTGATGATCTCTTCCTATTCTTTATTGACCTACGTTGGATTTATTCCCTTCTACGTTGTTCCGCTGGTAATTGGCCGGGACTTGCTGATATTGTTTGTGGTATTACTCTGCAGACGTCGCAGAATAAATCTTCCCATTAATCCGTTAATATCCAGCAAAATTAACACCACGATTCAGATATTGTTCGTAACGCTAATTCTGGCTTGTAAGCTTTTAGAGATGGATATACCATACGCAAAGGACGCTGGAGCGATGCTGGTATGCCTTTCTACGTTTTATTCCGGAGCGGATTATGTACAGAAGTACCGTTGGATTTGGTCGGAGTTATTTAAATAGCAAGTCCGTATTTTGGATAGCTGTTTTTCTATTTTTCACTGTATTTTTTCGTTTGTTTTCAGCCATATGCTTTCCATTTACCGTAGGATTCATTTTGGCGTATCTCTGCGCTCCGCTGATGAATGTTTTGGAAAATTATCTGAATCGAACGCTGCTTTGTTTGATATTTTCGCTGTGCTCGGTGTTTATGTTCATATGGATCGGAGCGGAAACGTTTCCAAAGGCAAAAGAATACTTATTTTTGATAACAGACCACTGGCCGGAGTACTACGATGGCCTCGTATCGTTTTTTGATAAGATTTTTTCTGCTGCGGAATTGGTTCAATATCAACCGGCAATTGCAAATTTAAAACTCGAAATGCAACAGTATTTGAACCAGAAAGCGCATATTTTAGCTTCGATAGTTGGGGAAATTGCCTCAAGGCGATACGTCATAACCGATTTTTTTTCCTTTTTTATAATTATGCCGATTTCATTTTTTTATTTTCTGAGAGATTGGAATACGTTAAGCGAGTTTGTGTGCGGCGCTGTGCCTAATCGTCACCGGAGGATTTTAATCGAAACTTCCATGATCATCCGCAGAACTTTTGGGAATTTTTTCCAAGGCCAGTTCTATGTGGTTGCAATTTTATCCGCCTACTATGTCCTACTACTGTTGGCTATCGGTGTGGATAAGTATCTTTTTTTAGGCGTTATATCTGGATTTTCATCTTTTGTTCCATTTATCGGTGCGTTATTCTCTCTTTTTCTCGTAATATTGGTAAGCCTTCCGATGCTAACCATGGTCAAGGTATATGTAATTCTGGCCATTTATATGGTGGGACAGTTTTTCGAAGGTTATGTGCTAACGCCTCGCTTTGTTGGAAAAAAAACCGGACTTCATCCGTTGTGGATTCTATTTTCCTTTTTTGCCGGCATTGAATTATTGGGCGTCATCGGAGTACTGGTGGCAATTCCATTGGCTGCCGTTGCGAGAAATCTCATAGGATTTACTCTAAGTAGATTCAAAGCAAGTCAGGCTTATAAGCAATAACAATGCAGCAGGAAATTTTTAATTTTCGCAGGATTGAAAATATTCGCTGGAGCGACTTTATTAGAAGCGATGAAAATTATAAAGCCATTGCTTGTTTGATGGAGTGGCCAACCTGGACCAATAATGGCGTAATTTTATTTGGCGGTGCTGGAACTGGCAAAACGCATCTTGCCGCGCTGTGGGCGCAGACCGCGAATGCTGTATATGTTCTGGCTGAGGCTCTTAATCACAATCCGCGAGATCTCTTTGCGGCAGATTGCAATTTTGTTATCGACAATTTTGATGATTTTTTAAGCTTAAGCGCCGGGCGCCAAGATTGGATATTCCATTTCTTCAACATTGCTCACGAAAAAAGTAGATATTTTTTGATTTTGAGCAGAACTAAGCCATCTTTCTGGAATATGGAGCTAAACGATCTAAAATCTAGAATGCTAACCCTCTCGGCAGTAGAAATAGAGGATCCCGGCGATGACCTGTTGTTTAAAATTGCAAAAAAAATAATGAGAGACCTAGGGCTTGCTGTTCCAGATGATGTGTTGTCTCATTTGCTCTATGTGATTGATCGTAACGTTGCGTCCATGGCTGAAGTTTTGAGGACATTGGATAAATTATCACTTCAACAGAAAAAGACCATCACGCTGGCATTTGCCAAAAAGTATTTGAGCAGGAAAGAGCTCACTAAATCCCTAGGTTTTTCAAATGAACTAGAAATGTGAAAACAGTTTCCGGTTTAAGATCTCCGCCGCTGTAGTTTCTTCTTTCGAGCATTAGGTCGATCTTGGCGCATTCGTTGCTCCATTCCAATGCAATATTCTGCCGCACTAATTTATATTTATTCGTTGATTTTTCTTGAAGATTATTGGCATTTTTAAATTCGTTTCCAATTATGAGGGAGCCTTTTAGGGTTGTGGTGCCGGTTGCATGCCAAGCGATATCTAACATTATCCCCTTGTATTTCTGAATTTTCTGCTCTTTTGTCAGCGAAGATGCATTCGTTGCAAATGGATCGAAAAGGCATTGTTTCCCATTAAAAACAAGAAGTTCTAAATCGATTCTTTTGTTGGAGAAACGCACTCCTTCCTCCAGCGTTAGCAATTTTTTTTCTTTGGGTGAATAGCTTCCATTGCCCACAAATGTAAATTCATTGGACAAAAAGACCTCTAAGGTTGTGATGATATTCGAATGTTTATACTTTAATCCTGAACTTTCCAATCGTTCCGGAGGAGTTGTAAGTTCGCTGGATCTTCCGATTATAAAACGATATAAGCTCTCTCCATCATCGTATCCTGCAAGCTTTAGTCCATAATAAATGCGTTTTCCGGAGTCTATGTTATAGGGAGAAACGGATCTATTTTCATAAAAAAGATTAAAATTATTAGCTTCGTATACTGGGTCTTCAAAAATATCGTTATATTTTTTATTGCTAGAAATTATGGTCCCGACGATTGGAGTAACGATCGTATCAATCCAGGCGGAGGATAGGAGCAATGGCCACTGCCAAGAGCAATGCAGTAGCGGAATCGCGCCACAGAAAGAATCGTAGTTCGTCTTTTCTCTTTCCGAAACATTCAATCCTCTAAAGGAAATAGCGCCCCTAATGTTAAAAATATTTCCATAGGGAAGTAATATTTTCTTATCCCAAGAGGCTTTTGAAATAACTTTTTGCGCAGACCTGTTGTTGTTAAAATCCAAATTCATAAATAAGAAATCAAAATGACAGCTGCCATTTAGCAGTTCTAGGGAACAATTTCGTTCCAAAACCGGAAGAATGCGCGGAATATTTTCGGAATATTCGCTCTGAAACATAGCCGTTTTTAGGGAAGTATAATTTTCGCCATCGAACCCTTCTAGCTTCGCATTACTTTCCAGAGCTCTGTCAACGACTTTAAAAAATGAAAATCTTTTTAAATAGTATCTATCAGACGATAAATTGATGTCTGAACTGCACCTCCAAACATCATTCATCTCGTATCTTATTTTAGAAAATATATGCCCACGATAGCCGGAATTTTTTATTTTTTCGATGGTTTTTAAGTCAAAATCACTGCTAACTGCAAAATTTGATACAGATTTTGTTCCTGTCATGCTAGCATCGATGTCAAATTCTCCATTTGGGAGCCTTACGCCATAGTAAATCCACCCAACACTGCCAATTTTTGATGTTACTATGGGCTTAAGCAATAGTTCCTGAGAGTTAGAAATAGCATATAAATACTTGGGACATATACTGAGTCCCCTCTCATTGGATGTGGAAAATTCCGGAACCAAAAAACCGCTTTTTCTTTTTACTTTGGGACTTACGGAGGCTAGATACGGCAGATAAACAATCGGAGTTCCAAATAATTCGAGTTCTGCATTTTTATACTCGATATATTCTTCCGGATCAAAAATTACAGTGGAAGATTTTACCTGCCATGTCAGCTCGTTACATTCATTACATTCGTAGCATGGCGTAGAAATTGCATTCTTTAACTCAAATTTTCCGGCATTTAGAATGCATTTTTTAGCAGCTAGTCGCGACTTGTCTGGCATTATTATTTTTATATTTTTTGCATTTCCGGATCTAAAATTTTTATTTACCGAAAGCGAGTCCATAAAGTAAGTATTTAATTTTTCGTCTTTTATAATTACATTTTCCTTTGCTTCCAGGAGTTCATTTTTTTTATCATAGGAAATTCTGTTCGCCGATATTATGCGGCCATAATATACGATTATTACGTTTCCAGTGCAGTGAACTGCATTTTTAGTATATTGGGCGCTGTCGGCATTAATAAATGTAATCTCCTCACCCAAGAGTGAAACAAAAGAGAGACAATTTATCATCACTGCCAGTAATTTTTTCATGCTTCTTTCCAGATTAATACGGCTATGGAGAGGCACAATAATATAGACACGAGGCTCCAACATGCAAAAGGCGCAGATATTATGCCGGAATACGCCAAAGATTCCAGTATGCTATTGATGAATCTCAATAGAATTGCGCTTGCCATAACCTTTAGAGCAATGTTGGTTCTTGTCTTATAGCGATTAATTGGAAAACAGATGATCGCTGCGATTAATGCAAATAAAATGAAATTGGCGAAATTGGCCAACAGCTTGTGAAATCCCAATTCGTAGAGTCTTAATGTCACTAGGTTTTCTTTTTGTATGCGGTAAATTTTGTATAGCGAATAAACATCCTGCTTTGCCGGTGATTTTAGCAGCAGCGAAATCAGGTCCGGCGACATTTTGCTGGGAACTTCTAGTATGTCTTTATTTTTAATTCCATCGCTATCTATGGAGGTTACGTTTTTTAGAATCCATCTGTCATTTTTTATCATAGCCTGATGAGCGAATATGCGCCTATTATTCGCCATATTAAATAGATACAGCCCGTTTATTTGGCTTTCTTTTATGGTTTTTATGAATATTATTTCATCGCTTCGGCTACAATCTATCCAAATGTTTTCGTTAGTTTCCTCCGAGTAACCAACGTGGGCAGCTGCCTTTTCATAAAATAATCTTTCACAAAACAATCCAAGAGGATGAAAAACTAATATCCAAATGGTCGCCACAAAAATCGCAAAGCTAACAAAAGGATATAATATTTGCTGCGGAGATTGACCGCTGGATTTTAAAATCGTCATTTGGTTTGATTTACATAAACTCCACAGACTAAAGGTCGCTGTTAGGAAATAAATGTAGTGCAAAATTTCGCCAAAAGTTGACGGAGTTCGTAGGAGAGATAATTTTATTGCAAAAAGAGTTTCATCTATGGTGGATATTGGGAATTTTCTGCCAACTTCCGCAAAATCAAAAAGTAAAATCAAGCAGAAGACTGATAATGACGAAAAAATCATTGTTTTTAGCTGCATCTTAAAAAGATACTTAAAAATAGTTTTTTTCATTCTATAGACTTACGTTTTTGTATAACTAAAGTTGTTATCGCCAAAAAAGAGCTTCCCACCAGCACATAATTTAGAATTATAAGTTCTGGATTTTTCGCGCTTGCATTGGCGATCCAAAAAAAAACGCCCTGGAATAGGACGATTGTAACCACGAGACATCCCATTCTGAAAATCGTCGGTTTTCTTCTATAGGGAGACTGCAATATCATAAAAAATGCCAATAGCGAAAATATAAAAGCAAGAAGTGGAGAGAGCATTTTCTGGTGAAAAAGCGCTCT
The DNA here is from genome assembly GCA_031267235.1 of Holosporaceae bacterium. Taxonomy (GTDB): domain Bacteria; phylum Pseudomonadota; class Alphaproteobacteria; order UBA3830; family UBA3830; genus JAIRZM01. The sequence goes on from JAIRZM010000003.1 coordinate 80,936, forward strand.
CTGCATCATCGTCTCCGGATCATTAGCACTTTCCAGCAATAGGTCGCAAATAAATTTCTCATTGGGTTGAGAGGGCCTATTCCCCACGCTCAAAACTTCCTTTAAATCACAATTATAGGATTGAAATTGCATGATTGAGTCTCGGTGAGTTTTGAGCTCTATCTCGATGCGTTCTCCCTTGATCAGCAGGAGGATGTTGTTCCTTATGGTGCCACGTCTTGCATAGTAAGTGTATGTTTTTTCTGGATTTCTTACGTCTACGATGAATATGTCTCGAAAATATAAATCTCCGATGTATTCTTGGGCGTAGACGGAAAACCCATTGCTGGAAAAAATGGATCCGGCACTTTCGGGGGGATTGATATTATTTTTTATTTTGAATTCCTGGGCGCGAAATTTCTTCCAGGCAAGCGGCGAAATGTAGGCGTTATTGGCGTACAAATAGCAGACCATAAGGCCTATCAAAACTAGAAGTGGAGAAAGCATTTTCATGGGAGAGATGCCAGCCGATTGCAGTGCCACAAGTTGCTGTGATTCAATAAATCTCTGATAAACGAAAGCTGCAGAGACGGCTAACGCTATGGGAAAAATTACAGCCACAATGTCCACCGACAAATAGGAGGTAAATTTTAAAAATTTAGAAAGACTAATGCCGCTGGTATTCAATATTCCAAGATATCTAGAAGATTGTACTATCCAGGCACAGAAAGCCAGCGCTGCCGTGGAATAGACGGTCGTTCTGAAAATTTTAACCAACACTTCTCTTGCTAAACGATTCAATTCCACTTCCTTTCGCACGGAGTATATAATATGATCGCATTTGATTTCTATTATTTTTCATAGTATTTTAAGCTCCAGTTAGCGGTGAGAAATTACACGGGAGATTTTAGTGAAAGGATTGTTTCGCATCTGCTGCGTCGCTTTGCTATTGACTGCGTGGAAGAGCGGTGCTGGCGCGCAAAAAACTTCTGACGAGTATTCGAAGGAGTACAATGGCATCGTTGCTGTGGTAAACGAAAGCATTATTACGTTTAGCGATTTCGAGGATCGAGTCAATATGGTTTTATTCTCCATTGGCGGCAATGTCACTCCCGAACTAAAGACAAAGATTTCTCGGGAAGTTTTAAGGGAGATGATTCATGAATATCTCAAATGGCAATGCACAAAAAAATATGAACCAAAAGAAGGCTGGGTTTCGGAAGATGCAGTAAAATCCGTCTTTACTGACATGGCCAAGCGCAATAATATGGAAAGCGACGCCTTTGGCGAATTGTTGGCGAAAAAAAATATAAATAAAAGCATAATACTAAAACAAATAAAAATAAATCTCTCCTGGATCGAATACATAAAGGCTCGATTTGTGAGATTCATAAATATCTCCGAATCGGAAATAAATCGAACAATGGCGGATATCAAAGAGAAACAGAGTCAGGAATCGTTCTATGTGCATCGCATGTTTTTCCCAGTATCCGACCCGATGGATGAAAAATCCGTTCTGGCTCACGTGAATAATTTAAGCCAAATGCTTGCGCGCGGAGCGGATTTCGCCGGCATGGCCCGACAATTTTCCAAAAGCCCTGATTCATCCAAGGGCGGAGAAATTGGCTGGGTATTCATGGGACAATTATCGGATGAAGAGAGTAGCGCGCTTGAGAAAATGGCCGTCGGCAGTCGATCCATAGTGCGCAATGGTCGCGGCTACGTCCTTTTATTTCTACAAGACAAAAGAGAAGCCGGCCTGAGCACATTTACGGATCTTAAATTTGTGCAAATACTAACTCCGTTTAGCTCTTCCAATCCAACTGGTGAAGAGGTTGATAAACTCATGAGTTACGTTTTGGATATGAAAAATAACTCCCGCAATGCCAGCGCCATGATTCAGAGCGCGAAAGATTCTGGGTTTTGTGAAATTTCTGAACCGGTAGCAATTGCTTTGGAAAGTATGCAGCCTCAATTTCGAGGTATGGTTTCGGAAATTCCAGCAGGTGGAGTTGGGAATCCAACGCCTACCCCACAGGGAATTATTTCCATATGTATGCTTGATCGACAAACTCGGCAGATCAAGGAATCCTCTCCGGATGATTTGAAAATTCAGAAAATTAGCGAGCGTTTGAGCGTTTTTTCCGAAAGAGAATTGCAGTATTTGAAGAAAAAATCCCACATAAAAATTAACGAAAAATATGGATCCCAGGGCGAATTTATCTAGTAAATTAGAAGATCTTTCCGCGAAAAAAATATTTCATAAATTTCAGTGCAAAGCCGAAAAAAAATTTGGCCAAAATTTCCTTTTCGATGAAAAAATTAGCAGTAAAATTGTTTCGGCGGCCGGAAATATCGATGGAAAAATCGTAGCGGAAGTTGGACCGGGGCCTGGTGGACTAACTCTGGAAATTTTAAAGCAAAATGTAAAAAAAGTATTTGTGCTGGAGCTGGATCATCGCTGGGCAGAAGCATGGAGAAGCATGCATAGTATTTTCGGCGATAAATTGGAGGTTATAGAATGCGACGTTCTAAAATTCGACATGGAAACCATTGCTCCGGAAATAATTATTGCAAATTTACCCTACAACATTTCTACGCAACTCATATGCCGCTGGTTTGAAAAATTTCATCTCTACGAGCAATTAATTTTGACCTTTCAAAAGGAAGTGGCGGATAGATTCTACGCTTCCCCGCGCACCAAGGCCTACGGCAAATTGTCCGTTCTAGCTCAATGGAAATCCAAAGTTTCGAAAATATTTGACCTAGAAGCCGGAAGTTTTTTCCCGACTCCTCAAGTAAAGTCCACAGTGGTAAAATTCATGCCCTTCGAGCTCAGTAAATACTCGCATCTGGACAAACACCTTGCATTCGCAAATTTACTTGCTGCAGTATTTGCACATAGAAGAAAGGTGGCAGTCAAATCTCTTGGTATTTTTTTTCCCGATCCAGAGGAGACTCTGGAAAGTCTAGGGTATCATAAAAATACTCGAGCGGAAGAAATAACCGTTGTCGATTATATAAAAATTCTTGAAAAAATCTGTCAATCCAAAGTCTAATGGAATATGAATTCATGTTGTGACGCAGCCTTGGACGTTCTCTATCGTCGCCGCAAGCGACTCGGCCATACATTTTAGTTCGGATGAATTTTCGCTTTCCAGATATAGGCGAATGACAGGTTCAGTTCCGGAGAAGCGCAGAATTAACCGTCCTACGTTGCCGAGAGCAGTTCTAATTTTCTCTGTTTCTTTAATTACTTTCTGATCATTGATGACCGCTTTGTCGCTGACCGCTACGTTTTTGCTAAAACTTGAGTAAGAGCGAAAGAGATTATTTAATTCACTGAGTTTTTTCCCGGAATTGATGGCGTATTCCAGAACTTTTAGAGCGGCAAATAGCCCGTCACCGGTCAAAGCGTGGGACTTTACAATTATATGCCCGGAAGGCTCACCTCCCAGCGTCGCTTCGCTTTGCTGCATATACTCAGAAATGTATCTATCTCCAACCGCAGTTCTCGCTAATTTTACGCCATGAGACGCCAAATATTTCTCCAAAGCCAGATTGGACATTAGCGTAGATACCAGCTCCGGGCATTGAAAATTTTCGGACTGCGCCAGGATGGCCAATATGTGATCTCCATCAATGGTATTACCATTCTCATCCGCCAAAAGCACGCGATCTCCGTCTCCGTCAAAGGCGAGACCCACCTGCGCTTGATATTCGATGACACCACGACTTAGAGTCTGTGGATTTGTGGCCCCGCAGTCATGATTTATGTTGATTCCATCTGGAGAGTCATGCATTGATACCACATCAAAGCCATATTCTCTCAGCAATTCTGGCGCAATGGAGGAAAAAACTCCATTGGCTAAGTCCAGCACCATCCGCATTGACGATGTTTGATTTTTAAATGAGAAAGATTCTCTTATTTTATTTAGGTACAAGCCCAAAGAATGTTCTTCGCATTGCGTTCTGCCAACGCGCGATCCGGTTATCATGAATTGTGAAGAAAAAGCGTCATCCAGCATAATTTTTTCCAGCTCTGCTTCCTGGAGATCAGTTAATTTACATCCTGAAGAATTAAATATCTTAACGCCATTATCCCCGAATGGATTATGGGATGCGGAAATCATGATTCCAGCGACTGCGCTAAGCTTTCTGCACAGAATAGATACTGCCGGAGTCGGAACAATTCCCAATAATCCAACGCGAATACCACAGGAGCAAAAGGCTGCAGCCAGGGCATGCTCAAGCATATCGCCGGAGATGCGGGTATCTCTTCCCACTATTACGAAGTCTCCCGCCTTCAAGATGTTGCAGGCCTCCATGCCTTTGGCCAACTTTAAACACATCTCTGCAGTTATGGGATATGCGTTTGCTACTCCGCGAATTCCATCTGTCCCAAATAATTTACGTCCAGACATATTGATTAATCTCCCAAGCGTGTGCCTATGCTGAATGAATGGGACAGGAAGGCGTCGGATACCTATCGTGCAGATCTTTTAGATGCATCAACAGACCGCTTACGTTGATGCACACATGTTTATGATTAGAAAAAATCAGATTAATTTCCTTCTCCGAAGCGTGAAGCGCCAATAAATTTAAATAGGCTTCGTGACCATTTTTAAAATTATCGTTGACAATTATGGAATCAATATTTTGGATGTAGAGACCTGAATGCACTCTAAAATAACACTGATTTTCATGGAAATCGTTGAAAGATTCCCAGCAAAATCTGTTCAATAGCAGGCGAAGACGCCCCCTTGGCCCGCTAAAGGAATGACCGGAAATATGGAAAATGGAATCCTGTAACAAAGAGGATAACAGATCGCAGCTTTCAATATTATCGGCCTTCAGGGCGATGACTTCTGCCATTTTTCGCAAGACTTAACCAAGCCCCAGAGTATCACAATTGTGAATTTTGTAAATCTGGGCGCCAAAATTGGGATTACCCCATAAACATATAACATGATATAACGATCGCATATTAATCATGTTCGTTTATAATTTTTTGTTTTATGAGTCTCCTCGAACTTGAGCCCTAAATTCGCAAAACCCAACTAACGAACATTATTGTTGAATTTTCAGGCTTTAGAGGGGATGTTGACGATGGAGGCAGATCCCTAGAAATTGCTGGAAATTTAGAGTGCTTGTTCGATGATTTCTATCTTTATGGGGCAATCCCCATTAGCATCTGTTCTTGACAGCAAAGATCATCTTATTTAATTTGGTGCGTATATCTGTGGGGGGGTGTAGCTCAGTTGGTTAGAGCGTCGGCTTGTCACGCCGAAGGTCGCGAGTTCAAGTCTCGTCACTCCCGCCATCGGAAATTTCAGGGGGAAAATAGTGATCTGATCTCCTTGAAGAATCATTATGGCAGAGTTTTGAGTGCACTCTTAGTAACCTCAACCCATCGGCTTTAGCTCGTCATTGATATTCGCTCTTTAGCTTCCGCAGCCAGTTTCACAGCCGGAGGTGCTTCGAAAATATTCTGACTCACCATGCTTTTCGGACTTTGCATCGAGTTTGCTGGATTTTGACTCGGGGCAGCTACGTCCTTGATCACAGGATTCTATTTTTCCAGCTATGGATGATTCTGTTCCAGTCGATCCGTGGGATTTCGTTTTATAATGGCTGCTGCCATAGAAGGATGACTGTATTCCGACTAGACGGGTAGAATTCTTTAGATTATAACCACTCTTCACAGTATATATTCCACGTGGATAACCTCCGTGGTCTCTATGGGAATGAAGACGTCCTCTCCGCCTTTGTGCTGAGGCATGGTGTTTTTTGGATACTTTATTTTTTCCCTCCGGTAATTTTGCATTATAGTTATATTTGTCGCTGATTATGAGCTTCTCTAAAGATTTTATTTTTTCTAGTATTTCATTGACCTGCCACTCCGGATTTTGTTTTTTTGCTTTTTCCCTTTCTGCTGGATTTCTGTAGACCGGATCCAGGCCGTCGTTTATTTTTAAAAGGCTATCGACATAGGATCTGGTGCTAGATTTGATTTTCTCTCTATTTTCCGGCAAATTTTCCTGATTTTGCATCTCCTGCTCGTTCGGCGAGTAGTTCAAATTGTTGTTGCTATAACTATTATCATAGTTCGCAAAAACAAGGTTTGGGAAATTGTGAGTTACGATTCCCAGGAGGATAAAAACAAGAAAACGCCGAAAACATCTACTCATGACTAAGCATTGTTTCATAAATGTGCTACTAATTAATTAATTCAGGGCTGTTTTCTTCCAACTATCAGATTTGCATATATAAAAGCAGAAATAAAACTTGTGGAAGAAAAAACAGAGATTATTGCAACTAACGCGGAAGAAAAAACAGAGATTATTGCAACTAACGCGGACGAAGAATCTAAAGTTTTGACGTCGGATAAAGTAATAGAAGCTCAAACTGCGGTGAAGTTGATGGTGAAAAAAAGACTCGTTTAGATGGCGGTTTCCTGTTGGAGTGATGGAAGAAAGTTCCCCTTCAATATGTCGCTAAGATCGGCAGAATAACAGCCGTCGGCACGATGCATGCACAATCCTGGCAAGATTTTGGCTCCAGACTTATGGTTTTTTTTGCATTTAATTATCACACGCTTTGCCTCCATTCCTTCTTTGGGAAAGAGCGGCATGATTTCAACGCTGCCGATTTTGTTCAGAACTTCCAGAATGTCGCCGATGCGGGTGGCGCAGTGAATTATGTAGAATACTCCGTTGTTTTTTAATTTTCTAAGGCAGTAGGAAATCCAATGAAGAAGATCCAGTGTCTCAAAATTTGCAAATCTTTTGGCATTGGATGGTCTGAATGACTGCGCAGAGAAAAAAGGAGGATTTGTAACTACAACGTCAAAAAATCTGTTTTTCAGGGGGTCAGAAAAGCTTCCCACCTCTGTCGTGATTATCTCCAAATCCAGAAAATTAGCTTGCCCATTGCGTTGGCATATCTGACACATTTCGTCATCCATATCTATGGCTGTAATTTCTGCCGCTTTTTCTTTTAATTTTAGAATCAGAGATATGGCGCCGCTTCCACAACCAACGTCCAACACCTTATGACATGGTCTCAGCGCAACTAGACTGGCAAGAATAATGGGATCTACGGCCACTCTATAGCCATTTTTTGGCTGAAAAAGCCTTATTTTTCCGTTGAGTATATTATCTTCTGTTGTCTCTAACATATAATTACCAGAACGCTGCAGATGTACCATTTTTACACCGATTCCATTTTTTACTCAAGCGAGCATGCGGCATTGTGGTTGTGGCAATCTCTCGGATGCATGTATTTCCAATGAGCGGCGCAACGAGCCGCATTTTTATCTGGTAGAGAAAAAGATGCGGCTTCGTTTTCTAATTTGTGCGTTTCAGGCTTCGCGGATCACTGTTTTTTGGAAAGCAAAGATAGGATTATACCTTGCATGCCGGTCTTATCGAAGGCATTGTTTTCATTTCCAAGCAAGCCGACTATGTTTTCCAAAGCGTTTCCTAAAAGAATCTTTAGGTCTTTTCCATCAACGTTTCCGTCGCCATTTAGATCGCAACATGAACAAGAAGAAAATAAGCTGCTAAAAAATCCTCCGTTTTTCTGGAAAGATTCCTTGTTTTCCTTTTCTTCAGCACTTTCTAAATATTCTGAAAAAAGTTTCAGAAAATCCTGAGGTTTTCCTCCGGATGTGTTTGCTTGTGTTTCAAGTTTGTCTTTTAGCAACAAACAGTTATTCAAAAGGATTTCAGCTGAGTCAGAGGTTAAATGTTGCGAGTAACTCTTAATAGCAGCTTTAATATCATTGTTGTTATTGGCCTCATCATATTCAAAATTCATAGCGGAGGTGTCTGCGAACAAGAGCGCCCCCATCGCGAATAAAGATATTTTTTTCATTTTTCTCTCCTTATTGGTTAATGATCCCATTATGGCAAACAAAAGTTAATTTTTCGTTAATTTTTTATAAAAAATTAATTTTTATCTATTTTGGAAAAAATGTGTGTTTCTGAGCAACATCCATCCAAAAGTGAAATGCATCAAGCTGAAATAAGGCAGAGCGTCGAATTTGCGAACGGTAATGTGGTAGGAAGCTTTTGACGTTGCAGCGTTTATTTTTGGAACTGTTTAAATTAGTGTTCGCGTGGTAGCAGCACGATCGTATTGTTTTCGTGGGAAAAGCCCAGTACGCTGATGGCTTCCTCCTCCAGCAAATCCAAATCCAGATTACTATCTCTCATGAGGTTTATTTTATTCTCGAGAAACTCGTTATCTTCTTTTAGACTTTTTAACTCCTCTTCCAGAGATGCAATTTCTTTGTTCATTTTTATCCAGGAAATTCCTCCCCGAGCGCCGCTTATCATATGAAAAATGAAATATCCAAAAAGACATACAGGTACAATATTCGATGTCATTAATTTGAAATTTTTTCCGAAAGAATAGAAAAGCATGTTCAGCAGCTCATATCCTGATACCTCGTTTCCTTGGCTAAGGCGTCAAATTTTTGCATTGTGATCATGAAATCCCTTATAACGCGCATAGGAATCATGCTGGGACCGTCCGAAAGAGCATTGGGAGGATCAAAATGCGTCTCCATAAATAGACCGGCAATACCAACGGAAACAGCCGCTCGCGCTAGCAATTCAGCATATTCTCTATTGCCGCCGGAAGCCTCCCCCAATCCTCCAGGTTCTTGAATTGAATGGGTTACGTCAAAAAAGACAGGATATCCAGAATCTTCCATAATCTTTAGGGATCTCATGTCGGTCACCAAACGATTATAGCCGAAGCAGGCTCCACGTTCGCAGAGAATAATATTATCATTTCCGGAATCCGAAATTTTCCTATGAACATTTTTCATGTCCCAGGGAGCCAGAAATTGCCCTTTTTTAACATTTATAACCTTGCCTGTTCTGGCAGCGGCAACCAAAAGGTCAGTTTGGCGACAGAGAAAAGCTGGAATCTGTAAAACATCCGCTGTCTCCGCTACTATCCTGCATTGCGATGGTTCATGAACATCGGTAACTATTAGGCAGCCAAACTCTTTTTTTATTTCTTGAAAAATCTTTAGAGCCTCTTCCAACGGAAGCCCTCTTTGAGATTTTATGCTTGTGCGATTGGCTTTGTCGAAGGAACTCTTGAAAATAAACGGGACTTTGAGCTCATTTGTCATCTTAACAAGATGGTCTGCAACTCGAAAGGCGACTTCTCTGCTTTCCAACATGCAAGGACCGGCCATGAGCGCCAATGGCCGCTCGTTGGATATGGAAACGCTTCCAATGCTAATTGTTTTCATTATTTCTTCGTCTTTGGCTTTTTCCCTTGATCTTTTACGGATTCTTTCCGATTAGGGCTGACCGGAGCAGCGCCTTTGGTAGCGGGCGCAGGCTCATTTTTCTCCTCCTTCACGACAGGAAAAACACTTTCCTTGGCAACCAAATCTATAATAGACTCCTTCGTCGGAGACCGCTTAACCATCTTGGCCATAATAAGACAGTTCAAAATAAAAATGGACATTAAAATCGCCGTTGCTCGGGTGAGTAAATTTGCCTGACCACGTACCGAAAACACTCCGCTTGCTGCTCCACCGCCGCTAGAGCCTAGCGCTCCGTCAGAATCGTGCTTTTGGAGCAAGATTAATCCAATAATCGCCATTGTCAGAACAAAATGAACAGCTAAGAAAAAAGAAAGCATGAATTTCTCCTCCTAATATTTTATTGCTTGGTTGGGGCAAGCGGCTGCGCAACATCCACACTCTAAACAAATATTATTATCAATGGAAACTATCCCATCTTTATCGGAAATTGCCTTCACGGGACATACACCTATGCAGACGAGGCATCGTTTACATCTTTCCGCTATTATCTCCATTGAAATCCTCCAATTCTAACGGCTGAATTATACACTGCTTGGACCATGATTGCAACGTATAGTGGAACGATGATTGTCCTCTGATTCAGGCGCTTCACAACTTTTCCACCTTGGCGGTAACTTCCTTATCGGATATCAGGTTGGTTATTTCTTCGTCACTGCTAATCTCGTCGTTTTCTTGGGGATTTATTTTCTCTAGTGATTGCAGAACTTTGCTCGGATCGAATCTCATGCGCACAATGAATCTATTTTTTAAATCTACGCTTCCGAAAGCGACCTCCTCTGATTTGCTGCCAATGTAGATCCAGGTAAAGTCATCCTTATGTAGCGAAGGTGTTCCGCATTTTTCAAGAACTTCCGCCATGGTGGTTTTGCCAATGATAAATCTAGGCATGTTTTCTTCCACTACAATGTTTCCCCTAGAATTAACAACCGGTTGGCAACCTACCAAAACGCCCAAGGCAACAATCGAAAAAAAAGCAGTCTTTTCCATTCTAAAATCCTACAAACGAGAGATGTTAGTTTACCTTCCGTCAGGCAAGATATCAATGAGCTTTTTACGTAGTTACCAATGCCTATGCACGATATTTTTCAAGTATGCGTCTGTTGAAAACGGCATTATGGCAATATCTGCTTACTGGGTCTCAAAATTTAGATATCTTCTGCATTTGCTGAAATGCAAAAAGTGAAGTGGAATTGTTTTTTCTAAAATTCTTTAGCGAATTTTAGCAAATTAATGTAATATAGCAGGCAATGCAAGGACATTTGGGCAATCGTGTTTAGAAAATTACCGTTCATATTAATAGTGACGACTATTGGAGCTATTTTGCTCAATCCGATCTTGCCATGCGATCTAAAGCGATTGATCTATGCCATAAGTTTAACGCTGAAATCTGTGGTTTTATCTCTGTTGCCGTTTATCATTTTTGGCCTACTATTTAAAACGTTCGTGAAATTGTCAGATCAGGCGGGAAGTATTATATTTTTGATTTTTGGTTGTTTGTGCACGTCAAACTTTTTTAATACATTTGTCAGCCACTATCTGGGCGAATTTTTGTACCATGTGGACTTCGATCTTGGCACAACTGCCGAAGGCGAGCATTCGCTGGAACCGTCTTTTCTATTTGTCATACCAAATTTGATAAAGAACGATTTCGCCCTCTTCGGAGGAATCATATCCGCCATAGCTTTTGCTCGCATCAATCGGATTCTCGCCTTAAAAATTTCTGAAAAAATAGAGAACGCGGTGAAAAAACTTTTCAACATTATGTCGTTTCTAATTCCTTTATTTATTATAGGCTTCATTGTGAAATGCGCTTCAGATGGAATGCTAACCTCCATTATAAAAAATTATTCGCAGATTTTGTTGATTTTTGTGTGCTATGCTACGCTCTATACGTTGTTGCTGTATTTTCTTCTGAATAGATGCTCTCCCAAAGATACACTGCTGTCTCTTGGCAATATGATGCCGGCATTTTTAACTGCGGTTAGCAGCATGTCCAGCGCCCTAAGCATGCCAATTACAATCCTATCGGTTGAGAAAAATGTAAAAAACAAAGAGCTTGGAGGATCTGTGATTTCAGCAACGGTAAACATTCATCTTTTGGGGGATTGCCTCTCCATACCGCTGATTGCATATACTTTATTGAAAAGCAACGGTTTTCCTGAACCATCCACCTATGCCTACTTTATTTTTACAATATTTTTCGTAATCGCAAAATTTTCCGTAGCCGCTATTCCAGCAGGTGGAATTATTGTAATGGCGCCAATATTGGAAAAACATCTAGGATTTACGCCGGAAATGTCGACCATTATGATAGCCATATATGTGATTTTTGATCCATTTGTTACCGGATTTAACGTACTGGGAAATGGCGCTCTGGCTCAGCTGATAGACAGGCTGATTAGCTATCGCGGCCTAAAGAAGAAAAATTTACCAACTGCTACCTAGCTTTAGGGTTAATTTTCTGTTATTGGATTGTATTTTAATGGAATTTTGGCGTATGTTCGCCACTTCCCAGTCATCTATTTTATCTCCAATGCAATACCATGCATCATCAATGTAAGCTCGGGAATCGTCTATAATGCCAAGCAGATTATGCTCCTTTGCACCTCTCAGGTTGAACAAATCAATCGATTTTGTTTTGCATCTATGTTTATCTTCAATCAGCTCAATGGAGTTCTTTGCTTCTTTTTCGTCAAATAAAAAAAATTTGCATTTTACTTCTACAAATAGTCCGCTTAGGTTAGATCTTAGAATTTTTATGGATTCGAAGCCTACGATGCCGTCAAACTCTCGCCATAAAGCATCAAAGATTTTATAAATGCGACTTTCATTCGGAGAATTAAATTTTATTTCCAGTATTTTTTCGTGAGCGCTGGCACAATTATCCATTTTAAATAATACTTTTCGCAACGAAAAATTTTTGACAATTTTTTTTATAAAGTTTTTTACGTCCATTCCTTGATAAAAAATTTTCTTCTTGGATTTTAAACTGCGAAAAGACGATTCAGTGATGGAATTTGCCAATTCAGTGATAGATTTGTTTTTTTCGCTCAATAGATTTCTTTGATTTCTTAAATTGTCCAATTGCAAAAATTTAACAAAACACATGGAACAAAGCGCCAGAATCATGAAAAACATGCAAATTATTGTTATTTTATTTTTATGCATAGCAATGCGCCAAATTCTTTATCTGTCTCTAGTTCTTCGTATTCATTGCCCTCTGTGGAGAGTTTTTTCGTTGATATCTCCAGTCGTTTTCCCCGATACTTTTGTATTTTTTCGAACTTTTTTTTATTCAGCAACGTTTTTATTTGCACAGAATTGCAATTTTCCATAGACAACTGTTCCACGCGAATACGATTTTTATGACAGAATTGCGATATTAGCTCAAATCCATCCAGTGGATTGCTTGAATTCCTTAAAATATCAACGAACTGTCTCAGGAAGGGGAAATTATCAACGTTTATCTTTAGGTGCAGATTTTTTGCTTCAACGGCCACTGTCTTTTTCAACTGCATTATCTCTTCTTCCTTGGCGCAGATTTCTCTGCAGAGCATAAAAAAAATGGAAGCCAAAATGAACGAAATTAAAAATGCACAATAATAAAATTGTTTCATATCAAACAGTTGCATCAGCCAGTTTTTATGTGCAAATATTTTTTTTATCCTTTTTCTAGAAGAAAGAAAGTTTATCAGGCTTGATTCTTCATGCTCTTCTAGTTTAAATATTTCGAAAGATATGTTCTTATATGGAAGCGTGTCAATTTCAGATAATGTCGTAATGATTTTTATCGTTTTCCCCAATCCAAATCTTTTCAGATAAGCAATTGTTTTGAAAACTTCTTCCCGCACATCCGAGCGCTGAAATAAAAATCTGGAAAAAATTACTCCGCGCCCTATTCCGGCAATAATTCTAGAATTTTGCAGCTCATGTTCCACTGCGTAAAGCCACCAGGTCTCCGCGTCAATTCTGGTAACACTTTCACAAAATTCAGCCACTATATTTTCCATCAAAAACATTCCGTCTTCGCTGGGCAATTTATGAAAAAAATCACAGTTTTTGATGGAAATTTTCTGGATATAAAACGTGCCTTTTTTAAAAAAATTCCAGCGATTGCTTGGGATTAGAAAAGTCGCCTCATCGGCTGACATGGCCTTTCTTTTGTAGTGCAGGATTCTATGAGCGTCAAAAAACGAGCAATTGATCAATTTCTCCAATGAAAAATCAACATTTCTTAAATCTAGAATAATTTGGTAATTTTTGCTGCAAGATAAAAAATCATCCTGGGATAAGAAAAGTATTTGTCCTTGTTCATCGAAAATTTTTACTCCATTTTCGCAGCATAAAGCATACATGGTTAGGCTCCTGCTATTTCCACGTAGTTATAGATAGGGTAGAATAGACCGCATAAGATGAAGATTAGTATAAAGCCGGTAAATAGCGTTAACCCAATGCTCAGAACTTGTCCTAATGCTTTGATTTCAAATTGTATTTCTTTGTATTGAGCTTCGCTTGCATGATCAAAGCTTGCGATGAGATCGTTGCCTTCTTCCCCCACATATAAGGCCATTATCAAGCTTGGCGGCATAAATTTTGCTCGAGAAAACGATTCTGATATTTTGTATCCTCCGGCTATGCGTTCGCTGACATTCTGCAGTTCGGTCTTCATGATTTTCCATCGAATGGATCCAATGGCCAAATCAAGAGCTTCCATAAAATCTAATTTTGCATCCAGCGCTATGTGCAATATTTTACAAAATTGCCACAGTGAAATTTTTACGATTAATGTTCCGATTTTTGGTACTTTTAGCAGGAGGTTATACAGAATCTCGCGGCTATTTTTATGAAGCAAAAGTCCAAGAATAGTAGGGAATGCAGCAATTGCAAGAAAAAATATAATTTCCCATAGCAGCGGAAGCAACTCCAATGTTAGCTTAGTCAGCAGCGGAGCTTCTCCGCAGCTGAAATTTTGCATTAGTTCCGCAACCTGCGGCCCCAATATACATAAGCTTAAAACTAAAATCAGTATAGCTATAACCGCCATAAAAATTGGATATGCTATGGTGCGTTTTACGCTGTTTTTCCATTCTGTCTGTAATTTCAAAAAGTTCAGAACACTCATGATAACTTCCGAAGTTTTGCCGGTTTTTTCGGTAGATTTCAGCAATCCTATGGTTACGTCATCGAAAATATTTCTGCATTTTTCAAAGGCATAACCGACGCTTTCTCCATTTTTTAGCGCGTCTACCACGTTCAGAAGGGACGCGCTCAGCGTCTTGTTACCATAGAAATCTATGAACGATTCGATTGCTTCGTTAATGTTTACCTTGCATTTCAATTGGAAACTTATGTGCAGAAAAAACATCAGCATATCTTCGGTGCTCACTTTAAAGGAAGGAAAACGCACTTTTCTGAGGTATATGGGCTGATAATGCTTCCTGCGTAAATTTTCGTAGGCACATTTGTAGTTGTCGGCCAAAATTGATCCGTTCTTTCGCAGGCCATCTTTGGTTAGAATCTGGTATCTATATATTGGCATCTCCAAAAATTCTTTTAATTTCTGCCGAGTCCGTAAGATTACGAGCCAGCGCCTCCTCCGAAGAGGTTCTGAAACTTTTATCGACTTTACAAATAGTTATATCTTCCTGTTTCAGTAAATTGCTTTTCAATTCTTCAGAAAAGTACAAATATTCCGTCATGGGAAATCTGTGGTAATATTCTCCATTTTTCCCATAGCGCGCTAATCGCTGAGAAAAAATTCCGATCATGGATGGCACAAAATCAGATAATTTCAATCCTAAATCCAGCAATCTTCGCAATCCTTCCAGTGGTGTAGATGCATGAAGCGTTGCCATGACCAATCTTCCGGTTAAAGATGCTCGGATAGCGCTTGCCGCCGTCGCCTCATCTCGAATTTCTCCGATTAGCATAACATCCGGATCCTGTCGAAGAATGGAACGCACTCCCTCTGAAAAAGACAGTATCCCTTCCTCCCGCAAATCCAACTGCTTAACGCCTTCAATCTGATGCTCAACTGGATCTTCCAAGGTCATAATATTTAGGGAAAATAAATTTATTTCTTTCAGTAAAGAGTAAAGTGTTGTCGTTTTTCCAGATCCAGTTGGTCCAACAATGAGAAAAATTCCGCTAGGGAATGAAATTGCCCGCTTCAACCACATAAAATCCTCATCGGAAAAACCGAGCTGAGAAAGTGAAGCCACTCCATCAGATAAATCAAAAATTCTCACAACAAAATTTTCGCCAAAAATTCCCGGATGCGTAGATATCCTCAGGTCTATGGTTTTTCCGCCAAGACGTATGCGCGTATGTCCGCTCTGGGGGCGGCGACTTTCGGTAATATTCAGGTTGGCCATTAATTTTAGCTTTGATCTTATGCGTGTCCATGATTCAGGATCCAATGTACGCAGTACCCGCAATAGACCATCTACTCTCAGACGTACGCGCAGCAAATTTTCCAGCGGTTCAAAATGAATGTCGCTGGCTTTAGCTTCTAGAGCGTCGAAAATAACCTTATTAAGCAACAGAAGCGGATCCGCTGTCCTGGAATTAGCGTCACATTTCATAATTTCCAGAAAATGAAGAATTTCACTTTCTTTGGCAATGTAAAATTCCACTTTTAATTCTTTGAAAAGCGTATGGATAGCGTCAATTGCACGCAGATTGCCGGGATCCGAAATTGCCACTCTAATTGTTTCGTCATTGCGAAAAAACGGTATAGCAAAATAGGATGAAGAGATCTCATAACCAATAGATGTCAAAGTATTCGCATCGATGTAGAGAAACTCCAGCGTCACAGCTTCTATGACGTATATCTCCGAGAGAACTTTTAGCAACAAATCTTCCTCTAAAAAACCAAGACTTACCGCCGCTTGACCGAATAATTGTTGAGAATGTTCTTGAAATTTTGCAACTATGGCGATCTGCTCGGAAGTTAGCAACCCCTTGTTCAACAGTGTATCGCCGATGTTTCTAAACGCAAAGCCATCCACAGTTTATGCCTTTTCTAACAAATCCGTCGCTGCGATTTTACCACTCATTGGTAAAGGAAAGTTTTAATTGTCGTTGGGCTATATCTTCCTCTGAAATCCATTGAATTTTATTTTTAGCTTTTCTGCATGTAGTGTGTTATGTTTCGGCAGTCTTGTTGTAGATAAGGAGAGCTTATGGTCACCACAAAAAAACAACCATCCTCAGAATCGTCGTCAAACCAAGAAATTTCTAATAGTACTTTTCGCTTCATATTTAAATCTGTTCCCCGTGGAGTGTTCGGGGTCTCATTTTTCGGGCTATTCCTTGGGATGTCAATGACAATGGTTTACAGCCAAATTGGCATGTTCATGAAGACTGAAATACATGCCACCGAAGCCTCTGTTGCTCTAATGGATGGAACCATCGAATTTATTTCTTTTATTTGTCGTATTTTTGCTGGCGCCGTCAGCGATTATCTGCGGGAACGCAAGGTTTTCCTATTAATTGGCTGCGTAATAACGTTGTTCGCCCGACCCTTGTTGGCGACAGCGGCGTCTTCCTTCATGATTACAGTAATTGGAGCAGCGGAAAGGGTAGGAAATGGGCTTCAAGCGACTCCCAGAGACGCGCTAATCGCAGATTTAACTTCCTCTAAAAATAGAGGAAGCGCCTACGGATTTAGTCGTTCCATGAAAACCATCGGCGCTCTGTTGGGAATTCCCATAGCGATACTGATAATGTACTTGAGCAATAACAACTATAGGCTGGTGTTTGCTTGCGCTGCCATTCCGGTAGTCGTATCGATAGTTTGTCTTTTAAAAGTTAAAATGCCAAATGAAAATCGCAATTCTGATGGGCGAGCCGATGTCGTTTACAACCCGTTCAGAAGAAAGTACATGAAGTCGCTGAGCTCCTCGTTCTGGAAAGTTTTGATGCTAGCGCTTATATTTGAGCTTGGACACTTTTCCGAAACACTGCTGCCGATATACGCTAATCAATATCTATCCAGAACCACTGCCGGTTCAGAAAGCATGTTCATTAGCTTGGGACAGATATTAATGTCTTTTCCGGTTGGATTCTGCGCAGACAGGTTTGGAAAGACAATCCTAATCAGACTCTGCATGATCTGCATGATTGTGGCGAATCTATCTTTTATCTTTATAGAATCCATTGCTGGGGTCTATCTGGGCGCGTTCCTTTGGGGCGGACAGATGACGGCCATCCAGGGGTTGTTCCTGTCTATCATAAGCTCTATGGCGGATAGTCACATTAGAGCTACGGCCATAGGAACCTATTACATCACACTGGGAGTGTCATTTTTCACGTCCTCTGTAATAGCTGGCAGAATATGGACAAATTTCGGCGGAAAATATGCTTTTGTATACAGCCTCTGCATTTCCTGTTTTGCACTCTGTATGTCCTGGGTACTCTTGCCAAAAAAACAAGCCCAGCAATCTAACTAATTGAAATTTCTCGGGATTGTATCTCCAGTGGAAGCCTTCAGCTGACCGCCAACGATTATTCTCTCAACCGACGTCGCCAGTCCGGTTGAATCGTCAATATTTACAAGCAGAGAGCAAAAAGTGGCTTCTCCGGAAGCCGGAGAGAATCTATGATGACTATATCCTTTGGCAAACACTTCCAGCGCTTTCTTTTGCATTCCTATTATGGAGTCATAGTCTCCGCACATGCCAACATCAGTCTGAAACGCTGTCCCACGCTCTAGAATGCGTTCGTCCGCAGTTGGGACGTGAGTATGCGTTCCGACTACCGCGGAAACTCGCCCATCGAGGAAATAGCCCAGCGCAATTTTTTCCGAAGTAATTTCAGCGTGAAAGTCCACCACTATGGCTCGTACATTTTCGCCCATTTTGTATTTCAAAAGAAATTTATTCATATAATCAAATGGGTTTTCGCCAATCAGCGGCATGAATTTTTGGCCAATTAGGTGGACAACGGCCACCGTCAGTCCATTGCTTAGAGACGTCTCTAGGACGCCTGTTCCGGGGACCATGGAAGACATATTTGCTGGCCGCAAAAGTCTTTTTTCCTTTTCCAGAAGGGCGACGGCCTCTCTTTGATCAAAGAGATGATTCCCTCCGGTGAGAACATCCGCGCCCATTTCTAAAAATTGATAAACCATCTCTGGAGTAACGCCAAATCCATGAGCAGCATTGTCTACGTTAACCAGAGCTAAATCCACAGATAAATCTTTTTTTAGACCCGGAAGATATTTAGCGACAGCTTCCCTTCCTGATCGACCAAGCACATCTCCGCAGAGTAGAATTTTCATGGCTATGCCTTTCGCTATAATACCAGTATAGATTATTCACTTCCGCTTACAAAAAATTTCGGAGTTGTGCGGGCAATTGTTTTTCGCCCGAGCTGATGTAATTTTGCCGAAATTTTGGTATCGATCAATGAATAATAGGAAGGGAGAAAAGATATTTGAGATCTGATTTCTGAGGCGACCCGCTGAACGGCAAGAGATTCATTAATGGGGCGATTTCTCACTTTAGCCCACGTGTTATATACTACCGAACAATACGGCCTATAATATTTGGCTGCCTTGGAATGATAATAGCCAACTGCGTGAGTCCAGGAATTATAGGTATTCTTCAGTTCCACAAAGAATTTTGCCGCGTAGCTAACATTATATTTTGGAGTGAAAGCCTCCTCCAGAGTTTTAAACGCTTGACTATGATGCAATAAGTTTACCTGCATGCAACCTACATCTATGTTTCTTATTCCACGACTCATGAGCCTTTTTACGGTGGCAATAGCCGCGCTTTTGGTGGAAAAATAATAGCTTTTTCCAGCGGCGCATATGGTCCAGGGCCAAGCTCGCTTCGCTCTAGCGTCCAGAGATCGACCCGACTCCACAGTTCCAATGGCCATCAGCAATCTATAGGGAATCCCATATTTCTTTTCGGCTTTCGCGATTTCGCTTTCGCACAAATCATGCTGCGAAAAATACCTTTCCCGCAACGCCACATTTTCTTCTCCATAGCTTGCGCCATAGGAGAAACAAAGAAATATGAAAATGCAAACCACGGCAATTATTCTCTTGAAATACACTGGTTCACTCCTTAGCTCGACCTAGCGCTAGTGAAATTCAAAGCGCTCACTAAAATTAAAAAGCGAAAATCGTGCCAACTGCCCAAAAATTAAGTAATTATTTCTTCATTGAGGCGTTGCCGTTGATAAAAGTTAATAACAATTGATTGGAAGGCTGAGATATTAAGTAATTTTCAACGAAATTTCATTAAAATAGTATTAAAAATGCCGTTTGCTTTTGCCGACGAATCGCATCGCTCAGAATTTTGATAATCTGCGGCGCTGATTTATCATTCAAGTTGTAGCAATAGCTGGAGTTTTGTCGACTATTTTCTTTGTTGATCCGATTTCTGTTGGTCATTGATTTTTATGGCATACCTAATCAGGACGTACGGGTTGTAGCGCTGATTTGCGAGGCGTCGAATAATCAACCGAAACAATCTGAAATTGGATTTAACATTGAATAAAATTCAATATAATTGTTGCAATTGCGCAACTGTGACCAATAATTCTCGTCCTATATTTTCGGAAATTTTCCTGAAATATAAGCATTTCAACCGGTGATTAGCAAAAATTTAACAATATTTTATGTAAATATATTGTTAAAGTCTTCGACAAGTGGTGCAACATTTGCACGACATTTAACAGGGAGATGATAATGAAAAAAATAATTGCAACTCTTGGAGCGCTAGCCTTCGCAGTGGCGCCTGCTCTAGCGGAAACCTATAACTCTGCGTCGGAAGAAAACCAAGAAGATCAGAAAAACATAGACAAAGATGAATTCAACGAAGGCTTCTGGAGTTCGATACATTTTTATGGCGGACTAGGCGCTGGAGTTTCCAATCATCGGGCTCGCAACGACTATACCTATGGATCCAGGTATGCAGATGGCACCGCAACAGGAGACCTTGCTGGAACAAGTGAAAAAGAAATTGAAGGCAGCACAACACCAATTCATGGAAGCGCTGTGCTGGGAGTCGGTAGCAAAATAAAAGCCTTCTACATTTCTCTGGAAGCGCTACTGGATTATGGACCTCCTGCCAAACAATCTAACAATATGCAATCGGCAATAGGCGGTAGACGCATGCTTGTTGACGTAACTCACAAAGGATTTAGCCCATCTGTAGCTTTTAGATTGGGCCTAGTTTTGAACGACAATCTGGCATATTTAAAAATTGGTGGAAAATATTCTAAGACGGAAGAGCATTACGTAGAATATGGGACTGGTGCTGATGGCAATCCACTAGGACATATAGACGCCACCTCTGCAAACAAAATTTCAACGATTACTCCACTGATAGCACTAGGCTTCGAGAAAACATTTGCAAAACGACTCAGCGCTAGATTAGAAGCAGAATACACCTTTGGCAGGAACAAAACAAAAGACTTTGCCGATCAAGGTTCAACCAAGTTAACCAAAAAGGAAACTATTACTTTGCGCACTCTTGTGTGTTTTCACATCAAAGGCTGGAAATAGTCCTGAAATTTCTTTCCTAAAAATAGCAGCGGGAACAATTAATTCCCGCTGTAGGTTTATGTTGTAATCTTAAGCGCTAGAGCAGTTCATGCGTTGCCCTCTGTTCCAAAAATTTGATCGTGAACATAGATGCCTGGAGCGTCTCGGATAGAATCAATGATTGGATCAGGATGCACCGCTTTTCCCATCATTGGTTTTAGCCACTCGAACCAATCGTTCCACCAGGATCCAGAAATTTCAGTTGCTGAATTCAGCCATTCGTCTGCGCTTTTAAAAGTTTTTTCATTTATCCAATAGCTGTATTTGTTTTTGGACGGATGGTTGATTACTCCCGCTACGTGACCGGAGCCACCAAGAACAAAACGTACATTGGCCGAGAAAAGTTTTAGACCATCAAAGGTTGCTTTCCAAGGCACCAGATGATCTTTCTTCATGGAAACCATGTAGAGCGGCGTTTTAACAAGCCGCAAATCAATGGGTACGCCAAACATTTTCAGGGATCCGGTCTTTAGTAAATTGTCACGGTAAAGATGATTGGACAGAAAAATTTGCATGGACTGGGTAAGGTTGGTTGGATCAGAATTCCAGAATAAAATTTCGTGAGCTTCTGGCTTTTTGCCAAGCATATAGCTGTTTACTACGTATCTCCAGATCATATCCTTTGCTTTCAGAACACTGAAAGTATTGTACATGACTTGTCCATCCAGGACTCCCTTTTCCTTGAGCTGAGCGTTGATGGCTTCCAGATAATTTTCCGCCATAAAGATTGCCATATCCCCCGCATGTTCAAAATCCAGCAGCGTAGTAAGTAGCGTAGCGGATTCTATCTCGGCTTTCGGACGTTTTTTGCATAGCGGATTGGCTATATAGGCCAAAAAGCTTGAAATTAGCGTGCCGCCAACACAATAGCCCAATGCATGAACATGTTTAGATTTCGTTATTTCAAAAATCTTATCCAGAGATTTAAACAGTCCTTCAAAGAGGTAGCTTTCGAATCCCTTGTCCCGATATCTTTTGTCAGGATTGACCCAGGAAATCATGAATACCATAAATCCCTTATCTATGGCCCACTTCACCAGAGAGGATTCTTGCTTCAGATCCAAAATGTAGAATTTATTAATCCACGGAGGCACGAATAAGAGTGGTTTTGCAAACACGTACTCCGTTGCGGGACTGTATTGAATTAACTCTATCAGCTCGTTTTGGTATACTACCTTTCCCGTCGTCGCGGCAATGTTTTTCCCAATCTGGAACTTTTCGCGATCATTGGTGGTTATGGTTCCGCTCATTAGATCGGTCAAAAGCATCTCCATACCGTTTTTTAGATTTTCTCCGCATGTGTTGAAGGTCTCCCGCAATACACGGGGATTCAAAAACGGAAAATTATTCGGAGACGTCATCTCGATGTATTGCTTCATGAAAAAACTAGCGCTATGGATAAGCCTGGCGTCAACGTCTTTCATGCTGTTCAGGGTGTCCAGGAGCCAGTCGGCTATTGTTTCATGAAATTTGCGAGCGAAAGACAGCATAATATTATTCTCAAAGGCGTCTTCCTCAAATTTTTTGCTTTTCTCGTTATACCTCAATTCCAGAGCATCATCTTTTTTTTCGCAGAGCTCTTTAATGAAGGATTTTTGCAATTCCAGAAGCCGATTTAATAAATCCTGCTGAGATTCTTCGATTTTTTGTGGCTTGGACGCCAACTCCTTCCCCACTCGCAAAAACGAAAGTATTGCTATCTGAGGATTTAGAACTGCGAACTGAAATAGATCTAAACTTTTCAGCAAACTAGGTCCATCTTGATCATCGAAAAAACTTTGCATTTAAATTATTCCCGAGCCAACACTTATCGAAAATATATTAAAATTTCATAAAAATATACATAAAATATCTGGCGGCCATTTCGCGGTTTCTCAATACTGTTGTGGAAGAAAATGGCAACCGCCTCCATTAGAGCTATTGCGAAAGGCTAGATTTTATATGGAGATATTTTTAGATCTCTTGGTGGCTAAAGTTTACGAGTTTGAGGCAATTTACGAGAAAGCGATTCCTGTGTGAAAGAACGAAGTTGTTAATTAACCAAGGAATTGCGCTATATGTGGACTAGGTGGAATTCTATAACTCGGTTCTCAGATATTATCTTGCAAGATTGCACAAAAAAGTACTAGAATACAAAACATACAGTCGGAGATCTTCTTCGGTGGTGGCTCTTTTTCGATTGGAGTGGCGCGTGTTTTGCGCTTCACTTTTGAAAGGGGGGGTGAAAAACGATAAGAGGAGTTGGAAAGATCGATGAAATTACAAGCATATGTGGCTGTTTTTCTTCTTTTAAAAAAAAATGATGAATTTCTTCTATTGTTACGCCAAAATACCGTTCGAGACGGCGGCAATTGGGGATTGGTGTCAGGACATGTCGAAAAAGATGAAGGGATAATCGATGCGCTTATTAGAGAAACAAAAGAAGAAGCGGACATCCATGTAAATTGCGACGATCTGAAAATTGTGAATGTTATTACGCATAACAAAACTGATCGTCCATACGTAAATCTTTTCTTTGCTTGTGAAAAATATTCTGGAGAAATTTGCAACGCCGAACCTCATAAATGCTGTGGTATGCAATTTTTTAAAGAAACAGAATTACCGCCTAACATTGTCGGCGTTGTAAAGCTTGCCATCGAAAACATCAGAAATGGAATATTCTTCAGCGAGCTTGAGTTGTCTCGCATCTGATTTGCCCTCATATATTTTTTGCAATAGCAGAAAAAAAAAGAGAAATCGCCCATTAAAGAATGAACGCCCCTTCAAATCTGAAATGCATCAGAATTAGGACCGACGGTTGCAAAAGTGCGATCGAAGAAAACCGCGGTAGGTGTTCGGAATTTTAGCACTTTTCGAGGTCGATTGTTTAACAATTTTTGGATTTCCCGAATTTTTTTATCCATGACGTCGGCGAAGTCGCGTTTTTTGAGCAAATACTGGCGGATCAGGCCGTTGGTGTGCTCGTTGAGCCCTCGATCGCAGGACTTATACGGCCTTGCGAAGTAGATTTCCGCCTTTAGTTTCTTCGCCATTTCGACATGTCCGGCAAATTCCGTTCCGTTATCAAAAGTGATGGTTTGAACGAATTTTTTGTGCTTTTTCAACAGGTTAATGATGGCGCGATTGGCGTTTTTCATGGTTTTTCTCCCGATTTTTCTGACGACTAAAAATTTCGAATGGCGCTCGACGAGTATCACCAGGGCGCAGCGGCTGCTCTGATTACGGTGTCGCCCTCCCAATGGCCGATACGTAATTTTGCCTCGACTTCTGCTGGACGCTCCTCAATGCCAACACGATTGGGAATACAGCGGACCCCGGCACTTTTCTCGCTCCGCCTCCGATACTTCTTCCCTCCATGGCGTAGATGCTGATAGAGAGATCCTCCCGCCGATCTGTCGTCAATGAAAAGAAAATCGACTGGCGGCGGCGGAAGATTGCACCATCGAGCGCGGAAACAGCGCATTGCGAGAGGAGTTTTACGGCAGAAACAACCTATTAACCAATAACTTGACGGAAATGAAGCCAGAATTTAAGAAGGCCGTTGGGAAATATAACAGTTCCACGCCCATCATCGCCACTTGAACGGCGCAACTCCAATGCAGTATATTGTTTCCAATAACTCGTCGAAGTTGGTTTCATATGTAGTGAACTAACACAACATCAACTTGAAGGAATGCATAGTTTATGTATAATGTTTGAGGCGTGAGTTTCCTTAAATGCGACTAGATTGATAAAAGAATTTTGCGCTGCGGTTGATTTTGGTGGAGACGTATGGACATAGAGCATCACATAAAAGGCATTCTTGAGCAGATTGATCCGGACTCGTCGAGATTGAAAGAGACTCCGGAGAGGGTTGCGAAAGTTTGTAGCGAGTCGCTTTCCGGCTACGGCGCAGACATTCCTGCCCTAGTTAATAAATTCTACGATTCCGCAATGGATGATTTAATAATTTTGAAAAATATTCCCTTTGAGTCTCATTGCGAGCACCATTTGGTTCCCATAATTGGCGTAGCAAGCGTTGGTTATGTCCCGCAGGGTAAAATCGTGGGAGCAAGCAAGCTGGCGCGCATTGTTGATTGCTTTGCGCACAGATTGCAACTGCAGGAGCGTATGACCATGGAAATCGCCAGAGCTCTGGAGACTGTTTTAGACCTTAAGGGTGTGGGCGTATATCTGGAAGCAGAGCATTTCTGTATTTCACATAGGGGCGTAAAAAAACCAGGATCAAAGTTTGTGACCAGGTATTTTTGTGGGATCCTAAAGACCGATCTCGATCTAAGACGAGAATTTTTGTATAGTGTTCAGAAAAATTGATAAGGTTAATCGCCGTAGTTGACGCTGATTTTGGCGTCTCCAAATGCGGAAAAATTCCATGGGGTTTTTCGGAGGATAGGCAGTTATTCCAGGCAAGAACCAAAAACTGCGTTCTGGCAATGGGAAAAAATACATTTGAGGAAACGGAGGAAATGCCTCTGAAAGGGAGAATTAATTGCGTTGTTTCTCGCGAATTAAGTTTGCGGAGCTCCCAAGACGATTATGGAACAAAATATAAGACAAATGTTCGAATTTTTAGAGCCCTGGAGGACGTCTGCGCCAAATATGCCGACTTTTGGCTAATTGGCGGAGCAAAACTCTACAATTATGCACTGAAAAAAGATCTCGTCGGTTATGCTCTCATTACTCGAGTACATCAATGCCATAATGCGGATACGTTTCTAGATAGTTTCCAGCTGGAAAAATTTTCCAGAAAAATTTTGGAAGAAAACGATCGTTACTCCATCTCGGAATATTTTAGCAAAGTTTTTCCTTCAGTTTAGCGTCTGTGAACCTATCCGGAGATGATTAAGTTGGTGCCCCTGGCCGGAATCGAACCAGCACGTCCTTGCGAACAACAGATTTTGAGTCTGCCGCGTCTACCAGTTCCGCCACAAGGGCAACGAGAATAATTGGTACATCACTCTCGGAATATTATCAAGATCCCTTGAAGGAAAAAATAGAGAATAGTGCCCTAACGCATGGAAGGCGCAGTATAATCAGACGGAATCTTTGCTCAACTCTTCCTGCAGTTGAGCAGTTTCTTCCAATTCCACGTCCTTCAGTACTGAAATTTTATCTGACTCCAGCGATCTCATTTCGATGTTTACATAGGGATTGTAGGTGTCCTCTTCGATCATATCTTCCGCTTCTTCCTCTATATCATCCTTCAGAGCAAACGACCTAAAACTTCTGATGGAACTTTCCTTTAAAGCATCAATGGATACGGTTTTTGCCGCTATTTCCCGAAGAGAGATCACTGGCTTCTTTTCTTCTTTATTTTTAATCGTAATAGCATCACCGGCCAGAATTTGGCGAGTACGCTGGGCTGCTAAAATCACCAAATCGAACCTATTTTTTACCACCTGCTCACAATCTTCCACCGTTATGCGCGCCATACAATTTCCCCACCAAAGCCCGAAGGATGCAATTTTAGCATATTGTTTCGGGGAATACAATGAATGACAACGCATGTTTATTGAGCTATCTATCCTATGAAAAATTAACGTCTGAATCTAATACCATTTTCTCTTCAGAATGTGTTTTTTGTTTGAATTTTGCAAAAATTAGATAAATGATTGGCACTATGAAGAGCGTAAACAATGTGCCGAATGACATTCCACCAACAATTGCCCAGCCGATCTGTCTTCGCGAACCTGCTCCAGCTCCGCTAGCCAATGCCAGAGGAATGGTGCCGATAACCATGGCAAATGTTGTCATAAGAATTGGGCGCAAGCGCAGATAGGACGCCTGTTTTATAGCCTCCAGCAGCGGAGTTCCGCTTTCTCTGATTTTGTTGGCAAAATCAACAATGAGAATACCATGTTTCGTAATCAGTCCTATTAGGGTTATTAGGCCTACTTTGGAATAAATATTCAAGCTTCCTTCCGGCACGACGTAAAGCGTGAGCAGTGCTCCCGTTATGGAAAATGGCACACTGAGCATGATTATAAAGGGATCAATAAAACTTTCAAATTGCGCTGCAAGTATGAGAAATACAAAAATAAGAGCCAATCCGAAGACCACAATGATCTGTTTGCTCTCCTCCAAGTATGATTTAGTCGCTCCGGAAAAGCTCAGCTGTATTGTATCCGGAAGGAATTTATTCTTTAGCTCGAGCAAATCGTTCACCACAGTTCCGAGACTATATCCACTGTTGATATTTCCAAATCCAATTACCGATAGCATTTGATTGTAGTGATTTAATCCCATGGGTGATTGGCGTTCTCGTACTGTTATCAGATCGCTAACCGGAACCATTTTTGGCTCATTATTTTTGGTAATCAGTTTGGAGCGCACCAGCATTCTGGATAAATCTTCCGGCGTTCGGCGCAATTGGCTCTCCAACTGCACGAAGAGCTCATCTCTTTTTGCTTCCCGCTGAACGTTGGCAGCCTTTTGTCCCCGAACAAAGCACTCCACAGTGGTTACAATGTCTTTTACCGATATGCCAAGGGACGCAGCTTTATCTCTATTTACGTCAATGACATACTCCTGCTGTGGCGGCAAAAGAGAGGATTGCAGAGGAGCCTGCAGCCCAGGATAATAGCTTTGCAATGACCAGAGGAATCTATGACCGTATTTTTCTAAATAATCGAAACTTTGATTGGTTTGTAGCACGAAATCTACGGTGTCTCGGTCTGCTCCACTATGGCCGGCGCTCACGGAGCACGGAACCATGGTGACTTTTCTCAACAGTGGACGAATATATTCTTCCACTTCCTTGGAGGACATATTTCGATCTTTCCAATCAAGCAACTGCACCCATCCCTCAATCTTGTTGGTGTCGGCGCTGAGCCATGTGTTTTTTAGAAACGGAGTTTGGGCCAGAATTTGGTTGACCTTTTGCGCGGCTTCCTCCATGAAAGTATAGCTGGCGCCGATTGGGCCATTGCCGCTAACTACGACATAACCCTGATCTTCCATGGGTCTGCTTTCGGATGGCAATATGTTTCCCATTAACACTCCAATTGCCGCGATCAACACTCCAACAGCGAAAACTATGTATTTTCTATTCAGAGCGACGTTTAAGATCAACAAATATTTGGACTCTAGTAGAGTCAAAATACGTTCCTGATGATCAGAGGCTTTTTTCCATAGACCAACGGCTTTCTTTTTGCGCTCCGTGCTCAGCAATTTCGAACACATCATTGGAGACAGCGTAACGGCAACGAATCCTGAAATCAAAACGGCTCCCGAAAGAGTAAGAGCAAATTCACGGAAATATCGTCCTATTTTCCCAGGTGTAAGGGCGATCGGAATATAGGCTGTAGCCAGAGTCAAAGTCATAGCAATAATGGAGAAAAAAATTTCCCGTGACCCAACGATCGCCGCTTTGAAGTTGGAGAGCCCTTTTTCCATATGTCTGTGAACATTTTCAAGTACAACTATGGCGTCGTCTACTACCAGACCTACCGCCAAAACCATGGCCAACAGCGTAAAAGTATTTATGGAAAAATCAAACGCATAAAGCAACGCAAATGCCCCCAACAGCGAAACCGGAATGGTCACAATAGGAATTAGAGTCGCTCTAAAGGACCACAAAAACATGAATACAACTAGTACTACCAGAAACGTTGCCTCAAAAATTGCACGATAAACGTTGGACATGGAAGCTCGTATGTCTTCGGCTTCATCATTAATCACAACAGCATTTACGCCGGTCGGCAACATTTCCTTTATTTCCGGCATAATTTTTCCAACGGCAACGCTTAAATCCAGCGGATTTGCAGTGGATTGCTTGGTGATGGAAAGCATCACACATTCCTGGCCATTGAACCAAGCGCCAGCGCGAATATCATCGGACACGAGCTTCGATTTTCCAATATTTTTGATCTTAATTACTTTGTCCTTCCCGTTGGATGGCAGAACCAGTTCATCGAATTCTTCTGGTTTGGAGAGCTCTCCATTGGCCACCAACATATATTCTCGATCTTTGCTCACCAGACGGCCACATGGTCTTTGAATATGCTGGCTGGGAATGGCGTCGACAATATCAGCCGGAGTGTATCCGTAGGCTGCTAGCCGCTGTGGATCGACGAATATGCGCATGCTTTTTACATTTCCTCCAGACAGAGACACTCTACCAACACCGGGCAAGGTTTCAAATCTTGATTTTACGTACTTTTCTATATAATCCCTCAGGTCGTCTATGGAATGACGGGCACTGGTAAAGCCAACGGCTATTCCGGCCCGAGCGTCAGCGTCATCTTTTCGAATCATCGGTTCCGGTATTCCGTAGGGAAGCTGATTTCTAACGGAGGAAAGCCTGTCTCTTACGTCCGCTGCGGCTCCGTCCGGCGTTCTATCCGGGGAAAACTCAATGGTTATTTCACTTTTTTCATTTTTACTTTCGGATCTTATCAGCTCCACTCCAGGAATCGTAGCAAACTGACCCTCCAATATCTTTGTAATCTGAGTCTCCACAACCTTTGGGCTGGCTCCATGAAATTCCGTTTCTACAGAGATTTGAGACCTTTCTACCTTTGGATCTTTACGAGTCGGTAGCCTGGATTGGGCTACAATGCCTAAAACCACTATGACAAGCGTTAAAACTGTGGCGAAAACTGGTCTTCTGATGCAAACTTCAGTTATTTCCATTGGCGGTTATATCTTTCCTTTGGTTGCGGATGGAGTTTTCTTTTGTTTTTGATATATCTCGCTCATGGCTTTGGTAATTTCGGAAAAGGATTGGGAGTCTTGAATGGAAACTTCTCGACCATCAAGAACATTGCCCTGACCACTGGTTATCACGAGATCTCCGTCATTAAGGCCGGTAATGATCTCCACATTTCCATCCAGACGCATACCTGGGGTTACAAGCGTTCTGACGGCAATACCTTCCGATACACGGAAAACCATGTCTTCTTCTCCGACTTTTTCCATAGCGCTTTCGGGAATCAAAATACCCTTCTGCTCAGCGTCCAAGGCTATTTGAACACTAATGAAACGGCCGGGCTTCAAGGCTTGGGACCCCACCGCAACGTCTTCGGAAACGTCCAAAATAGCCCTCACGTCAAAGCTGTGGCTGATTTTATCGCTCTCCGGATCTATGGCTATAATTGTGGCCACATATTCCTGAGTTTTATCGCCGCCCACGAGAATTTTTATTTTTTGATCTACGTAAATGTTTCCTATGTCCACCTCCGCAACTTTAAAATCCACCTTTAGAGGGTGACAATCCACCAATTTAATCAACTCTGTTCCGGGAGTGACAAACTGACCTCTACTAATCTCGCGTAACCCTATTAATCCACCGAAAGGAGCAAGAATTTTGTGTTTTTCCAAAGCAGTTTTGTAGGAATTAACTCTGGCTGCAGCCATATCCATTTCGGCTTTTTTAGTGTCTCGCTGAATTCTGGCGGCAATGCCCTTATCAGTCAGTTTTTCGATGGGATCAAACTCGCTTTTTGCCTTGCGATATTGAGCTTCAGCCTCCATCAGTGAGGCCTTTGCCGTGGAATCATCCAATTCTATAAGAAGATCATTTTCATTAACCATAGCGCCTTCCGAAAAATGAATCTTTTCTATTTTGGCGTTTACCTCTGATTTTATAACAACGGAATCAAACGGACGCAGAGTGCCTATGGCATTGATGTATTTTACGACGGGGCCTAAGATGGCTTTACTTACCGTAATTGTCGGAGGAGCAAATGTCTGTGGCAGCGATTTGTTTCCCAGTATTTTATAGGCGATAAAACCAGACAACACCAGGGCAAACACCACCAGGCCTGCTGCTTTCTTACGTTTTAGTAAAGTCGCTTTTATTTCCATTATTTCCATATCATCTCCATTCCCCCTAAATTATGGTCGGAGCAAGAGGATTCGAACCTCCGGCCCCAGCCTCCCGAAGGCTGTGCTCTACCAGGCTGAGCTATGCTCCGACCTAAGTTTCCCGAGAACCGCAGTTATTTTCGCACAATCAACAATGTATATCAATTTTTTTCAAAATCAAAAAAATTTCCAATTTTTGTGAGAATCTGTGGATATTATGCTATAGTCACGACGCTAATTGGGGTGTAGCCAAGAGGTAAGGCAGCGGGTTTTGGTCCCGCCATTCCGTGGGTTCGAATCCTACCACCCCAGCCATCGCCTTGATGGCGGCGTAGAGTTGTTGCATAGAAGACGTGGCAGCGAGCGCGCTGTATCAGAGAGTTTAAAAGCTAAAACGTTTTCCACCAAGACTCTTGTTTGAGATAATTTCCTGTTCATTTTTCTATCTTCTTTCGTTAAAGGATTTTTTTTTGCTTTTCTTTTGGGGTATCTTCGAATCTGCGTGAAGTTTGTGAATGCGCTGATATCCAGAGTCTACAGCTATTTTGGCTCCAGGATATAAGCGCACTTTTGATTCTTTGAAAAGTCTGAAATCGTGCTTTTTCCCTTCGCAAAATGATGTGCATATGATCTTCTGTCCGGCCCTGTCAACTACAACCTGAGATTTCAGAGTGTGACGCTTTTTCTTCCCTGAATAGTAGCATTTTTGCTTTTTTGGGGCCTTTGGATCGGCGTTTCCGTAGCGTCTATCAGTACATCATAATCGATATCGCTCTCACACAGCGCCTTGCAGCCGGGAAGCGCAAAATCGGGATGCTTTATTAAAGTATCCTCAATCCACCTGATCGCCTTGTAGGCAGAGCTTTCGCTGACTCCATAAGTGGCGCCAATGTGAAAATATGTCTGATATTCCCACCAATATTACAGTGCCATCAACAGTTGATCTTCTACGCAGAGCTTGCTACTGCGTCCTCCGTGCCATCTCTTCGCCTTATAAGTTGCATCCAAAATTTCAACCATTCGCTTGAAAGTTGATGGTTTTACTCCCGTTAAACGACGAAATTCTTCAGACGATAAATCCTTTAAAGTTGCATATCTCATAACTGCCCCTCAAAACAACAATACCTTAAATATGTATCATAATTTTTTATTATCTCTGCAACATAGTTTTGTAAATTGCGTCCATCTTTTAGTTTTTGAGACATTTTCAGATCTTTCATCGCAGGATATAACAATGTCAACGTCGTCATCGCCGGTAAATAAAATGTTGAATTTCTCATGGGACTTGTTTTCGATGCCCCAGGCCATGGCACTGATATTTTCGACGGAGAAAATCAGCGATAAAAAAAAGTAGAAAAAGTTTCATAATGTTCCCACATTAAATATGTAAAAATCCTTCAATTTCTGGAACCCGATTTTGCGATAGACTGGTTCTCCGTCTTCGCTGGCAGTGAGGACTCCGATGCGATATCCGAAATTATCGAAGGCGTAGAAAAGCGTCTGCAACGTCATATCTGTTCCGATACCTTTGCGACGAAATTGCGGAAGCGTAACCACGTCCCAAACGCCGGCGGTATTTTCGTCCACAAATAATGCGCTGGTGGCGGCCGCCTGATCTTCCAAATATCCCACAAAAAGTTTTAGGGCAGATTTAGGATTCAAAATATGTTGTGACGCTTTTGTATAAAATTCCTCTATCGGACTCGCGTCATGCGGAATTAATTCTTGGTAGACTTGTATAAAATCGTTCAGTCTTTTTACATCATGCACCGGATAAATTTGCAACTCGTCGCATTTTTTTCCACGAGACAACTTTTCTATTTTCGCAAACATGCCGGATTCGTATTCATCGCAGACGAATCCTAATTCTTCTAGGTCGTTTTTGCAGTGCGGATAATCATCTTCGAAGCCAATCCAGCAGGCAAATGGCAATCTAAGGTCGCGAAATTTTTTCACTGCGGAATTCAGAGCATTTTTGCTTCGAATTTTGCAAATGATGTTGAACATATCAGAATGAATTCCAGAATTAATTACAGTAACCTTGCCAGAGGTAACGTCCATTTTCATCAGCGATGGAAGATAGATAAATTTCCCGATCATGTTCGCGTCGAGCAACTTTGGTACATCCATTTTTCCCTCACTTTTCCTTATTCAAAACAGGATCTGTTTTAGCAAAATGTAACTTCCGATCCAAGCCATTTTGTAGGCACAGAGACACAGAATATTCACTGGACAGATGAGTCCGACTGACATCAACGCCATATCGCTGTCGTGATCATCATCCGACCACAAA
This sequence comes from Holosporaceae bacterium, assembly GCA_031267235.1. Lineage (GTDB taxonomy): Bacteria > Pseudomonadota > Alphaproteobacteria > UBA3830 > UBA3830 > JAIRZM01. Next base: position 113,933 of record JAIRZM010000003.1, read on the forward strand.
TAGGATGTGTAAATCATTTTAAAGCTATGTTCTTGTTAATACTTTGATCGGAGTATACACTGAACTTATGATTTGGGTTGGAAAAAATGTTTTGGAAATGGATTGAAGCCGTCATTTGGCTTCCGTTTAATGTTTTGGTGATAATTCCGGCGGTGGTTCTTTATTTTACTGATTACAGCTGGGAGTTGAATAATTTCTGCTGGCTTATTGTCGGAACAATTTTATTGATTTCTGGACTGTTTTTGGCCGGTTGGACCATGCGGCTTTTTGCGGAAAAAGGAAAAGGAACCGCGGCTCCCTGGAATCCTCCAAAGAAATTAGTCGTGGCTGGCCCCTATTGTCATGTGAGGAACCCAATGATAACGAGCGTACTTATGATGCTGCTGGCCGAGTCGTTGCTTCTAAATTCCTGGCATATTTTTATCCTGTTCATTCTGTTCTTGATAGGGAACGTAATTTACTTTCCGCTATTTGAAGAAAAGGATTTACGAAAAAGATTCGGCGAAGATTATGAGGTTTACAGACGAAATGTTCCTCGCTGGATCCCGAGGTTAACAAAATGGGAAAAATGAACTGTTTTTGCTGTGAAACAATAATTGGAGATATAACAATTTGTGCAAATAAAAAAGCTGTAACAAGATTGTGTTTCGGAAAATATTGGGATGCTGCTATGAAAAACCTGGAAACCGAGATAATCAAAAAAGCATTTATTCAGTTTCATGAATATTTAAACGGATCAAGAACAAAATTTGATTTAAAGCTTGAATATACTGGATCGGATTTTCAGATGGCAGTTTGGAATCAGCTGAAGAAAATTCCCTATGGAAAAACAGTGACGTATAAAAAGATTGCTCGCAACTTAGGTAGTTCGAAATCCTGCAGAGCGGTGGGAGTAGCCTGCGGCAAAAATCCAATTTCGATATTTATACCGTGCCATCGGGTAATCGGATCAAACGGAAATTTGATCGGATACGGAGGAGGGTTGCATATAAAAAAGCATCTGCTGGAGATGGAAAAAATAGTATCAAATGCAGTTAACTCATCCTTTTAATCCGATTTTTAATGGAAAATCCCGGATTTTGATATTGGGTACATTTCCGTCCGTAAAATCTCGGGAATACGGTTTTTACTATGGACATCCGCAGAACAGATTTTGGAAAGTCGTGTCTTCCATTACAAATACCGATCCCATTCCGGAAACGATAAGCGACAAAAAACGAATGCTTCTGAGAAATGGAATCGCCCTTGCGGATGTGCTGCAAAGTTGCAATATCGAGGGCTCCAGAGATGGTAGTATCAAAAATGTAGTGCCCGTAGATTTATCGAAAATATTTGATAATTCAGATATTAAACGCATCTGCGCCAACGGAGGAAAAGCTCATCAACTATTTATGAAATATTTTTACAAAAATACCGAACGAAGCATCCTAAAACTTCCATCAACCAGTCCGGCTAATGCTTAATACGATTTAGAAAAGCTGATTTTCGAATGGAAAAAAATAATTATGTAAAAATTCATCTACCGGATTTCAGCCTGCGTCAAATAGCGGATTCAGGGCAGTGTTTTCGTATGAAAGAAATTTCGTCGAGCGTTTGGAAGGTGATAGCCCTAAATAAATGCTTGCAAATTCAGGAGGAAAAAGATCCATCATGCTATATTTTTGAGTGTACTCGCCGGAAATTTGAAGAAATTTGGTCTGATTATTTCGATCTAGGAAGAGACTATGGAAAGATAAAAGCGAATATCCAAGCGACCAGCGATCCATATCTTACGACGGCAGTTAATTACGGTTACGGCATAAGAATACTACAACAAGATCTATGGGAAACCATCGTGACTTTTTTAATATCTCAGCAAAACAGTATTCCTCGGATCAAAAACATTGTCGCAAAACTATGCGAACCCTATGGGTACCAATTCCCAACGGCGACTATGCTTTCAAAATACACGGAAGATGATTTTTTAGCTCTGGGGTTGGGGTATCGAGCAAGATATCTGCGAAGTATTGTAAAAGCTGTTGTGGACGGAGTGTTAAATCTTGACGAATTAAAAACCATGGATTTTTTCAATGCTATCAGCTTTCTAAAACGTTTCGACGGCATAGGAGATAAGGTAGCTAACTGTATTGCGCTTTTCGGACTTCATCAAATGGATGCATTCCCCGTTGACACATGGATTGAACGCGTCATCGATGAGCAATACGGAAGGAATTTCGATAAAAGCCGTTTTCCCGGGTATGCGGGAATCGTCCAGCAATACATGTTCTTTTATCAGAGATATTTTAACAGAGGCAAGTGAAAATTAATATTAAGTTTGATTTTATTTTGGTTGATACGTCGATTTTATGTTCGTCTATCTTGTGTATCTGATGTAGCGCAATACAGCTGCAGAAAATGTCTCCTTTCCATCTGCTATTTTCGATAACCTTAGTGGATAAAGTAAACGGACTTTTTAAAAAACTGATACCGGAAAAATAGAAAAAATGCTACTATGCTTGCTTGTATTGTTGGAATGAAGCTTACTTAGCTCATAAGAGGTTTTTTTAAAGTTATGAAAAACATTCCCTCAAAAATAATTAGCTATCTTATTTTATCTGCGATTCTTTCATTGATGTGCGGTTGTATTTTATGGGAAGCTAACTGGGTATTTAATGGGCCATATTTTCCTGAAGACTGGCAGTTTTTAAGTACTACAGCGGTCGGAATACCATCTCGTGCTTGGACGGGATCGGGTAGGTTTTGGCCGTTGGGGTTGTGCGATTATTCGATTCTTCTTTTGTTTCC